>NZ_JBIBGK010000081.1:0-1012 GCF_042956445.1 Streptomyces sp. NPDC008238 | reverse complement strand
TGAGCCTTTCCCGGTAATGGATCATGACGCTGCGTGATCGTTTAGACGGTTCGGTCGTACTCGAGCTGGAGCAGGATGAGGGCCGCAGCGGCGATCTGGGTGATGCGGCTGGGGTCGAGGCTGACTCGTCGCAGGGCCTTGAAGGTGGTCTTGAGCAGGGCGTTGGCTCGTTCGCACACGCCGTGGATGCCGCGGATGACTTTGTTGTAGGTCTGCTGGGCCTCGGTCAGCTCGCCGCCGGCGGGCTTCTTGACCGGGTGGCGGAAGCCGTCTCCGGCGTTCTCGTACCCGAGGTCGACCAGGGTCGGCACGCCCAGCTCCGCCGCAACCCGGTTGAGCGCGTCGATCAGGCCGTGCCGGCGCGCGCAGGTGGTGTCGTGCTCGCGGCCGGGGCGGACCGGTGAGACCCAGATCGGCCAGCCGTCCGGAGTGGAGATGACCTGTACGTTCCCGCCGTGATGGCGGTGCTTCCCGGACCACCACAGGTCCGCGCCGTTGGGGCCGGGGGCCGCGACCCGGTCGGTGCGGACCACGGTGCCGTCCAGGTTCAGATGGGTCAGCCCGGCCGCCTTCGCTCGCTCCAGCGCGGTGTGCAGATCCGGAGCCCCGGCTGCCAGGACGGTCAGCCCTTCGTGCAGGTACCGGTAGGCGGAGGAGGACGACAGGCCGTTGTCCCGGGCGAGTTGCGCCAGGCGGGTACCGTCGAGGAACCAGCGCAGGACGAGCACCGCCTGCCGGAAGCAGCCCAGCGCACGCCGTCCCCGGCGGGTGCCGATCGCGGCGCGGTGGTCGCGCAGCAACCGGGCCAGGTGTTCGGCGGTGGACCGCTTCACATCGAGCATCGCGGTATATGTGACACTGGTCGACACGTGAGGCCCCTCGGTCAGAACAATCCGTCGCAAGATCGTTCCTACCAGGGGCCTTACGCCTGCCTGGACTTGGGGACCACGCAGGCCGCAGCGCAAGGGGTAGCGATCACAACGAGTGACGGGTGCTTACCGGGAAAGACTCA
>NZ_JBIBGK010000080.1:0-1063 GCF_042956445.1 Streptomyces sp. NPDC008238 | reverse complement strand
GCGAGCAGGTGCAGGCCGACGGTGGCTTCGTGGTGCTCGGGGCCGGCGCCGGGCGTGAGGGTGACGGCGGTGTATAAGCCGGTCTCGGGCTCGACGACCAGGTGGGCTTTGTATCCGTCCTGCTGGTGGGTGCGGGTCTTGTGCACGTGCCGGGATTGCGGGTCGATGGTGGAGACCATCCGGCCTGGTGCGGTCCCTTGGGTGATGCGCCAGCGTCCGTCGCGTCCGTCGGAGTCCTGGGCGGGTTCGACGTCCTGCCCGGCGACCAAGGCCAGGATGCCGACCGCGTCCGCGGGCTTCTCGCCCAGTTCCCGCTCGGGTAGATGCCCCAGCAGCCGCAGCGCGTCACCGACCAGGGCGTCCACGAGATCAGCGCGGGCCTGCTGATCGTTCCAGGCGATCCGTGGTTTGCCCGGGTCGGTGTAGTCGTGCGCGGTGCACTGCACCGCCGCGACCTGGCCGGCGCCGGGAACCTCGCGGATCACCGCACGGATGGCGGCGATGAGCTGGGTGACGGTGTCCTGGGTGGCCACCGCGTCGTCCAGCACGGTGGAGTCCAGTGCCCGCCGGTGCTTGCCCTGAAGGACCCCGGTGGCCTTCACCACCTCCCGCACGGCCTCGAAGACCCGGTTCGGCCGCACCGAGCGCGCCAGACGGCGGCGGAAGTAGGCCAGCAGCGACGGATCGAAGGCCGCATCGTGCAGACCGAGCCCACAAGCAGCCTTCCACCGCAGGTCACACCGCAGTTCCTGAACCGTCTCGAAGTCCGACAGCCCATGCAGGGCCTGCAGTGTGATCGCCGCGGCCAGGATCTGCGGCGGCATGGACGGCCGCCCGTTCGCCGACGGATACATGTCCGCGAACATCTCCGCCGGGAACAACGCACCGCGATGCTCGGCCAGGAACGCGAACACACTCCCCGCCGGAATCAACTCCCGGCAGGTCTCCCACACATCCGGTCCGACCGTGTCCCCGGCCCATTCCCCCATCACCATGAAAACGAGTCTGGTCCCACCGCTCACACGACCGGACCAGAACCCCAAGATCTTCACCAGTCTTCTAG
>NZ_JBIBGK010000079.1:0-1181 GCF_042956445.1 Streptomyces sp. NPDC008238 | reverse complement strand
AGTTCGCCGGTGTAGATGTCGTGGTTGTGTTCGCCGAGGAGGGGTGAGCGGTGGATGGTGGTGGGTGAGTCGGAGAGTTTGAGGGGGTTTCCGACGGTGGTGTAGGTGCCGCGTTCGGGGTGGGGGACCTCGACGACGATGTCGTTGGCCTTGAGGCTCTCGTCTTCGATGATCTCCTTGGTGGAGAGGATGGGCCCGCATGGGATGTTGTGGGTGTTGAGCTGTTCGAGGACCTGCCATTTGGGCAGGGTGGTGGTCCATTCCTCGATGAGCTGGAACATCTTGGCGAGTTTCGGCAGCCGGGCTTCGGGGGTGGCCCATTCGGGGTCGTCGGCGAGTTCGGGGTGGCCGATGAGCTGGGCCAGGGGTTGCCAGCCGACGGGCTGCACGATGACGTAGACGTAGTCGTTGGGGCCGCCGGGTGCGCATTTGACGGCCCAGCCGGGTTGTCCGCCGCCGGAGGCGTTGCCGGAGCGGGGGACTTCGTCGGTGAAGTCCTCGTTGGGGTATTCGGCCAGGGGTCCGTGGGCCAGGCGTTGCTGGTCGCGGAGTTTGACCCGGCACAGGTTGAGGACGGCGTGCTGCATGGCGACCTGGACGCGTTGGCCGCGTCCGGTGTGGGTGCGCTGGTAGAGGGCGGCCAGGATGCCGGCGACGGCGTGGACGCCGGTGCCGGAGTCGCCGATCTGGGCGCCGGTGGCCATCGGGGGGCCGCCTTCGAAGCCGGTGGTGGCCATCGAGCCGCCCATCGCCTGCGCGACGACCTCGTAGGCCTTGAAGGCGGTGTAGGGGCCTTCGCCGAAGCCCTTGATCGAGGCGTACACGATCCGTGGGTTGATCTCCTGGATCCGTTCCCAGGTGAAGCCCATCCGGTCGATCGCGCCGGGCCCGAAGTTCTCCACCATCACGTCACTGCGCGCGATCAGCTCGGTCAGGATCTCCCGGCCGCGCGGTGTCTTGGTGTTCAGCGTGATGCTCCGCTTGTTCGCGTTGAGCATCGTGAAGTACAGACTGTCCACCCCCGGCACGTCCCGCAGCTGACGCCGCGTGATGTCACCCCCGGGCGCCTCCAGCTTGACCACGTCCGCACCCAGCCACGCCAGCAACTGCGTCGCCGACGGACCCGACTGGACATGCGTCATGTCCAGAACACGAACACCCTCCAAAGCCTTCGTCACAAC
>NZ_JBIBGK010000078.1:0-1317 GCF_042956445.1 Streptomyces sp. NPDC008238 | reverse complement strand
GTTCGATAGAGATCTCAGACGTTGTGTGTGACCTGGGGTTTCGTGGTTGTGAGGTAGTGGCGGGCTTCGTATTCAGCGGGTGGGATGTGGCCTATCTCTCCGTGGAGTCTGGTGTGGTTGTACCAGTCGGTCCACTCGGCGGTGGCCAGTTCGACCTGTGACAGGGACCGCCAGGGTCGCTGCGGCTTGATCACCTCGGTCTTGAACAGCCCTATTGCGGATTCCATCAGCGCATTGTCGTAAGCGTCGCCGACCGAGCCGATCGAGGCGGCGATGCCGGCCTGCTCCAGATGCTCAGCCAGCGCGAAGGACGTGTATTGCGACCCGGCGTCGGAGTGATGCACCAACTCACCTGGAATGGGCGGGTATTGGTCCCGGTCGCGCTGCCACAGTCCCATGTCCAGGGCGTCCAGGACGAGCCGGGTCTGCTTGGTGGTCGAGGCGGACCAGCCGACGATCCGGCGGGAGAAGGTGTCCACGACGAAGGCGACGTAGACGACCCCGGAGAACGTCGCGACGTGCGTGAAGTCGGCGACCCAGCAGCGGTTCGGCGCGCCGGCGACGAAGTCGCGTTCGACCAGGTCCGGTGCCCTGGGCGCGGACGGATCGCAGATGGTGGTGATCACCTTTTTCCCGCGGACGGCGCCGGTGATGCCGAGGTCGCGCATGAGGCGTTCGACGGTGCAGCGGGCCACGTCATGCCCCTGGCGGTTCAGGTGTCGCCAGATCTTTCTGGCCCCGTAGACGCGGTAGTTGGCGTCGTACGCCTCCTGGATAAGGATCTTCAGTTCAGTGTCCCGCAGGGTGCGGGCCGCAGGCGTGGCCTGGCGTTTGTGGTGGGCGTAGTAGGTGGACGGGGCGATCTTGCAGTCGTGGTCGGTCAGAACACGGCAGATCGGCTCGACGCCGCCGAAGCGGTCCCGGTGCTCGTCGATGAACGCTACGAGCGCGTGTGTGGCCGGTCGAGCTCGGCCGCGAAGAAACTCGCGGCGGCCTTGAGGATCTCATTTGCCCGCTTCAGCTCGGCGATCTCCTTCTTCATCGCCTTGACCAGCGCGGACTCCTCCGTTGTCGTCCCCGGCCGGGTGCCGGCATCGATCTCGTCCTGGCGGACCCACTTGCGCAGCGTCTCGGTCGTGCCGATGCCGAGCTTGGCCGCGACGGCTTTCATCGCGGCCCACTCGGTGTCGTAGTCGGGCCGCACCTCGGCGACCATCCGCACCGCACGACGGCGCAGCTCAAGCGGGTACTGGGAAGGACGTGCCATGACTCGATCCTCTCAAACAATCGAGTCCCCACCGAACCCGGAACGGTTCA
>NZ_JBIBGK010000077.1:0-1606 GCF_042956445.1 Streptomyces sp. NPDC008238 | reverse complement strand
GGTTCTGGATCACTTTCCGTGCTGGGGCCACGGAGGGTCACCGAAACCGCGATCATGAACGGCCTCACGCTGCGAGGAGGATCCGCTTGCGTAGGAGGTCGAAGCTGGCGCGGCCGAACATCTGGCGCTTCAGCATCTTGATCTTGTTGTTGTGTCCCTCGACCGTGCCGGAGCTGTAGGGCAGGCTGAGGCCTGCGACGACGGCGTCGAGGTCCTGGCCCAGACCGCTCGCGAAGGTGCGGAGTGCGGGCAGGTCGTCGCTGCGGACGTCGTTGATCCACTGGTCGAGCCGGCCGCCCTGGCGGTTGGTCATCAGCTCGGCGAAGGCGCGGACGTGGACTGCGGCCCGGTCGAGTTCGGGGCAGCGGGCGAGGATCTCCTTGAGCCGTTGGGCCTGATCGTGGCCCAGGTGGTCGGGGTGCCGGGTGATCCAGCTGGTCACGTCCCGGACGGAAGGCGGCTTGCGGGGCGGAGCCGCTTGAGGAGAGGCTTCGCGGAGCTGGCGAACGTAGCGTCTGACGATGGTGGTGCCGCCTGGGTAGCCACGCTCGCGGAGTTCTTGGAACAGCTGGGTTGCGTTGCTGCAGCCTTCCTGCCATCGCTGGTGGAGGTAGGGCTTGTGGGGATCGAGGATGCTGGTGCGGCCGGTCCACTTGCCGACCAACAGCTCATCTGGGCTCGCAGCGTGCGCGAGGCGGAGCACGGTGTTGCGGGCCAGGCCGAGCCGGCGGGCGATGGGCCGCTGCCCGAGGCCTTGGTCCAGCAGGGCGTGGACGGCTTGGTGCTGTTCTCGGACGCGGTCCGAGAGCCGGCCGGACCGGCGGGGCTCGTCGGACGGCGTGGCCTTCAGCTGGGCGGTGTCCGGCACTGGGATGGTGTCCGTCGGCGTCTGGTCTGAGGGTTCTCGCAACAGGGCCCGGTGGCCGATGACGGTCTTCTCGACGGCCTCGACGAGGTTGTGCCAGATATGCCAACGATCAGCGACATGGATAGCATCCGGCGCCCCGAGCCGTCCGGCCTCGGCGTAGGCAACGGACCGATCGCGGCAGATCACCTCGACACCGGGATGGTCGGCGAGCCAGGCGGCCACCGTCTCCACCGTCCGGTCGGGCAGCACATCGATCGGACGACGCGTCTCGATGTCCACCAGGATCGTGCCGTAGACATGTCCCTTGCGCAGCGCGAACTCATCCACGCCCAGCACTCGCGGCGTCTTGAACGTCGGATCGGGCAGCGTGCGTATCAGCCGCAACAGCGTGGATCTGCTCGCCGTGGCCGTCAGCACGCGGGCCAGGCGGGCGCCGGCTCGGCCCGCCAGCATCAGCGCCACCTGCTTCAGCACCGCCTGCAAGCCGACGCTTCGCCGCCCGTAGCGGAAGGTCAGTCCCGTGATCTGCTCGACGAACGTCGCCCGCGGGCACTGTTGCTCGGGGCAGCGGAACCGGCGAACGCGTAATTCGATCACCACCCGGCGGCCACCGGCCTCACGGTCGGCCAGCCGCCGTACGTACCCACTGTGCACACGGCTCGATGCCACACCGCAGCCAGGACACCCCGCCTGGTCCGCGACAGCGCGAGCCCGTACGATCACGAACTCGCCGTCCAG
>NZ_JBIBGK010000076.1:0-1613 GCF_042956445.1 Streptomyces sp. NPDC008238 | reverse complement strand
AGAAGCCGTTTCTCTATCGATCATGGTGAGCATCGGTTCGAGTGTGGCGACTCGGTCGGGTGATCTCCGGGATGTCCGGGCATGAGGGTAGGGCCTCCTGCACAGCTCATGGGTGTCGAATCCAAGTGAGCAACAGGAGGCCCTGTGTCGCAGTCTTGCGTTCCGGTGGCGGCGGAGTCCAACTCGGCGCCTCTGTCGTGTGACTGTCTCGCGCACCGGTTCGGGAACGCTGCGGATCGCCCGCACAGGAGGCCGAAGTATCCCTCCGACATGACGGACGTCGAGTGGGCGGCGGTGCGCGAGCTGCTGCCGGTGCCGGGGTGGATGGAGGGCCGGGGCGGCCGGCCGGAGGGCTACTGCCATCGGCAGATGCTCGACGCGGTCCGCTACCTGGTCGCGGGCGGTATCACGTGGCGGGCGATGCCCGCGGACTTCCCCGCGTGGGACCGGGTCTACGCGTTCTGGCGACGGTGGCGGGACCAGGGCCTGATCGGCGAGTGGCACGACCGGCTCCGCGACCGCGTCCGTCAGGTCGAGGGACGGGATCCGGAGCCGACCGCGGGCGTCATCGACGCGCAGTCCGTCAAAGGGGCGGCGTCGGTTCCGGCCGCCAGCAGGGGCTTTGACGGCGGGAAGAAAGTCAACGGACGCAAGCGTCACATCGTGGTGGACACCCTCGGGCTGCTACTGGTCGTGATGGTTACGGCAGCGTCGGTGACCGACCGGGAAGCCGCCGGCGGTCTGCTGGCCCGGCTGCGCGAGCGGCACTGGCGCATCTCGCTCGTGTGGGCGGACGGCGGTTACACCGGGCAGCTGGTCGACGTCGCCCGCAACCTCTGGCGGATCGCGCTGACCGTGGTCAAGCGCACCGACGACACCCGCGGGTTCACCGTGCTGCCCAAAAGGTGGCTGGTGGAGCGGACGTTCGCGTGGCTGATGCGCTCTCGCCGCCTGGCCCGCGACTACGAGACCCGGACCGACAGCGCCGAAGCGATGATCCACTGGTCGATGAGCATGGTCATGAGCCGACGGCTCGCGAAACGGGGATGCTGAACATCCCCGGACTCTCTTCGACCAGCCAGCCCCGCACGACCAGGCGCTTGGCCTTCGACCGCACTCCCTCGACCTTCGCCGGCACCGGCGCGAGCCCGAACGCGACAGCGAGCTGCCGGCAGTCCATCGCCTCCCCGTCCCTACCGGCCAGGATGTCCATGAGCCGCCGGTAGTCCGGTGCCAGCACTGCCGGGTCGAGGCCTGCCCGCCATGCCGGCACCACCGAACCGGGCACCCCACACGCCACCGGCACGGGCCGTTCGTCGGACGCGGCAACGGGCGCATTCTCGCGTTCGCACGGTTCCGCCAGGACCTGGCCGACCGTCTCGCGGGCGGTCACGAACCGCTGCCACGTGGCCTCAGCGTCCCGCAGCTCGGCCTGCAGGACCTCCACCCTCTGACGGGCAGCACGCTCCCGCTCCTCCAACAGCCCCATCACCGACGGCATCCGGCACCCCACCCAAGAGACGACACGACACACCATCCCTCCCGCCGAAGCACCAATCTCACGCCTGACCAGCGGAAACGCAGCTACCACCTTCGGAAAGACAACACCTTCT
>NZ_JBIBGK010000075.1:0-1714 GCF_042956445.1 Streptomyces sp. NPDC008238 | reverse complement strand
ACCCGCTGAATACGAAGCCCGCCACTACCTCACAACCACGAAACCCCAGGTCACACACAACGTCTGAGATCTCTATCGAACCCGGAACGGTTCAGCTCGAGTACTGGCCGTGGCAGTCGACGAGTCCGCGCCGTGAGCACATACTCGCGGCCTCGTTCTTCTGTCTCCGAGACGCCGACGGCCAGGCTCTGGGGGTGTGCACCATCAGCGTCAACGTCACCGAGAGCCGCCGGGCGCGCGAACGCCTGGCCATCTTGAGCGAGGCCAGCACCCGCCTGGGCACCACTCTGGACGTCATGCACACGAGTCAGGAACTGGCCGACCTCGCTGTGCCCCTGCTCGCGGACTACGTCGCCCTCGACCTGGAGCAGTCAATACCGTTCGGCGAAGGACCGCCGGTCCGCATCGGGCCGACAGGCGAGCGCCTGCCCGTTTTGCGACGTGCTGGCCTGGCCTCCGTCCGCCAAGGGGTTCCCGAATCACCATGGCGCCGGGGCGAAGCGGTCCCCGTGCCACCCGCCTCGCCTTTCGACCAAGTCCTGCGTACGGGCAAGCCCCACTTGGAGCCGGCCCTGGACACCGCTCCGGGTACATGGATCGACCACGACCCGGAACGGGCGCAGAAAGTCAGGGAAAACGGCATGCACTCCCTGATGATCGTCCCTATCCGCGCCCGACGCACCCTGCTGGGAACGGCATTGTTCATTCGCACCCAGGACCCGGTGCCGTTCCAGGAGAGCGATCTACTCCTGGCCGAAGAGCTGGTCAGCCGCGCCGCGCTGTCACTGGACAATGCCAGCCAATACGCTCGCCGCCACACCGCGGCCCTCGCACTGCAGCGCAACCTGCTACCCCAGGGCCTGAGGGGCGGCATGGCGGTCGAAGCCGCCTCACGATACCTGCCCGCCGACATGGAGCACGGCGTCGGCGGTGACTGGTTTGACGTCATCCCTCTGTCCGGAGCCCGCGTTGCCCTTGTTGTTGGTGACGTTGTCGGGCACGGCATCAACGCCGCGGCGAGCATGGGCAGGCTTCGCACCGCCGTACGCACGCTCGCCGACATGGAACTGCCTCCCGACGAAGTGCTCGCCCATCTCGACGACACCGTCCAGCGACTGACCGAGGAGGACGCCGACGCCGCCGATGGGTCCCCAGTCATCGGAGGCGCCACCTGTCTGTACGCCGTGTACGACCCGGTTACCCGCGTGTGCACCATGGCCCGGGCTGGTCACCCCCCACCCGCGATCATCGACCCCCATGGCCAGGTCACCTTCCCCGCCCTTCCCCCCGGAGCCCCCCTCGGCATCGGCATCGGTGACCCCTTCGAAGCAGTAGAGCTGGAACTGCCCGAAGGAAGCCTCATCGCCCTCTACACCGACGGCCTGATCGAGACCCGCGACCACGACATTGAAGAGGGCATGCAGCGCCTGGGTACCGCCCTTGCACAACCAGATCGATCGCTGGAAGAACTCTGCACTTGCGCGACGGAACCCTTCCCGGGGCAGACACCCAGTGACGACGCTACCTTGCTCCTCGTCCGGACCCGAGCACTCAAACCCTCTCAGGTCGCCTCCTGGACGCTGCCCAGCGACCGGACCGCAGTCCAGAGCGCACGGAACCTTAGAAGGTGTTGTCTTTCCGAAGGTGGTAGCTGCGTTTCCGCTGGTCAGGCGTGAGATTGGTGCTTCGGCGGGAGGGATGGTGTGTCGTGTCG
>NZ_JBIBGK010000074.1:0-2258 GCF_042956445.1 Streptomyces sp. NPDC008238 | reverse complement strand
TGAAATGAGGGCCACGGGTAGCGGATCAAAAGCGGGCCGGTCGGTGGTCTCGTGATCATCCTGGCTTCAGCGGTGCTGGAGTCAGGAGGAAGCGAGGGTGATCCGCGTGGAGGACTGGGCTGAGATCCGTCGGTTGCATCGGAGTGAGGGGTTGTCCGCCCGGGCGGTGGCCCGTGAGCTGGGAATTTCGCGGGGAACCGTGCTGCGGGCGTTGGCCTCGGATCGGCCACCGCAGTACCGGCGGGCGCCGAAGGGCTCGGCGGTGGACGCGGTCGAGCCCGCGATCCGGGAGTTGTTGAAGCAGACCCCGACGATGCCGGTCACGGTGATCGCAGAGCGGATCGGTTGGGATCGCGGGCTGACGATCCTGCGCGAACGGGTCAGGGAATTGAGGCCCGCCTACCTGCCGGTCGACCCGGTCTCCCGGACGGTCTATCAGCCGGGCGAACTTGCTCAGTGTGATCTGTGGTTCCCGGCGGTGGACATCCCGCTCGGCTATGGGCAGACGGGGCGACCGCCGGTGCTGGTGATGGTGTCGGGCTACTCGCGGATGATCACCGCGAGAATGCTGCCGTCCCGGACCACCGCTGATCTGATCGACGGGCACTGGCAGCTGCTGTCCGGCTGGCAGGCGGTTCCCAGGACGCTGGTCTGGGACAATGAAGCCGGTGTCGGCAGGGGCAGGCCCACGACCGAGTTCGCGGCACTCGCCGGCCTGCTCGCGATCCGGATCCACTTCTGCCGGCCCCGTGATCCCGAGGCGAAAGGCCTGGTCGAGCGGGCGAACGGCTATCTGGAGACCAGCTTCCTACCCGGCCGCGTCTTCACCGGCCCGGACGACTTCAACGGTCAGCTCACCGCCTGGCTGCAGGTTGCCAACCGGCGCCGGCACCGCAGCATCGACGCCCACCCCGTCGACCGCTGGGAGGCGGACCGGTCGGCGATGCTCGCCCTGCCGCCGGTCGCCCCGCCGAACTGGTGGCCGCGCACCATCCGGCTCGGCCGCGACCACTACATCCGCGTCGACACATGCGACTACTCCGTCCACCCCCGGGCAATCGGGCACCGGATCACCGTCCGGACCGACACCGACAGCATCGTCGTGACCTGCGGCAATGACGTGGTCGCTCGTCACGGCCGCTGCTGGGCCCGGCACCAGACCATCACCGACCCCGAGCACGCCGTCGCGGCACGTCACCTGCGCGACCAGGCCCGGCCACCCGTCCGCACCACCACCGCGCTCTCCACGGCTTTGGCCAAGGACGACTGGGGCATTGAGGTCGAACAGCGGGCGCTGGGCTCCTACGACCGCATCTTCACCCTCATCGAGGGCGGCGCCGGAAAGGACACCTGATGGCCCGCACCACCGCATCCACTGCCGGACCCGCCGACGGCCTCGCGGCCCAGACCGGCAGGCAGACTGCCGCTGACCTGGCGTTCCTCGCCCGCGCGATGAAAGCTCCCGCTCTGCTGGACGCCGCCGAACGCCTGGCCGGGCGAGCCCGCACCGAGTCCTGGACCCACCAGGAGTATCTGGCCGCCTGCCTGCAGCGCGAGGTCGCCGCCCGCGAGTCCCACGGCGGCGAGCAACGCATTCGCGCCGCCCGCTTTCCCGCGGTCAAGACCATCGAGGAGATCGACACCGCCCACCTGCGGGGCATGACGCGCCAACAGCTCGCCCACCTTGGCACACTGGACTTCATCACTGGCAAGGAGAACATCGTCTTCCTCGGACCGCCCGGCACCGGCAAAACCCACCTCGCCACCGGACTCGCCGTCAGAGCCTGCCAGGCCGGCCACCGCGTCGCGTTCGCCACCGCCTCCCAATGGGTCGACCGCCTGGCGGCCGCCCACCACACTGGCCGGCTCCAGGACGAACTCGTCAAGCTCGGCCGCTATCCACTGATCGTGATCGACGAGGTCGGCTACATACCGTTCGAGCCGGAGGCGGCAAACCTGTTCTTCCAGCTCGTTTCGAACAGATATGAGAGGGCCAGCGTGATCGTCACCTCGAACAAGCCCTTCGGCCGCTGGGGCGAGACCTTCGGCGACGAGACCGTGGCTGCCGCCATGATCGACCGACTCGTCCACCACGCCGAGGTCCACTCCCTCAAAGGCGAGTCCTACCGCATGCGCGGCCGCGGCGAACTCGGCCGCATCCAGACCGGCAACGACACCAACTGACACGACAAACGAGAACGCACGATGGCCCACGATTGAGCCGCTCAGACTGGCCTCACATTAGGCCGCTGCCGACA
>NZ_JBIBGK010000073.1:0-2401 GCF_042956445.1 Streptomyces sp. NPDC008238 | reverse complement strand
CGTCCCCGCCGTCGGCCACCGGCACGGACTCGACGACGAGACCGGGGGCGGCCCGCCGCAGTCCCGACCCGAGCCGCTCCGCCACCTCGACGGCGGTGAGCGAACCCTTGAACTTGTCCGCCGCTATGAGCACCCGCACTGGCCGTGCGTCCATCACGCTGATCTCCCTTACGGCCGGCAGGGCTGGGCCATATCCATAGTCGTCGCCTGCGGCGAGCGTTCTCTTCCAGCCGCCCCTGCCCGGAGACGACGAGGAGCTTCAGCGAGAACAGGTGCTCACATATGCTCCAGGAACCGCGTCGCGGTTTCGGCCAGGACCTCGTACCCGTCCCTGGCCCACAGCCCCTCGTTGAACAGCTCGACCTCGATGGGGCCGGTGTACCCGGCCGCCTCTACGTAGCCCTTCCACTCCCGCATGTCGATCGAGCCGTCCCCGATCTGGCCACGCCCAGTGAGGACACCCTCCGGCAGCGGGGTGACCCAGTCGGCCAGTTGGAAGATGTGGATTCGGCCGCCGACGCCCGCTCGTGCGATCTGGTGGGGAGCGGTGTCGTCCCACCAGATGTGATAGGTGTCCACCGTGACGCCCACTTGCTCTGGCGGGAAGCGCTCTGCGAGCTCCAGCGCCTGGGCCATGGTCGAGATCACACAGCGGTCAGAGGCGAACATAGGATGCAGCGGTTCGACGGCCAACCGCACCCCCCGCTCGGCTGCGTACGGGCCCAGCTCAGCCAGCGCGTCTGCAACCCGCTCGCGCGCGCCGCGCAGGTCCATGGATCCGGTAGGCAGTCCGCCCGAGACGAGTACCAACGTGTCGGTCCCGAGGATCGCCGCCTCGTCAATCGCCCGCCGGTTGTCCGCCAGAGCTTCGGCACGCTCCGAAGGGTCGATGGCCGTGAGGAAGCCGCCCCGGCACAGTGTCGACACCCTCAGCCCTGCTTCGCGGACCAGTTTCGCTGTCGCTTCGACGCCGTGCGCACGGACCGGTTCACGCCACAGGCCCACACCCTGCACGCCCGTCCTCTGGCAGGCGTCGACCAGCGCCGGCAGTTTAAGCTGCTTCACCGTCATCTGGTTGATGGACAAGCGCTCCACTGTGGTCTTCACGAGGTCACCCCGTATACAGAGAGCAGCGCCTTCATCCGTGTCTCGGCCAACTCCGGGTCGGGGAACAGCCCGAGGCCGTCGGCAAGCTCGTAGGCCGTTGCCAGGTGCGGCAGCGAGCGTGCCGACTGCAAGCCGCCCACCATGGCAAAGTGCTCCTGATGACCCGCCAGCCAGGCCAGAAGGACCACGCCTGTCTTGTAGAAGCGCGTAGGTGCCTGGAACAGGTGGCGCGCCAGTTCCACTGTCGGGTCGAGCAGTACACGGAAGCCGTGCACGTCGCCTGTGTCCAGTACCCGTAGGGCTTCTGCTGCGAGTGGGCCCAGCGGGTCGAAGATGCCCAGCAGTGCATGGCTGAAGCCTTGCTCGTCGCCCGCAATCAGCTGGGGGTAGTGGAAGTCGTCGCCGGTGTAGCAGCGCACGCCCCTTGGTAGCCGGCGCCGCAGTTCGATCTCCCGCTCCGCGTCGAGCAGCGAGATCTTCACGCCGTCCACCTTGTCCGCGTGCGCGACAACAACCTGCAAAAAGACTTCGGTGGCGGCGTCCAGGTCAGTGCTGCCCCAGTAGCCCTCCAGGGCCGGGTCGAACATCGGGCCGAGCCAGTGGAGGATGACCGGGTCGGCGGCCTGCCGAAGCAGATGGCTGTATATCTCGCTGTAGTCGTCGGGGCTCTTGGCGACGGCGGCCAGCGCGCGTGACGCCATCAGGATCGCCTGCGCGCCAGCCTCCTCGACTACCGCGAGCTGCTCCTCGTACGCATGGCGGATCTCCGTCAGCGAACCGGCGGCGAGCTGGTCGGTGCCCACCCCGCAGGCGATGCGGCCGCCCACGGCGCGGGCCTCAGCGGAGGAGCGGCGGATCAGTTCGGCTGCGCTCGCCCAGTCCAGGCCCATGCCGCGCTGGGCTGTGTCCATGGCCTCGGCGACGCCCAAGCCCTGTCCCCACATGAACCGGCGGAAGGCGAGCGTCGCGTCCCAATCGATGGCAGCGGATGAGCGCGAGGACGAATTTGCGTAGGGGTCGGCGACGACGTGCGCCGCTGAGAAGACCGTACGCGAGGTCGGTGATGTACCGGCCGACGGGACGAAAGGTGCGCGGTTCGGCTGATACGCCCGCAGATGTCCGTTCACATCCGGGAGGTGAATGGTCACAGCGTCAGCTCCGGTACGGCGAACCGGCGGCCCTCGGCGGAGGAACGCAGACCCAGTTCGGCGAGCTGCACACCGCGGGCACCGGCCAGCAGGTCCCAAGTGTAGGGCTCGCCGAGGTGGACGTGGCGCAGGAACAGTTCCCACTG
>NZ_JBIBGK010000072.1:0-3185 GCF_042956445.1 Streptomyces sp. NPDC008238 | reverse complement strand
CCACTGTGCACACGGCTCGATGCCACACCGCAGCCAGGACACCCCGCCTGGTCCGCGACAGCGCGAGCCCGTACGATCACGAACTCGCCGTCCAGTAGCGCGTCTTCGATCAGCACACCCCCGACCTGGTGGCACCACAGGCCGGCCAGGACCACATCACCCATGGCCGTTCATGATCGCGGTTTCGGTGACCCTAGGCCCCAGCACGGAAAGTGATCCAGAACCTCATTTCAACCGTCGCCGACAGCGTGCCCTGGGTGCGGCATCGTCGCGCCGGCGGATCGAACAGCTCTTTCCCGCTGGTCGTAAGGCGCAGGTGGGGAGCGCTTCTGTGCTGGACGTGCAGGGCGCAGAGGCGCCGTATGACATCCCCGGGCCCAGGTGTCATACGGCGCCTCTGCAGATCACGCGGTGAGGCGCTCCGTGAGTTCCTTGGCCTTGACGGCCGCATCCTCGAAGGCACGCTCGCGCGAGGCCTCGAAGAGGGGGATCAGCCCGGACATGGCCGGGTTGCGGGACGCCATGGTGAGTTCGGGAACGATGAAGTCGACGTCCAGGCCGAGATTGCCCGTGAGGGCGGCTTCCAGGTAGTTCTGCACGAAGTCGTAGCCCTCGCGCGGGGTCCCTGGCGCGTAGGAGCCGCCGCGGCTGGCGACGACGACGATCGGCGTTCCCTTTGTGGAAGGGGTCTCGCCCGAGGTGCGGCCAGGCATGATCACGCTGTCCAGCCACGCCTTGAGAGTCGACGGGATCGAGAAGTTGTACATGGGAGCACCCAGCAGGATGGCGTCCGCCTGCTCCAGTTCCTCGATGAGCTCCACACGCGCGGCGAACGCCGCTGCCTGCTCCGCGGTGTGCTCGGACGGGGCCGCGTAGCCGGCGGACCAAGCCACCGCGGTGATGTGGGGGATCGGGTCGGCGGCGAGGTCACGGTAGATCACCGTGCCTTGCGGGTCCTGCTCCTGCCAGACCTTGCGGAAGGCGGTTGCTACCGAACGGGATGAAGATGCTTCCTCAGGGAAGACGGACGAGTCGATGTGCAACAGCGTGGCCATGGACTATCTCCAAGGACGGCGGCCCGAGCGGGGCCGAAGGATCGCGTGTGGCAACAGTCAAACACAAGAAAGTATTGAGCGATACCATCTTGGACAATACAGTGGCGTTAGTAACGACGTCGTCCACACGTTGACCAGGGAGACACGCGTCCATGGACGTCTATGAGGCGGTCACGAGCCGACATGCAGTGCGTGCATTCACTGACAAGCAGGTCCCAGGGGAGGTGCTGGAGCGTGTGCTTTCCGCCGCAGCCTGGGCGCCATCGGCATCAAACCTGCAGCCGTGGCACGCCTACGTACTGACCGGCGGGCCGCTGGGCGACCTGAAGAAGCGCGCCGGTGAGCGCCTGACCTCAGGAGACCCCTGGGACGAGCCGGAGTACGAGCAGTACCCGCCACAGTTGAAGTCTCCGTATTGCGAGCGCCGGTCCGCCTTCGGCGAGCAGCGCTACGGCGCACTCGGTATCCCGCGTGAGGACCTGGAAGCACGACAGCGGGCCGCCGCCGCGAACTGGGATTGCTTCGGCGCGCCCGCGGCTTTGTTCTGCTACATCGACCGCGACATGGGTCGGCCGCAATGGTCCGACGTTGGCATGTATCTGCAGACCGTCATGCTGCTGCTCCGTGCTGAGGGGCTGCACAGCTGCACACAGATGGCATGGGCGAAGTTCCACAGAACCGTTGCGGAGATCACCTCACCCCCGGAGGGCCTCATCCTCTTCTGTGGCATGTCGATCGGGTTCGAGGACGCCACGGTGGACGACGGCCGTACAGGCCGTGCCCCGCTGGAGGAAACCGTCACGTTCATCGATGAGCAACCGGTCGCGTCATGCCCTCCCGTGGAGACGAGCCCGGCCTAGGAGGAGTCGGTTGGGCGGCGGGCGTCTGCCGACGGTGATCTCCAGGCGGCAGCCCTGTCGCCCGAGCCCGAGCAGTGACATGAGGGCTTACGGGGAACCTCGGACTTCCGGCGCCGGTTTGTTGCTGCCTGTACAGCCGCGAGAGGCGGCCACGGACGGGGGTGGCCTTCGACGTCGGTACGTGGGTGATGGCCGTCGCTCGTCCCTAGCAGTCAAGGCCCGTCGATCAGCCGGACGGCCTGGTCCGGTCGCGGCAGCCTCGCCCAGGGCTGTGTGGGGAACCCGCGGTGGTCCAGGAGTCAGGCGGGACAGGGCGGTGGCCCATCTGCGAGAACCCAGAACGCGTTCCAGCCGGTGTGCTCGCGCCAATCACGATCTTGGCGTTCCATAAGTTCACTCGCCTCATATCGTCACAAATTAACCCTTTATTCGGTCAATGCCCCGAAAGGCGCGAATCGGTCCTACCCGTGTAGGGATCGAGCGCGGGCTGCAGGTTGCGTCTGCTCCATCGGTGCAACAGCGGTCCAAACCCGTACGTCACCTGTCGAAGGGGCCAGCTTCGATGACCGCTACCGGTGCAGCGACAGTGAGTAAGCAGATGGACACTTGCGAGATAACCGACTCCGCAATTGCGATGCTCGACGATCACGGAACGGTGATCGGATGGACGCAGGCCGCCGAGCGGCTCGTCGGATACGCCCCCGAGGACGTGGTAGGTCGGTCCGCTGCACTGGTCGTGCCGCCGTCCGACGAAGCACCGACGATCTCTGCATACGTCGAACGCTGCCGTGCCCACAACGGATGGTCTGGCACGACAACGGTACGCGACCGTAACGGCCAGCTACTCAACGTCAGCCGGCGGGTTTCAATGTTGCGTGGGGCGGACGGAACCGTCCGGTGGCTTGTATCGGTGACCGACATCGGCACGCTCGCCCGAGGGGCCGCAACGAACGGGTCGATGCGGGAGTCGCTTCTGACCCGCGCTCCGATAGGCATCGTCGTCCGCGACCGGCAGCTGCGGTGCACTTGGGTAAACGACACCATGGAGAGCCACGACGGTATCCCCCGTGAACGACGACTCGGACGGCGTCTGAGCGAAGCGCAGCCCGGATTTGAAACCGAAGCGATCGAGGCGGTGATGTGGCAGGTACTCCAAAGCGGCACCAGCAGGGTGCTTGAACCGTTCCGGGTTCGGTGGGGACTCGATTGTTTGAGAGGATCGAGTCATGGCACGTCCTTCCCAGTACCCGCTTGAGCTGCGCCGTCGTGC
>NZ_JBIBGK010000071.1:0-3778 GCF_042956445.1 Streptomyces sp. NPDC008238 | reverse complement strand
CGCCCACCCCGGCATCGCCCAGAGCCTGCACCAACGCCACCGTGCCGGCGAGGTCCAGCAGCGACACCACACCCGCGTACGCGCCGGCAACCAGCCCCGCCAGGGCCGCACGATCCGTGCCCGGCTCGACCTCGACCCGGCGCACCTCCGCGCCCCGCCCCACCAGCGCACCGACCACCGGCCCGGCAACGTCGCCACCAGCCGGCACCACGACCAACCACGCACCCGACAGGCGCGCTTCGGGGGCGGCCTGCAGCGGCTTCCAGCTCGTCCGGTATCGCCACCCGTCGGCAAGGGCCCGATCCCGACTGCGCCGGCGCCAGGCCGAGAGAGCCGGGACCATGCTTCCCCAGGCGGCGGTGTCGTCGAGGCCGAGCATGGCCCCGAGGGACGTCAGGTCCTCCTGCTCGATGACGTCCCAGAAGCGCGCGTCGCTGGTGTCGACGCTCTTCCCGGCGAGGGTGACGTCGGCCTGCCGTGCCTCCGGCCAGTACCGCGTCCGCTGGAAGGCCTGGGTCGGCAGGTCCACCCGTCGCGCACCCGTGCCGGCGAAGAACCCGGCCCAGTCCACCGCCACGCCCCGCACGTACGCCTGCGCCAGAGCCCTGACGGCCGTCTCCGCCTCCGCACGCCCCTTGCGCAGCACCGGAACGAAGACCGCGCCCTCGCCCGTCACACACTCCTGCGCCATCGCCGACAACACGCCGTCCGGACCCAGCTCCACGAACGTGCTGACCCCGGCCGCCTCCAGCGCACGGACACCATCCAGGAAGCGCACGGCCTCACGGACATGCCGCACCCAGAACTCCGCCGACGCCATCTCGTCGGCGACCACGGCACCCGTCAGGTTCGAGACGACCGGGATGCGGGGGGCTTCGAAGGACAGCTCCGCCACCACCTCACGGAAGGCGTCCAGCACCCCGTCCATGTGCGGCGAGTGGAACGCGTGACTGACCGTCAGCCGCTTCGACTTCCGCCCCTCGAAAGACCCCGCAACCGCCGTGGCCGCGTCCTCGTCACCGGCGATGACCACCGACGAAGGTCCATTCACGGCAGCGATACTCACGCGGTCGTTCAGCAGCGGCAGGACCTCGTCCTCCGAGGCCTCCAGCGCGATCATCACGCCACCACCCGGTAGCGCCTGCATCAACCGACCCCGCGCCGCCACCAGCGCACACGCATCATCCAGCGAGAAGACACCCGCCACGTGCGCCGCGGCGATCTCACCCACCGAGTGCCCCGACACGAAGTCCGGTCGCACACCCCACGACTCGACCAGCCGGAACAGCGCCACCTCCACCGCGAACAGCGCGGGCTGCGCGAACTCCGTCCGGTCCAGAGCCCCCGCGTCCTCGCCGAACAGCACATCCCTCAACGGCACATCGAGGTACGCGTCCATCCGGGCGCAGACAGCGTCCAACGCGTCCGCGAAGACCGGGTACGTGTCGTACAGCTCACGCCCCATCCCCAGCCGCTGGCTGCCCTGCCCCGTGAACAGGAACGCGAGCGTGCCGGTCGTCGGAGTGCCCTGCACGAGCCCCGGGGGCTGTTCACCGGCGTTGAGGCCGTGGAGGCCCGCGAGCAGCGCGTCGCGGTCCTCGGTGCCGCTGACCAGGATCGCGCGCGTCTCCAGAGCCGCGCGCGCGGTCGCCAGCGTGTAGGCCGTGTCGAGGGTGGACGCCGCGGGGTGCGCCGTCATGTGGGCGCCGAGGCGCGCGGCCTGGGCCCGCAGCCCGGTCGTGCCCCGCGCGGAGAGGAGAACCGGCAGCACCGAGGGCACCGTGCCGTCAACCGCGGGTTCGGCGTCGTCCCCTGTGGCCGCCGCAGCCGGGGCCTGCTCGATGATCGTGTGGGCGTTGGTACCGCTGAGACCGAACGACGAGATGCCGGCCCGCCGGGGCCGTCCGGTCTCCGGCCACTCGGCGGCCTCGGTCAGCAGGGAGACGGATCCGGCCGTCCAGTCGACGTGCGGGGTCGGCTCGTCCACGTGCAGGGTCGGCGGCAGCACCCCGTGCCGCATCGCCAGCACCATCTTCATCACACCCGCGACACCGGCCGCCGCCTGCGTGTGCCCGATGTTCGACTTGATCGAGCCGAGCAGCAACGGCTGGTCCGCCGTCCGCCCCTGCCCGTACGTCGCCAGCAGCGCCTGCGCCTCGATCGGGTCACCCAGACGCGTGCCCGTGCCGTGCGCCTCCACCGCGTCCACGTCCGCGGCAGACAACCCCGCGCTCGCCAGAGCCTGCCGGATCACACGCTGCTGCGACGGGCCGTTCGGGGCGGTCAGGCCGTTGCTGGCGCCGTCCTGGTTGATCGCCGAACCGCGCACCAGCGCCAGCACCGGGTGCCCGTTGCGCCGCGCGTCCGACAGCCGCTCCACGAGCAGCATGCCGACGCCCTCACCCCACCCCGTGCCGTCCGCGGCCGCCGCGAAGGCCTTGATCCGGCCGTCCTCCGCCAGACCCCGCTGACGGCTGAAGTCGACGAAGGCCTCAGGGGTCGACATCACCGTCACGCCACCGGCCAGGGCGAGCGAGCACTCGCCCTGCCGCAGTGCCTGGACGGCGAGGTGCAGCGCCACCAGGGAGGACGAGCAGGCCGTGTCGACGGTGATCGCGGGGCCTTCGAGCCCGAAGACGTAGGAGAGCCGTCCGGAGACGACGCTGGCCGCGTTGCCGGTGCCGACGTGGCCTTCGATGCCGTCCGTCCCGCCCATGACGAGGGAAAGGTAGTCCTGTCCGTTGGTGCCGACGAAGACGCCCGCCTGGCTCCCGCGCAGCGAGGAAGGATCGATCCCGGCCCGCTCGAACGCCTCCCACGACGTCTCCAGCAGCAACCGCTGCTGCGGGTCCATCGCCAGCGCCTCACGCGGCGAGATCCCGAAGAAGTCCGCGTCGAAGTCGGGGGCGTCGTGGAGGAAGCCACCGGCCAGGGTGTACGTGGTCCCGGGACGGTCGGGGTCGGCGCTGTAGAGGCCGGTCAGGTCCCAGCCGCGGTCGGACGGGAAGTCACCGACGGCGTCGGCCCCGTCGGCGAGCAGCCTCCACAGTTCCTCCGGGGTCCGTACCCCGCCGGGGAACCGGCAGCTCATCGCGACGATCGCGATCGGGTCGTCGTCGACCGCCGCCGCCGTGGCGACCGGGTCCGTCTCGGCGGGTCGTGCGCCCCGCAGCTCGCGGCGCAGGAATCCGGCGAGCGCGGTCGAGGTGGGGTAGTCGTAGACGAGGGTGGTGGGCAGTCGCAGGTCGGTGGCCGCGCCGAGGCGGTTGCGCAGTTCGACGGCCGTCAGGGAGTCGAAGCCGAGCTCCTTGAAGGCGCGGTCGGCCCCGACGGCGTCGACGCCGCCGTGGCCGAGGACGGCCGCGACGTGCGTACGGACCAGGGTGAGCAGTTCCCGCTCCTGCTCGGTCTCCGTCAGCCCCGCGAGCCGGCGGGCGGCGGTGCCTGCCACGTCGGCTGCCGTGACGGTCTCCCCGTGCGCGACGAAGTCGCCGATCAGCGGGAGCGGTCGGACGGACGTCATGAAGGGGGCGAAGCGGTCCCAGTCGACGTCCGCGACCATGAGCGACGCCTCGCCCGTGCCGACCGCCGGGGCCAAGGCTGCCAAGGCGGGCTCGGGCTGCATGGGGGGCACGCCCTCGTGCCGCATGCGGGCGTCCATGGACTCGTCGGCCGCCATGCCGCCCTCGGCCCACGGACCCCACGCGATCGACGTCGCCACCAGGCCATCCGCACGACGCTGCTCCGCCAACGCATCCAGGAAGGCGTTCGCAGCGGC
>NZ_JBIBGK010000070.1:0-3867 GCF_042956445.1 Streptomyces sp. NPDC008238 | reverse complement strand
ATCGCCGCTGCGGCCCTCATCCTGCTCCAGCTCGAGTACGACCGAACCGTCTAAACGATCACGCAGCGTCATGATCCATTACCGGGAAAGGCTCATTGCGCAGGCGCTGGAACGTGCCCGCCTGTACGACACCAGCAAGGAACTCGCGCAGACTCTACAGGCGACGTTGCTACCCGACTCCCTTCCTCGTTTTCCCGGCCTCGATGCAGCAGCCCGTTACCTGCCGAGCGTCCGCGGCATGGACATCGGCGGCGACTTCTACGACTTGGTCCGGGTGGGCGACACCACCGCTGCTGCAGGCATCGGCGATGTCCAGGGCCACAACGTCGCGGCGGCGGCACTCATGGGCAGGATCCGCCCTGCCCTCCGCTCCCATGCCGCAAGCGGAGCGACGCCCGCGGATGTACTGGCGCAGGCCAACCGCCAACTGTGCGCGATGGAGCCGGGCCGCTTCGTCAGCTGTCTGTACGTCCGCCTCGAACTCGCAGACCACCGGGCTATGCTGGCCACGGCAGGCCATCCCCCGCCAGTCCTGCGCCATCCGGACGGCCGCACCGAGGTTCTTCGGCTACCGGCCGGCCTGCTCCTGGGCATCGCCCCCGACGCGGACTACACCTCCATCGAAATCCCGCTGGCGCCTGGCACCATCCTGGTCTTGTACACCGACGGACTTGTCGAGACTCCCGGAACGGATCTGGACGACGCCATGGCTGAGCTGGCCTCCCAGGTCGCCCAGGCCGCGATGGAACCCATGGATCGCCTCGCCACGGCCCTGATCGACAAGGCACGGCGCACCGCGCCCCGAACCGACGACATCGCCTTGCTGCTCATCGGGGTCGGCACAGCTCGCTAGAGGTTTGGCCCGTGCAGACTACGGACGGTTCGCCACTTGCAGGCCTTCGCCCTGTGTCTCTCCGAGATGGGCTGGTCACTCAGTGAAGCGAGACAGTGGCCATGCTTCTCAGTCAGCGAGCAGAACCTGTACGTCGCACGAGACTCCAGTGATTCATGTCGCAATCAAGCTCATCAGGGGCAACGCTGTCACGGGGCTGTACACCACCCGGTCGACGAAATGGTGGCCATCGAATGGCCCGACGAATGTCCACCTCTCGTCAGGATGCGAGGCTCTGTTCGGAGGCGAGAGATCGATGACCAAGACCAGTGCTTCAGTTATGCAGTAGTAGGCCCATGAACACGAATGAGATCCCTGACTACGCGATCGCGATGCTTGACGATCAAGGGACGGTTATCGCCTGGACGCAGGCCGCCAGGCGACTTGTCGGATATGCGCCAGCAGAAATAGTAGGTCGCTCTGCGGCAGTCATCGTGCCACCCTCCAAGGAGGCACCGACGATCTCCGCCTACGTCGAGCGTTGCCGTAGCCACAACGGATGGTCAGGCACGACCCCGGTGCGTAGCAGTGACGGCCACATGCTCAACGTCAGCCGGCGAGTTTCCATGCTGCGGGGGCAGGACGGCACCGTCCGGTGGCTTGTGTCCGTGACCGACATCGGCACGACCGCGACCAGTGGGTCGATGCGGGAGTCGCTCCTGACCCGCACCCCGATCGGCATCGTCGTCCGTGACCGGCAACTGCGGTGCACCTGGGTGAACGACACTATGGAGAGCCATGATGGCATCTCCCGTGAGCAGAGACTTGGACGTAGCCTCACCGATATACAGCCTGGCCTCCAGGCCGAAACAATTGAGACGGTGATGCGGCAAGTCCTGCAAAGCGGCAACACCAGAGTCCAGGAGTACCGGCCGTGGGTTCCCGTCGGCCCGCGCCGCGAGCACATCCTCGCGGCCTCGTTCTTCTGCCTCCGGGACGCCGACGGCCAGGCCATGGGGATCTGCACCATCAGCGTCGACGTCACCGAGAGCCGTCGTGCACGCGAACGCCTGGCCATCTTGAGCGAGGCCAGTACCCGCCTTGGCAGCACCCTGGACGTCATGCAGACCAGTCAGGAACTGGCCGACCTCGCCGTGCCCCTGCTCGCCGACTACGTCGCCCTCGACCTGGAACAGTCGATTCCATTCGGTGAGGGACCGCCGGTCCGCATCGGGCCGACAGGCAAGCGCCTACCCATTCTCCGGCGTACAGGCCTGGCCTCGATCCGCCAAGGAGTCCCTGAATCCCCATGGCGCCGTGGCGAAGCAGTCCACGTGTCGCCCACCTCCCCCTTCGCCCACGTGCTGCGCACCGGGAAGGCTTACCTCGAGCCGGTCTTGAACGCTACTGCCGGGAACTGGGTCGACCCGGCACGCGCGCAAAAGATCCAAGAAAACGGCATTCACTCCTTGATGCTCGTGCCCATCCGTACGCGAGGTACCTTCCTGGGTACGGCGTTGTTCATCCGCACGCAAGACCCAACGCCGTTCCAGGAGAGCGATCTGCTGCTGGCCGAAGAACTGGTCAGCCGGGCTGTACTGTCGCTGGACAATGCGCGCCAGTACGCTCGCAAGCACACGGCGGCCCTCGCTCTGCAGCGCAATCTGCTGCCTCAAGGCCCTAGATTCGGCACGGCTATCGAGACGGCCTCGCGTTACCTGCCGGCCGATACGGACCATGTGGTGGGCGGCGACTGGTTCGACGTGATCCCGCTGTCCGGCGCCCGCGTCGCCCTTGTCGTTGGTGATGTGGTCGGGCACGGCATCAACGCTGCGGCAGGCATGGGCTGGCTCCGCACCGCCGTACGTACGCTCTCCGGCATGGAGCTGCCTCCCGACGAACTGCTGGCCCAGCTCGACGACACAGTCCAGCGCCTGGCCGAAGAAGACGTGGATATGGCGGACAGCGTCCCCGCGGTCGTGGGAGCCACTTGCTTGTACGCCGTCTACGACCCAGTCACCCGCCGATGCACCATGGCCCGGGCCGGACATCCCCCGCCAGTAATCGTCGACCCGCAGGGCCGGGTCACCTTCCCCGATCTCCCCGCTGCAGCCCCTCTCGGCATCGGCATGGGCACCTCCTTCGAAGCCGCCGAGCTAGAGCTCCCTGAGGGAAGCATCATCGCCCTCTACACCGACGGCCTGATCGAGACCCGCGACCACGACATCGAAGAAGGCATGCGCCGCCTGGGTACAGCCCTCGCGCAACCAGATCTATCACTGGAGGAGCTCTGCACCCGCGCTACGAACGCCTCTTTCCTGGCGCAGGCACCTCAAGACGACACCACCCTGCTCCTGGTCCGAACACACGCGCTCAGCCGGGACGATGTCGCAACCTGGACACTACCCAGTGACCACACCGCCGCCCGCATGGCGGAACACCTGGCAGCCCACCAACTTGGTGCATGGGGACTGGACACGCTTCAGGACCCGATCAAGCTGATCGTCGGCGAACTGGTGGCCGATGCCCTC
This sequence comes from Streptomyces sp. NPDC008238, assembly GCF_042956445.1. Lineage (NCBI taxonomy): Bacteria > Bacillati > Actinomycetota > Actinomycetes > Kitasatosporales > Streptomycetaceae > Streptomyces > Streptomyces sp. NPDC008238. The sequence continues at coordinate 504 of NZ_JBIBGK010000070.1, read as the reverse complement.
CGGCACGGTACAGGCCCCATCGGTCTGCGCCTCATCCGACACCGCTTCTTGACCTGCGAGGTTTCTTCCTCCGACGACTGCCTCCCCGGGTTGCGTCGCGCGCGCACCAACCAGACGAACAGCCGCGGACTTTCCCTGGTCACCCACATTGCCCGCAGGTGGGGCTCCCGTCTCACTGCGGGCGGCAAGGTCGTCTGGGCCGAAGCAGATCTGGTCTCCTCACCGTCACAGCCTTCGAGCCCCCGCCTCGTGATCGACCACACGTTGCAGACACCACAGCTGACCGCTGGCGACCCCCCGACCCACATTTGATGCGTCCCCAACCCCTCTTGCGACTCGTGTCATCCCGCTGTTCGCGACGACCCGCCGGGTCAACACGATCCGCAACAACCGCCGTGAGGCGCGTACAGCGCAGCTTCCGTAGCCGTACGAGGTACGTGCCAGGGGCCCCGAGCCGGGAAGGCTCGGGGCCCCTGGCGTTCGCCCGGTCAGGCCGGGAGGTCG
>NZ_JBIBGK010000069.1:0-4064 GCF_042956445.1 Streptomyces sp. NPDC008238 | reverse complement strand
CGCACCGCCACCTGGTCCTCACCGAAACCAGCCAGCACCCCGACCACACGTGACAGCGCACGCTCGTCCAGCACCTCCGGCAGGTCGACCAGACCACCCCAGCGCTCCGGCACCTCCAGCGCAGCCACCCGGCCCAGACCCCACACCTGCGCCTGCACCGGCGACACCAGCCGGTCCGAACGGCCGACCGACACCGCACCCCGGGTCAAGGACCACAACCGGCCGCCCACCCCGGCATCGCCCAGAGCCTGCACCAACGCCACCGTGCCGGCGAGGTCCAGCAGCGACACCACACCCGCGTACGCGCCGGCAACCAGCTCCGCCAGGGCCGCACGGTCCGTGCCCGGCTCGACCTCGACCCGGCGCACCTCAGCACCACGCCCCACCAGCGCGCCCACCACCGGCCCGGCAACGTCGCCCCCGGCCGGCACCACCATCAGCCACGCACCCGACAGGCGATCGGCGGCAGGAGCGGTCAGCGGCGTCCACGTCACGCGGTACCGCCAGCCGTCCACCTCCGACCGCTCCCGGGCCTGACGACGCCACGCGGCCAGTCCGGGCAGGACACTGCCCCAGGCGGTCGTGGCCTCGGTGTCGAGTGCGGCGGTCAGCGACGCGAGGTCCTCGCGGTCCACCGCATCCCAGAACCAGGCATCCGCGGCGTCGGATGCGGTGTCGCGGACGACCTCTGTGGAGGGCTCCGGCCAGAACCGCTGCCGCTGGAACACGTAGGTCGGGAGGTCCACGCGCCGAGCGCCCGAACCGGCGAAGTACGCGTGCCAGTCGATCGCGAGGCCTCTGACATGGGCTCGCGCGAGGGCGTCGCCCAGGCTCTCGGCCTCAGGGCGGGCGGCGCGCAGGACCGGGACGAAGGCGGCGCCCTCGGTGTCGACGCACTCCTGCGCCATCGCCGACAGCACACCGTCCGGACCCAATTCCACGAACGTGCTGACCCCGGCCGCCTCCAACGCACGCACACCGTCCAGGAAGCGCACGGCCTCCCGCACATGCCGCACCCAGAACTCCGCCGACGCCATCTCGTCCGTGACCACGGCACCGGTCAGGTTCGAGACGACCGGGATCCGCGGCACCTCGAAGGACAGTCCGAACACCACCTCACGGAACGCCTGCAGCATCCCGTCCGTGTGCGGGGAGTGGAACGCGTGGCTGACCTTCAGCCGCTTCGACTTCCGCCCCTCGAAAGACCCCGCAACCGCCGTGGCCGCGTCCTCGTCACCGGCGATGACCACCGACGAAGGGCCGTTCACGGCAGCGATACTCACGCGGTCGTTCAGCAGCGGCAGGACCTCGTCCTCCGAAGCCTGCACCGCGATCATCACGCCGCCGGCCGGCAGCGCCTGCATCAACCGGCCCCGCGCCGCCACCAGCGCACACGCATCATCCAGCGAGAAGACACCCGCCACGTGCGCCGCGGCGATCTCACCCACCGAGTGCCCCGACACGAAGTCCGGTCGCACACCCCACGACTCGACCAGCCGGAACAGCGCCACCTCCACCGCGAACAGCGCGGGCTGCGCGAACTCCGTACGGTCCAGAACCCCCGCGTCCTCGCCGAACAGCACATCCCTCAACGGCACATCGAGGTACGCGTCCATCCGGGCGCAGACCGCGTCCAACGCGTCCGCGAACACCGGATGGGCCTCGTACAGCTCACGCCCCATCCCCAGGCGCTGACTGCCCTGCCCCGTGAACAGGAACGCCGTACGCCCGTCTTCCACCGTGCCGGAAGTGATGGCGGGGACGTCGTCACCGGAGGCCAGCCGCGCGAGCAGGTCCGCCACCTCGGCCGTGCTGTCCGCCAAGACGACCGCACGATGGTCCAGGTGCGCGCGACCGGTTGCGAGGGAGTAGCCGAGGTCGACGGGCCGCAAGGCGTTGCCATCCGCCGTCCCGGCCTCTGACAGGCGCGCGCTGAGGGCGGCTGCCTGGGCGCGCAGGGCCTCGGGGGACTTGGCCGACAGGAGGTACGGGAGCACGCCGGGCGTACGCGACGGAGACTCGGCGGCATCGGGCGCGGGCTCCGGGGCCTGCTCGATGATCGTGTGCGCGTTGGTGCCGCTGATGCCGAACGACGAGACGCCGGCCCGGCGCGGACGCGTGGTGTCGGGCCACTCGACGGACTCGGTCAGCAGGGAGACGGATCCGGCCGTCCAGTCGACGTGCGGGGTCGGCTCGTCCACGTGGAGCGTCTGCGGCAGCACCCCGTGCCGCATCGCCATGACCATCTTGATGACGCCCGCGACACCGGCCGCCGCCTGCGTGTGGCCGATGTTCGACTTGATGGAACCGAGGAGCAAGGGTCGGCCCTCGGCGCGCTCCTGGCCGTAGGTGGCCAGCAGGGCCTGGGCCTCGATCGGGTCACCCAGCCGGGTGCCCGTGCCGTGGGCCTCCACCGCGTCCACGTCCGAGGCCGCCAGCCCGGCGCTCGCCAGGGCCTGGCGGATCACCCGCTGCTGCGACGGACCGTTCGGCGCCGTCAGACCGTTGCTCGCACCGTCCTGGTTCACCGCCGAGCCCCGCACCAGCGCCAGCACCGGGTGGCCGTTGCGGCGCGCGTCCGACAGCCGCTCCACCAGCAGCATGCCGACGCCCTCACCCCACCCCGTACCGTCCGCAGCCGCCGCGAACGCCTTGATCCGGCCGTCCTCCGCCAGACCCCGCTGGCGACTGAAGTCGACGAAGGTCTCAGGCGTCGACATCACCGTGACGCCGCCCGCCAGCGCCATGGAGCACTCGCCCTGCCGCAGCGCCTGCACCGCCCAATGCAACGCCACTAGCGACGACGAACACGCCGTGTCCACGGTCACCGCCGGCCCCTCAAGCCCCAGCGCGTACGACACCCGACCCGACATCACACTGCCCGCGGTCCCGGTGCCGATGTGTCCTTCCAGGCCGTCGGGCTCGCGGGCGACGAGGGAGAGGTAGTCCTGTCCGTTGGTGCCGACGAAGACGCCCACCTGGCTCCCACGCAGCGAGGCCGGATCGATCCCGGCCCGCTCGAACGCCTCCCACGACGTCTCCAGCAGCAACCGCTGCTGCGGGTCCATGGCCAGCGCCTCACGCGGCGAGACCCCGAAGAAGTCCGCGTCGAACTCCGAAGCGCCGTCCACGAAGCCGCCTTCGCGGGTGTACGACGTACCGGCACGGTCCGGGTCGGGGTCGTAGAGCTGTCCCAGGTCCCAGCCGCGGTCGACGGGGAACTCCCCCACCGCGTCCGTCCCCGTCACCAGGAGCCGCCACAGGTCCTCGGGGCTTCGCACACCACCCGGGAAACGGCAGCTCATCGCTACGATCGCGATCGGATCGTCGTCCGTGGCGACCACCGCGGGCAAGTCGACGTCCCCGGAGGGGGCCGTCCCCAGCAGCTCACCCCGCAGGTATTCCGCCAGCGCAGCGGACGTCGGATAGTCGTAGACCAGCGTCGCCGGCAACCGCAGCTCCGTCGCCGCACCCAGCCGGTTCCGCAGCTCCACCGCGGTCAGCGAGTCGAAGCCCAGCTCCTTGAACGCCCTCCCGGCCCCCACCGCATCGACACCGGCATGACCAAGAACGGCCGCCACCTGGGTACGCACCAGGTCCAGCAGCATCCGCTCCTGCTCAGCCCCGGCAGCAGAGGCCAGCCTGCCGACGAAGGACGCGGAATCGACGGCCCCGCCGGTTGCGTCCGCCGAGGCAGTCCGCGCCCTGCCCGCTTCGCAGGCGACCCGCAGTTCGCTGAACAGCTCACTGTCGCGGACGGCGGTGAATCCTGCGAGGAAGCGGTCCCATTCCACGTCCGCCACGGTGAGCGCGGCCTCACCGGAACCGACCGCCTGCTGCAAGGCGTTGACCGCCAGATCCACCCGCATCGGCGGCACACCATCACGACGCATCCGGGCGGCCAACGTCTCGTCGGCCGCCATGCCGCCCTCGGCCCACGGACCCCACGCGATCGACGTCGCCGCCAGACCATCCGCACGACGCTGCTCCGCCAACGCATCCAGGAAGGCGTTCGCAGCGGCGTAATTACCCTGACCCGGCGTACCGACCGTGCCGCTCATCGA
>NZ_JBIBGK010000068.1:0-4286 GCF_042956445.1 Streptomyces sp. NPDC008238 | reverse complement strand
CACGTGGACGAGCCGTCCCCGCACGTCGACTGGTCGGAGGGCGCGGTCTCGCTGCTGGCCGAGCAGAGGGACTGGCCGGAGACCGGCCGTCCGCGCCGCGCGGCGGTGTCGTCGTTCGGCTTCAGCGGCACCAACGCCCACGCCATCATCGAGCAGGCCCCCGAACCCGAACCGGTTGAAGCACGGGAGCAGGCCCCGACGGAGGTCCTGCCGTACGTGCTGTCGGCGAAGACCCCGGACGCACTGCGCGACCAGGCGGCACGGCTCCACTCGCACATCGAGGAAGCCGGCGACGTCAGTGCCGCCGTCGCCCTCTCCCTGGCCACCCAGCGCACCGCCTTCGAGCACCGCGCGTCGGTCGTCGCCTCGGACCGGGATGAACTGCTGCGCGGCCTCGCCGCACTGCAGGCCGGGGGACCGGCGCCGTCGGTCACGCGGGACACCGTGAGCAGCGGCAAGTTCGCCTTCCTCTTCACCGGTCAGGGCAGCCAGCGACTCGGCATGGGCCGCGAGCTGTACGCGGCCTATCCGGTGTTCGCGCAGGCGTTGGACGCGGTGGGTGAGCGGCTGGGGTTGGCTGTGCTGTTCGGCGACGAGGCCGAGCTGCTGGATCGTACGGAGTTCGCGCAGCCGGCGTTGTTCGCGATCGAGGTGGCGCTGTTCCGGCTGCTGGAGTCGTGGGGCGTGAAGCCGGACTTCCTCTCCGGCCACTCCATCGGCGAGATCGCCGCCGCGCATGTTGCCGGGGTGCTGTCGCTTGAGGACGCGTGCACGCTGGTCGCGGCTCGCGGGCGGTTGATGCAGGCGCTGCCCACCGGCGGCGTGATGATCGCGGTGCAGGCGTCGGAGGACGAGGTGCTGCCGCTGCTGAACGAGCGTGTGAGCATCGCGGCCGTGAACGGGCCGCAGGCCGTGGTGATCGCGGGTGACGAGGATGCCGCGGTCACGATCGTTGAGGCGTTTGCGGGCCGGAAGTCGAAGCGGCTGGCGGTCAGTCACGCGTTCCACTCGCCGCACATGGACGGGATGCTGGACGCGTTCCGTGAGGTCGTGTCCGGGCTGACGTTCGCGGCGCCGCGCATTCCGGTCGTCTCCAACCTCACCGGTGCCGTGGTCACTGATGAGATGGCCTCCGCCGACTTCTGGGTGCGCCATGTCCGCGATGCCGTGCGCTTCCTCGACGGCGTCCGCGCCCTGGAGGCCGCGGGCGTCACCGCGTACCTCGAACTCGGCCCCGACGGCGTGCTCTCGGCTATGGCGCAGGAGTGCGTGACCGGGGGAGGCGCGGCCTTCGTGCCCGTCCTGCGCTCCGCGCGCCCCGAGGCCGAGACTGTCACCACCGCACTCGCCCAGGCCCACAACCGGGGCATCGCGGTGGACTGGCAGGCGTACTTCGCGCGGATGGGCGCTGAGCCCGTCGACCTGCCCACCTACGCCTTCCAGCGGCAGCGGTACTGGCTGGAGGCGCCCGAGCACGCCGTGACCGGGGACGTGACGTCCGCGGGGCTCGGCGCGACGGACCACCCCATGCTGGGTGCGGCTCTCGCGCTCGCGGACGCCGACGGCCTGGTGTTCACGGGTCGGTTGTCGTTGCGTTCGCATCCGTGGCTGGCCGATCACGTGGTGTTCGGGTCGGTGTTGTTGCCGGGGACGGCGTTCGTGGAGCTGGCTCTGCATGCGGGTGAGCGTGTGGGATGCCCGGGTCTGGCGGAGCTGACGCTTGCGGCGCCTTTGGTTCTGCCGGAGTCCGGTGCGGTTCAGGTGCAGGTGGTGGTCGGGGAGGTCGACGGCTCCGGCGGTCGTCCGGTTGCGGTCTACTCCCGTCCGGATGACGCGGACGTGCCGTGGGTGCGGCATGCCGTGGGTGTGCTGACGGACGACGTCCGGCCGGGCGCGGCCGATCTGTCCGTGTGGCCTCCGTCCGGCGCGAGCGCCGTCGAGGTCGATGCGGCGTACGAGGCATTGGATGCGGCGGGCCTTGTGTACGGCCCGCTGTTCCGGGGGCTGCGTGCGGCGTGGCGGCGTGGCGACGAGCTGTTCGCCGAGGTGGCTGTACCGGAGGAGGCGCAGCGGGACGCGGACACGTTCGGTGTGCATCCGGCGTTGCTGGACGCGGTGTTGCACAGTCTGGCTCTGGGTGGTGTTCTCGCGGGCTCGGATGAGGGCGCGCGGTTGCCGTTCGCGTGGAGTGGTGTGCGGTTGCATGCGGCCGGCGCGTCGTCGGTTCGGGTGCGGGTGGCGTCGGCCGGGGACGGTGCGGTGTCGCTGGAGCTGGCGGACCCGACGGGCGCCCCGGTGGTGTCGGTCGAATCACTCGCGCTGCGCGCGGTCTCGCCCGACCAGATCGACGCCGCGCACGACAACCGACGACAGGATTCACTGTTCGAGCTCGACTGGACGGCGCTGCCTCCCGCGTCGGACACCCGGCAGCAGACAGTGCTGTGGCTCGGAAGCGCGGGACTCGCCGCCCTCGCGGGCGACGGCCAGGCCGTGCCGGAGGCCGTGGTGGTGCCGTTGGACCGGGACGCTTCCGACGACCTGCCGGGTGCGGTGCACGCGGAGTCCGGTCGCGTACTCGGTCTCGTGCAGGAGTGGCTTGAGGACGAGCGGTTCGCCGCGTCGCGGCTGGTGTTCCTGACGCGGGGCGCGGTGGCCGCTGTGCCGGGTGACGAGGTCGCGGATCTCGTGCATGCGCCGGTGTGGGGCCTGGTCCGTTCCGCGCAGTCGGAGAACCCGGGCCGGTTCGGCCTGATCGACCTCGACGGTGAGATCGACGCCGACACCGTCACTGCGGCGTTGCGCTCGGGTGAGCCGGAGGTTGCGGTCAGGGCGGGGACGTTCCTGGTGCCGCGTCTGGTCCGTGCGGTGGCGAAGGCCGGGCCGCTGGTCCTTGAGGGCACGGTGTTGGTGACGGGTGCCAGTGGTGAGCTGGGCGGCTTGTTCGCGCGTCACCTGGTGTCCGAGTACGGGGTGCGGGATCTGCTGCTGGTGAGCCGGCGGGGTGCGGATGCGCCGGGCGCGGCCGAGTTGACCGCTGAGCTGGCGGGGCTGGGTGCGTCGGTGTCGTGGGCGGCGTGCGACGTCGCCGACCGGGATGCGCTGGCCGGGGTGCTGGATGCGATTCCGGCGGAGCGTCCGCTGTCGGCGGTGGTGCACACCGCGGGTGTTCTGGATGACGGTGTGGTCGGGTCGCTGACGGCGGAGCGTCTGTCGGCGGTGCTGCGTCCGAAGGTGGATGCGGCGTGGAATCTGCATGAGCTGACGCGGGACATGGATCTGTCGGCGTTCGTGCTGTTCTCCTCCGCTGCCGGTGTGTTCGGCAACGCGGGTCAGGCGAACTACGCGGCGGCCAACTCCTTCCTGGACGCCCTGGCCGTTCACCGCAGGTCTCAGGGTCTGGCGGCGACGTCGCTGGCCTGGGGCCTGTGGGACGGCGGCATGGCCGGCGTGGCATCACGCTCCGGACGCGGTGCCGTGAACGCCCTTTCCGAGCAGGAGGGCCTGGCCCTCTTCGACACCGCTGCCGCCTCGCCGACGGCCGTACTCGTACCGCTGAAGCTCGACCTGGCGGCCCTGCGCTCCCAGGTTTCGGGCGGCGGGATGCTGCCGCCGCTGCTGAGCGGCCTGGTACGCGTCCCGGCCCGCCGTGCCGCGAAGGCCGGCATCGGGTCCGTGGCCGAGAGCCTGGCCGGACTCCCTGCGGCCGAGCAGGAAGCACACGTCCTGGAGTTGGTGCGCTCCGAGGTCGCGGCGGTACTGGGACACGCGGGTCCGGAGGGCGTGGCGCCGGATCGGTCGTTCCGTGAGCTGGGCTTCGACTCGCTGACCGCCGTCGAGCTGCGCAACCGGCTTGCCGCGGCCATCGGGCAGCGCCTGCCGGCCACCCTGGTCTTCGACTACCCGACCGCCGCGCTTCTCGCGGGGTACGTGCGGGGCGAACTGGTCGGTACGGAAGCCGTGGTGACGGCGGCCGTGCCCGTCGCCCTGCGTGACGATGAGTCGATCGCGATCGTGGGTCTGGGCTGCCGTTACCCGGGTGGGGTGGAGAGTCCGGAGGATCTGTGGCGGCTGGTTCTTGAGGGCCGGGATGCGATTTCCGGGTTCCCGGAGGATCGTGGCTGGGATGTGGAGGCGTTGTTCGACGCCGATCCCGATCAGCAGGGGACGAGTTACGCGCGGGAGGGTGGCTTCGTCCGGGACGCGGGTCACTTCGACCCCGCTTTCTTCGGGATCTCGCCGCGGGAGGCGGTGGCGATGGATCCGCAGCAGCGGTTGCTGCTGGAGAC
>NZ_JBIBGK010000067.1:0-5025 GCF_042956445.1 Streptomyces sp. NPDC008238 | reverse complement strand
CATCACCCATGGCCGTTCATGATCGCGGTTTCGGTGACCCTCCGTGGCCCCAGCACGGAAAGTGATCCAGAACCTCATTTCAACCGTCGCCGACACATACGCGACCCCGCCGACCAACTGCCTGCCGCGGCGGGGCCGCACCGATCCCGACGCGCGCTGCCGACGACCGGCGAACACACTGGTACTGAGGCTCCGCCCGGCGTTCCTCCCCCAAGACGTCCCCCGGGGTCTCCCTACTGCCCGGGACCGCCAGCCGGGCACCGCCGGCCCCCGCCCAGCCAGTGCACACCAAGACCCCAAAGCTCCATCTGCGCGCGCAGGCACGAGTCACACCGCGGAGCGGGTAGCGCGGCGCTGCGCTTCGGGGGTGCTGCTCACCACGGGGCAATGCCTCACTGCGTTCGGGGATCGCGGGCCCGCCCGGCGGGGCTTACCTCACTCCGTTCGACCGCCCCTGGTGGCCTCGAAGCGCCGGCCAGCTGCGGTGTAAGCGCAGCTCACCGCTTCGACCGCACCCGCACCATGCTGCCGCCGGAGCCACCGTATTCGTGGACGGCGCAGGCGCTTGGCGCAGCCGCCTGGACCGGTGTGAGGAGTTGGCGGCTCAGTTGCTGACGCGCGGGTTGGTGTTGGCGCCGGTCAGGGTGCCGCGGCTGCACGGCGGGCTCACGGTGGGTCTGGTGCAGCGTTGGGTGACAGGTTCGGTCACGCGGCTTGGTCAGGCGGCCGAGTGCGGCTTGTCTGCGGCGGCGGTGGTAGGTCCGTTCGATCCAGGTCACGATCGCGATCCGCAGTTCTTCGCGGGTGGTCCAGGTCCGACGGTCGAGGACGTTCTTCTGCAGCAAGCTGAAGAAGGACTCCATGGCCGCGTTGTCGCCGGCTGCCCCGACTCTCCCTATCGATCCGGCCATCCGGTGACGGTCGAGCGCCCGGACGAACTTCCGGGACCGGAACTGGGTGGATTCAACCGGTCGTCGCAACACCTCGACTGCGGAGGTGTGATGGGCAGGCCGGCAGGGTGGATGAAGGAACTGACAGGTAGGTCTGCGATGAAGTCGCCGGGGGCGCCGTCGTTGCGACGAGAGATCGAGCGTGAGTTCTGGCGTGAGATCGCCGCAGGACTTCTCACCGAGGAGGCCGCCGGTGTGGTCGGCGTGTCGCCTGCTGTCGGCACCCGATGGTTCCGGCAGCGTGGGGGCATGCCGTCGGTTGATCTTGCCCCGCTCGTGGGGCGGTATCTGTCGTTTCATGAACGTGAAGAAATAGCCCTCCTCAGGGCACAGGGAACCGGAGTCCGTGAGATAGGGCGCCGGCTGGGCCGTGCTCCGTCGACGATCTCCCGCGAACTGCGTCGCAACGCGGCGACCCGCACAGGCAAGCTGGACTACCGCGCCTCGGTCGCGCAGTGGAAAGCCGATCTGCTGGCGCTTCGTCCGAAGGAAGCGAAGCTCGTTGCGCATCCACGGCTGCGCGAGTACGTGCAGGAACGGCTCTCGGGCCATGTCCGCGCCTGGACGGAACCGCGGTGCAAGGATCGGAGACCGGGCAATGGAAGGGCCGCAACAAGCCGCACCGTCAGGACCGGAAGTGGATGTCGTCCTGGAGCCCGGAGTAGATCTCTCACCGGCTGAAGGTCGATTTCCCCGAGGACGAATCGATGCGCATCTCGCCTGAAGCGATCTACCAGGCGCTCTATGTCGAGAGCCGCGGCGCCCTCAAGCGTGAGCTGGTCGCCTGCCTGCGCACCGGGCGGGCACTGCGCGTCCCGCGCGCCCGCACCCGGCGCAAAGCCTGGGCCCACGTCTCGCCCGAGGTCATGATCAGCGAGCGTCCGGCCGAGGCCGAAGACCGCGCCGTCCCCGGGCACTGGGAAGGAGACCTCGTCATCGGGCTCAACCGGTCTGCGATCGGCACGCTGGTCAAGCGGACCACCCGGTTCACCATGCTGGTCCACCTGCCCCGCGAGGAGGGATACGGCACGATCCCACGGACGAAGAACGGACCCGCTCTCGCCGGATATGGCGCCGTGTCGATGAACAAGGCACTCACACCGGTGATCACGACGCTGCCCGAGCAGCTCCGGCGATCGCTTACCTGGGACCGTGGCAAGGAGCTGTCCCAGCACGCGCAGTTAAAGCTCGACACCGGCGTCGCGGTCTACTTCGCCGACCCGCACAGCCCTTGGCAGCGCGGGACGAACGAGAACACAAACGGGCTTCTCCGCCAGTACTTTCCTTAAGGAACCGACCTGTCCAGGTGGTCGGCCGACGAACTCCAGGCCGTGGCGCACGCTCTCAACAGCCGGCCCCGCAAGACACTCGGATGGAAGACCCCGGCGGAAGCACGGAACGAACACCTACACTCGGCCCGGAAGACCGGTGTTGCGACGACCGGTTGAATCTACCCTGAGATCCGCGATCGGTGTGCAGGATGCATCCGTCGACGTGTTCGCGCCGCGCGACGGCGTTGTCCAGGGCTGTCACGGCCAGGCGGGACTTCATGCGCGCGTCGATGGAGTAGCCCACGATCCGGTTGCTGAAGACGTCCTTGATCGCGCAGAGATAGAGCTTGCCCTCGCCGGTGGCGTGTTCGGTGATGTCGGCGAGCCACAGCCGGTTCGGGCCGGTCGCGGGTGAGCGGAGCGGTGATCCCGCGGCGCAGTCCCTCGAAGACCAAGGCCGCTACCAGCACGATCACCATGGCGATCGCAGTGAACACCCAGTTCCGCAGCCGCGTGGCGCGCTCAAGGTTGCGTACCGCGCTCAGCCGCGCGGTACGCACGTGCTCCTGCTGCGTGGAAACGGCCGCCCGCAGCTGATCGAACGCCCTCCGGCCTTCCTCCGCCCGGTCGGCCGCCAGCGCCGCCGGGGCTCCGGCAGGGGATGCGGCGATCGGCCGGGCGATGCGCTGCTGCCAGGCCTGCGTCCGCTCCATCACCAACCGCAGATCATCACGGCCCTGCGCGTTGTCGACCAGCAGCACGCGGAGCCGGTCAACGGCGGACCTCTCATCGGACAACCCCTGCCGGTAGGGGTCAAGGAAGTCCTTCCGGCCGGTCAGGCCGTACCCCCGTATACCGGTCTCCTGATTGACCAGCGCTGCTTCCAGCCGCACTGAGTAGGTCAGCGAGGGAGACCGGGTGTTGACCAGCTCGTCCGTAAGGGCGGAGGTGCGGCTGAGCGCCCACACGCCCACGGCACTCAGAGCGGCCAGAACCGCCAGGGTCGCGCTCACTCCGACACGCAGCCAGCGCCTGGTCGTCCACGCCGAGAGGCTTGTGGGCCTGCCTTGCCGGCTGGTCACGGCGAGCTCCTTCAGTCTTCGGCCGAGCCGCCCTGAAGTGCAGGCGACAGGGACACTGTAGCCGGACGGCGACAACGCTTGTTGTCGCTGGAACGTGGGCCTTACAGTGTGCTCATGCCTGGCATCCACTTTTCCTTGCGGATGAGTGAGGAGGAGCTTGCCGCGGTCGCGGCCGGCGCGGTCGATGACCTCGTCCGTCACCTCGTTCGTCGCGCTTTCGAACCTCTGCCCGGTCCGGGCGACCGCTCACCGGCCCAGGCGGAGGCCCTGGCCCACCTGCACATGCTGATCCATCTGCGGCAGGCCATCGAACAACTGGAGGAGACCGCCGCTCACGATGCCGCCGATGCCGGCGCCGGATACCCGCAGATCGGCAGAGCATCCAACATGACCAGGCAAGGCGCCCGCCGGCGATGGCCGGGACTGGTCAACCCAGACGCTCCCCCCCACGCGACCCCCGGAGACCTCGATGATGATCGCCCCCGCCCGCCCCTACGACGTGCTGCTGGTCGAGGACGACGCCGCTGACGCGATGCTCATCGAGGATGCCCTCACCACACACGGCACACGTAACCTGACCCAGGTCGAAGACGGCATCGCCGCCCTGGAGTACCTGGGCGACCCCCGCCACCCCCAGCCCGACCTGGTCGTCCTCGACCTGAACATGCCGCGCATGAACGGACGAGAACTCCTGGACGTGATCAAGAACGACGAGAACCTGCGCGCCATCCCCGTCGTCGTCCTCACCACCTCCTCCGCACCCGAGGACGTCACCGGCGCCTACCAGCGGCACGCCAACGCCTACGTCACCAAGCCCGTCAACCTCGACGACTTCGAGCGGGCCGTACAAAGCATCGACGCCTTCTACCTGGACACCGCCACCCGACTGCCCCGGCAGTAGCAGGGGAGGGGCCCCGATCTACAAGGGCACCGAGGCTTGCGTGCCGCCCTCGGGCAGCCGCTGTACGAGTAGGAGTGCGGCGGTTCCGTAAAGTCGTCTGGCCGCGAGCGAGCCGAGGAAACCCACTTGCTTGGGATCCCATGTGCCGCCCAGCCCGGCGGCGCGATGATGCGCATGCGGAAGCGGACCACGCCGTTCGGGAGGTCGACGCATGCTGTTTCCCTCGCCGGCGCGGGCCTCCATCCAGGCGCGGGGAGCCGCAGCGCGTCGCCCTTCCCGGAGCCCCGCCGTCATCGCGCGCGTTCCAGCTCGACGGCCGTCATCACCGGGGCGCGGTGACGGAGGTCGTGAACAACACCGACGGCCGGGAGTCCGTTCACCTGATGCCGTGGCCAGCTGCCGGAAGGGTGCCGCCGGGCGAGGTGCTGGTGAGGCTTGTCCTGGTGTCGGTGACTGCGGTCAGCCTCGTCGAGCGGCGGCTCCTGGACGGCGGCGTCGTCCGGCTCCGCCGGGGCGACGTCCCACATGACCAGACTTCGGGAGCTTCGAGTCGCTAATGGGCACGCCTGCGCTGGCAGCGCCGTGAAGGACCTCGTCGGCAGGGTCCGGGACGTCCGCCGCGAGTTGTTCGCGCTCCCCGAGGGCGGCCCCGCGGGGCGGAACAGGGCAGGTACGTCGAACGGGGCCCCACCAATGGTCTGCTTGCCAGCCGTCGACTGCGCGCCCTAAGAAGCCGTTTCTCTATCGATCATGGTGAGCATCGGTTCGAGTGTGGCGACTCGGTCGGGTGATCTCCGGGATGTCCGGGCATGAGGGTAGGG
>NZ_JBIBGK010000066.1:1488-3460 GCF_042956445.1 Streptomyces sp. NPDC008238 | reverse complement strand
GCAAGCAGTCCAGAGCCACTACGCCGGCGAATGTCCGGCGGTGGTCAGCTCATGGGTGGAACGTTGACTACTCGGCACGGCTGGTTGTGAGTGTTAGTACTGCTTCGGCGTGGAACGCACATCGTCAACTGGTCGGGTCGGGCACGCTGTTGGGTCCTGAGGGCACGGAAGTGTTCTCGGTTGTGGACCGGACTCGGTGAAGCCTGCTGTGTGTGGGTGGAGTTGGGTGACGGGTCGTTGTTTGAGAACTGCATAGTGGACGCGAGCATCTGTGGCCAAGTTTTTAAGGGCGCACGGTGGATGCCTTGGCACCAGGAACCGATGAAGGACGTGGGAGGCCACGATAGGCCCCGGGGAGCTGTCAACCGAGCTTTGATCCGGGGGTGTCCGAATGGGGAAACCCGGCAGTCGTCATGGGCTGTCACCCATACCTGAACACATAGGGTATGTGGAGGGAACGCGGGGAAGTGAAACATCTCAGTACCCGCAGGAAGAGAAAACAACCGTGATTCCGGGAGTAGTGGCGAGCGAAACCGGATGAGGCCAAACCGTATGCGTGTGATACCCGGCAGGGGTTGCGCATGTGGGGTTGTGGGATCGTACTTCAGTCGTCTGCCGGCGGCTGGGCGAGTCAGAAACCGTTGATGTAGGCGAAGGACATGCGAAAGGTCCGGCGTAGAGGGTAAGACCCCCGTAGCTGAAACATTAGCGGCTTGCTTGTACGACACCCAAGTAGCACGGGGCCCGAGAAATCCCGTGTGAATCTGGCGGGACCACCCGCTAAGCCTAAATATTCCCTGGTGACCGATAGCGGATAGTACCGTGAGGGAATGGTGAAAAGTACCGCGGGAGCGGAGTGAAATAGTACCTGAAACCGTGTGCCTACAAGCCGTGGGAGCGTCGCATGCAAGCTTGCTTGCATGTCGTGACTGCGTGCCTTTTGAAGAATGAGCCTGCGAGTTTGCGGTGTGTGGCGAGGTTAACCCGTGTGGGGTAGCCGTAGCGAAAGCGAGTCCGAATAGGGCGTTTCAGTCGCATGCCCAAGACCCGAAGCGGAGTGATCTAGCCATGGGCAGGTTGAAGCGTGGGTAAGACCGCGTGGAGGACCGAACCCACCAGGGTTGAAAACCTGGGGGATGACCTGTGGTTAGGGGTGAAAGGCCAATCAAACTCCGTGATAGCTGGTTCTCCCCGAAATGCATTTAGGTGCAGCGTCGTGTGTTTCTTGCCGGAGGTAGAGCACTGGATAGGCGATGGGCCCTACCGGGTTACTGACCTTAGCCAAACTCCGAATGCCGGTAAGTGAGAGCGCGGCAGTGAGACTGCGGGGGATAAGCTCCGTGGTCGAGAGGGAAACAGCCCAGAGCATCGACTAAGGCCCCTAAGCGTACGCTAAGTGGGAAAGGATGTGGAGTCGCACAGACAACCAGGAGGTTGGCTTAGAAGCAGCCACCCTTGAAAGAGTGCGTAATAGCTCACTGGTCAAGTGATTCCGCGCCGACAATGTAGCGGGGCTCAAGCGTACCGCCGAAGTCGTGTCATTCGTACAGAAGCCCCAACGGGTGTACGGATGGGTAGGGGAGCGTCGTGTGCCGGGTGAAGCGGCCCTGGAAGGGAGTCGTGGACGGTTCACGAGTGAGAATGCAGGCATGAGTAGCGATACAAGAGTGGGAAACTCTTGCGCCGATTGACTAAGGGTTCCTGGGTCAAGCTGATCTGCCCAGGGTAAGTCGGGACCTAAGGCGAGGCCGACAGGCGTAGTCGATGGACAACCGGTTGATATTCCGGTACCCGCTTTGAAGCGCCAGCGCTGAACCCTCTGATGCTAAGCCCGTGAAGCCGCCCTTGATCTCTTCGGAGTGATGGGGAGTGGTGGAGCCGGTGACCCGAGGTGGTAGTAGGTGAGCGATGGGGTGACGCAGGAAGGTAGTCCAGCCCGGGCGGTGGTTGTCCCGGGGTAAGGGTGTAGGGC
>NZ_JBIBGK010000066.1:0-1392 GCF_042956445.1 Streptomyces sp. NPDC008238 | reverse complement strand
GCCTGAGACCTGATGCCGAGCCGATTGTGGTGAAGTGGATGATCCTATGCTGTCGAGAAAAGCCTCTAGCGAGTTTCATGGCGGCCCGTACCCTAAACCGACTCAGGTGGTCAGGTAGAGAATACCGAGGCGTTCGGGTGAACTGTGGTTAAGGAACTCGGCAAAATGCCCCCGTAACTTCGGGAGAAGGGGGGCCATTGCTGGTGAGGGAACGTGCTTCCTGAGCTGGTGGTGGCCGCAGAGACCAGCGAGAAGCGACTGTTTACTAAAAACACAGGTCCGTGCGAAGCCGTAAGGCGATGTATACGGACTGACGCCTGCCCGGTGCTGGAACGTTAAGGGGACCGGTTAGCTCTGATTCGTCGGGGCGAAGCTGAGAACTTAAGCGCCAGTAAACGGCGGTGGTAACTATAACCATCCTAAGGTAGCGAAATTCCTTGTCGGGTAAGTTCCGACCTGCACGAATGGCGTAACGACTTCTCGACTGTCTCAACCACAGGCCCGGTGAAATTGCACTACGAGTAAAGATGCTCGTTTCGCGCAGCAGGACGGAAAGACCCCGGGACCTTTACTACAGCTTGATATTGGTGTTCGGTTCGGCTTGTGTAGGATAGGTGGGAGACTGTGAAGCAGTGGCGCCAGCCATTGTGGAGTCAACGTTGAAATACCACTCTGGTCGTGCTGGATGTCTAACCTCGGTCCGTGATCCGGATCAGGGACAGTGTCTGGTGGGTAGTTTAACTGGGGCGGTTGCCTCCTAAAGAGTAACGGAGGCGCCCAAAGGTTCCCTCAGCCTGGTTGGCAATCAGGTGTTGAGTGTAAGTGCACAAGGGAGCTTGACTGTGAGACTGACGGGTCGAGCAGGTACGAAAGTAGGGACTAGTGATCCGGCGGTGGCTTGTGGAAGCGCCGTCGCTCAACGGATAAAAGGTACCCCGGGGATAACAGGCTGATCTTCCCCAAGAGTCCATATCGACGGGATGGTTTGGCACCTCGATGTCGGCTCGTCGCATCCTGGGGCTGGAGTCGGTCCCAAGGGTTGGGCTGTTCGCCCATTAAAGCGGTACGCGAGCTGGGTTTAGAACGTCGTGAGACAGTTCGGTCCCTATCCGCTGTGCGCGTAGGAGTCTTGAGAAGGGCTGTCCCTAGTACGAGAGGACCGGGACGGACGAACCTCTGGTGTGCCAGTTGTCCTGCCAAGGGCATGGCTGGTTGGCTACGTTCGGGAGGGATAACCGCTGAAAGCATCTAAGCGGGAAGCCTGCTTCGAGATGAGGACTCCCACCCCCTTGAGGGGTTAAGGCTCCCAGTAGACGACTGGGTTGATAGGCCGGATGTGGAAGCCCAGTAATGGGTGGAGCTGACCGGTACTAATAAGCCGAGGGCTTGTCC
>NZ_JBIBGK010000065.1:0-5479 GCF_042956445.1 Streptomyces sp. NPDC008238 | reverse complement strand
GCGCCGCCCCCCCCCCGGGGGGGGGGGGGGGGGCGCGGGGCGCGCGCGCCCCCCCCCCCCGGGCGCGGGGGGGGGGGGGCGGGGGGGGGGGGGGGGGGGGGCCCCCCCCCCCCCCCCCCCCCCCCCCCCCTCCACGTCAGCGGCCGCCGCGCTCGGCGGCGTCCACGGCGGCGTAGATCCGGTCGAAGACGGGCTTGAGGGCCTCCAGCTCGCCCGGGTCCAGCGGGTCCAGGACCATCCGGCGCACGGCCTCGACGTGCGCGGGCGCTGAGGCCACCAGCTTCTCGTACCCCTCGGGCGTGAGGATCGCCAGCGTGTAGCGGCCGTCCCCGGGGTCCGTCTCGCGGCGGACGAAGCCCTGGTGCTCCAGGCGCCGCACCACGTGCGACAGCCGGGACAGGGAGGAGCTCGCGCGGTCCGCGAGCACGCTCATCCTGATGGTGTGCCGCTCCTGCTCGGAGAGCATCGCGAGGACGTGGTACTCCATCCAGTTCAGCTCCGCGTCGCGCTCCAGCTCACGCTCCAGGGCCGGCAGGAGCCGTGCCATGACGCGGGCCATCGACATCCACGCGGTCAGCTCGCCGCCGCGCAGCCAGCGCGGCTCCGCAGCGGCGGGCGAGGGCGGTGCCGCTGTGTTCTTCGTCATGCCGCACAGGCTATCGGACCGCTTGAAGCTTCAATCCGATCTGTTACTGTGCACTTGAAGCTTCAAGTTGAAGCTTCAATTCATACCGGCACCACACAGATCGGGAATCACGCCTCATGACCAGGATCGGCATCATCCTCGGCAGCACCCGCCCCGGCCGCAACGGCGAGAAGGTCGCGCACTGGGTCGTCGAGCAGGCCGCCCAGCACAGCGGCGACGCCACCTTCGAGCTCGTGGACCTCGCCGACTACCCGCTCCCCCACCTCGACGAGCCGATCCCGCCGGCCATGGGCCAGTACCAGAACGCCCACACCAAGGAGTGGGCCGCCAAGATCGGCAGCTTCGACGGCTTCATCTTCATCACCCCGGAGTACAACCACTCCACCTCGGGCGTGCTGAAGAACGCCATCGACTACCTGCACGCCGAGTGGAACCACAAGGCGCTGGGCGTCGTGTCCTACGGCTCCGTGGGCGGCGCCCGCGCCGCCGAGCACCTGCGCCTGATCGCCGGCGAGCTGAAGATGGCCGACGTGCGCACCCAGGTCGCGCTCTCCCTCTTCACCGACTTCGTCAACTTCAGCGAGTTCGCCCCCGGCGAGCACCAGGCCGCGAGCCTGTCGACCCTCATCGACGAGGTCATCGACTGGAGCCGCGCCCTCGCGCCGCTGCGCGGCTGAACTCCGCGCCGTCCCCGGTCGCCCGGCCGCACCTTGCCGGCGACCGGGCGGGGACGCGGGGCCCGGGGGCCGGGCGGAACGATCCCCCGCCCGGCCCCGCCGCGCCGCCCGCTCCCCTCAGGCGAAGCGCACGTCGTGGTGGTCCGCCTCCGGGTCGGAGGCGGCGAGCAGCCGTCTGCCCTCAGCCTCCAGCGCGTCACGGTCGGCGGCGGCCAGCGGCGCGAACGGCACGACCGTGACCACGGCGGAACCACGCGCCCGCCCGGTGCTCCAGGTGCCGCCCACGAAGCCGTCGACGAGGACCGTGCCGCGGACGATGCCGTTGGCCGTCATCACCCTCCGGACGTGCTCCCGCGCCAGGATGCGCGAACGGTCGGCGTGCGAGAGCACCAGGTTGTCGAAGTCGGCGACGAAGCGGGCGCCCACCGGCAGGTCCGGATCGGGCAGCGGCGCGGCGTCCGGGTCGTCGTACAGCACCCGGCCCTCCTCGTCGCGGTAGCCGCGCAGTTC
This sequence comes from Streptomyces sp. NPDC008238, assembly GCF_042956445.1. Lineage (NCBI taxonomy): Bacteria > Bacillati > Actinomycetota > Actinomycetes > Kitasatosporales > Streptomycetaceae > Streptomyces > Streptomyces sp. NPDC008238. The sequence goes on along the minus strand of NZ_JBIBGK010000065.1, from coordinate 3,646 downwards.
CATCGCGGCGAAGACCTCCCGCAGCCCCGTGAGCCCCGACCACTTCTGCGCGTCGGCGACGGAGGCGGGCCCGAAGGCCGCCAGGTAGCGGCGCACCAGCGCCCGCGGGTCGGGGGCGGCGACCGGGGGACGTCCGAGCCAGGCATCGGCCGTGGTGTACGCGGTCCGCCCGGACACCCCCCACACGCCGCGCGGCGGCACCTGCACCAGCGGCAGCCAGTTGCGCAGCGCGTTGGCGAGCGACGCCGGATCGGCGTCCGGCCAGCGCGGGCCGAGCAGTTCGCGCAGCTCCCCCGGGGTACGCGGCTCCGCCTCGACGAGCTCCCGGCAGGCGGCGACGGCCTCGTCGCGGTCCACCCCGCGCACCCCCGGACCCCAGGAGCCCTGGGTGATCTGCCGGTCCAGCAGCGGCTGCAGCACCGGCCGCAGACGCAACGCGTCGTCCGCGGTGACCAGATGGACGGTGCCGCGCAGCAGCGCGATCCGCACCACCGCGCGGTCCAGCAGCAGCCGCGACAGGTCGCCGAAGGCGAAGCCCTCCAGCCGGGTCCACAGGGCGGCGTACGCCGCGTGCGGGGCCTGCGACTGAAGACCCACCAGATGCCCGACCGCCTCCACGGCGCTCATCCCCGACCGTGCCAGCAGCAGTTGCCGGTCCAGCAGGGCCCTGTTGAGCGTACGGCGGCCCAGCACGGCCCCCGGTGTCGTCCTGCGCATGCGGACACCGTACGTGCACGAACAACTCGGGGGTAACGGTCGCCCCGGCAGTGCCCGGGAGTGTAGACATAGCCTATGGCCGGGCCGAGCGATCATCGCCCCTCGAGGAAACCACCGGAGCGGGGGCTGCGAGCGCCGCTGGCCGGGCGCAGCGTGGCCGGGCAGGTCTTCCTGCTGCAGGTCGTGGTCGTCGTCCTGCTGGTCGCCGCCGCCGTCGTCGAACTCGTCGTGCAGGCGCGGCACGACAGCGAACAGGAGGCCCGCAACCGGTCGGTGGCGGTGGCCACGACCTTCGCGAGCTCGCCGGGCCTCGCGGCGGCGCTCGCCTCCCCCGACCCCACCGCGGTGCTGCAGCCGAAGGCCGAACAGGCGCGCCGGCGCTCCGGGGTGGACTTCATCGTGGTGACGGACCTGCAGGGGATCCGCTACACGCACCCCAAACCCGACCGCATCGGCAAGAAGTTCGTCGGGAACATCGGTCCCGCCCTGCGCGGTCAGGTGGTCACCGAGAGCATCGTGGGCACCATCGGACCGCTGGTGCAGGCGAACGTGCCGGTGCTCGACGACCGGGGCAGGGTCGTCGGCATCGTGTCCTCCGGCATCACCATCGCCAAGGTCAGCGGCGCGGTCAACGAGCAACTGCCGGTCCTGCTGGGCTTCTCGGCGGCGGTGCTGGCCCTCGCCACCGCAGGCAGCTGGCTGATCGCCAGGCGGCTCACCCGGCAGACCAGGGGCCTCGGCCCAGTCGAGATGACGCGCATGTACGAGCACCACGACGCCGTGCTGCACGCCGTGCGCGAGGGCGTCCTCATCCTCGACGGCGACCGGCGGCTGCTGCTCGCCAACGACGAGGCGCGACGGCTGCTGGACCTGCCCGCCGACGCGGAGGGCCGCCCCGTCACCGGGCTCGGCCTCGACGAGCGCGCCCGTGAACTGCTGGCCTCCGGCCGTGACACGACCGACGAGGTGCTGCCGGCCGGGGGCCGGCTGCTGCTGCTCAACAACCGCCACACCGACCGCAACGGCGGCCCGCCGGGCAGCGTGGCGACCCTGCGCGACGCCACCGAACTGCGGGCGCTGTCCGGGCGCGTCGAGACCGCCAGGACCCGGCTGCGGCTGCTGTACGACGCCAGCATGGGCATCGGCACCACGCTGGACATCACCAGGACCGCGGAGGAACTGGCGCAGGTGTCGGTGCCGCGCTTCGCCGACTACGTCACCGTGGACCTCGCGGTACGGGTGCTGCGCGGCGACGAGCCGCGGACGGGCCCGTCGGTGGAGATGCGCCGGGTCGCGGTGACCGGGATCCGCGACGACCACCCGCTGTACCCCACGGGGCACCCGCTGCACTTCGTGCCGTCCAGTCCGCAGGCGGCCGGCATCGCCGGCGGCCGGGCCGTCCTGGAGCCCCGGCTCGCGGACTCCCCCGGCTGGCGGGCGCAGGACCCGCAGCGCAGCGCGAAGGTCGTCGGCTTCGGCATCCACTCGCTGATCTGCGCCCCGCTCAGCGCCCGCGGCGTGCTCCTCGGCATGGTGAACTTCTGGCGCTCGCAGGCCCCGGAGCCGTTCGACGAGGAGGACCTCAAGCTCGCCGAGGAACTCGCGGCACGGGCCGCGGTGTGCGTCGACAACGCCCGCCGCTACACCCGCGAGCACACGATGGCGGTCACCCTCCAGCACAGCCTGCTGCCAAGGGAGTTGCCGCGGCTGACCGCCCTGGAGGCCGCCTACCGGTACCTGCCCGCGCAGGCGGGGGTCGGCGGCGACTGGTTCGACGTCCTGCCCCTGCCCGGGGCACGGGTCGCCCTCGTGGTCGGCGACGTCGTCGGACACGGACTGCACGCGGCCGCCACGATGGGGCGGCTGCGGACGGCGGTGCACAACTTCACCACGCTGGACCTTCCGCCGGACGAACTGCTGGTGCACCTGGACGAGTTGGTCGGCCGCATCGACCAGAACGAATCCGGTCCCACCGGCGACGGCACCGCCCCCGCGGGCACCATCGTCGCGGGCGCCACCTGCCTGTACGCCGTCTACGACCCGGTGTCCGGCACCTGCGCGATGGCCCGCGCCGGTCACCTGCTCCCCGCGGTCGTCCACCCCGACGGGACCGTCGAGTTCCCCGACGTACCGGCCGGACCCCCGCTGGGCCTGGGCGGACTGCCCTTCGAGGCCGTGGAGCTGACGCTGCCCGAGGGCAGCAGCCTGGTGCTCTACACCGACGGCCTCGTGGAGGACCGCGACCGGGACATCGACGAGGGCCTGGAACTCCTGCGCCGGTCCCTGTCCCAGGCGGGCCGCGACCCCGAGGACACCTGCCGCGACGTGTTCAAGGCCATGCTGCCCGACCGGCCCGGCGACGACATCGCACTCCTCGTCGCCCGCACCCGCGTCCTCGACCCCGGCCACGTCGCCGACTGGGACGTGCCCAGCGACCCGGCCGCGGTCTCCGGGGTGCGCGCGGCGGTCCAGCGGCAGCTGGGCGCCTGGGGGTTGGAGGAGCTGTCCTTCACGACGGAGCTGGTGCTCAGCGAGCTCATCACCAACGCGATCCGGTACGGGGCCGAGCCCATCAAGGTCCGGCTGATCCTCGACCAGGTGCTGGTCTGCGAGGTCTCCGACGCCGGCAGCACCTCCCCGCACCTGCGGTACGCGGCCGCGACGGACGAGGGCGGGCGGGGGCTGTTCCTCGTGTCGCAGTTCGCGGAGCGCTGGGGGACGCGGTACACGGCCGAGGGGAAGGTGATCTGGGCCGAGCAGCAGCTGCGGTAGCGTGCCCGGGGTCCGTGGTTGCGGCTTGTTGTTGTGTGCGGGTTGTTTGTGGCTGGGGTTGCGGTTTCTCCCCCACCCGCCCTCCCGATTGCCCGGCGCGATTGGTGCGGGCCTGCGCACTGTGCATGGGTGGGCCGGGGGCGGGGCCTCCGGGGTG
>NZ_JBIBGK010000064.1:0-5801 GCF_042956445.1 Streptomyces sp. NPDC008238 | reverse complement strand
CACACCACCGCGTCCGACGCCAACGACACCGCACCCGAAGCCCAATCCACATGCGGCGACGGCTCATCCACGTGCAACGACTTCGGCACCACACCATGCCGCATCGCCAACACCATCTTGATGATGCTGGCGACGCCGGCGGCAGCCTGCGTGTGCCCGATGTTCGACTTGATCGAGCCGAGCAGCAGGGGCTGTTCTGCCGTGTGCTCCTGCCCGTACGTGGCCAGCAGGGCCTGCGCCTCGATCGGGTCGCCGAGCGTCGTGCCGGTGCCGTGTGCCTCGACGACATCGACGTCCGCGGCCGACAGGCGCGCGTTGGTGAGCGCCTGGTGGATGACGCGCTGCTGCGACGGGCCGTTCGGCGCCGTCAGGCCGTTGCTGGCGCCGTCCTGGTTGATCGCCGAACCCCGTACCACCGCCAGCACCGGGTGGCCGTTGCGCCGTGCGTCCGACAGGCGCTCGACCAGGAGCATGCCGGCGCCCTCGCCCCAGCCCGTGCCGTCGGCCGCGGCCGCGAAGGGCTTGCAGCGTCCGTCCGCCGCGAGACCGCGCTGACGGCTGAACTCGGTGAACGTCGACGGGGTGGCCATGACGGTCACGCCGCCGGCCAGGGCCATGGAGCACTCCCCCGCCCGCAGCGCCTGCACCGCAAGGTGCAGTGCCACCAGCGACGACGAGCAGGCCGTGTCGATGGTGACGGCCGGGCCCTCGAGACCGAAGGTGTACGCGACGCGCCCGGAGGCGATGCTGCCGCTGCTGCCGGTGCCGAGGAAGCCCTCGACGCCGTCGGGGACGGAGTCGAGGCGGGCGGTGTAGTCGTGGTACATGACGCCCGCGAAGACGGCCGTCCGGCTGCCGCGCAGCGAGGACGGGTCGATGCCGGCGCGCTCGAACGCCTCCCAGGACGTCTCCAGCAGCAGCCGCTGCTGCGGGTCCATGGCGAGCGCCTCACGCGGCGAGATCCCGAAGGGGGCGGGGTCGAAGCGGCCGGCGTCGTAGAGGAAGCCGCCCTCGCTGACGTAGCTGGATCCCGCGCTGTCGGGGTCGGCGTCGTACAGCGACTCGACGTCCCAGCCGCGGTCGACCGGGAAGGCGGAGATGGCGTCCTCACCGTTCGCGACGAGCCGCCACAGGTCCTCGGGGGTCTGCACGCCCCCCGGGTAGCGGCAGCTCATCGCGACGATGGCGACGGACTCCTCGTTCTTCTCCTCCACCTCGCGCAGCCGCCTGCGGGCCTGGCGCAGGTCGGCGGTCGCCCGCTTGAGGTAGTCGCGAAGCTTGTCCTCGTTCTCCATTGCGTGGGCTCCATGCCTCAGAGGCGGTCGTTCCGGTCGGTCGTCGTCCGGGCGGGGCGGCGCGCCCGGCCGGGTCTCCGGTGGCGCGGATGGGTCGTGGGGCAGGTGGGGCGGCAGGAAGGGTCAGGAGGAGCCGAGTTCCTCGTCCAGCAGGTCGAAGAGCTCGTCGTCCGTGGCGGTCTCGAGGTCGCCGTCGTCGTCGGCCGTGTCAGGGGCCGTGCCGCCGGCTTCCTGCGCGTCCTTCCACTTGGCGAGGAGGGCCTGCAGGCGCATCGTGATCCGCGAAGCGGTGACGCTGTCCGCGTCGGACGCGCCCAAGGCCTCCTCGAGCCGGTCGAGTTCGCCGAGGACCGACGGCCCGTCGTCGTTGAGGGGCAGCGCGGAGCGCAGGTAGCCGCTCAGCGCTTCGGGGGTCGGGTAGTCGAAGATCAGCGTGGCGGGCAGCCTCAGCCCGGCCGCGGCTCCGAGGCGGTTGCGCAGTTCCACCGCGGTCAGCGAGTCGAAGCCGAGTTCCTTGAAGGCGCTGCCGGGTTCGATGGCGGCGGACCCGCTGTGGCCGAGGACTTGGGCCACCTGGGTGCAGACCAGGTCGAGGAGCACCCGGTCCCGTTCGGCGGAGGGCAGTTGGGCGAGCCGCTGCGCGAGCGAGTCCGGGGTCTGCGCCGACGCGTCGCTCGCCCGGCGCCGCGCGGTGCCGCGGAGCAGGCCGCGCAGCAGCGGCGGTGTCCAGTCGCCGACGGCCCTGCGGAGTTCGGCCAGGTCGAGCCGGGCGGGCACCAGGAGGGACGCGGTCGCTTCCTCCCCGGCGGCACCGGGCAGGGCGGCGTCGAACAGGGCCAGGCCCTCCGCCGGGGAGAGCGGCAGCATGCCGCCGCGACCCAGGCGCCGCCGCTCGGCCGCGTCGAGCGTCCCGGCCATGCCGGCCTCGTCGTCCCACAGGCCCCAGGCCAGCGAGACCGCCGTGAGTCCTTGCGCCCTGCGGTGCTGGGCGAGGGCGTCGAGGAAGGTGTTGCCCGCCGCGTAGTTGGCCTGTCCGGCGTTGCCGAGGACACCGGCGGCCGAGGAGAACAGGACGAACGCGGACAGGTCCAGGTCGCGGGTCAGATCGTGCAGGTGCCATGCCGCGTCGACCTTGGGCCGCAGGACGCGCCGGAGCCGGTCCGGGGTCAGCGCCTCGACGGTTCCGTCGTCCAGGACACCGGCCGCGTGCACGACCGCGGTGAGCGGGTGCTCGGCGGGAATGCCCGCCAGTACGGTGGCGAGCGCGTCGCGGTCGGCCACGTCGCACGCCGCCCAGGTCACCTCAGTGCCGGATGCGGCCAGTTGTTCGGTGAGCTCCGCCGCGTTCTCCGCCCCCGCGCCCCGCCGGCTCACCAGCAGCAGGCGCCGCACCCCGTGGACGTCCACCAGGTGCTGGGCGAGGAGTCCGCCGAGGGTGCCGCCGGCGCCCGTGACCAGGACGGTGCCGTCCGGGTCGAAGGCGGCGTCCGGGTACTGTGCGGGGGCGACAGGCTCGCGGGCGAGGCGCGGGGCCCGTACGGCGCCGTCCCGGACGGCAAGTTGCGTCTCGTCGGTGTCGAGAGCGGCGGGCAGCGCCCGGAGGGACGCGTCCTCGGAATCGACGTCGACCAGCACGAATCGGCCCGGGTGCTCGGCCTGCGCGGAACGGACCAGGCCCCACACCGCGGCGTGCACCAGGTCTTCGACGTCCTCGTCGGCGTCCACGACGACAGCGCCCCGGGTGACGAGGGCCAGCCTCGACGCGGCGAACCGCTCGTCCGCGAGCCAGGTCCTGATCAGTTCCAGTGCGGCGGTGACGGCGCTGTGCGCGGCGGGCGCGAGGCCGCCGGCGGTGGAGACGTCCGGTGCGAGGGCGACGAGGACGGTCTCCGGCGCGTCCTCGGCCTGGAGGGCACCGATCTCTCGGCCGAGTGACGCCAGGTCCGGGTGGACGCTGTGAGCGTCGAGGACGGCGGCCAGCTTGAACGGGTCCCCTCCCAGCAGGGCCCAGCGGCCGTCACCGGGCGGCGGTACGTCCTCGGGCATCGGCAGCACCGGCCAGTCGACCCGGAACAAGCTGTCCCGGAAGGCCCCAGCGGGCCCGCCGGCACCGCCCGTGATCCCGTCGACGTTCAGCGGACGCAGGACGAGGGACGCGACGCTGAGCACCGGCTGCCCCGTCTCGTCCGCGATCAGCAGGGAGACGGCGTCCTGTCCGGCCGGTGCCATGCGGACCCGCAGCGCGGAGGCGCCCACGGCGTGCAGCCGCACCGAGTCCCACGCGAAGGGCAGGCGGGCACCCGGCTCGGCGCCGGGGAAGAAGTCCCCGAGAGCGGCCGCGTGCAGGGCCGAGTCCAGCAGCGCCGGGTGGAGCCCGAACCGCGTGCCCTCCGGCCGGTCGTCGTCGGCGAGGGCGACCTCGGCGCAGACCTCGCCGTCGCCGAGCCGCCAGGCGCGCCGCAGGTTGCGGAACGCCGGACCGTACTCGAGTCCCATCGCGTCGAAGAACACGTACAGCTCGTCCACGTCGCAGGGCTCGGCTCCGGCAGGCGGCCACGCGGCCGCTTCCTCCGCCGCGGGCGTCGCTTCGGTCGCGACCGCCATGAAACCGCCGGCGTGCCGGGTCCACGGCTCGTCCGCCGCGGACTCCTCGGGCCGGGAGTACACGTGGAAGGCGCGCCGCCCCGCCGCCTCGGGCTCCGCGACGGTGAGCCGGAGCTGCACGCCGCCCGTCTCGGGCAGCACCAGCGGCGCTTCCAGCGTCAGGTCCTCCAGCAGGTCGCAGCCCGCGTGGTCCCCGACCCGCACGGCCAGCTCGACGAGCGCGGCGCCGGGCAGCAGCGCGGTGCCCGCGACCCGGTGGTCGGCCAGCCAGGGGTGGGTGCGCAGGGAGATCCGGCCGGTGAAGAGGAACCCGTCGGAGTCGGGCAGCTCGACCGCCGCGCCGAGCAGCGGGTGATCCGCACTGCCGAGGCCCGCGGACGTCACGTCGCCGCTCAGGGCGTGTGCGGGGGCCTCCAGCCAGTAGCGCTGCCGCTGGAAGGCGTAGGTCGGCAGGTCGACGCGCTGGGCGCCGGTCCCCGCGAAGTACGCCTCCCAGTCCACCGCGACGCCCCGGGTGTGGGCGAGGGCGAGTGCGGTGGTGACGGTCTCGACCTCGGGGCGCGCGGAGCGCAGGACCGGAGCGAAGGCCGCGTCTTCGGCGGTCAGGCAGTCCTGCGCCATCGCGGACAGGACGCCGTCAGGGCCGAGTTCGAGGTAGGTGGTGACGCCTGCGGCCTCCAGGGCGCGGATGCCGTCGAGGAAGCGGACGGCCTCGCGGACGTGCCGTACCCAGAAGTCGGCCGTGGCCATCTCGTCGGTGACGACGGTGCCGGTGAGGTTGGAGACGACCGGGATGCGGGGGGTGGCGTAGGTCAGGCCCTCGGCGACCTCGCGGAAGGCGTCGAGCATGCCGTCCATGTGCGGGGAGTGGAAGGCATGGCTGACCGCCAGGCGCTTCGACCTGCGGTCCGGGAACAGCTCCACAACGGCCGCGGCCGTCTCCTCGTCACCCGCGATGACCACGGCCTGGGGCCCGTTGACGGCCGCGACGCTCACGCGGTCGTCCAACACCGGCAGGACCTCGTCCTCGGCCGCCTCCAGCGCGATCATCACACCGCCGGCCGGGAGCGCCTGCATCAGCCGTCCGCGCGCCTCGACCAGCCTGCACGCGTCCTCCAGGGACAGCACCCCGGCGACGTGCGCTGCGGCGATCTCGCCGATGGAGTGGCCGGAGAGGAAGTCCGGCTTCACGCCCCAGCTCTCCAGCAGCCGGAACAGCGCGACCTCGACCGCGAACAGCGCCGGCTGGGTCCACTCCGTCCGGTCGAGGAGGTCCGCGTTGTCCCCGAACAGCACGTCCTTCAGCGGCACATCGAGGTGCGCGCAGACCGCGTCCAGGGCGTCCGCGAACACCGGGTACGCGGCGTACAGCTCCCGGCCCATGCCGAGCCGCTGACTGCCCTGCCCGGTGAAGAGGAACGCCACCTTGCCCGCCGCCGCCGAGCCCTGTGTCACCGCCGCGCTCGCCTGGCCCGCGGCCAGCGCTTCGAGCGCGGCGAGGAATCCGTCGCGGTCCGCCGCGACGACCACCGCGCGGCGGTCCAGCGCGGTACGGGTCGTGGCCAGGGACCAGCCGATGTCGGCCGGGGTCACGTCCGCGTTGTCGAGGGCGAACCCCCGAAGTCGTGCGGCCTGTTCGCGGAGGGCTTCGACCGATTTCCCGGACAGCGTCCAGGGAAGCGGGCCGGTCGGCCGCTCCGGTTCCTGCGGCTGTACGGGCGCGGGTGCGGGGAAGGGTTCAGGAGCCTGTTCGATGATGGCGTGGGCATTGGTGCCGCTGAAGCCGAACGACGACACCGCGGCGCGACGCGGACGGCCGGTCTCCGGCCAGTCCCTCTGCTCGGCCAGCAGCGAGACCGCGCCCTCCGACCAGTCGACGTGCGGGGACGGCTCGTCCACGTG
>NZ_JBIBGK010000063.1:0-6665 GCF_042956445.1 Streptomyces sp. NPDC008238 | reverse complement strand
CGCGACGCGCTGGAGGACAACGGCGACCTGATCCCCGCGCAGGAAGCCCTCGCCGCGCTCCTCAAGACCGGCAACGGCGCGCAGATCCAGCGCGACCTGCTCCGCCGCACCGGAAGCCTCCGCGAGGTCACGGCGGCCTGCGCCCGCCGCACCCAGCTCTGACAGCCGCGGCGGCTCAGGCGGGTCGGCCCAGGCGGCCGCGCCGGGTCAGCGCACGCTGCGCCCCGCTGAGCAGGCGGCTGGGGGAACGGGAGCGCAGCGCGGCATGCGCGGCGTTGGCGCCCGGTGCGCCGTGGACCCCGCCGCCCGGATGGGCCCCCGCCGAGGCCAGGAACAGCCCGGCGATAGGTGTCTCGGGACGCCCGGTGCCCGGCACGGGACGGAAGACGAGCTGCTGGTGCATGGCTGCCGTGCCACCGTTGATGGCGCCCCCGTGGAGGTTGGCGTCGTGCTCCTCCAGGTCGGGCGGGGCGAGCACGCGGCGGGCTTCGATGAGCGCCCTGAATCCGGGGGCGTACCGCTCGACCTGCGCTTCCACACGGTCGGCCATCAGCTCCCGGTCCGTCCGGTCCCAGGTGCCGGCGATCCCCGCTCCGCCCGCGTCGCCGCGGACACGGTGGGGGAGGTGGGTGTACGCCCAGGCCGACTGCGTCCCGGCGGGTGAACGGGATGCGTCGGCGGTGGTCATCTGCCCGAACAGGAGGAAGGGCCGTTCCGGCACCTGCCCCATGGCGATCTGCGCGGCGAACTGCGTCAGCCCGTCGACCCCTTCGGCCAGGTGCACCGTGCCCGCCTGCGCCGCCGCGGGAGCCGACCACGGCACGGGGCCCGCCAGGGCCCAGTCCACCTTGAAGGTCGCGAAGTCCCACTGGAAACGGCGCAGGTCCTCCAGGACCCGGGCCGGCAGGTCGTCCCGGTCGACCAGCACCCCGTAGAGGGCGGGTACCGACACGTCGGCCAGCACGGCACGCCGCGCCGGCACCGCGTCGCCGCCGGCGGTGCGGACGCCCACCGCCCGCCCTGAGCGGACGACGACCGAGGTCACCCGGGTCCCGCAGCGCAGCGTGCCGCCGTGTCGGTGGAGGCGGCCGACGAGGGCGGCGGTGAGTGCTCCGGCACCCCCGACGGGAACGGGGAAGCCGTAGGTCTGCCCCAGCATCGCCATCAGCCAGCCGAAGCCTCCGCTCCCGGCCGCCTCCGGCGCCAGGTCGGCGTGGAGTGCGCTACCGGCCAGCAGCAGGGCACCCAGTTCGCCCCGGAACTCCTCCTCGCCCAGGCGCCGCACGGGCAGTACGAGCGTGCGGGCCATCCGCAGCCCCCCGCCCGCGCGCAGCCGTGCCGCGAGCCGCAGCCCGGGGCGCACCGGAGGGAAGGGCGTGAACAGGGCGTCGACGAGGTCGTCGCCGAGGCGGTCCCAGGCCGTGCAGAGCCGCAGCCATGCCGCTCCGTCGCCGTCGGATTCCGCGTCGAGGACCGCGGCCGTGTCGACGGCGCGCCGGTGCAGCACCGCGCAGCGGCCGTCGAGCAGCGGATGCGCGACCACGGCCGGCGCGTGCGCCCACCGCAGGCCCTCGCGGTGCAGTTCGAGCCCCCGGATGACCGGCGAGGCGGCCGCCAGGGGGTAGAAGGAGCTGAACAGGTCGTGCACGAAGTCGGGGTGGACGTCCCGCGCGGAGCGGACCCCGCCCCCCGGCTCGTCCTGGGCCTCGAGGACCTCGACGCTCCATCCCGCGTCGGCCAGCAGGTTCGCGGCGACCAGGCCGTTGGGTCCCGCGCCGATCACCACCGCGTCCGCCATGGCGTGCCTCCCGTCACCGGCCTCGTTCAGCCGTCCTCGCCCTGGTGCGTGCCGTGCGCCCCGTGCGTCTCCACGGCTCTGGCCAGCCGGCTGAGCATGCTGCGGTGCCGGACCTGGAGCAGGGCGTCCAGCGCGGCGTTGTGGAGCGCGCCGCCGGGCCCGCGCAGCGGGTGCTCGTCCACGATCACCAGCGTGTCCCGTCCCCAGGGGCACAGTTCGAAGGCGATCCGCGCGGAGCCGAGCCACCCGCTGAGGGCCTCCAGTTCGAGCTGCCGCGGAGGCCGGCAGATACGGACGATCGTCTCGCCGGTCAGCTTCACCGGCCCGAGCAGCACGGTGTACTCGATGCTGGAGCCCACCTCGGGCCAGTCCCCGTCCCCCTGCCGGGAGGACGAGGGACCCACGACCCACTCGCCGTAGCGCGTAGCGTCGGAGAGGACGGCCCAGACGTCCTCCGGAGCGCCGTCGATCAACCGGTGCCGTACAGCCATGAGTCCCTCCGGTGTCTCGTCTCCTTTTCCCGACCGCCTGGTCTCCTGCCCTCGGTTACGGTCGTTATAGGGGGTTTTGTTGATTTCCTCTCGTGGACGGAGGCTCAGCGTGACCGGCTCCCCGCCCTTGCTGGGCCGTACGGCCGTGGTGACCGGCGCCGCCCGGGGCATCGGGCGGGCAGTGGCGCATCTCCTCTCGGAACGCGGCGCCCGCGTCGCCCTGCTGGGACTCGAGGCGGAGGAACTGCGGGCGGCGGCGGCCGCGGCGCCCGGTCCGGCGCGGGCCTGGTACGTCGACGTCACGGACGAATCCGCCCTGCGCCGTACCGCATGCCAGGTGAGGGGGGAGCTCGGCCCCGCCTCCGTGGTTGTGGCGAACGCCGGCATCGCCGCCGGAGGTCCCTTCATCGACTCCTCCATGGCGACCTGGCGCAGGATCGTCGAGGTCAACCTCGTCGGAAGCGCCCTGACCGCCCGCACCTTCCTTCCGCAGCTGCTGACGACCCGCGGCCACTACCTGCAGGTCTCCTCACTCGCCGCCATGGGCGCGGCGCCGCTGATGTCCGCCTACTGCGCCTCCAAGTCCGGCGTCGAGGCGTTCACGCACTCCCTGCGCGCGGAGGTGGCCCACCACGGTGTCACCGTCGGCGTCGCCTATCTGAGCTGGACGGACACGGAGATGATCCGCGACGCGGAGTGCCACCCGACCATGCGCGAGCTGCGTGCCCTCCTGCCCTGGCCGGCGAGCCGCACCTACACCGCCGAGGCCACGGCGGAGCGGCTCGTACGGGGCATCGAGCACCGTGCCTCCGCCGTGTACGTCCAGCCCTGGCTGCGCGGCGTCCAGGCGGTGCGCGTCCTCCTGCCGGGACTCGTGGCGTGGCGGGCCCGGCACACGATGGGCGCCCTGGAGCAGCGCGGCGACATCACCGACACCGGGCTCCTGGGCGCGGGCGGCCGGGCCGACGCGAGCCGGGGGCCGTGACGCAGGCTCGCCGCCGACTTCACCGGGCCGGGCCGCCGTCGGGGATCCAGCGCAGGTCGGGGGTTCAACGCAGGCTCGCCAGCGCCTGGGGCGACAAGGTCTTGATCATGGTGTTGGTCCAGCGCATCTGCCTCAGTGTCCGAGGGTGGCATTGCGTGGCGAGGCGGAGCAGCCGTTCGTCACCGGTGGCCTGTCCCGCCTGCGCCACCATCTCCCAGTACAGGGAGTTGCCGGACGCGGCGAGGTGGAGGTCACGCAGGTCCCGCAGGAGCAGCAGCGCCGGTTCCGGGCGGCGGCCCACCGCCTCGGCGGCCTTCCTGCCGATCGCCGGCAGGAGACCGGTGTGCGGCTCGCCGGGCGGATCGAGGTCCAGGTCGTGGGCCCGTGCGGCGTCCGCGATCCGGCGCGTGTGCTCGCGTGACCACGCGGCCAGATCCATGGAGACGTGGTGGACCTCGTGATCCGAACGATGGCGGTGGGCGACCGCCACGAATTCCTTCGCCAGGTGCTCCTCGTCGCCGTGCAGGGCCCGCAACAGGTCCTTGATGCCGTTCACCGGATTCCGCCTTCCTGTGTGCCGGGTGAGGGGGGTCCGCCGGGCGTCTGGGACGCGAAGGCGCCCGCGCCTCCCGCGGTGGCGGGCACGGCTCCGCTCTGCAGGGGGGCGGAGGCTGTCGTGGTCGGTGCCGGAGCGGTGGCTCCGCCGCCACGCCGCACCAGGGTCAGAGCGGCCGCCGCGGTCTTGAACAACGGCTGCTTGGAGACCGGGTCCCAGTTGGTGACCGTCGCCTCGTTCGCCGCCCGGCCGGGCGTGTCACCGTCCGGTTCGTGACCGCCCGGAGTGTCCCAGTAGCCGTAGTGGAACGGGACGAAGAGCAAGCCCGCCCGGATGCCGGTGACACGGAGCCGGCCGCGCAGCGCGCCCCGCGGCGTGCCGACCTCGACCAGGTCGCCCTCGTCCAGTCCCCGTGCTTCGGCGTCGCCGGCGGAGATCTCCACCCACACGTCGGACGCGGCGGCGTTCAGTTGGGGCGCCCTGCCGGTCTTGGTCCTGGTGTGGAAGTGGTAGACCGTCCGCCCCGTCGTGAGCTGGAAGGGGTGGTCCGGGGTGGGCTCCTCGTGCGGCGGCAGGTACTCGGCCGCCTTGAGGACCGCCTTGCCGTCGGGATTGAGGGAGCGGTACTCCACCACACTGTCCGCGGCGCCGGTGAGCAGGTCCTTGCCGTAGCTCTCGCAGACGTCCGGGTGGGCCCAGGCGATCCCGTCGAGGTACAGCCGTTCGGTGCCGTCCGGCGCCTGTGCGTTGCACGGCCACTGGACGCCGCTGCCGCCGCGCAGCTTGTCGTAGCTCATGCCGGTGTAGTCGCAGGGACGGCCGGCGCTGCACCGCTTCCACGCCTCGAAGGCGGATTCGGGGTCGTGCCAGCCGACCAGCGGCCCGCCGTCCTTGTCGCGGAAGTCCATGCGGGCGGCGTAGTCGAGGAAGACGTCCAGGTCCGGCCTGGCCTCGCCGGGAGGGTCGACGGCCTTCTCCGACAGGTGCACCGTGCGGTCGGCGTTGGTGAAGGTGCCCGTCTTCTCGCCCCACGTGGCCGCGGGCAGCACCACGTCGGCCAGTTGCGCGGTCTCCGTGAGGAACAGGTCCTGCACGACGACGAACAGGCGCTCCTGCGTGAGGATCGAGCGGATGCGGGACAGTTCGGGCAGGGACACCGCGGGATTCGTGCCACTGATCCAGAGCATGCGGATGGAGCCCTGCTCGGCGTACCGGAACATCTGCATCGCGTGCGTGGGAGGGGCGTAGTGCGGGATCGTCGACGGCTCGACGTTCCAGACCTTCGCGAGATCGGCGACGTGGGCGTCGTTCTCCCAATTGCGGAAGCCGGGCAGGTCACCGTTCGCACCGCATTCGCGGGTGTTCTCCGCGGTGGGCTGGCCGTTCATCTGCAGCACCCCGGCCCCGGGCCGCCCGAGCATGCCGCGGATCAGGTGCAGGTTGTTGACCTGCACCGCGGCCGCGGTCGCCTGGTGCGACTGGTAGAAGCCTTGCAGCACGGTCGAGGTGAGCCGCTCCGCGGTGCCCAGTACCTCCGCGGCCTCGGCGATGCGTGCCGCCGGCACGTCGCAGATCCCGGCCGCCCACTCGGGAGTGCACTCCCCGACCTGCTCCGTCAGTTCCTCGTAGCCGACCGTGTGGGCCGCGATGTAGTCGTGGTCGACCCGGTCGGTGCGGATGATCTCGTGCAACAGCGCGTTCATCAGGGCCACGTTCGTGCCGACGCGCGGGGCGAGGTGGACGGCGGACCGGCGGGCCACCTGGGTGGGGCGCGGGTCGACGCAGACCAGCAGCGGGGGAGCGGCGCCCTCGAGACGGTCGAGGATGCGCATCCACTGCACCGGCTGCGTCTCGGCGACGTTGTGGCCGAACAGGGCGATCACGTCGGCGTGGTCGAAGTCGTCGTAGCAGCCCGGCTGGCCGTCGCAGCCGAACGACTCCTTCAGTGCCTCCCCGGCCGTCGCCGTGCACAGACGGGTGTTGCCGTCCAGATGGTTGGTGCCGATGCCGGCCCTGGCCAGGACGGCGAGCGTGTAGTACTCCTCCAGGAACAACTGCCCGGAGGTGTAGAAGCCGATCGAGCCCGGCCCCCTCTCGTCCAGCAGGGCCCGGGACCGGGCGACGACGTGTTCCATCGCGGCGTCCCAGTCGCACTCGGCCGGCCGGCCGCCGCGGCGGACCAGCGGCCGGGTCAACCGGTCCGGTGCGCCGTTGGCCTGCCAGCCGAAGAGGTCCTTCGGACCCAGCCGGCCGCGGTTCACACGATCGGTGGCGCGGCCCCGCACGCCGACGATGCGGTCCCCGACGACGGCGATGTCCATGGCGTCGCCGTCCGAGTGCAGGATCGAGGCGGCCCGCACCCACCGGTCCACCTTCTCCGGTTCGATGCCCTCGGCCAGGTACGTGTCCACCCGCGTGGGCCACGTCTCGTGCCGGCCGTAGGGGGTCCGGCTGCCCCAGGGCTGTGCGATCCGGTCCACTGACGGCTCCATGTTCGCCTCCGGGCTGTGGCCTCTCGGCACCGACCGCCCTTCGGGTACCCGGGCTCACAGCGCCTATTCCACGGCGCGGGCTTCGGCCGACACGCTTGCACGGGGGTATCCGTGGAGGAGCGTCGCCCTATTACCTTCGTCCACCGCCTCTCCCGCACGCGGACCCCGCCCGGGCGCGTGACTGCGGCCACTGCAGGAATGGGGGACCGCCGTCACCGATTGAGGCCGTCACGAGCTGTGCCGGTACTGCTAGAGCCTGTCGTCAAACGTCAGGCCCACATCAGCAGTGATGCGAGGGTGACGGCGGCCTGGAACGACTGGGCGGTCTTGTCGTAGCGGGTGG
>NZ_JBIBGK010000062.1:0-7470 GCF_042956445.1 Streptomyces sp. NPDC008238 | reverse complement strand
CACTGTGCATGGGTGGGCCGGGGGCGGGGCCTCCGGGGTGGGCATTCTGTACCGCATATTTATGTGCATGGCGGGCAGCACTTGTTCTTGCCGTCTGTGCCGCACATCAAATACACGTCAGCGTCCAGAACGCCCACCCCTACGACCCCACCCCCTCCGCCGGTTCCGCGACCAACGGCCGGTGGGTGGTCACAAGGCAGCCCGGGGGCACCGCACCTGTCCGACGCACCCCAACGGGACACCCTGCGCCCGCGCAACAGGGAGGGGTGTGGCGGGGTGCTCCTCCTGGCCGAAGGCTGGGGGAGGTGGGCGGCGGACCCGGTGCCGAATGATGTGGGCTTGAGCGGCGGGGCTGTCGGGGTCCGAGAGCGGTTCCGGGTACCCCCGCACGCCTATCTGACCCCCCACCGGCCGTTGTGCGCCCACACACCAGGAGGGGGTGTGTCGGGGTGCTCCCCCCGGCCGAAGGCTGGGGGAGACGAGCGGCGAACGCGGTGCCGAATGATGTGGACGTAGACCGCGAGCGTTGAGGACGTGCGCCGGCGCGGCGCCGACCCCACCACAACGTGCGAGGCCCGCACCAATCGCGCCGGGCAATCGGGCGGGAGGGTGGGGGAGAAACCCCAACAGAAACCACAACGGCGCCGCACACAACCACCGGGCCGCACACAACCCACCGGGCAGCCCCGCACAACGGCGCCGCACGCAACAACAGCCCTACCCGGCACAGCCCAGCGCAGCGAACTGGAGCGCGAGCCCGTCCACCAACGCCCGCAGCCCCGTCTCGAACGCACCCTCGTCCACCTGCTGCTGCCGTTCCGCGAGGAGGTGCGCCTGCCCGAGGTGCGGGTAGTCCGCCGGGTCGTAGGCGGACGCGTCGTCGACGAAGCCCCGCGCGAAGGACCCCAGCGCCGACCCGGCCACGAAGTACCGCATGAGCGCGCCCACGCGGGTGGCGTGGGCCGGGGGCCAGCCGGCGGCGGTCATGCCGCCGAAGACCGCGTCCGCCATGCGCAGGCCGGCCGGGCGGCGGCCGGGGCCCTGGGCGAGGAACGGGACGATGTGGGGGTGGGCCGCGAGCGCGGCGCGGTAGGAGCGGGCCCAGGCGACGAGGGCGTCCCGCCAGTCGCGGCCGTCGTCGAACATGGCGAGGTCGACCTCGCCGACGACCGCGTCGGCGACGGCGTCCAGGATGTCGTCCTTGGTCGGGAAGTGGTTGTAGAGGCTCGGCCCGCTGACGCCGAGCTCCGCCGCGAGGCGGCGCGTGGAGACGGCCTGCAGCCCTTCCCCGTCCACGAGCGCGAGTGCCGTGGAGACGATGCGTTCGCGGCTGAGCAGGGGCTTGCGGGGGCGGGCCATGCGGCACATAGTAGAGGCTGCCCCCAGGAAACTAGCAGTGGTAATTTAAAGCCGAACCGAGGTGCGCCGTGAATCTTGAGCTGTCCGAGGAGCAGGCCGCGGTCCGCGCGCTGGCCGCCGAGTTCACCGCGCGTGAGATCGTGCCGCACGCGGCCGCGTGGGACCGGGCGGAGGCCGTGGACCGGGGCATCGTCAAGAAGCTGGGCGACGTGGGCTTCCTGGGGCTGACGTTGCCGGAGGAGTACGGCGGCTCGGGCGGCGACCACCTGGCGTACTGCCTGGTCACCGAGGAGCTGGGGCGCGGCGACTCCTCGGTGCGCGGCATCGTGTCCGTTTCGCTCGGGCTGGTGGCGAAGTCGGTCGCGCACTGGGGCACGGAGGAGCAGAAGCGGGAGTGGCTGCCCCGGCTGGCCTCCGGGGAGGCGCTGGGCTGCTTCGGGCTGACCGAGCCCGGCACCGGCTCGGACGCCGGCAACCTGACCACGCGCGCCCGGCGCGACGGCGGCGACTACGTGATCAACGGCGCCAAGATGTTCATCACCAACGGCACCTGGGCGGACGTCGTCCTGCTGTTCGCCCGCACCAACGACGCCCCCGGCCACAAGGGCGTCAGCGCCTTCCTGGTCCCCACCGACAGTCCCGGCCTCGCCCGGTACGAGGTGCACGGGAAGCTGGGGCTGCGCGGCCAGGCCACCGCGGAGCTGGTGCTGGAGGACGTGCGCGTGCCGGCCTCCGCGATGCTCGGGCCGGAGGGGAAGGGCTTCTCCGTGGCCATGTCCGCCCTGGCCAAGGGCCGGATGTCGGTCGCCGCGGGGTGCGTGGGCATCGCGCAGGCGGCGCTCGACGCCGCCGTGGGCTACGCCAAGGAGCGCGAGCAGTTCGGCAAGCCGATCGCCGGGCACCAGCTGGTGCAGGAGCTGCTCGCGGACATCGCCCTGGACGTGGACGCCGCCCGGCTGCTGACCTGGCGGGTCGCCGACCTGATCGACCGGGGCCTGCCCTTCGCCGCGGAGTCGTCCAAGGCGAAGCTCTTCGCCAGTGAGGCGGCGGTGCGCTGCGCCGGCAACGCGCTGCAGGTCTTCGGCGGCTACGGCTACATCGACGAGTACCCCGTGGGCAAGCTGCTGCGGGACGCCCGCGTGATGACCCTGTACGAGGGGACGAGCCAGATCCAGAAGCTGCTGATCGGCCGGGAGCTCACGGGGGTGTCGGCCTTCTGAGGGGACGGGCCCGCGCCGACCGACCGCTCGGTATCTAAGCGCTTGCTCAGCGTCCATGTAGGGTGTCCGCCATGGACGTGGAGGCGGAGCGGTCGGAGCAGCGGACCGAGGCGTGGACCGGTGTCACCCCTGATGCCGCCCGGCGGCTGGTGATCGCCGCGGTCGAGGCGTTCGCGGAGCGCGGCTACCACGCGACGACCACGCGCGACATCGCCGGCCGGGCCGGCATGAGCCCTGCGGCGCTCTACATCCACTACAAGACCAAGGAAGAGCTGCTCTACCAGATCAGCGTGGTCGGGCACCGGCTCTCGCTCGGGCTGCTCCAGGACGCCGCCGACGGCGACGGCGGCCCCGCCGACCGGCTGGCCACGGCCGTGCGCTCCTTCGTGCGCTGGCACGCGGAGCACCACACCACCGGCCGGGTCGTGCAGTACGAACTCGGCGCGCTCGGCCCCGAGCACTACACCGAGGTGGTGGAGCTGCGCCGCAAGAGCGAGGCGGCGGTCCGCTCGGTCATCCACGACGGCGTGCAGGCCGGGGAGTTCGACGTCCCCGACGTCTCCGGAACCACCGTCGCGCTGCTGTCGCTCTGCATCGACGTGGCCCGCTGGTTCAACCCCGGAGGGCGCCGGACGCCGGACGGGATCGGCGCGCTGTACGCCGATCTCGCCCTGCGCATGGTCGGGTACGCGCCCCGTCAGAGGTAGAAGCGGACGACCGTCTCGGCCACGCACACCGGCTTCTCGCCGCCCTCCCGCTCCACGGTGATCGCCACGACGAGCTGGGCGCCGCCGGGCACCTCGCTCACCTCGGCGATCCGGCCGGTCGCCCGCAGGCGCGAGCCGACCGGTACGGGGGAGGGGAAACGGACCTTGTTCACCCCGTAGTTGACGCCCATCTTCACGCCCTCGACCCGCAGCAGCTCCGGCGTGAAGGACGGGATCAGCGACAGCGTCAGGTAGCCGTGCGCGATGGTCGTGCCGAAGGGGCCCTGGGCCGCCTTCTGCGGATCCACGTGGATCCACTGGTGGTCCCCGGTGGCGTCCGCGAACAGGTCGATCCGCTTCTGGTCGACCTCCAGCCAGCCGGTCGTGCCGAGGTCCTCCCCGATGGCCTCCTTCAGTTCGCCGACCGAGGTGAAGATCCTGGGCTGTCCCATGTCATGCCTCCCGTACTGTCCAAGCGCTTGCTCAGCATGGTCTCCGCGGCGGACCCGTGTCAACGCCCCGCACCCGGCGCGTATCAACGGCCGTTCGTCCGGTTTGTGACTATCTTTCATCTCCGTATGTCCCTGTTCGCGCCGGTGGAGGAGACGGAAGTGGCCGAGGCCCCCACGGAGACCAGCCCGTCCGACTGGCACACGGTGGAGGTCCGGCACGGCGGCGGCACCCCCGCCGCGGCGGGCGCCGGCATCGCCTTGCTGCGGCCCGCGACCTGGCCCCAGACCTGGCTCGCCCTCGGCGTCTACTGGCTCGCCAGCCGGGTGGTCATGCTGGCCCTGCTGCGCAGCGGGCAGGGCGACATCGCCCGCGAGGTGCACTTCCTCTACCGCCGGTGGAGCGAGGGCTTCACGCACGGGACGTTCCCCGTCGGCGACGTGACCTGGCAGTACCCGCCCGGCGCCGCCCTGGTGATGCTCGCCCCGGAACTGCTGCCCGGGCTCAGCTACTTCCAGGGCTTCGTCCTGTTGTCGCTCGCCGCCGACGCCGTCGTCCTGCTGCTCCTCCTGCGGGCCGGGACCGGCCGCCCCGGCCGCAGCACGGCCGGGGCGTGGCTGTGGGCGCTGGCACTGCCGCTGCTGATGCACCTGCCCTACGCCCGCTACGACCTGATGGTCACCGTCGTCGCCGTCGGCGCGCTGCTCGCCCTGCCCGCGCGGCCACGGCTCGGCGGCGCGCTCGCCGGACTCGCCGCCCTCATCAAGCTCTGGCCCGTCCTCACCGTGCTCGGCACCCCGCGCGGCCGCACCACCCGGGAGACCTGGACCGCGCTCGCCCTGTCCGCCGGCGGCCTGCTCCTGGTGCTGTGCACCGCGTTCCGCGGCGCGTTCGGCTTCCTGTCCGCCCAGCACCACCGCGGGGTCGAGATCGAGTCCCTCGGCGGCACCTTCCTCCACGTCGCCGAGATGTTCGGCTGGCCGGGCCGGGTGGTCGCGCACTACGGGTCGCTGGAGTTCACCGGCCCGTACGTCGCCGAGATCACCACCGCCTCCCTGCTGCTCACCGGGACCTCCCTGCTGTGGCTGCTGATGTGGCGCGTGCGGGCGGCCCGCTGGACCCCGGCCACGCCGTACGACGCCGCGCTGGCGGCCGTGCTCCTCTTCACCGTCACCAGCCGGGTCATCAGCCCCCAGTACCTGGTCTGGCTGATCGGCCTCGGCGCGGTCTGCCTGACCACGCGGCAGACCACCCAACGCCCGGCCGCCGCCCTGGTGCTGCTCGCCACCGCCGTGACCACGGTCGACTACCCGCTCTTCTTCGCGGACGTCACCGCCGCCACCTGGCAGGGCGCCGTCATCGTCGCCGTCCGCAACACGCTGCTGGTCGCCGCCGCGCTCGTCTCCTGCGCCCGGCTGTGGCGGAACAGCGTCCCGCACCGCAAGTAGAGTCGTGGCGTGGCGAGGATCCCCGGCGAGCACCGCGAACTGACCGTAGGCCAGCTGAGCGGGCGCAGCGGCGCCGCCGTCTCCGCGCTGCGCTACTACGAGGCCCAGGGCCTGATCCGCAGCCGCCGCACCAGCGGCAACCAGCGCCGCTACACCCGCGACACCCTGCGCCGCGTCGCCTTCATCCGGGCCTCCCAGCGGGTCGGCATGCCGCTCGCCGCGATCCGCGAGGCACTGGACGGCCTGCCCGAGGGCCGCACCCCGGACCGGGCCGACTGGGCCCGGCTCTCCGCGGGCTGGCGGGCCGAACTCGACGCCCGCATCGACCGGCTCACCGCGCTCCGCGACAGCCTCGACGACTGCATCGGCTGCGGCTGCCTCTCCCTGGACCGCTGCGCCCTGTCCAACCCCGGCGACACGCTCGGCGACCAGGGACCGGGAGCACGGCGGCTGCTCGGCACGGAGCCGCCGCGCCCCGCCCCCGCTACCAGATCGCGGGCCTGCGGGCGGCCCACGGACGGGCCGACTCCAACTGCGCCGACAGCGAGATGAGCGTCGCCTCGTCCCCGAAGCGGCCGCCGAACATCACACCGATCGGCAGATCCTCCTCCGTCCAGTGCAGCGGCACGTTCACGGCCGGCTGGCCGGTCGCGTTGAACACCGGCGTGAACGGCGTGTAACCGGCCAGCCCCGCGAACTCGGCCGCCGGGTCGGCGTCGTTCCGCAGACCCGCGCTCCCCACGAACGCCGGGGGCTGCGCCAGCGTCGGGGTCAGCACCACGTCGTACGAGGAGAGCAACGCGTCCGCGATCAGCTGCCCCAGCGCCCGGAACGCGTACAGGGCCGCGGCGAACTCCGGGCCGCTCACCCGGCCGCCCTCGGCCCGCAGGTGCCGGGTGAGCGGCATCAGCAGCTCCTCCTGCTCCGGCGCCACCGGGTAGACGGTGGCCATCACGCCCCACACCCGGGTGAAGGCGTCCAGGACCGCGCCGTCGACGGGCAGTTCCAGCTCGTCCACCTGGTGGCCGAGACCCCGCAGCAGCTCGGCGGCGCCGTCGTACGCGGCACGGCAGTCCGGGTGCAGCTCGACCCCCGGCACGGGGGGCCGGGGCAGGCCGGCCACGCGCAGCGTCCCCGGGTCGCGGGTGACGTACGAGGAGAACGTCTCACCCGGCGGCAGCGAGGGCGCGCCGTACGGGTCGCCCGGCATCGGGCCCGCCAGGACGTCGAGCAGGGCCGCCGCGTCCGCGACCGTACGGGCGATCGGGCCGCTGCCGCTCAGGCCGCTCACGTCGTGCTGCACCGGGCCCGCGCTCACCCTGCCGCGGCTCGGTTTGATGCCGAACAGTCCGCAGACGGAGGAGGGGATACGGATCGAGCCGCCGCCGTCGCTGCCCTGCGCGACCGGGGCCAGCCCCGAGGCGACCGCGGCCGCCGCGCCGCCGCTGGAGCCGCCGGCGGACCGCTCCAGGTCCCACGGGGTGCGGGCGGGCGGCGCGAGCTTGTTCTCGGTGTAGCAGGGCAGCCCGAACTCCGGGGTGTTGGTCTTCCCCAGCAGCACCGTGCCGGCCGCGCGCAATCGGGCGGCGACGTGGTCGTCGACGTCCGGCACGTGGTCGGCGTACGCCTGCGATCCCAGGGTGCAGCGGACTCCGGCCACGAAGTTGAGGTCCTTGACCGGGACCGGGACGCCGTGCAGCGCCGACAGCTCTCCCTCCCGATCCCCGCGGCGGGCCGCCAGTGCCTCCGACTCGGCGTCGGCGGCCTGCTTGCGGGCGATCTCCGGGGTGACCGTGATGAACGCCCCGAGGGTCCCGTTGTGCCGGTCGACCCGGTCCAGATAGTGCTCGGCGAGCTCCGTGGGGGAGACCTCCCCCGCCTTGATCGCCTTCCCCTGCTCCAGCGCCGTCAGATCGTGCAGCTCCGCCATGTGCCGGTCCCGTCCCTCCGCGCGAGGTACTTGCCTGGGCTGGCATCGTCGCACCGTCCCCGTGGGGGTGTCAGTACGGCGGGGTGCGTCTGTGCGGGCCGGTTGTCGCGCCTGCGGGCAGCTGCGCCGGGCTGCCGGGTTGTTGGGCGCGGGTTGTTTGCGCCTGCGGGCAGCTGCGCTGGGCTGCCCGGTGGGTGTGTGCGGGTTGTTTGCGCCTGCGGCGGGCGTCCGCCCGCCCGCCCTCCCGATTGCCCGGCGCGGTTGGTGCGGGGCTCGCTCTGTGGGTTGGTGGGCCGGGGGCGGGGCCTCCGGGGTGGGCATTCTGTACCGCATATTTATGTGCATGGCGGGCAGCA
>NZ_JBIBGK010000061.1:0-8771 GCF_042956445.1 Streptomyces sp. NPDC008238 | reverse complement strand
GCACCCAGCCACGCCAGCAACTGCGTCGCCGACGGACCCGACTGGACATGCGTCATGTCCAGAACACGAACACCCTCCAAAGCCTTCGTCACAACCAAGGTTCCTTCCGGTCCGGGGGCCGGTGAGCAGGCCGATCGCGAGATTCCGTTCTGCAGTCTGTACATTGCATACAGCCGACGAATACTGTATGCAGACGTTTATCCCGCATGGACGACCCGGTGTCCAGAGGTCTGCACCGGATTATCGTTCGACCCCGAGTCAGGGCAGGTGCGTTTGACGATGGATCTGTTCGAGTACCAAGCACGGGAGCTCTTCGCGCGGCACGGCGTCCCCGTGCTCGCCGCCCACGTGGTGGACGACCCCGCCGAGGCCCGGGCCGCCGCCGAACGCCTCGGCGGACAGGTCGTGGTGAAGGCCCAGGTGAAGACCGGCGGCCGGGGCAAGGCCGGCGGCGTGAAGCTCGCCTCCGACCCCGCGGACGCCGAAGCGAAGGCCGGCGCCATCCTCGGCATGGACATCAAGGGCCACACGGTCGGCAAGGTCATGCTGACCCCGACCGCCGACATCCAGGACGAGTACTACGTCTCCTTCCTCCTCGACCGCGCCGAGCGCACCTTCCTCGCCATGGCCTCGGCCCAGGGCGGCATGGACATCGAGGAGGTCGCCGCCACCCGGCCGCAGGCGCTGGCCCGCGTCCCCGTCGACGTCGCCGAGGGCGTCACCGAGGAGAAGGCCCGGCAGATCGCCGAAGCGGCCGGACTCCCCGAGGAGACCGTGCCCGTGCTGATCGCACTGTGGGAGGTCTTCACCGCCGAGGACGCCCTGCTGGTCGAGGTCAACCCGCTGGTCCGCACCACGGACGGCCGCGTCCTCGCCCTGGACGGCAAGGTGTCCCTCGACGCCAACGCCCGCTTCCGGCACCCCGTCCACGAGGCCTACGAGACCCCCGGCGAGGGCGACCCCCTCGAGGCCGCCGCCCGCGCCAAGGGCCTCAACTACGTCAAGCTCGACGGCACCGTCGGCGTCATCGGCAACGGCGCGGGGCTGGTGATGAGCACCCTCGACGTGGTCGCCCACCACGGCGCGGCCCCCGCCAACTTCCTCGACATCGGCGGCGGCGCCTCCGCCCAGGTGATGGCCGACGGACTCGGCGTCATCCTCTCCGACCCCGACGTCACCTCCGTCCTCGTCAACGTCTTCGGCGGCATCACCGCCTGCGACGCGGTCGCCGACGGCATCGTCCAGGCCCTCGGCCAGGTGGAGCTCACCAAGCCCCTCGTCGTCCGCCTCGACGGCAACAACGCCGAACGCGGCCGCGCGGTCCTCGACGAGGCCGCGGCGTCGCTGGGCCCCCTCGTACAGCAGCTGGACACCATGGACGGCGCGGCCGCGCGGGCCGCCGAGCCCGCAAGGAGCTGATCGCGATGGCCATCTTCCTCGACCGCAACAGCAAGGTGATCGTCCAGGGCATGACCGGCTCGGAGGGCATGAAGCACACCCGCCGCATGCTCGCCTCGGGCACGGACGTCGTCGGCGGCGTCAACCCGCGCAAGGCCGGAACGAGGGTCGAGTTCGACGGGCGCACCGTCCCGGTCTTCGGGTCGGTCAAGGAGGCCGTCGGCATGACCGGCGCCGACGTCAGCGTCGTCTTCGTGCCGCCGCCCTTCGTACGCGCCGCCGTCGACGAGGCCGTCGACGGCGGGCTCGGGCTCGTCGTCGTCATCACCGAGGGCGTCCCCGTCCACGACACGGTCGCCTTCCGGGCCCGCGCGGTCGCCTCCGGCACCCGCGTGATCGGGCCCAACTGTCCCGGGCTCATCAGCCCCGGGCAGTCCAACGCGGGCATCATCCCCGCCGACATCACCACCGCCGGCCGCATCGGCCTGGTGTCGAAGTCCGGCACGCTCACCTACCAGTTGATGTACGAGCTGCGCGACCTCGGCTTCTCCACCGCGGTCGGCATCGGCGGCGACCCCGTCATCGGCACCACCCACATCGACTGCCTGCGGGCCTTCCAGGACGACCCCGAGACCGAACTGATCGTCATGATCGGCGAGATCGGCGGCGACGCGGAGGAACGCGCCGCCTCCTACATCTCCCGCCTGGTCACCAAACCGGTGGTCGGCTACGTCGCCGGCTTCACCGCGCCCGAGGGCAAGACCATGGGCCACGCCGGCGCCATCGTCTCCGGCTCCTCCGGCACCGCCCAGGCCAAGAAGGAGGCGTTGGAGGCCGCCGGCGTCAAGGTCGGCAGCACCCCGTCGGAGACCGCGCGGCTCGTCCGCGGGCTGCTGCGGTGACCGCCCCCGTACGGTCCGCGGGCGTCGAGCAACTGCTCCTGCGCAGGTACGACGTGGGCGCGGCACTCACGCCGATCGACCTCAGGAAGAAGGAGGCCCGCACCGGCGTCGCCATCGTCGCGTGCATGGACTCCCGGCTCGGCGTCGAGGCGATGTTCGGGCTGCGGCCCGGCGACGCCGACGTCATCCGCAACGCCGGCGGGTGCGTCACCCCCGACACCCTCCGCTCGCTGCGGATGAGCCAGCTGGAGGGCGGCACCCGCGAGATCGTCCTGGTGCACCACGAGGACTGCGCGGCGCTCGGAGACCCCGCCGAGGACCTCGTCACGTGCATGAACCGGGTCCGCGACGCCACGGAACTGCCCCGCACCGAGATGGTCAGGGGCTTCCTCTACACCCGTGGCGGGGCGCTGCGCGAGGTCCGCCCCGACCGGGCGGACCAACCGTGACCCTCGCCCTCAAACCCGGGACGGCCTGGGCGGACGCCTGGCGGCGGTGCCTGCGCGCCGCCCCCGAGGCGTTCCACGAGGACCGCGTGCTCAACCTGTGGGCCGGGGCCTGGCAGGCGGACGGCCGGATCCTGCCGTCCGTGAGCCCCGTCGACGGCACCCCCGTCGCCGGGGCGCCCCGGCTCGGCGCGGACACCGCCCGGCGGGCCGTCCGCGCCGCCCTCGACCAGCACCGCGCCTGGCGGGTGATCCCCGTCTCCGAGCGCAGGGCCCGGGTCTCGGCCGCCCTGGACGCCCTCAGCGAGCACCGCGCGCTGCTCGCCCTCCTCCTGGTCTGGGAGATCGGCAAGCCCTGGCGGCTCGCCCAGGCCGACGTCGACCGGGCCCTCGACGGCGTCCGCTGGTACGCCGGGGAGATCGACGACATGGTCGAGTGGCGCCGCCCGCTGCACGGCCCGGTCGGCAACCTGGCCGGCTGGAACCACCCGATGAGCGTCCTCGTGCACGCCATGCTGGTCCAGGCGCTCGCCGGCAACGCCGTCATCGCCAAGGTCCCCGCCGAGGGGGGACTGGCCTGCCTCACCCTCGCGTGCGCGCTCATCGCCCGCGAGGACGTACCGGTCACCCTGGTCAGCGGTGGCGACGACCTGGCGGCGGCATTGGTACGGGCCCCCGAACTCGGCTGCGTCTCCTCCGTCGGCGGCCGGGACCCGGGCGTCCGGCAGGCCTGCGCGGACGCCGACCCGGGCGGACGCCACATCCTGGGACAGGAGGGGCTGAACACCTGGGGCGTGTGGGACTACAGCGACTGGGAAACCCTGTCCGGTCACATCCGCGGGACCTTCGCCCACGCCAAACAGCGCTGCACCGCCTACCCGCGCTTCGTCGTGCGGCGCGAACTCCTCCCCGACTTCCTGTCCGCCTACCTGCCCGCCGTGCGCGACCTGCGGTTCGGCCACCCGCTCGCCGTGGACGACCCCGGGGACGACCTCCCCGGACTCGACTTCGGGCCGCTGATCACCGCGGCCAAGGCCAAGGAACTCGACGACCTCGTCTCCGAGGCCGTCGACCACGGCGCGGTCCCGCTGCACCGCGGCACCCTCGCCGACGCCCGCCTCCTGCCCGGTCAGGACACCTCCGCCTACCTGGCCCCCGTCACCCTCCTCAACCCGCCCCCCACCTCCCCGCTGCACCGCACGGAACCCTTCGGCCCGGTCGACACGATCGTCCCGGCCGACACCGAGGCCGAACTGCTGGCCGCCATGAACACCGGCGGCGGCACCCTCGTCGCCACCCTCTCCACCGACGACGCGGACACCTACGCCCGCCTCGCCCCGCGGATCCGCGCCTTCAAGGTCGGCCACAACCGCCCCCGCTCCCGCGGCGACCGCGCCGAGCACTTCGGCGGCCTCGGCGCCTCCTGGCGCGGCGCCTTCGTCGGCGGCGACCTGCTCGTCCGCGCGGTCACCCGCGGCCCCGCGGACGAGCGCCCGCCGGGGAACTTCCCCGGCTACCACCTCATGCCGCCCGAGCCCGGGTAGCTCCCCCCGGTGTCGGGGCCGACCGGGCCCCGGCACCCCGTGCACCCAGCGGATACGCAGGTGAAACCCACCCCGAATCCTTGGTATCGTTATCCGTGTCGCCGCGGGGCCAGCCCCGCGCATCACCTGTCCGGGTGGCGGAATGGCAGACGCGCTAGCTTGAGGTGCTAGTGCCCTTTATCGGGCGTGGGGGTTCAAGTCCCCCCTCGGACACCACCGTTGACGATACGGATACGAGGACCTCGACCTTCGGGTCGTGGTCCTCGTCGCGTTGTGCGTGACTGATGGTGACCCCCGGGCTGCGCAGAGCGGCCTCCCGGGGGCCGTACCCCGTCAGCGGGGCGGGATGTTGTGGTTCACGCGGAACGTGTTGTCCGGGTCGTGGGCCTTCTTCGCGGCGGTCAGGCGCCGGAAGCGCTCGGCGCCGTAGGCCTCTTCCAGTTGTTCGGGGTCGGTTGCCTCTTCGGTGGAGAGGAAGTTGACCATCCTGCGGTCGTCCGCCCAGGGCTCCATGGCCTTCATGACCTCGTCGAGTGCGCCGCGGAGGAATCCGGCCTGGTCGGGTCCGCCCACGCCGAAGCCGAAGAGGACGAAGGGAAGGCCGCGGGTGGAGACGGCGTTGGGCGCCGCGGGCTGCCGGTCGAGTGCGCCGCCGAGCATGCGGATCTCGACGCTCGCCAGCGGGGAGTTGGACCCGGGACCGAGCAGTTCGACCAGCGTATCGGCGGCTTCGGCGGGGAACGCGCGCAGCATGGTTGTGCGGTCGTAGTAGGGCATGGGCGTCGGGGGGTCCAGGTGGATGGCGCCCATGGCTGTGTAGGGCATCTCGCCGACGGAGTCGAGGAGTGCGGGGACGGCCGCGCGCAGGGGTGCGATCAGCCGGGCGCCCTCGGCCGCAGGACCGAGGAAGGCGAAGCGCACGTGGACCACGTACGCGCCGCGCAGTGGTTCCGGCAACTCGGGCAGCGGGGGCAGGCGTTGTACGGCCAGTGAGGAGGACATCTCCTCCGGCATGTCGGACTGCCAGGTGCGCCAGGTGTGCAGGAGGTCGGCGAGGTGTTCGCCGGGGAAGTGGATGCCGCCGCCGTAGAAGCTGGTCAGTGGGAACAGGTCGAATTCCAGCGCGGTGACCACGCCGAAGTTGCCCTTGCCTCCGAGCAGGGCCCAGAACAGTTCGGGGTCGGTGTCGGGCGTGACGTGCCGCGACGCGCCGTCGGCGGTGACCACGTCCAGTGAGCGGACGTGGTCCGCCGCGTATCCGAGGCTGCGGCCGAGGACGGGGCTGAGTCCGCCCCCCAGGGTGTAGCCGGCCACACCGACCAGCGGCGCCGAGCCGCTCACCGGGGCGAGGCCAAAGGTGGCCGCCTGGTCGATCACCTCCTGCCAGATCACGCCGGCCTCGACCCGTGCGCGTCGCCGGTCGGCGTCGATGGTGATGCCCTTCATGCGCCGGGTGCTGATCAGCACCCCGCCGCGGGCGGGGCCGACCTGCTGGTGGCCCGTGGTCTTCACCGTCACGGGCCGGCCGTGGCGGGCCGCGAAGGAGACCGCCGCCCGCACGTCGGCCGCGTCGGCGGCACCGACCGCGAGCGCCGGCTCCAGGGAGAGGTTGAGGTTGTAGATCTCGCATTCTGCGTCGTAGCCCTCGTCGCCGGGCAGCAGGACCGGGCCGCTCACCAGCGATGCGAGTGCGGCCGCCTCCGCGGGCAGCGCCCGTGCGAACGGATCGTCAAACGTCATGGGTTCCTCGTGGGATGTGGCCGCGGGCCGGCGGCTCCGCGGTGGCGGGCCCGCCCCGACCGGGGCGGGCCCGGCGGATGATCAGGCGTCGGCGCGCAGCGGCCGCAGGGCCTTCGACCAGGCGACGACCTGGTCGAGCGTCGCATCGAGGGTGGTCCGGTGGTGGGGGCCCGGCTTGAAGACGCTGTAGTTCTCGAAGTCGGTCAGGAGGGACAGCGCGACCTGCGCCCGCACCGTGGCGATCTGCAGTTCGCTCGCGATGAGGCGCAGGTGCTCCACGGCGCGGATGCCGCCGCCGGAGCCGTAGCCCACGAAGCCGGCCGCCTTGTTGTTCCACTCGGCGTACAGGTAGTCGAGCGCGTTCTTCAGGGCGCCCGTCGTGGAGTGGTTGTACTCGGGGGTCACGAACACGTAGCCGTCGAACTCGGCGATCTTCGCCGCCCAGGCCTTGGTGTGGTCGTTCTGGTACTGCCCGAACGACGGGGGGAGCGCCTCGTCGAGGAGCGGCAGCGGGT
The DNA here is from genome assembly GCF_042956445.1 of Streptomyces sp. NPDC008238. NCBI lineage: Bacteria > Bacillati > Actinomycetota > Actinomycetes > Kitasatosporales > Streptomycetaceae > Streptomyces > Streptomyces sp. NPDC008238. The sequence goes on along the minus strand of NZ_JBIBGK010000061.1, from coordinate 2,226 downwards.
AGTCGGCCAGGTCCACGAGCTCGAACTCCGCGTCGGAACGCTGCTTGGCGATGTCGAGGACCCAGTCCGCCACGGCGGCGCCGTTGCGCCCCGGGCGGGTGCTGCCGAGGATGATCGCGATCTTGGTCATGTCGTGCCTTTCGTCGGTGCGGCGCACGGCAGGCAGGGAAGCGGTGCCAGGCGCCGGAGGGTGACGCGCGCCGGCAGCCCGGGTGCGGTTCCGTCACGGGACGCGCAGGGAGGGTGATCGGGTGCTTCGGTGAACCCGCTCCCGGCCGAGGAGGGCGCACGCGAGCCGGCTCCTCCGGGGGCGTCCGCCCTCGTCGAGCGGCGCGGGCCCGGTGCCGACGTCGTCGTCGGTGGGGACAGTAGGGCGGCGCCACGGCGAAGGCAATCAGGGCGAGATGCCGGATGTGTCCACTGATGGGCGCGCGTTGCGGGACGGCGTGCCGCCCGGGCCGGGCGCCCGTGAGCCGTCGGCCGACCGCCCGTCGTCCCGCCGCATCCCCGGTTCCCAGGGGCTGTGCGGCGCCGGTGGTGTGTCGCGCCGTGCAGGGGCCCGGCGCTCCGGTGGTCGGTTCGCGGGGCCGGGCGCCAGGGCCGAATCCCTGCACGGTGAGGCAAGCCGGCCGGCGGATCCCTGCGCGGAGAGGCAAGACGACGGCCGGTGTCCGGCCTACCTTGGGGACGTCACCCCGTGACGGGGAAGGGGGAGGGCGCTTCACCGCTCAAGCGGCGGTGACGGTCAGGGCGTTCCGGACGCCGGGTGGGGTGGCGCTGTCGGTGGCGGGAACTCCTCTGTGCCGGCTGCCCGTTCCAGCCGCCATTCGCGGGGGCTCGATCCGTACGCCGCCTTGAACACGCGACTGAAATGGGGTGCGCTGGTGAATCCCCACCGGTGGGCGATCGCCTCGATCGTCATGAATCGCCGCGCCGGTGAGGCCAGTTCCCGCCTGCACTCCTCGAGGCGCTGCGTCCTGATCCACGCACCGAGGGAGATTCCCGCCCGGGACAGGGTCAGGTAGAGCTGCCGTACGGAGACGTGGTGCTCGGCCGCGATGCGTGCCGCGGTCAGATCGGGTTCCGCGAGATGGCGGCGGACGTATTCCTCGACGCGCTGGAGGAGCGTGCCGTGCAGGGGCCCTCTGGCCAGGTCGTCACGGCCGGCGCCGGTGGTGACCACGGCTCTGATCAGGTCGACGCAGGGCTGCGCGTACAGGGCGGCCTCCGCCTCGCCGACGGGGGCCCGGCTGCGCGCCATCCGTGCGAAGAACGCCGCCGCGGCCCCCATGAGCGGGTGCTCCGAGCCGATGCGAGCGGCGGTGACCTGGCCGATCAGGGACGACCGCAGCCCCAGGACGTGTGTGGGGACGCGCACGGTGACCGCGTGCACGGTGCCGTCGAAGAAGATCTCGTAGGGCTTGGCGTTCTCGATCACCGTGAGGTCCCCCGCCCGGATGACACCCCGTCTGCCTCCCTGGCCGAACCGGGTGACCCCCGCTTCCTGGAGGACCACGAAGACGTGCGGCTCCATGTCCTCCTCCGCCTGGGTGGTCGCTCGCCGCAGGCCGGCCACGTTCCAGTCGATTCCCGTGACCTCCACCGGCCCCACCGTGGTGATGTCCGCGACGGCCCGCAGGCGGGCCGGGTCCGACGGGAGATCCACCTCTATCCGGCCGTTCACCGACCGCGAGAGCTCACGGATGGCGTCCGCGCGGTCGCCGGGAGCCAGTGACCCCACCTCGAACCGAATCGCCATGCGGATTTCCTCCCAAGCCGGTCGCACGGCACGCATTGCCGGATGGCCCTCCACGGTACAGCGGCCGGACGTCCGATCCGGGCGTGTGGTTGCATCATGCACACACTGGATGTGGCAGGTCGGTGCGGGTGCGGGTGCGCATGCCGGTGCCGGTGCCGGTGCCTCGCCGCGGGCGGGGTGCGGGCGCGGCCGGTCGCGGTCGCGGTGCGCCCGGCGGCTCCGCGCCGCCGGCCGGTACGGGCAAATCTTTGCCCGCGTTCTCTGGACATCCACCGCGTCGGCCGCAACCATGGTTACTCCATACGGTATGCAATCTGCAGTATGGGATCCGACGTACCACTCCCGACCCGTCGTTGGACTTGTGAGGTGGCCGTTGTGACGAAGGCTTTGGAGGGTGTTCGTGTTCTGGACATGACGCATGTCCAGTCGGGTCCGTCGGCGACGCAGTTGCTGGCGTGGCTGGGTGC
>NZ_JBIBGK010000060.1:0-9579 GCF_042956445.1 Streptomyces sp. NPDC008238 | reverse complement strand
GAACGCTGGGAGAACCTCCGCGCCGCGAACCGCACCAGCGAGGTGTTCATCTCGATCAGCGTGTTGCGGACGTACTGGTACTCCTCTGTGCCCTCTTCCAGCACCGCCAGCCGGGCGAACAACGCCGTGGAGACCTGCCGGAGCTCCGCCGTCGAAGTACCTTCCACCGCGGACTGCGGCCCCGGCCCGGCAACCAGCCTGTCTGCGACCTGTGCGACCGTCATCTCAGCGTCCCTTCACTCAACCAAGCAAGCAGAGTTCGGTCCGCCTACCCGGGCTCCGTGGACACATAGGCGGACACCGGCAAAGAAGACCCAAAAGGGGAAACCGAAAACCGCACGCACCCTCCCGCCCCGCGGCCGAAGGCCTCGCCACCCAATGAGCGTAAGGGCCCCATGCGTAGGTCACCACCAGGGGGAGGGCGAGGTGCGTAGGACGCCGTCCGTACCCGCCCGCGGTCAGGGACGGGGCGGGCACAAAAAGCCCAGCCTGGGCGGGGCCGGCAGCGGGAACCGCAGGTCAGCCGCGAAACGAGACAGCGTGACGATCACGAAGGGTCCGGGAACGGTGGTTCAGGCGTCGACGGCCGCCCGTCCTGCCGCGTAGACGCGGGCCTGCTCGGCAACCCGCCGGCCGAGGTGCTCGGCAGTCGCGAGGTCGGCCTTGTGGACCTGGTCCGCGCCGACGTCGGTGTGCGTCTGGGCACCCGCGCCGAGGTAGATACCGAGGCGGTTGAGGTCGTCCTCGGAGGCGGTGGTGGTGTTCCAGCCCGGGTGCAGGCCAAGGTTGACCCAGGTCATGCCGTGCTGGGCCGCGAGGATGGAGAAGTACTGCAGCGTGTGGAGCTTGTCGCCGCTCTTGGCACCGGAGTTGCTGAACCCGGCGGCCAGCTTGTCCTTCCACGAGTGGACGAACCAGCGCTTGGAGGTCGTCTCCGCGAACTGGTGGAAGGCACCCGAGGCCGTGCCCATATAGGTCGGCGAACCGAAAACGATGGCGTCGGCGGCGTCGAGCAGCGCCCACTGCTCCTCGGTGATCTCGTCCACCTTGACGAGGTGGACGACGGCGCCGGCTTCCGCGGCACCGTCACGCACGGCCTCGGCGAGGACGGTCGTGTGGCCGTAGCCGGAGTGATAGGCGATCGCGACGGCGGGTGCGGTCATGGACGTGCTCCTCCTGCGGTTGACTTTCCGACTCCCCACGGGGGAGGAGCCCTCACCCAGCACGACCGGACAGCGCACGCCGCCATGACACCATCCGGCCTGTTTGTGACCAGGAGCACGTCGCAGGGTCGGTGTCGCAACCCGGGCCGACTCCCGTATCGACCACGGGTGATCGCGCCATCCACGACCGCGGGCAAGCCCCGCCAGCGAACCGTTCCGGAAGACATGGAAGAGCATCACGTCGGGATGTGGATGCTTCCATGCGTTTCAGACTGGGGATCACCGGTCTCTCTTCAGGCTTCGAAGCCCGCATCTTCAGCGTCACCGAGATCAAGCGTGGGCAGCCGGCCCGTGACCTGTTCCTCCACGCCGCGCAGCAGATGATGAGCACACCCGAGGCATGCGCGGTAGTCGAGGACAGCCAGTAGGGTCTTCGAGCAGCCCGAGCCGCAGCAAGCATTCGCCTACGCCGGGGGAACGACGCCCGCGGACCGGTCAAAGCGGCAGGCGTAAGCTGCCGACCTCCTGAGGTGAACAGTGAGCACCGCACGTACACCCAACGCCAAGAGCTGACATTGCTGCCGCTGGCGCAAGCTGTCGAGCCCCTCGTTGGTCAGCCGTGCACGGCCCAGCGGGCGCCGGGGATGGTGTCGGGCACCGTGGTGAAGCCCTTGCCGTCATTGTTGATGAGTGTGGTGCCGGGCTTGCCCGCGGCCACCCAGTCCACGGCGATGGAGAAGGTGCACAGACAGGTGGTGTTGGTGATGAAGACTTCGAAGACCTCGGGGTCTGTGTCACTGATCTTGTAGCGTGGCGGCACCGGCTCAATGGTGGCCTCGAAGTCTCCTGCAGCGACGCTGGAGATCGTTGGGGGCTGGGAATCCAGCACCGCGCGGTAGGACCGCGTGGCCTGGTCCCCGCCGCATTGGCCGTAGCTGGAGTACGTCCCGCCGTTGGGCATCGGCAGACGCTTGACGTTCACCAGACGAAGCCCCATCAGCAACACCGCGGCCTGTGACGGTGCCTGCGCGGTGACCTGAAGCGTCGAACGCGGCGCAATGTGGATCTCATGGCTGCCGCTCGAGGCCTCGCCCTTTGACGCCCACGTGTAGCCGCATGGGACGGTCGCCACCCACCCTGGATCAACGGCTGCCCGGGCTTGGCCGTGCTCTGCGAGCCCCCAGCCGCCTGTAGCGAGGACTTCGCAGAAGGCGTGGCAGAACGGGTACTACGGCCGGTGGAATCCGTGGAGTGACCGTTCATCAGGACGAACGCCAGCACCACGACAAGTGCGGCACCCGCCGCAACCGCCCCCGTCCACACCCCCGTCCGCCGCCAGCCCCAGCCGTGGCCGGTCCGCAGCGGCTCCATCCGTGAACCGGACCGCGCAAGGCCCTCATTGCCGGTGAAAGCTCGTTCGGCCGCATCAGATGGGGCGGCCCCCTGTACCTCAGGCAGCACCTCACCATGCCGCGGCTCCTGCACTGCGGGCTGCGGCTGCCCGCCGGGCACTGCAGCCACCTCATCGGTCCGGGCCGACCCCGCCGGCCCGTCACCTCCCGAAGTCCCGGATGTGACATCACGGCTGGCGGTGGTGTGACGCCGGACGCGGGCCAGCTCATCACGCCGGTCACGGGCTTGGGCATAGCGAGTCTCGGCTTCGGCAGCGCCTTGCGAGCCGCCCAGCGCCCTCGCGATCGCGATGACCGTCTCGTACTGCGGTAAGGCACGCCCGTTGAACGCGTTGCTCAGCGTGCTGATCACCAGCGACGACGTCGGATCATTGTCACGGACCAGACCAACGATGGTCTGCAGGCTCGGAGCCCCCCGCTTGTTGCGCAAACTCCTCAGCCATCGGGCAAGGTCCTCTACCGGATCGTCGGGAAGAGCTCCCTGTCCGCTCATCGCGCCCCCTGTTGTCTCGATCAGCGGCGTCAGCGTAGCCCGGCAGCCCTTCCCTCGGAACCCGGCGTCCTTCGACGGGTTCCAGCAACCTTCGAAGGTCTTTCATAACCTTCTGACCAGCGGAAACATCCCTGGTTTACCGGTGCAATGAGGTCATCCCCTCAAACCGGCAGATGCCCGCAGCGGCCCTGCCCGTCCCTGCCTGGAGGACCCCATGCCCCCCTTCGACGACGCCTGGCTGGAGCAGCTCAACCCCCGCGACGCCCTGCGCGTCCTCGCCGCCTGGGACCGCCTGCGCCTCCACACCCCTGCCTCCCAGCGCCCCATCGCCTACCTCCACCAGCACACCCACCTGCCCATCCGGCTGCTAACCCACCTCCACCGCACCCGGACCGTGTGCGCCCACCCCCACCTGGGCCCCATCTCCCAAACCGACCTCGACAGAGCCCTCGTCACCGCCTACCACGCCCTCGCCCGCCTCACCCCCTGACCCCGCGCACTCCTACGCCAGGCGACGAGGAGCATCCTCGCCTGCCTGCCAAGAGACAGTGGAACTGTGCGAGGAGGGACGGCTGGTCTGCCTGCAGGCGGACATCATGTCGCCGCTGGGCATGTGATCCTCCGGCCGTGGCTCAGCTCGGCGGGGCGCACTGGCGCCCTTCTGCTGCGGAACCTGGGCCAGGAACCCCCTGGCGCACGCCGCATCGTCGCAAGCAACGACCGACCGGGCCGTGGCAGCAACGAGCTCATCGACCTCGCACGGACCGCGCTGGACTCCACCAGACCGCTCGCCCAGGCCGCCGACGAGGCCGAATTCGAATGTCTCACGTTGGCGTGCCGCACCGCCATGAGCAATTCATCCGGCACGCGTCACGGGAAGTGCAGTAGGCAGGGCGAGCACGGCACCGTGCGATGCTCCGCTGGGGCCGCGACGGCATCCGCCCCGCCCGGAGGCAGGGCCGGCGAGGTCGTGGAACCGGCAACCACCGCAGGCCCGGGTTGGGCCCGCCGGGAGAACCGTCACCGGTGTGCTGCTCACCCGGCCGCTGCGGGCGCCACCGCGGTAAAGGTTCCGTCCTTGATGGGCTGAGCGTCTTCTCCGGAGGTCAGCGGCCCATCCGCTTTAAATAGAACGGACGTACGATAAATGGTGTGGAGACGGCGAGCATGCATGACGATGCGCGTCGCGCCGAACTCGGCGCGCACGTTCTGCACGTGCGCGCGGACCGCACGGTCCGCGAGGCCGAATACGCGGAGCTGCTGGGGCTGCTAGGTGAGGCCACCCCGGTGGTGCAGCCTCTGCCGCCGACCGCAGCGCTGGCCGACGTTGCCGGCGCCTTGCGGTACTGGGACCGCACCCCGTACGAGCTGGCCCAGCGGATCGGGGCCGGGGCGCTGGCGACCGGCCTGCCCGTGCGCATCGGTGCGGCCGCCACCTGGGCGGTCGCGGCGATGGCCTCCGCGCATACCAGCCGCGGCGGCATCCGAGTCGTCCCCGACCATCACCAGGCGGTCCGCGCGTTCCTCGACCCGCTGCCGGTCGGTGACCTGTACGGGGTGGGGCCCGTCCAGGCCGCCACGCTGGAGCGGTACGGGCTGACGACCGTGGGCCGCCTGGCGCGGCAGCCCCTGCAGACGGTGCAGCGGATCCTGGGCGGCCGGGAGGGGCGCCTGGTGCATGAGCGGGCACGAGGCATCGACCCGCGCCCAGTCACCCCGGCCGAGCTGCCGCAGAGCATCTCGGCCCAACAGGTCCTGGGCCGCGACACCCTCGACCCGTACCTGATACGCACCGAGATCCTCGACGCCGTGGTGGACCTCGCCCATCAGCTCCGCGAGCGCCGTCAGGTCGCCCGGGTCATCACGCTCGGCGTGTCCTTCTCCGGTGGCAGCAGCGTGTCCCGGTCCCGGACCCTGGCCGAGCCGAGCGCGTTCACCGACGACCTGCGGGACGCGGCGATGGCGGTGTTCGAGCGTCTCGGGCTGGAACGGGCCCGGGTGCGTGGAGTCTCGGTCCGCCTCGAGCACCTGACGGACGCGGCTGGCGCAGCGCAGCAGCTCAGCCTCGACCCTGGCCGGGAGAACAGCCGGCGCCTGGACCCGATCGTCGACCGGGTCAATGCCCGCTTCGGACCTGGCACCGTCACCCGGGGAACACTCGCCCACCGCCGCCACAGCGCCTGACCCAGGCCGGCGACCCGTGCACGACGACCTGCCCACCGAGCTCGCCCGCCTCCGCGTGATCGAGTTCCATCTGCTGCAGCAGCTACGCCGGGTCCGCGAGCAGATCTACGAGGTGGAGACCGGCGACCAGCCCTGGGCGTCAGGCCCTGCACCAGGCTGGCGCCTGCAGCGCCTTCCAGGCGCCGCCGGCCGACCGGCCAGGTATGTCCTGCAGGGCCGGCGAGCAAGGCCCACGTCCGTATGCGCTGCTGGTGGAGGCGCTGGCCCGGCACATGACGGCCGCGGTCGCGGTCGCCAAGGTCGCCTTGCGCACCCGAGAGCGGTTGGCGGTCGCGAGGCCCTGTGCCTCCGTCCCCTCCGGCTATTCCAGTCCCCGGCGGAACCTCCGCTCACGCACTCGGGTACAGCCACGGGTACCGGAACACCAGCCCACCCGCTTGCACCCCGACGGTGACAGTCGCAACGTGGAAAAGCGGGCCTGCCCGCTTCACTCGGCGGGACCGCGACGATGATGATGAGAAAAGGGGGCTTCCGTCGCTCGTCAGCTATGCGGCGGAGGCCTCCGCCTTGGTGCAGGGCTGCTCCCGCTGTGCAGCCGCTACCCTTGCGTCGCCTTCTGCAAGTGCGGCCCCGTCCGGCGCCACGGGCGGGGTCGCAAGCGGACGCTGCACCGCCATGGCCTCCCCTAACCCTGGGCGCCCCCGGCCGGTACCGGGCGCTGGGTCAGCGGCGTCTGCAGGTAAGCGTTCCTGCACGCAGAGCTCCGGAAATAGTGCCGGGCTGCTGAACAGGCCGTTTCTGCCCGCGCATGGCGGTTAGTAACACTGGCCATCGGGCAAGCGGCTCGCGGGGATGGTGGCCGAGCACCAGAGCACTACACGCTGGCCGGCCTCCAGGAATGGGAAGTGACCATCTACGCGCACGCATCCACGCCAACTTCCCCTCAGGTCACCGGCTGTGGCCCGCCTCGTTGGCACGCGGCGTTGCGCGGCGACACCATGAGGGTGTCCAGGTTCCGAACTCGTGCGTCAGACGGCCGCAGGGGCCCGGAACCTCACGGTTCCGGGCCCCTGCGGCCGTCCGGGGTGGGGGCGGTCTCAGACCGCGCTGCCCGCCTTCCAGGCGCTCCAGCTCATGTTCCAGCCGTTGAGGCCGTTGGACGGGTCGACGGTCTTGTCCTTGGAGTTCTTCATGATCACGACGTCGCCGATGAGTGAGTTGTTGTAGAACCAGAAGGCGTCGGTCGAGGTGTCCTTGGCGCCCTTGGTGTCGTTCAGGCCGATGCAGCCGTGGCTGGTGTTGGCGTTGCCGAACACCGAGTCGGGACCCCAGTAGTTGCCGTGGATGAAGGTGCCGGACGTGGTCAGGCGCATGGCGTGCGGGGCGTCCTTGATGTCGTACTCGCCCTTGCCGTCGTCGTCGGTGAAGCCGACGGTGGCGCCGTTCATCCGGGTCTCGGTGAACTTCTCGGAGATCACCATCTGGCCGTTGTAGGTGGTGTTCTCGTCGGAACCCGCGGAGATCGGGACGTTGCGGATGACCTTGCCGTCCCGGACGACCTTCATCCGGTGCGTGGAGGCGTCGACCGTGGAGACCTGGCTGCGCCCGATCTTGAAGGTGACGGTCTTCTCCTGCACGCCGTAGACGCCGCTGGCGCCCTCGACCCCGTCGAGGTTCAGCTTGAGGGTCACGGTGGAGCCGGCCTGCCAGTAGGCCTCGGGGCGGAAGTCGAGCCGGGTGGAGTTGAACCAGTGGCCGACGACCTCCTGGCCGCTGCTGGAGGTCACCGAGATCGCCGACTGGACGGCCTTCTTGTCCTCGATCGCCTTGGTGAAGTTGAGCGAGACCGGCATGCCCACGCCGACGGTCTGGCCGTTCTCGGGCGTGTAGTAGCCGATGAAGCTGTGCTCGGGGCTGACCGTGGTGAAGGTGGAGTTCTCGGCGGCCTTGCGGCCCTTGCCGTCCTCCGCCGCGGCGGCGATCTTGTACTTGGTGGCCCGCTCCAGCTGGTCGTTGGGGGACCAGCTCGTGCCGTCCGCGGAGATCGTGCCCTCGACCTCGGAGCCGTCGGCGACCGAGGTCATCACGACACTGGTGAGCTCACCCTCGGTCACCTGCACCTTGGCACCGGTGTTGATGCTGACGTTGTCGGCGCCGGTCTTCGGGATGATCGATATTCGGGCGTCCGACGCGTCCTTGGCCGCCTGCTCGTCGACCGAGTCCTGCGACTTGACGTTGTTGTCGGAACCGGCGGTTCCCGACTTGTCGCCCCCGCACGCGGTCAGAGTGATCGCCCCGGCGGCGAGCAGCGCCAGAGCTGCCAGCCCGGCTCGCCGCCTGCGGGAGGGAATCGTGTCGGTGACTGTGCCGGTCTCAGCGCGCTTCACACAAATCTCCAATGTCTTAGGCAAACGACTTTCCGGCTCGCTCACACGTTGCAGACTGCAAGCTTGAACCTCGCTTTGCCTAAGTACGACCTGTGCGGCTCTGCGGGCGTGACTCAGCTGGGCAGATATGTGGCGAAGAACACGAGCGAGAACTGCCGCCGCGGTGCCAGTTCCCGCCGGTAGCCGAAATGTGTTCGCTACTGAACGTGTCCGCCCAGTCAGGAAACCGGACAGCTGGTCCTGGGCCATGCACCGAGGCAGCACTCAAGCGCATCCACAAGAAGAATCGGCATCACCCACGACGGACAGTACGGTCACCCGAGACAAAAGGCTGCACGCCGGAACCTGGGCGGGCGAGTGTCATCGAAGGGGTCTCCCGCTCCATAGTCACCCCGGGAGGTTCCCGTCGGGATGTTCGTGAATCCATTCCAGGCCGCCGAGATCGAGGCGGGTGCGGGCCCGGGTGACGGCAACGTAGGCGAGGCGTGCGTCGGCGTCGTCGATCGGGCTGGGCAGGGGGTTTCTGTGCCCGTCCGGGCAGGTCGAGCGGGATTTGGCGCGTCGGCAGGCTTCGCGCGAGAGGGCGGCTGAGCAGAAGGAGAAGGAGCGAGCGCAACGCGTGCGGCTGGCGGCGCGGCTGGCCAAGCAGGAGCAGGTCGAGCTGTTGAAGGCTGATGCGGTGGAGCGGACCGGTGGGTGCAGGCCCTCGAGGTGGCGCTGAGCAGGGTGCTCGTGGACCGCTCCCCGGCCTGCATGATCACCGTGGGGCGGTGGAGCGGGCGCTGGCCGACGGGGCGACGGCGTTCGTGGAGGCGGTGGAGGGTGTGCTGGCCGGCTGCCGCTATCCGGCGGGGCCGCGCCGGACGTGGCGGCTGGCGTATGCGCCGGAGTCCCGTGAGCTGATGGTGGATGTGGACCTGCCCGGGCAGGACGTGATCCCCTCCGCGGCCAGCTACCGGTACAAGGCCACCGACCCGCCGGCGGTGGTGCCGCAGCCGCGGAAAGAAGCCGAAGCCAAGGACCTGTACAAGCAGCTCGTCGCCCGCCTCGCCCTACGCGCCGTAGACGAGGTCCTCGCCGCGACCCCGCCCGCTGTGGTGGCCTCGGTGGCGTTCAACGGGCACGTGCAGGCGAAAGACCGGGCCACCGGCAAGGCCGTCCGCCCGTGCCTGGTCAGCGTCCGCACCGACCGCGAGACCTTCGACGAACTGGTCCTGGACGAACCCGAACTCGACCCGGTGCTGTGCCTGCGTCACCTGAACGCGATCGTCTCCCAGCACCCCTACGACCTCGAGCCGGTCCGGCCCGTGGTCACCTTCGACCTGAGCAAGTACAAGTTCGTCGACGAGATCGACGCCGTCGCCGGCCTGGACAGCCGCCCCGACCTGGCGCTTTGGACCCCACCGAGTTCGAGCACCTGGTGCGTCGCCTGTTCGAGGCCATCGGGCTCAAGGCCTGGGTCACCCAGGCCTCCCGCGACGACGGCATCGACGCGGTCGCCACCAACGAGGACCCCATCATCGGCGGCCTGTGCATCATCCAGGCCAAGCGCTACAAAAACGTCGTCCCCGCCGAAGCCGTCCGCGCCCTGGCCGGGGTCATGCACGACAAGGCAGCCGCCAAGGGCATCCTCGTCACCACCTCCTGTTTCGGCACCGCAAGCAAAGACTTCGCCCAACGCACCGGCCGCATGGAACTCATCGACGGCCGTGGCCTCAAAGCCCTCCTCAAAGAGCACCTGGGCATCGATGCCCTCATCGGGCTCCCCAAACTCCCCGCGGGCTGGCACCCCCAAGACCTCCGCTGAGGCCCCACGTGCGGCATACCGGCAGGCGATCAGGACTCAGAAGGTGTTGTCTTTCCGAAGGTGGTAGCTGCGTTTCCGCTGGTCAGGCGTGAGATTGGTGCTTCGGCGGGAGGGATGGTGTGTCGTGTCGTCT
>NZ_JBIBGK010000059.1:0-12947 GCF_042956445.1 Streptomyces sp. NPDC008238 | reverse complement strand
GGGCCTTACGCCTGCCTGGACTTGGGGACCACGCAGGCCGCAGCGCAAGGGGTAGCGATCACAACGAGTGACGGGTGCTTACCGGGAAAGACTCAATGAGTCCGGCCAGCGAGGTGAAGACGGCACGCTGGTTTTCGGAGAAGGGCTGCGGCTGGTCGAAGGCGAGAACGCATGAGCCTACCGGGTGCCCAGAGGCGATCAGTGGCAGAAACGCCCAAGCCTGCAGGCCGTCCTGGCGGGGAGCAGCCGGGTACGCCCCGGCCAACTCCTCGAAGGTGGCAAAGAAGCTCGGCACGCCGGTGGTGAGGACCCGCACCGGCGGAGTTGGGGACGTCAAAGGTGCTCCGTCGAACTGCTCCAGGAGCCAGGGGCTGTATCCGCGACGGCCGATGATGCGCATCCTGCCGTTATCGGCCGCGAGAAGGGCAACAGTCCTGGCGCCGAAAGCCGGCATCATTTGGTCTGTCACCATGTCGACGACATCGCCCACGCCCACGGCTTGGGAAAGGGCGGCAGCCAGGTGCAGCACCTGGTAGACCTCGCTGAGGAGGAGTGGCTCGTCCGGCAAGTTTGCCCTTTTTGCGGGCGCTGCTTGCAAGGCCTCCTGGGGATAGGTAGGCGAGATACGAACGCTCACCCCCGAACCGTTGGGGTAGAGCTCAAATGCGAGCCACCGGTCCGGCGGGCGCATCGCGGTGAAGTAGCCAGGCTTTCGGCTGATCACAGTGCTTCGGTACTTCTCGAAGGCGGGGTCGTTGCACCATGGCAGGGACTGCCATAGGCGTGTCCCCAGCAGACTGGTGAGATCATGGCCGAGCAGGTGAGCGGCGGTGGCGCTGAGATAGGTGAACCTGCCCTCCAGATCGAGGCAGCAACTGCCCTCGGGTAGCCGCTCGCCGAAGTCTGCCGCCGCCAGCATCTCGGCCGGCTCCCGCTCACGGACGGGCGGTTGCGGCAGAGTGCGCGGCCTCGGCCCAGGTCTCAGGGCGTGGCCGTTGTCAGCGGTGTCACGCAGAAACTGTCCCAGCCGTTCGCCAGCGGCAGCGACTCGCTCTCGACTCGGAGCGGCAGTGTCGGCGGAACGAGGCCACAACAGCACCAGTGTTCCCCAAGCTGTAGCACCGGTGAGGATCGGCGCCACAGCCACCGCATAGTGGTGTGGCAGGGCGATCGCCATCTGCGGGTACCGGCGGGCGAACTCCTGAGGGTCGTCGATCCAAAACAACTGCCGCTCATGGACTACCTCGGCCACCGGGATCGGGCTCGACAACGCCACCGTGAACCAAGGTGCCAGAAACTCTGCCGGTATCCCCGCGGTCACCTCGAGCCGGAGAGTCGACTCGTCGGAGGCCATCAAATAGATCGCTCCCGCGCACACGCCCGTATCCCGCACGGTGAACTTCAACAGCCGGTCAAGGTCGGCTCGGAAGGCCGCCGCGGTACCGACCGAAGCGTGCGGACACCCATGGGGCTGTGCAGCACCATCGTCCGGTGTGGTGCACATACAAGTACCGTACGTCCCGATCGGATGACTTGCGCGTGAGCCACCCCGCCCGGGCCCAGGGCAGCCTGCTCGATGTGGGCGCCGGCGCCGCCCCAGGACGGTCCGCCCCTACCTTGCCGCCCGCACGTGGAGAATCTCCCGTCCTTTTGTCTGAGTATCGCCCTTTCGCCTTGCGTGGGCGCTGGGTGCGGTCACGTGCTGACGACAGAGAAACGCTGGTCCTCGTCAGCGGGCCTCTGGCCGGGAAGGCCGGAGTGACTTGTCGAGGTCGCGGGGGCGTGTGTCGCATTGATCACCGACGAAGGTGACCGTCTCGTTGAGCGGCGCTCGGCGTGTGCGGCTGTAACCCACCGTGTTGTCCTCGAAGCCGATCGACATACCACAGAAGAGCACGAGGCCCTTCGGCGGTGACAAGATCTCCCCGACGGTCCTGTGATATTTCGCCCACGCCATCTGGGGGCAACTGTGCAGCCCCTCCGCGCGGAGGAGCAGCATGACGGTCTGCAAATACATGCCGACATCGGCCCACTGGGCTGACCCCATGTCCCGATCGATGTAGCAGAACAGGGCGGCGGATGCGCCGAAGAAGTCCCAGTTCGCAGCAGCAGCCCGCTGGCGAGCTTCCAGGTTCCCGCGGGCAATGCCAAGTGCTCCGTAACGTTGCTCACCGAAGGCGGAGCGGCGCTCGCTGTACGGAGACTTCAAGGCGGGCGGGTACTGCTCGTACTCCGGCTCGTCCCAGGCATCGCCTGAGACCACGCGCTCGCTGGCGCGCTTTCTGAGCTCGGTCAGCGGGGCGCCGGTGAGCACGTAGATGTGCCACGGCTGCAGGTTTGATGCGGAAGGCGTCCAAGCTGCGGCGGACAGTACGCGCTCCAGCACCTGTCGTGGGATGCGACGGTCGGTGAAGCCGCGTACCGCGCGTCGGCTTGTGACCGCTTCATAGACGTCCACAGCCACCACCTCTCATCAAGTGGCGTTCTACCTAATTGACAGCTAAAGCACATCAAACGTGACAAGACGCCGATGGCTCTTCCGTAGCGATTCTTAGGTTCGCAGAGTTACGTTATGAGCACTTGGCGTCAACCAGCGAAGTGGAAGCGTGGTGGGCGGAAGTCTGGCCGCACCTAGATGATCTATTCCAAGGGTTAGTGGTCGTAGGCGGTCAGCGATCGCAGGGTTGGTTGGCCGGTGTGGTGGTTGTGCCAGATGGCGGCGGTCAGGGCGAGGAGTCGTTGCAGGATGCGGACGGCCACGCCGCCGGGGGTGCGGCCGCCGTGCCGTTCCAGGTCCAGTTGGCCCTTGAGGGTGTCGTTGACCGACTCGATCAGCTGCCGTAGCGGCCTGAACAGGTGTGCTCCGGCCCGTTCGGGTTCGCCCTTGCGGGCCGGCCGCAGTAACCGCACGTCCAGCTGGGCCAGACGCCCCTCGAACTCGCGGCCGTAGTAGTGCCGGTCGCCGATCAGCGTCTGGCCCGGGCGGCCCGTGGTCAGCTGCGGTTCGACGGCCAGCAGGTCCAGCAGCGTCTCGCGCTCGTCGGCCTTGGCACCGGTCAGGGCGAAGGCGACCGGGAGACCGTGCAGGGTGCAGACCAGGTGCAGGCGCAGACCCCAAAAGAAGCGGCTGTGGCTGGCGCAGTAGCCGTACTCGGCCCATCCGGCCAGGTCAGAGCGCTTGACCACCTCCTTGGAGCGTCCGCATTCCACCGGCGTGGAGTCCACCACCCACACGTCGTCACTCCCCAGCCCGGTGTCGGTGGCCAGCACCCGGATCGCCGACCGAATCAGCTCGGCGGCCCGTCGCAGCCGCTTGTTGTAACCGGGCTGCAGCGGCAGATACGGGAACAGGTGCCGCATCCGGGCATGGCAGTGCCGCAGCCAGCGGGCCTCGGAGACGTAGCCGAGCAGGGCCTGCATCACCGCCAATGTGACCAGCTCGGCGTCCGACAGCCGCGGCGTGATGCCCACCGCGGGCCGCCACGGTGCCAGATGAGGCGAATCCTTCAACAGGTCGTCGATACGCACGTAGAGTGCGGTAGCGAGGGTGTCTATCTCGGTCGTCACACACTGAGCTTGGACACCCTCACCCCTTTCACGGGCCCGAACCCTAGGAATAGATCATCTAGAGCTTGTAACGCGATCTTGCTGCAGCGATGAGGGCCGGCCGTTCGGTCGGGTCCCAGCCTGCCGGGTCCAGAGCCCCCGACTACGCCGCTCGGGCTGGCCGGCTCCGTATGTTGCCCTATGGAAAACGGGATCATCGCCTCGTGGACGGTTGGACATCCGCGCAATGCGGAGATCCTCGGCAACTCTTATAGCGTCGCCCCCTCTCCGCCTGGCTTGGCGGCGTCGCCCGACCTGGAGCGTTCTCGTTGGGCTATCACTCCCTGGCCGCCATCGGCACCTCGAGCAGTGCCGATCTGGCGGATTGCAGTGGAGCTGCGGGAGGCATCGGCGGTTTCCAGGAGAGGGCGCAGAGCAGACGTCGATAGGTGAGGTAGCTCGCCTATCAGCACAAGCGGCCCTTATTCGCACCAAACGAATGTCCTCTGCAGGCCCGCAGTGTCGAGAGTCCGGGGCCGCGATTGGCACACTGCCGCTGATGCGACTTCCCGGTGACACGCTGCGTGCCGTCAGCTGCACTGTGGACGACGGCACGGCTTCCGGACTTTGGCTTGAGTGGAAGGCAACGCACGCACCGCAGCGCGGCGAACTGCCGGCTTGCGGCGATGTGGGCAGGTCGGCGTGCTAAGTTAACACGAAGATTCGTTTTTTTCGCGGAGGGTGGATCCCATGCCCAAGGTCACGCAGGAGTACATGGAGGCCCGCCGTAGGCAGATCCTGGACGCGGCACGCCGCTGTTTCCTGCGCGACGGATTCCACTCGACGTCTATGCAAGACCTGTTCGCAGAGTCGGGCCTGTCGGCGGGCGCGGTGTATCGGCACTTTGCGAGCAAAAATGAGATGATCACGGCGATCGTCGAGGAGAACATGCGTGACGTCCTCGCCATGGTTCACAGCGCCGCCAGGAACCGTCCCAGCAATTCCGTTGGTGCTTTGCTGGCCGACGTTCTGGACATCGTGAAAACTAAAACTGCCGAGCAGAATATCGCTGGACTGTCCGTGCTGGCATGGTCAGAATCTCTCCGGAACCCCTCGCTGGCAGGCCAGCTCGACGACCTTATGGCCCAGATGCGATTTGCTCTCGCAGATGTCGTTCGCGAGCACCAGCAGAGCGGCACTTTCACGCGTGAGGTGCCTCCCGAGGCAATCGCCGCCGCGCTTATGTGTATCCTGCCCGGATATATTCTCCAGTTGACCATGGGTGATTCTGAGACTATGGGGCAAGTTCCCGACGCTTTGAGGGCGCTCTGGCCGGATTCGGCCATGTCTCCAAAATGAGAATGGTGCCGCTATGTAAGAATCACAGCCTGCTGGGACGGCCCTAGTTTTCAGGGTCTCCCAGCAGGCTGTGTAGACGTTGTCGATCGTATTGCAGGGCCGACAGGGTACTGGTCTGTATCTGTGTCGCTTCTTGCGATATCCACGAATTGGGAGCAAGTACGCGTGCTGAGACTCGCCTGTCTCCGTTTTCTGAGTCGCGTAGGGTGACGCCCTAGCCGGGCATGAAGGCGACGTGAAAATGGGGGCGGTAGTGGACTGAGCGATCTGCGACTTCGCCGACCTTGGCGCCGTACAACGGCTCGCGTCGTACGCCCTGTTTGGCTCCCATCAGCAAGGCTTCGACGAGTCCCACGTCCTGCACATCTCGCCCGCGATCACCTGAACATGCCACCGAGCCGGGCAAGCCGCGGAAGCCCTCCTACGCCGAGCCAGCAACCGGCTCAGCGAATGGTAGCGCCACTGCGGCAAGCGGTGATGGCTCAGGACGGGCGACTTCGAGGTTCATGCGGCGCTGCCGTTGGAGTACGAGACGACGTCCTCGGCGAACAGTCGCTCCAGCACGGTCACATTCCCAGTGCGGGCGGCTGCCACGAATGCAGTCAGGAACCGCTGGTGATCTTCGGTAGCCACGCTGGCTCGCTTAGTAGCGGCCAGGCGCTTGTGTGCCCTGCAGACCAGCTGCCGAGCGTTGACGTGGGAATGGCCGATGATCTCCGCGATCTGTCTGTACGGGTAGTCGAAGGCTTCCCGGAGCACATAGGCGGCTCGCTCCACGGGCGTTAGCCGTTCCAGGAGCATGAGCACCGCGCCTTCGAGGGTCTCCCTGTTCACTGCGCCAACCTCGGGATCGCTCAGGGTGTCTATGGGCTCCGGCAGCACCACACCGACGTACCTCTCACGGCGAACTCTCGCAGATTGCAGTACGTTGATGGCTAGCCTCGTCACCATCGTGGTGAGGAAGGCCTCGGGATTCTTGACCTGCGATCGATCGCATGTCTGCCAGCGGATCCATGCCTCCTGCAGGACGTCCTCGGCTTCGCTGACGCTGCCTAGCATGCGGTATGCAATGCTGAGCAACCCGCCATAGGTCCGATGAAACACGGCCTCTGTTGCAGGGTGGTCCCAGGCGTCACACGCAACTTTGTCCTTCATGGACATGGTTCTTTTCCTTGCTTTGGTGCTTTGGTGCTTTGGTGCTTTGGCTGGCGACCGCCGACGAACGACTC
This sequence comes from Streptomyces sp. NPDC008238, assembly GCF_042956445.1. NCBI lineage: Bacteria > Bacillati > Actinomycetota > Actinomycetes > Kitasatosporales > Streptomycetaceae > Streptomyces > Streptomyces sp. NPDC008238. The sequence continues at coordinate 6,813 of NZ_JBIBGK010000059.1, read as the reverse complement.
AAGCCTGATGGCCTGTCGGTGATGGCGGCGGTCGTTAAGTGCCGGGCGGCGTGGTGAGTTGAGCGAAACGGCGGGTCTGAACTGCCCGTAAGTAGCGGCTGCGCTGACGAACAGATTGGCGGGGCACCGGCTTTGATGAACGTGTCGTACTTCGCGGCAGCGGCATCGGCCCCATCGCTTTGAGGGGGCCAATGCCGGCCCGAGTGCTCACAACGGCACACCAGCGGCTGGATGGGGTCGCCCAGCCTTGACCGCTTCCTCTTGGAGCACCTCGGAACCGGTCGCTACGCCCGTGCCGGCTGCGCATCCACGCTCGTTCCTCCCAGGACCTGGTGGGCGGGCTGTGCTGTCTACGAGTGGTGATCCGGTCGTCCTGGTGCAGTCGGGGAACGAAGGAGGCACTGCCGCACCGGCCCGGTGCGCTCAAGTCATCGCTATAGGTCACGCCACATTGCGCTGCTTTCCTTGGGGTTGGCTGTCGGGCGGCTTTTGCTTGTGACGCCACGCGTCCGCGGGCGCCCTGCCGGATCGGCGGGAGGCTGCTACGCCAGGCGGGACGGCGACAGGCACTTATCGCGTTCTGCATCATTCGTGAGCTGCGTGCCGAGCGTGCGAGTGCGGGCGACGCACTTCCAGCGCCAGTGAAGGAGACGGGATTGGTCCTTGCGTTGGCTGCATAAGGGCATTGGCAGGTTCGCCTGCGGGTACGCCCTCAGCACTCGTCTCGCTCGGCTCACGGTCGTCATCGATCGTGTCGCCCGCAGCGACGAGGGTCCGACGACCGAAGACGACGGATGCCAGCCCAAGCACGCACCAGAGGACGAGAACGGCGATATGGCCTCCGGAACCGTTGCCGTTGAAGTAGGCCGTGCTGCGCAGAAGGTTTGCGCCGGCGCCCGGGGGCAGCCATTGGCCGATGTCGTCGACTGCCTTAGGGAGCAGCTCCGGTGCGGACGTGCTACCGGAGAACGGGTTGCCCACGAAGACCATGAGCACGGCACTGAGCCCGAGCCCTGGATGACCGATGAGCTTGATCAGGCCGGCACAAGTTGCACTGATGGCGAGCATGGTGAGGGACAGAGCCGCCCAAGTGGCTACGTGTTTGTGGGGCAGTGCGCCGAGGATGCCCTGGGTGATCAGGTAGGCGGCCAGGCCGGCGACGGCGCACACGATGATCAGGTCGATGGATCGACGCCACCCCGGAAGATGGAGACCCGACAAAGTAATGAGTGCTGCCAGGAGGATGCTGCACATGGTGAGTGGGAGAAGTGCCGAGCTGAAGACCACTCCCCGAGGGTCGTCTGCAGCGGTAGGGACGACGTCCATTGTTTTCATGCTGACCTTGGGCACCGTCTTGACAACGCCCTTTTTGGCGCGGGAGCCGTGAGCCGGAAGGGCGGCTCTCTTCTTCGCCAACTCTGTTGCTCGGCTGGCGAGTTGCTGTCCGGACTTGTCGAGCAATTGGGCCACGGACGTACTCGCGGCACTGGCCTCCAAGACGGTGACTTTGCCGGGGGAGATGACAAAGGCGCCGTAGACCTCCCGGCTTTTGATCGCCGAGCGTGCCGAAGCCTGGTCGGGGTACAGGTGGAAGTCGAAGCCGTCCGGCATGGCGCGTGTCAGGCCTTCGACCGCATTCTGGCTGGCCGTGCTGGTGCCCACGATGCCCACGGGGAGGTCGCGCGGCTCGATGCGCGATGCGGGCCATGCGTATGCCATCACGGCCAGTGAGATGGCCAACGGCAATCCCACGATCATGAGGACAGTCCGTCGCCAGGACAGGACCCCCACCGGCGGGTTCTTCACGGTCACGCCTCCAAAAAGACGAATGATCATTTTATAAAGCATTAGTCTGGTCTGCTCGCCGAGGATCGTCAAGACGAGCATTCGTTTTCTTTAACGGGTGGTTGGCTGCGACGCAGTCAACTCGGGCCGTAGGCGAGCGAATTGCTGACTTGGCAGTTCGGAGGTGCAGGCGTGATGCGATCTGCCCTTTCCGGGGTCACCCCAGGGCGTAAGCCAGGCAGGGCTCCGTCTGGCGGTGGGGCACAGAAGGGAGTGCCGATGCGCTGCCTTGGGTCCGGCCGTCAGCCTCTTCTGGCCATGGCCGTGCCAGCGGCTGTCAACACGGAGCGGTGTTTAAGTCGGATCCGGGTGCCCCGCAGCTGCGGGCCGCCTGTCGACGTTGATGAATCAGCAGGATCCATCCGGCCGCACTGACCAGGCCGGGTGTGATCATCCGGTACAGCAGATCTACGGCGGTGGCGGTGCTGGTCGGCACTCCGCCGTGGTGCAGTGTGAGGATCAGGGCCGCGTCAAGGGTGCCGAGCCCTGCAGGGAGCAGCGGCATGGCTGACGCGGCGGCCATCGCGGCGACGTAGGCAAGCAGCACCGTGCTCAGTGTGGGCGACGCTCCGACCGCGTGGCACACGGCGAGCAAGCAGATAAGGTCTCCGCCCCAGTTGGCCAGGGCGTAGCCGAAGCCGCGCGCCCAGAAGCTGGCTGGGGAGTGTATGGCAGCCAACTCGTCGAGCAGTTTCTCGGCTGACGTGTGCTCCTTGGTGCCGCGGCGCAGGCTGCGCCATAGGCGAAGGAGGGCACTCACGGGCCGCCGCAGTACGGCGGGGTGATGTACGAGGGCAAGTGTGGCGCCGGTGAGGGCGCAGGTCGCCGCGACTTGGGTCGCGACCGAGAAGAGCTGAGAGTTGTCCCCTGCGAAAGTATGTCCGAGCCCGGCGAGTAGGGCGAGGGCGATCGTGCTCAGAGCGCCGGTGGCTGCGTGTGTGAATCCGATTTGGGGTGCGCTGGCACCCCAAAAGCGCATGCGACGGGTCCGGTAGGCGAGGGAGATTAAGCTTCCGCCGGGCAAGGTCGCGCCCAGCGCAGTACCCGCGAATACCGCCGCGGCCGCGGAGCCGAGCCTGACGCGGAGCCCGCCGGTGCCGAGCGCGAGCCGTTGGAGACGGGCGAACATCATCATGGAAGCCGTTTCGGTGGCAAGCGCCAGCAAGAGCCACCTGCGCTGGGTGTGGGTCAACTGCCCCGCTGCCTGGCGCGCGTATGGCGATATCAGCACCAGTTCGGTGCTCACCACGGTGAGTATGACGCTTGTGGCCCACACCGCACGACGGCGCGAACGCGGCGAAGTGGTGGCCTCGTCCGCGTCGCTGGGCTGTCCCGTGCTGTCGGCCGTGCCCGTATGTGGACCGTAGGTGTGGCCAGCCGCAGCCTCCGATCGGTCGCTCACTGCGGCATCGGCCAGTCGGGGAGAAGCTGGGCGGAACCCTCGAGGTGCACGCGGCACCGCGCTCGTCCGGGGAGAGGAAGGTTCCACAATCCCGCGAGGAACTCCACGTCGACACCGACACCTGTGGTGGGGCCCCGTTCTCCCCCGGTGGGGTACGGGAAAGGGCTGGCGAGGTCGAGCCGGATCAGTGGCACGACGTCGGTGATGCCATTGAGCGTGAGCAGGGCGATGAGAGCCTGGCCGCTGCCGCTCTCGCCCTGAGGGCAGTTCCGGACCAGTCGTAGTTCGCCGCCAGATCCTGCGAGTTGGTGTCCCATGTCTGTCCGGCGCCGCCACGAGCGTCGCAAGTGGCCGGCTTCGTCGGCGTCGGGTATGTGAAACCGCACCAGTCCTCCTGCCGGACTACGGGTGACATGGCTGACGAGGAAGGCCTCGCCTAGGTGCAGTGGCAGGTGCGAGGAAACCTGGCCGTAACGCCGACTGCGCAGCCAGCTTCCGGACTCGCGGTTGCCGTTGCCGTTCAGGCTTGTAAGCGGTTTGGGCCCGATGTTCGGGCGGTCCCCGTCGTCCGAAAACGGGAATGGGGAGGAATAGGTCATTATGGGTACCTGGGAAAGCTTCGTGTAAGGGGGGCGACCGGACCGGAGGCAGCAGCGGTTAGAGGCGGTACTCGTGGTCGATCTGGGCTGAGACTCCCCAACCCGCCGTGAGTCTGCCGATGGTGTGGATGAAGCCAGCAAACACGCTGAAAAGCATGATGAGGAGAACCCCGACGATGGCGTCGACGAGGTAGTGGTTGCCAGTCGCGATGACGACCAACGTGGTGATAGCGGGGTAGGCGAGACCGCAAGCCCTCAGAACCTTCCCGCGGGCGTGGCGGAAGAGCAGCCACCCCGACCACAAGGCCCAGCCGACGTGCAGGGACGGCATGGCCGCGTACTCGTTGACGAGGTTGCCGAGCCCTTGTGGAGCGCTTGTCTGTCCGCTCCACCACCCCCACTGCTCGACATCGGCCACGGTGTCGTGAATACCCGTGTCGGGTAGCAGGCGCGGCGGTGTGGTCGGGAATCGCCAGTACCCGAGGAGAGCGCTCAACGTCACCGTGGCAAGGCAGGTGCGGGCGCTGCGGTACTGCCGGGGATGCGCCCGGTACAGCCAGATCAGCACCGCAGGCGTGACGATGTAGTGCAGTGTGGCGTAGAAATATGCGGCCATCACGGCCAGGACCGGCAAGTGGTGAAGCACCTGGTTGAGCGACTGCTCCGGGGCCAGATGCACCGCGTTTTCCCAGCGCTGGATGCTCCGTCCGTTGTGGTCCGCAGCGGGTTTCCAATCCCGCTGAAGACCACGGGTGGTTTCGTAGACCGCGTACAGGAGCCCCACCAGTGCCAACTCCGCCCACCATCGCGGCAGCGCGCGCTTGTGCGAGGAGGGAGGGAGATGCGGAAGCCGACGTCGCATGAAGGGTGCCAGAAAGGCCATCAGGCATCCTCACGCCATGGCCGCGAAGTGCTGGAGGAGCCAGTAGCCGGCTTCGACCGGCTGAGGCGTGTCGCGGAAGTCGGTGAGGTTGGTCTGGGGGGTGGCTGCAGGAGGGAAGACCGGACTACGGACGGCTGCAGGATTCCGTCGCTCCCGTTCGTCCAAGATTTGACCCACTGCTCTGCAGCCGGCGAGCAGGGTCGCATGCGCCTGGCGGGCTGTCTGTTTCGTAACGGGGGCAGGCGGTACGCAGAGGGTGGTTGCTGCTTCAGCCTGAAGTGAGGGCGTCTTCGCCGTTACGCCGCCGTCGGTCAGGTGGCGCTCTCCGACACGCACGTGGGGACGCACCGTCGGGAAGGCCGAAGAGGCGAGGAGCGCCGAAACGGCGGTGCCCCGGGATGGAACGACCACAGTGCCGGTGTCGACATCGGGCGCCACAACGTGCATTGGCACGGCGATGTCCTGCAGGCGGCTTACGTCGGCCCTGGTCCGCAGCAACTTCCGTGGTGCCGCGCTGGAAATCGCCGCCTTTCCCTGGCTCACCGCTGCCCTGATCAGGGTGCCCGGTGATATCGGCGCGACGTGCCGGCGCTCGAGGCTCAGCCGCAGCGTTTCCGTCCTGTCGATGCTCTCGGCGCTCGGGGCGGCAGCGAAAACGGCGCCGTTGAGAGCGCCTGCCGAGGATCCCACGCCGAGATCGAGTGTGCTTCCCGCTGGGGTCAGCGCTCGCACCATGCCGACCAGCGACGCGCGCAGACGCCTACCACCTTGCAGCCCGAACGCCGTGGTGCTGGACGGAGTCGGCTTAGCCGTCGTAGGCGCCGGCGTCACGCGATGCAGTGGAACCTGGCACGGAGTCACTCCCGACCTGCCGGTTGGCACGCTAACCACGTCGCCTCCTCCCCCTTCCGGGAACAGTCATTCCGTTTAGCGCTGCCCATCCTGAGGCATGCGCGAACGGCAGGTCAAGACGAATATTCGTTTTCTTTTAGTCAAGTCCGGTCGCGACCCGAAGTCCCCCTTTAGGCCTGTGACCTGCATGTATGTGGGTCAGGGGAGTCGCCGCGGGCGTGGCCGCTCCGCTGGGCTTGGCCGCTCTCGTGCGAGTCTTGAGGGCGTCGGGGTCGTATGGGATTCGGTGTGGAGCATCCCCGATCCGACCTACCCGTTCTGGTTGAAGGCTCGGCGCCGCCGCTGCGTCCGAGGGGGCAACTGCAGTCCTCCAGCCTGAAGGAGTGATTGATATCAATCGATACCGTATCGAACATGAAGGTATGCCTGTTAATGTTGCGACATGAGTGACGACCTTGCGTCCGGAACAACCACTTCGCGCGCTACCGACCGACCTGGGGACGCGTCGCCCTTCGCTCTGGGGTTACTGCTGCGTCGGGCCCACTGGCGGGCGGCCGCGCTGATGAGTGAGGCGCTTCGACCGCTTGGCATTGAACTGCGGCATTTTGCAGTCTTGATCGTGCTGGTGGACCGCGGACCCACGGTGCAGCGGGATCTGGGTGTGGCCACGGGGTCCGACAAGGCGGGGATCATGCGAGTCGTGGACGACCTGGAGCGCAAAGGGCTGGCCGTGCGCAAGTCTGTTCCGGGGGACCGGCGGGTGCGGGCGGTGGAGATCACGCCGCAGGGGATCGAGCTTTTCGATGCCGCTCATGTGGCCGCAGAGCCAGTAACTGAGCGCATGATCGCAGAACTGGGTCCCGGCGAGGCCGAGCAGCTAGCGGATCTGTTGACCCGATTTGCCCATCCTGCGGGCAGCGACGCGTAGGCCAGCCACGTAAGGACTACGACCGTCGTCTGCCCACCTCGCCATTGCACTGATGCGCGGCCCTCGGCAGCAATTCGCGGGGCGCCGCTCAGTGGAGCCGGATGTGGTGATGCGCTATTACCCGACCGCGAAGCCGAGGCTTCTGCGGCCTCTTGGCATCGCTTGGCGAAGCTGCTGGCACTCCCGGGTCGGCTGTGCAACGTGGCGTGTGTCGGCAGCGGCCTAATGTGGGTTCTGGATCACTTTCCGTGCTGGGGCCACGGAGGGTCACCGAAACCGCGATCATGAACGGCCTCACGCTGCG
>NZ_JBIBGK010000058.1:0-13518 GCF_042956445.1 Streptomyces sp. NPDC008238 | reverse complement strand
TCCAGCACCGCTGAAGCCAGGATGATCACGAGACCACCGACCGGCCCGCTTTTGATCCGCTACCCGTGGCCCTCATTTCAACCGTCGCCGACAGCTAGCGCAGATCCAGGTGGTTGGGGATGCGTTGACCTCCAGGCCGAAAGTAGCGAGGCTGCGCGCGGCCCGAGACCCGAACCGGGATGCGCGGCAATCAGACGTGCTTCGGTCCGTTCGTCTGGAGCGGCGATAGCGCGCAAAACTCTGGCCCAGGCGGCGAGGTGGGTCCCCGGGAGGCTAGCGGCGAGTTCACTGAGCACTTCGGGCAGTAGGGACGCTGCCCGGCCGGCATCGTGCCCATTCACGAGGTGAAGAACCCTCCCGATCTACCACTGAATGTCTCGACGAGCAGTTCGCGATCCAGGAAGTGGTTGCCTCGTTCACATGATGTTTCTGCCGCGAACAGGCAGGCATGGCAGGCCGCGCCATGGAGCCGGCTGTGGGCGACCGGGTCGTGGTCAGCGCACAGGGGGTCCGAACCGCACAGCCGTGCGGCCTCGAGCGCTTGGTTGATCAGCGCGCCAAGCCGGTGTTGGCCGCCGAGAGTGACCAGGCCACCTAGAGTGCCTTCGCTGTCAGGCGCCGCGGTGTAGAGCAAGATGCCGGCCATCGGGTCGTCGCCGGAGCGTGCATAGATACGTTCGCCGATGCCAGAAGCGCCGTAGCCACACTCCAGAGCGAACTCACGGATCAGGACGTGGGCGAAGGTGTGCAGCAGCAGGTAGCGGATGCCTGGCCATTCCGCGTCGGTCCGGCGCTGGGCACACCACTTTCGGTGCGCCGCCCTTAGGGTCTCGGCTCGGCGGATGACATCTGGGTTCTGTTCCCAAGCGGCAACTCGCTGCTCGTTGAAGCGCAGGAAGATGCCCTCGCCCCGGGTTTCCGCGCAGGGCACCCAGCTCGGCGCGGAGCTGGACAAGGGTGCGCGGTTCTCCTCCTGCACCGCTCCGCCGCTCGTAGCGGAACCCCATTCCGGTGCGTCGATCCGGCTGAACCCGTACAGGGCGGATACCTCGCGGAGGCGCTTGACGAGTCGCACCTGGCTGAGCCAATTGCGGTGGGTGAGCGGTACGGGTTCGTCGCTGAGGCTGAAGTCGGGGTGGTTCTGGGGACGGCCGGTGAAGGCGAGCCATTCCGGGCCGGCGATGTCCAGCGCGTTCACGTTCTCGGCGGCGCCGGGCTGCGTGCCGTCACGGTGGCGGCTGATCGCGTTCAATACCTCGTCTACGCCGAAGCGCTCGAGCTGTGGCCACATCACCTGGGTCGGCAGAACCAGGCGGGCAGTCTCACGCGGCAGGTCCGACACGACCCGCAGTCCGGCCCAGTGCTCGGTGACCGCGCTGTCTACCGGGTTCTCGGCGTGCGGAAGGGAGAAGACTCTCAGTTGCATCGCGAACCAGCCGTTGGTGGCACCCAGCGCCATGGTCCGGGTCTGTTCGGTGCAGGTCTCAAAGGTCCCCAGGTGCGGGTGCCGGCCTCGGCAGGCCGGGAGGACGAGCTCGCTGCGAGTACCGATGGCCTCGGCCATGGAACGGGCTTTCACCTCGCAGGAGCACTCGACGAAGATGTTCGCCGCCTCACCGGTGGTGCCGCGCTCGACCAGCTTCAGCGTGTGGTCCGGCCCGTGTGGTGCGCCGCGGTGGACGAAGTACATCCATGGGAAGTCGTCGAGATGACCGGCCGGGCAGGCCGAGACAAATCTTGCTGGCACCGCGGTCGGCCGCCTGCGTCCGCTCTCGCGGCAGGAGTGGACGTAGCGGGTCTGGTCGGGCGCGACACTGTTTGGCAGTAGATGAAAGAGCCCGGAGTCGGCTGGTGCGAGCCGGTTGCAGCGATTGTCGGTGCACCGCAGCCAACCGGGGAAAACCGCCACCGGCACGCCGATCCGCGACCATGCACCGCTGAAGTCGTTCGGGTCCTCTGGCGTGTACGGCGCCATTCGCAGGTTTTGGACTTGGTCGCCGAGCTTGCTCCGCACCGCCGCGAGCAGTCGTTCCTCTGGAACGATCGCGGCCTGTTCCAATGCCCATTCGTCGAGCCCGAGGACCATCACCGAAAGATTCGGTAGGTCCGCGACCGCGCCCACTCCGTAGGTGTGCAGCAGCTGGCTAGGCCTCAGTTCCCCGACGCGCAGGTCGCTCGCCGATTGCGATCCGTGCACGGCACTGGTCATGAAAGGTTTCCTTCCTGCGCGGCGCCGTCGGTGTCCAGGCTTGTGCGGGGGAGGAATGGATGGCTCTCGTGGTCGTCGGCGCTGCCTGGTGCAGGGCGCAGAATCAGCCGGATGCCTGGTTCGACCTCCCGGAGCGAGGTCGGACAGGTTGTGGGCCCCCAGGGGCCGGAGTCCGGGCTGCGGAGCAACCCCACAATGTCGTCGGCCTTGCCTTTGGCGTCGAAGGCCAGTCGGGTCGCCGGGCGTCGCTGCTGGCGCCCCCACAGGTCCAGGAGGCTGTCCAGCTCGTCACGCACACGGGTCGCGACGACGCGATCAGTGGCGACCTCGCCGGCGCGGCGTTCCAGGTAGCGGACGATGTGGTCGGCCTTGCTGCTATGGGTGTCGAAGGTCTGCGCGCCGAGATTGCCGTTATCGCCAGCCTCCAGGTTACGGGCCAGCGCCACCAGGACACCTGCCAGACCTCGGTCTATGGCTCGCTCGGCGAATGGCGTGACGGAGAGAGCTTCGACGTGCCGGTACACGGTGGCGTGGAAGTGCTCGAAGGTCTCGTAGTGGGACAGATCCCGCGGGCGGGCCCAGTTGAATACGGTGAAGACGAGGCCAGGGGCAGCCCGGCCGACGCGGCTGGTCGCCTGAATGTACTCGGCCGTGGACTTGGGCTGGTTGGCCACGACCATTACGCCGAGGCGGGAGACATCGACGCCCACAGCGATCATGTTGGTGGCCAGGAGCACGTCGATCGGGGTCAGCTTGTTCGCCCGGGGGAAGGTGTATTCCAGCTGATCGAGGATGTCCTTGATCTTCTCTGCGGTCAGGCGCGAGGTGAGTTCCTCAAGCCGCAGATCGTAGCGCCGGGCCAAGCCGCGCTCGTTGACGCGTTCCAGTCGGGTGGACACGTCGTCTTCCACTGACAGACGCATACCGCCCAGGTCGCGCAGGCTGTTGAAGTAGCCGACCAGCGTCATGTAGGGGTCGGTAACCGGGTTGCTTCCGTACTTCTTGTGCACGGTCTGAGCAGCGGCGAGGACAGCGACGTACACGCGGATCATCGTGGACTTCGTGCGTACGCCCTGCGCGCAGATCCCGATGTAGCGGCGCCCTGGATGGGAGTGGGTGGGCCGCTGCCGGGCGAAGAAACTGTCGCCGATCTCGAGGCCTTGCGGCGGGAAGACCTCGGTTCGCCGGTCGAACAGGGCATGGATCTGCCGCTCCGCACGGCGAACGGTGGCCGTCGAGGCGATCACCTTGGGCCGCGCCGTCTTGCCCGGCGCGTACTCCCAGGTGGCCAAACGGTCCACGGCAGCCTCGTACAGGCCGGTCAGGGATCCCAAGGGGCCTGAGATCAGGTGCAACTCGTCCTGGACGATCAAGTCCGGCGGACGAACCTGGGCCGCCGCGGTGAGCACCGCGGCCGGATAGCGGTCGCCCTCCGCCCGGTGGCTGGCGGCCTCCCAGTCCTCCTCTGCGATCTGCGCCGTGACATAGCCGTGGCGGGAGCAGCGCCGCGTCGCCCGCCCGAACAGAGCCTGGGTACGCCCGTTCCAGGCCAACTGCGCGAACTTGTCGACGGTCGCGATCACCAGGCTGGGTAGCACCCGGTAGATCTCCTCGTCGACCACGACGGCCGGCAGCCCCTCCCCATTCGGGTCCCCGGCGCCGAAAGGACAGGAGAACAGGTCTGGGCAGCGCAAGTAGGTGCGTCGAAAGACCTTGTCGACCTCGACGTCGCGCCCCTTCTCGATCTTTGTTCCGCACCATGGGCAACTGGTGAGCTGATAGGGGGAGCCCGAGTTCTGGCTGGGCCGGCCACTGACCCGCCGTACGTCCTTGACCCATTCATTGGCTTGGTCGGTCGTGTTCGGGGAGACCCTGCCACCGACCCACAGGCCGATTCGGAACGGCTCCGTGCCCCATCGCTTCTCGTTCGCCCGGCGCAAGACCTCGCATGCACAGATCAGCGCGGTAGCGCGCTGGAACTGCTGGATCGTCAGCAGTCGCAGGGTGTATCGCATGAGGACCGCGACTCCGTGCCGGGCGTCGAGACCACCAAGGTCCGGCCGAAGCCTGCGGATGGCCAGGGTGTAGGCGGTCAGGCCAAGGTACGCCTCAGTCTTGCCGCCACCGGTGGGGAACCACAGCAGGTCCGCCACCGCTCCGGCCCCCGTCGTGCGCTCCGGATGTGCCGGATCGGTCAGTGCGGGCAGGTTCAGCAGCAGGAACGCGAGCTGGAAGGGGCGCCAGGACCGGTTGGCTGGCTGGTCCTCGTCGAGGAACACCGCTTCGACATCGCGGGATGCGTCGCGGCGTCGTGCCGCGGCGACTCGGGTGTGGATGCGTTGCAGGTGCATCGCGCTGTTCGCAAACTGGAATGCGGCCAGGGCGTCGTTGTTCTTGAGCACCAGCTCGATGCCAGCCTCGATTCGGTCCGCGGTCCGCTTCGCGTCCGTCAGCGCCTCTTCGGCCTGGGCCCGGTACTCGTCGAGATGCTGCCCATTCTGCCCGACCCATGCCTCGGCCCGCTCGATCCATGCCCGGTACCCGGCCACCAGCGGCATCAGTCCCGCGCGCAGGTCATGTTTCTCGCACGCGGCCAGGATCTTCATGTCGACCAGCAGGTCGCCCAGTTCCGGCAAGTCCGGGTCGCTGTCCGCCGAGGGGGCATCGGTCTGCGCAATGGTGTGCTCCGGTGCGGCCTTCGTGCAAATCTCGACCGCCCTCATCGGATCGGTCTCACTGGCCGTAGCGTGTACGCCGGTGGCGTGTCCCACAGCGAACTCCGGGCTGAACCGGTACGCCATCGCCAGACGCCGCTGTTCTTCCCGGTCTGCGCCGTCTCCGCCCGAGCCAGGCTCGTGGCGGGGCAGGAACACCGCCGCGTCGTCAGCTCCATTCGCCGAGAGCTCGACCTGGAAGGCCCAGTGCAGTGCGGAGTTGGAATCGGTTTCGGTCGTGTTGACCAGGAAGAGCGTGACCAGCCAGTCATCCTCGAAACGGCGTACCCGCCCGCGCAGCACCATCTTCTCGTCCTCGGAGTCGAGGACGAGCGGCTCCACGGCACCCTCGACCAGCTTGACCGGCATGCTGCCGAAGTGCGGCTCGCGCCGCCAGATCAGCTTCTCGATATTTGGGTTCGTCGAGCGTGCGCGTACATAGCGTGCCCAGGTCCCGGTGACTTCCAGGCGGTCCGCATCGCCGCAAACGCGAGCGGTGAACCCGATCGAGGAAGGACTCAGGCTCGGTACGTTCGGCGCGTCCGCGTCCGGCGCCCCCTCGTCCGCACCAGGCAGCCTGCTGTCGCCGAGCGGGGCGTCCAATTCCTCCGGCAGGATCGTGGTGCCGTTGGGCGCGAGTCGGCCGAGTACGTACCAGTCCGTCGGCGAGTCCACAACCTCCTCCGGCTCGTCGCCTACCGGGCCGAGCAGATCCCGCACCACCAGATCAGCTAGCTCGTCCCGCACCTCGCCATGGGACGGGACAGCCAGGATCGGATCGCCCGACGACTCGGACGGCAACATGTCGCTCATGGGCCACCACGATAGGGCGCGCCACTGACAAAGTGAGCAGGTCAGCGTCAGAGCATGGTGATGGTCTGCGTTACCACAGCCCATCCCCGGGGTCATCCGATGGCTTGCTGACCGCGGTCTCCTTCGCCTTGGCAGAGCCCTTCTTGTTATGGAGGCCACGACGGACCTCATCCTCGTGGAGGGCATGGTTGAGTTCAAGCAAACGGTCGTTCATCTCAACCTGAACGCCGGGATCGACGGTCCAGCGCAGGCCGTGGACAGTCTCGTGGAAACCGTGATTCAGAACGAGCGGCGTCCAGCCGAACCGAGCAGCAAACGGGTGCTTAAGGTAGGACTCAGTAACAGCCTCATCAATCTCGACATGGATGTCCCGCAGCCTCTGGATATCGGCGTCACGGTTCGCCGGATTGTGGACCTCGTTGTAGAGATCGGTCATACCGAGCTGTGGCGTCCGCGTCAACTGGACATGGCGACGATAGGTGTCCAGTTCCTCGCCGGCAGCACGGATCCGCGGTGTGAGCTCCGGCTGCGGGAACGTATCAAACCCATCTGACGGGGTATAGCGGAGCCGCGTCTCCAAAGTTGACTCGCCCTTGACAGTCCACCAGTTGAAGTGCCAAACGCTACTCAAAATCGCAAGCATAGCCGCGTGGTCGGGAGTATAGAAGACGGCCAACGAGTTAGAATAAACCTGATCATTGCCGACGATACTGGGCAAACCATACTTACTGTGTAGCCCAATTACAAGCACTCGATCAAATTCGGCGATAGCCTTACGCATAGCCGAACGCTTTTCGCCATATTGCCACCAGCGTTGCGGCAGCGGGTTTCGAAGCTTGAAGCTTCCATCAGCCTTCCGACGCTGCCGCTCCGGACGAACCCTTTCATCAAGAATTGCAAAAACTTCCGGATACTTACGCGCTTCCCCTTCGGTCATTTCGTTGAAGTCGACCGCCCAACGCGTCGCCGACGAGTCAGGGCGACCGTTGACTTCATCATTAATTAGATAGGGGCGGACGACTTCCCTGTTTCGACTATCGGCCGCGATCAATTCCTGAGCCTCAGTCGGCTGAAGCAGGAATCCCAGGCCGGTGACCTGACAACCCACCGAGGCCTGACCCATCGAGGCAGAGAGCTTGTAAGGATTCCCCGATGCGCGGGACGGCAGGGTGAGACTCGAGGAAATCTCTCGAACGATTTGCCCCTCCAGCACGACCTTTTCAGCTGAGTCATTCGCGCCAATCCATACCAGCGAAACGTATACGCCAGCTTCGCCAGGCCATGGCTGGGATTTGACTGCGCGACCGATCTTCCACCCCTGCTCCAGGATCCGATCGAGTCCGACCTCGCGCGAGTCGGTTTGAGCAATGGTGTTAGTGGAAATAATTCCAGTGCGCCGACCGGTCGCAAGTTGAAGGTTGCGCAGCATGAAGTACGTACACAGATCTGCACGCCCGCCTGCCGTATTTCCGTCAGCGATTACCTGGCCGATGTAACTCAAGCTATCCTTACCAATACGAGCACTGGTCTGCACGCCACCCGAAAAGGGCGGGTTCCCTACTACTGCATCAAATCGGTGATCGCCTCGCAGGGGTTCCGCGGTGATCTCTGGGAATTCTAGTGGCCAGTGCAGCGGGCGCAGGGGCGTGGTGCGCGGCCCGTCATGGGGGCCGAGGAGCCAGCCGTCGATGACCGTGCGGGCCTCGGCTGCCGCGTGGCCGTCGCCCAGCAGTGCTCGTTCGACGAGGCCGGCGATGAAAGCTAGACGGTCGTTATAGGCGTTATCTGACTTGGTTGTGGCAGTAGACAGTTTCGCTGCCACCACGGCGTCCGCAGCGAGCCGCAACTGTTCAGTCAACGACTCGGCCTCAGCGAGTTTTGTTGCTTTCTCCCGCGCGTCACGGATGTCGAAGACCTCGTGATCCTCAATGTCCCGGCGCAGTTCTGCCGCCCGTGACAGCAATGGGCCAATGACCTTGTCGATCTCATCGGTGAGGCGGGCGTCCATCCGACCCTCGGCAGGTGCGAGGTGGAAGGTTTCGATCTGGTCCGCAGTGAGGCAGCCGATGAGGGAGTCCCCGCAGCGCAGGGCGTGGTCGACGAAGTTGAAGGGACGTCCCTTCGCCAGGGTGACCAGCCAGAGCGAGAGCTTGGCAAGTTCTACTGCCATCTCGTCGCTGTCGACGCCATACAGGCAGCGGTCAGCAACCACGCGGCGGGCTTCGAGGAGCAAGGCTTCGCGGTCCTCAACGCGCTCGCCCAGACGAGCGGCGACCGTGTCCGGTACCCCGTCGCGGTCCCATGCCTCGACAACGCGTTCGGACAAGTATCGGCATGCGGAGACCAGGAAGGCTCCGGAACCCATCGCGGGGTCGAGGATCTTGAGTGCCAGGAGCTCCGAGGCCGGCCGCACCTGCCATTCTGGCGGCTGAGTCCCATCGGCGGGCCGTGGGAGGCCGTCGGGAGAGCCGGGAGAGAAGCAGAGCGGATCGAGGGTGTGGAGCACGATCTCTTCAGCCAGAGCGCGCGGGGTGTAGTGGGTGCCGGAGTCGCGTCGGTCTCCGACCTGGGTGACGATGACCGTTCCCTTGGGATGAACGACCGGCTCGTCGCGCAGGTCGGGCCGCAGCAGGCCGAAGAACGGCCTGACGCGGGTGGCGAGTTCGGGGTCGGTGTCGCAGGCCGCGTCGAGCTTACCGATCTCTTCCCCGGTTGGTTCAGTCGCCAGTGCGGTGGTGAACTGCTTGTCTGTCAGTCCGGCGAGCTTGGTTACCTCGGTCTGAAGGCGTCCGGTGGCGTGCCAGGTTTCGAGGTCGGCGAGTTTAGCGGCGATGCTGGTCTTGCCCTTGAGTCCGAGGTGGGTCTCGTTGAGACGGACAGCGGAATGTTCGAGGAGACCTTCGTAGACGTGGCCGATTTGCTCGACGTCGAGGCCCTTGTAGGAGAGGCGTTCCGTCGAGGCGACTTTGCCGGCCGGGGTGGTGCGCTTGAGCTTGATCAGCGCGTCGAGCATGGCGAAGACGACGCGGTCGGTGACCTTCAGCCGTTCCAGCCACGGAAACCGGGTCGGGTCGAACAGTGATCCGCCGTATGCGGGGATCCACATCTCCGGGTGGCGGGCGCCGCCATGGATGGCGCGGAAGGTGGCGAGCAGGGTGGGCCAGGCGGCCTGCCAGCGGTCGGCGATGGCGGCGTCGTCTTGGTCGAGGCGGTCGTAAAGTTTGGTGACCGAGTAGGAGTCTGCGTACAGCTCGTCGTCAGCGGGCAGCAGTGCTTGCTCTTCCGCGTAGAGGAGGAAGACGATGCGCATCATGACAGTCAGGGCGGCGCGGTAGACGGTACGTGGGGCGATATCCGCCAGCACCGTTCCGTCAGTCTCGCGGTCGAGGCGGGAGAGCTCGGCGACGAGGAGTTCGACTGCCGCGCGTACCTGCTGGCCGAGGGTCTTGGTGACGGCAGTGGTGTCCTCCGCGGTGCGAAGAAACAGGGAGGCCAGGGAGTCGGTGGCCTTGCCGTCGCGGTCCTTTGGCGCGATCGCGGCGCAGCGGACTCCTACCAGTGAGACAAAAGCCCGTAGTAGCAGCGGTTCTTCGGACCAGATGTCGGCGTCGAAGACCGCGACGGAGGTCGGCGCGGAGGGCCGGGCGTGAACCAGGACCCACAGGCGTCCGTTGGTGAGCAGCGCTAGGGGGACGGCACGCCGTCGGCACAGTTCGGCGGCTTGCTCGGCCAGTGACGGCAGGCCCTTGCGAGCGCGGGTGAGGGTTTCGCCCCAGGGGCGGCGGTAGATCAGGGCGCGTTCGGCTGCGCCGGGCAGGCCAGTGGTGGGGTCGGCGGGGCCCATCAGCAGTGCGTCGGGGGCAATGCCAGGGCTTTCAGCCAGTTCGCGTGGCAGCATCGAGCCTTGGCGCAGTGCCTGGCCCCGGTAGTCGAGCAATTCTTCCAGGACCAGGTTCTGCCAGGCCGAGCACAGGGTCGCTGGCTCGGCTCGGAGCTCGGCCCACGCCTGCCGGAGGCGGGCGCGCAGCGGGGTTTCGACGACGTCGAGGCCCTCTGAGAACGCCTCGGTGAGGATCTTCGCGCTCAGGAAGGGGCCGTCCGGGCGCAGGAGGTTGAGCCACTCACCGTGCTGTTCGATCGGGGTCTGCTGCTTGGCCTTCGAGGTGCGGGGGCGTGCTGGCATCAGTGGCCTGCCTGGTGTGCAGTGGCGCCTACGGTCAAGGAGGCGGGGACGAGGAAGGTGATTGCGACGGGGAAGCGGCGGGCGACCGGGTCGGCGTAGCGGTGGCGCAGGGCGGCAGCCTCGGATTCGCGCTGTGCGGGGATGGCCTTGAGGCGTGCTTCAAGCTCCGCGTGGTCCTTCTTGAGTTGCTCGCGTTCAGGGTCGGGAGCGAGCAGGGAGATCTGCTGCCACTGCGGGCTGGAGCCCAGGGATTCGCGGATGTTGCGTTCCAGTTCGGTCAGCACCGTCTGCATCGCCTCGACGTCCTCCTCGCAGCGCTTGGCCAGGGTCTTGCCCTGCTTGCGTGCGATCTTGTTGGACTCGGTGGCCAGCGCCTTGCCGAGTGGCGTCTCCAGCGCTCCCCACAGTCCGGCGAGCCGATCGAGGAGTTCAGGCGGCGGTGCGTCCTGTGATGCGGCGGCGAGCCAGTGCTCCAGGACGTCGGGGTTCTTCTCCACGGTCAGCTTGCCGTGCTCGATCTGTCCGCCGGCCACGGCGATCTGCTCGTGCAGGCGCACCCCGCGGTTTCCGGTGATCACGACGCGGCCGTGTGCAATCACCGCCGGGTTGCGCAGAAGGTCGCCGGGAACGATGCGGGCGGTGACGCGGGTCAGGCGAGTGCCATGCTCGCCCTGGGACCATAGTTCGGCGCGCAGCAGACGCAGGCACCGGTCGACCAGGCGGTGGTTGAGGTGCATGAGCACGACGTCGGTGCGTCCGGCGTAGTCCTGGTCGAAGGTGACGGGGCGTTCCTTGCCGCTCACTGGGTGTCGCAGTCCGTCGTTGCGGGCCTGCGCCCACTCGCCCTTCAGGTCAGGGAGCCTGAAGCAGCGTGCCATGACTCCCTTGGGCGGCGGGGTGTCGATCAGGTCCTTGTTGTGGGCCAGGCGCAGCGCAGTACGTACCACCCGCTCGATCGTCTGCGGGTTCAGGTTGAGTTCAGTCCGGGTCCTGGTGAGCTGCTCTTGGGCTTGTTGCAGGTCGTGTGCCAGATTCCGTTCGATCTTCAGTACGGCCTTGCCGGCTCGGCGCTGGATCTCCCGGTCGGTGGTCTGCCAGCTGGATCGCCGGCCGAGCATCTTCTGCTCGACCTGGCTGGCGATCACGTCTCCGGCGCTGCCGAGGTCGGTGCGGATCTGTTCGACCTTGCGGACCGCGATGCCGAGGAAGGCCATCGCGTCCTCGAGGGTGCCCTCGTTGAATCCGGTGTCTTCCTGGCGCTGCCGGTCCCATCCCTGGGGGACGAAGTGCACAATATCGACCTTCGCGGCGGTCTGACCGTGCCGGTCCACTCGGCCGTTGCGCTGCTCTAGGCGGTTGGGGTTCCATGGAATTTCCCAGTGCAGTACGCGATGGCAGTGGTTCTGCAGGTTGATGCCTTCACTCGCGGAGTCGGTGGCGAGCAGGATCCGCATTGGGTCGACGTCCAGGTCGTCCTGGAAGACGTTCTTGACGCGTTCGCGTTCATCGAGGTCTTGGCCGCCGTAGAGCTGGGCGATGGCCTCACGCGGTACACCGGCACCGATCAGCCGCTCGTACAGCCAGCGCTGTGTGTCGCGGTACTCGGTGAACACGATGACCCGCTCGCCGTCCCAGCGGCCCTGCACACCGCCGCCGCCGGTCTCGTTGCGCTGCACAATGCCGCGCAGCCAGCCGAGGAACGCAGTGAATTTTCCGTCCGCCTTGTCCGAGTGGCGCAGCCCCCAGTCGCGGAGTTCCTCCAGCAGGGTCTTCTCGGCAGGCGAGAGCGGTGGGATGAACCGGCGGGCGGTGGTGAGGGCCTCCTGCGCTGCCTCCTCGAAGGCGGTGTCGTCCTCTGCCGTCTCATCCAGCTGCTCGATCATCTTGACGAGGACCTTCTCCAGCGCCGTGTACGTGCCGGAGCCGCCGTTACGCCCGGGCTCATCCTGCCGTTCCCGGGCGAGCATCGTCTGCAGGTGGGTGTCCACCGTGTTGGCGAAGGCCTTCGGACTGGACAGGAAGCGGCGCTTGAGGAGCGTGACGACGAAGTCCGCGGCGCGGCTCGGCGCCATGCCCGCCAGCGCAAGCTGCCCGTTGATCGCCTCTCGGCGGGATTGCGCGTACTGGTCGAGCTTCGCGTAAGCCTCGCGGGTGGCGGCGTCGTAGGCGACTTCCAGGGGATGGTCCAGGTCGCGCACTGGGAAGCGCGGGCTGCCGTCCCACTTCGGGGGAAGGTCTCGCTTCAGCCTGCGCACCATCACCTGCGCCTTGGCCTCTTCCGAGGGCTTCAGCGTGCGGGCGAACCTGTGGCTGTCGAGCAGTGCCAGCAGTGCGGTGAAGGATTCCAGGTAACCGTTGTGGGGGGTGGCGGAAAGGAACAGCCGGTGCTCGGTGTGCGGGGCCAGCGTCTTGATCGCGTCCGTGCGCTGAGAGTCGACCGCGTACTTCCCAGAACCCGAGGGCGCGCAGGTGTGCACCTCGTCGACTACGAGCAAATCAAAGGTCCGCGGATACTGGGGCACCGGCGGCAGGATCGAGCGCAGCAGCGCCAGGGGCCGCTCGCGCTTGAGCCAGTCAATCGAAACGATCAGCCGCGGGTAGTGCGTCCACGGGTTCGCGTACAGGCTGCGTGAGCGTCGCAGCTCCTTCAGCAGCTCCGTATTCACGATCTTGAAGGAGAGGCCGAATTTGTCCCGCATCTCGTCGCGCCATTGCAGGGTGAGCGACGCCGGGCACACGATCAGCATCGTTCGGGCCCGGTGCCGCAACATGAGTTCCTGCATCACCAGGCCGGCCTCGATGGTCTTGCCAAGGCCGACGTCATCCGCGATCAGCAGGTTCGTCCGGGGCATCTGCAGCGCCCGCACCACCGGGTCAAGCTGGTAGTCCTCCGGCTTGACTCCGGAACGGAATGGGGCCTGCAGCAGCGTCTTGTCCGCTGTTGCCACCGAGCCCCAGCGGACCGCATCCAGGAAGGCGTCCAGCTTTGCCGGGTCGTCGAACCCGTTCGCCGGAGACGGCAGAGCGTGCTGCTCACGAGCGGTGGCGCCGGGCTCCAGCTCCCACAGGACGCGAAGTTCCTCGTCGCCGGCGTCGCCGTCCACGGACACCAAAGAGACAAGGTGCTGCGCCTCGGCAAGCAGCGGGCTGCCCGGCTGCTCGACCGCGATCGAAGAACGCTCCACCGCCGTGGCCACCCACTGTCGGTTGCGTACCGTGACCAGCTGGCCCACGGTCGGCACCACAGCGTCGTGGGTGAACACGTCCGCCTCGTCTTCGACACTCACCTGTGCCAACTTTCGCTCTTGGACCGCCTGTCGTTCCTGGTGAATCCTGTCACGAGCCACAGTGTTGTCCCAGATCCCGGGCGGCGGTGAACGGAGCTGGGGCTGAGCCTCACTGAGGTTTCCCCTGACCTTTTGAACAACGTGCACGGGTCAAGCCTCGAGCGCCGCACGTTGCCTGGGCCTACCACCGGGATCACGTCTCATGCCAGGCCTCCCGCTAGAGCGTGTCGTCAAACGATCTTGCCTGGTGGATCATGGTCTGGTGATACGTCGCCATGAACTGTCGGACGCCGAGTGGGAGTTCGTGCGGTC
>NZ_JBIBGK010000057.1:0-14465 GCF_042956445.1 Streptomyces sp. NPDC008238 | reverse complement strand
AACGCCCGCGCCGACCCGAAAACCAACTTCGCCCCCGACTCACCGATCCGCACCTGGACCAATTACCCGGCCAAGGCTGCGTGACAAGCCACTAGAGGCACCTGGATAATCGTCCGTCCGAGCGCATGGCTGGCATGCGGCGATGGATGCGTCCGCGAACGCGAAGCAACTGGCAACGGACTGGCGCGTTGACCAGCCCCGGCCCAGGGAGCGCGGTTACCGTGAGCCGATGGTCTTCACGAAAGGGCTCGCGGTGGCCGCAAAGCGAGTGGTGGCCACGGTCAGGTGCACGCCCGCGGACCATACGAGGGTGCCGACGCCGTTACCCCCCTCGTGCTCCACCATTTTGCGTCTGAACTGGGAAGAACAGTGGGTCTCCGTTGGCGTACGGCAAAACGGTGAGGCCGTCAGCGCGTGTCGCGAACGCTGCCTTGCTCCGACTCGTGGCGAGCAGAAGCTGGCAATAGTTCGCAGCGCAGACCGCGACGCGTCAACCCCGCCGGGCACGGCAGACACGCCTCTTTCCCGTTGCTGTCTTCAGCGAGCTCCTCGACCAGCGGTACCCAGTTCCTGACACCCCTGGACCGATGAGAGACGCCAGGAGTCAGCGCCTCTGAAACGACGGCCACGAAGTGACCTACCGCACACTTGGTCGGCTTCACCCGATTTGAATGTTGAGCCCGCATTATTTGTGATCTGAGCCATTTACCGCATCTGCGCGTGGTTGTACATTCACACTGTCCAGGGCCACCCGCTGCACGGTTGGCGCACAGGGCACCGCCCGAGGAGCAGTGGAATGAATGTCGACCTCTCGCCGGTCATAGCCGCGACCACACAGTGGCTCCTATGTTCCTATCCACCATCCGGGGGTCTCCTGGGAGTGTCGCTGGCAGAGGCCCAGGCACGCCAAGCAGTCACTGTTGCCACGTGGCTTCGGTATCCCACAGGTGCGGATGCTGCACTGCTGGCGATGATCGGCCCGGGAGGCTCCGGAAGGCTGGACTGGTTGGTCGGGGCTGACGCGTCATATCGCCACCGTACGGAGGAGGCGTGGCGGAGCTGGGTCGACGAGGTGGCCGCGAGCTGGGCAGCGTGCCTTCTCAGCTCGCCGGCACTGGCTGAGGAAACCGTGTCGCAGTTGTCGGGGTGCGAGCATGCGGCCGGCTTGAGGTTCGAGTTTCCCCGACTCCTTGCCCCGGACGCCCATGACCGGCGCGCTGCATCCCTGCTTCGGCATCCCGACCTACTGGAGCCCGTGGCTGCCCTGCACAGGACTGCCCTGGTGGAACGTCTGAGCCCGGAGTGGAGCGCCGCGGCCTGACCGCGCGCCGAACGGGCCCTCGGGTATCGTCAACACTCACAGTCCTGTCACTCACAGCGGCGAGACGAATACGTATTTCCTGGAGAGCGTGGCTACGCTAGTGCAGCGCCACGATTCGGGTCGTGGGGTCTTGGCCTGCGCAACTGGGAACTACCCCCGAGCGTGATGCCGAGGTGCACCGCCTGGGCCTCTCCCTTGCCTCGGATCGGGCCCAGGCGGCGCTGGCGTCAGGTGTCGCTGTTCATGGCGCTACGGATGGCGTCACGGGTGCGGTCCATGAGCGCCGCGACTGGCCCTGCCGCGATGTTCTTCGTGGCACTTTCCACTCCCGGGTGAGGATGTGTGGGTGCCATCTTCTCGGCGGCCTTGACGGCTTTGGCCATCATTGCGAGTCGCTGCGGGCTGGTGTTGCGTCGTAGCTGGGCGAACTCGTAGCGTTCCTCGGCCCTGGCGTGCTTGAGCACGTCGTCGCGCAGGGAGAGGAGGATGGGCATGAATTTCGGGTCGTCGGTGTCCATCTCGTCCAGACGGCTGAGCGTCTCCTTGGCGGCCCTCTCCTCCTCCAGGCGGTCCTCGACGACCTCGTCGCCGCCGTCGAACGCCGTGCGCGCCGTGGGGTGGACGATCTCCTCTTCCGCGGTCTCGTGCACGGCCAGCAGCCGCACCAACTGCTGGAAGGCCTCCCGCCGCGCCTCACCCTCCGAGGTGCGTACTTCGTCGAACAGGTTGTGGATGTCGCCGTGCTGCCGCATCAGCAACGCCACCACGTCGTCGCCGGCCACCGGGTCGCCGGTCTGGGCTTCCTGTGTCACGGGATCTCCTCTCTCGGATTCGGTCCTGCCCGCTACCGCTGGGGGTCTACGGGGTGCGGGCCTTCCGTTTCCTCGCGGTAGTCCCGGCCGAACATCTCCTCGTGCTGCACCATCACCCGCTCGCTGGGGGGCGCCTCACCCTCGTGGAGGCGCTCCTGCATCTGCTCGAACCGCTCGTGCGCCTCGCGGACGTAGCCCGTACCCAGGGTCGTCAGGTCCATCTGGGTAGCCAGCAGCTCCCGCAGATATCCCTTGTTCGGCTCGAAGGTCAGCACGTTCGGCAGCGCGGGGGCCAGGATCTCCTCCGGCTCGCGGCCGTCGTGCCGGCGCATCATGTCGCAGGCCACCCGCAGGTGCTCCAGCTCCATGTTCAGGTGCAGCTCCCAGATCGCCTTCACCTTGGGATCGCTCTCCTGCTCCATGAAGGAGTAGTACAGGTAGCACTCGTTGTACTCGTGGTTGACCAGCTGCTCCCACCACGTCTCACCCGGGTCCACGAGGGACTCGTAGTGCGTGACGTGCTCTTCCTCGATGAGGCCGATCTCCTGGTACAGCTGCCGGGCGATCGGCTCCATGTAGGTGGGGCCGGTGTTCATGTAGAAGTTCATCGTCTGCTGCTCCGCCGACATGATGGTCAGCGCGTGGAGCCGGGAGAGCGGGTTGACGGTGGTGCGGTCGTACGGCTCGCGCACGTTGTCCACCGGGTCGCGGTGGTGCAGCGGCGTGGGCCGGCCGGGCATGACCTCGGTCAGGCCGTCGACGATCGACTCTGCCTTGCGGTGCTCGATCATCTCGTACAGGTTCGCGTACCGGTACAAGTGGTCGAAGTCCTCCAGCACACCGAACTGGTAGGCCTGCTTCAGGTACGGATCGGGCTCCATGCGGGCCACCCACGCGGTCAGGTCCACCGCGACCTGCTCGTACGCGATCGTCGTCTCCAGCACCGACGACACACCCGGCAGCAGCCAGTTCACGACCTTCTGCTGCTGCGCCTCGATGTACCGCGTGCGAGCGAGCTGCTGCTTGACCTGGACGTCATCACAGTTGCGCGCGAGATGGTGGCCGAAGAAGATCGCCTCGGTCTCGATCCCGTTCATCGTGATGATCCGGCACCGCGTGTACGGATCAGCGGCATCCGGGTTGATGGGCTCCACGTTCAGCTCCCGCCAGCTGCGCAGCTGACGGTCGAGCGGGATGCCCCGCTGCTCCAGGGGATTGAAGGTCACAGCAGTTCCTCCGAATTCATCGCC
The DNA here is from genome assembly GCF_042956445.1 of Streptomyces sp. NPDC008238. Classification (NCBI taxonomy): domain Bacteria; kingdom Bacillati; phylum Actinomycetota; class Actinomycetes; order Kitasatosporales; family Streptomycetaceae; genus Streptomyces; species Streptomyces sp. NPDC008238. The sequence continues at coordinate 11,082 of NZ_JBIBGK010000057.1, read as the reverse complement.
CTCACCGCGGTGTGGGCGTTGCGCGTGTTGCGGGTACCGCCCTCGGTCAGGGCGGAACGGTCCAGCGGTACGGTCACCTAGGAGGGCAGCCAGCCACCCCGGGGCATCAAGCGACCTTCCTCGTGCAGCCTCGCACCAGCCGATTGGGGGCCCGGGCGCCACGGCGGCGACCCCGCACGCCGTCACTCGGACAGCTCCAGCTGCAGGGGATCGCTGAAGATGCGACAGGCCGCGATGCGCACGGGCTTAGTGCGGAACCTTTGTGCGGCAGCGGACAACTCGTGCTGGAGCGCCTTGGGGAACGACGCCTTTCATGGTGGGCACTCGCCTGTCACCAGCCGAAGAAAACCCACCCAGGCGGTGGGTTCTGATGACTGGAGCGGCACAGTGCACCCCATGAGTCGGGCACAAGATTCACACAGCCATGAAGAGCCTGACACTCCACAACGAAGTTCGCATTCTGGCAGCTTCAAAGTGCACGAATGTTCCGCCGGTCCGTGCCGGCGCCGCAAGCACGACCGGCGGGACGGCATGTCACGTGCTGACCTGAAGGTGCTGCCGCCGCACTAACCCAGCAATCTCCGTCGGCTTGATCAAAGGGCTGGGGAGCCGCTGGACGTGCTCCGGCTCATTCGAACCTGCCCGGCTCGCCGACCCTGGTACTGGCACGCACGATGGTGGAGAACAGATTCCTTAGGCAAGGTGGCGACTGCATGGCACGGCCCGAGGATGTGCTCCGAATGATGGGCGAGCTGGTGCTTGCCGGTCATCTGGCGAGCATCGAACAACTTCCGGGCCTTGTGTCGGAGCACGCGGCCAAGGCCAACCTTGACGACGCCCGTATCTACGTGTCGGACCTTCGGCAGCAGGTGCTGCGGGAGCTTACGGGACACGGACTTGATGCTGGTCAGGGCGGCGAGGAACTGTCCATCGAGACGACCTTGCCGGGTCGGGCCTGGCGTCGTACACAGATCATGAGCGCGTCGGGTGCCGGACGGGGCCGGCAACGACTTTGGGTGCCGATCCTCGACGGTACGCAGCGTCTTGGGGTTTTGCGTGTGGACGTGGCCGACAACGCCGACCGCGAAGTCGCCGCGCGCCTCGCTTCGGTTGTCGGTCTGCAGCTGGGAAGCAAGCGGCATTCCAGCGATTCACACGCACGCCTCGTGCGGAGCGAGCGCATGAACATCGCCGCGGAGATGCAGTGGGCGCTCATGCCCCCACGGGCATTCGCCAATGGCCGGGTGGTGGTCTGCGCGGAGGTCGAGCCGGCCTACCGGGTGGGTGGGGACGCCTTCGACTACGCGCTGGCGGGCGACGTACTCCATCTGGCGGTCTTCGACGCCATGGGCCACGACACAGCCGCCGGGTTGACGTCGCACCTCGCGGTGGCGGCCTGCCGCAATCACCGCCGTCACAACGTCGGCCTTGCAGAGACCAGTGACGCCATCGAGCAAGTGCTCATCGAGCAGTTCGCGCACCAGCGTTACACCACCGGAGTGTTAGCGGACCTGGATCTGGGCACGGGCCACCTCGCGTGGGTAAACCGCGGGCACCCTCCGCCAGTACTTATCCGCGGCGGACGATGGGTACACGTCCTCGACTGCCCGCCCTCGCACCCCATGGGCAGCGACCTCGGCCTACCAGTCCAGATGTGCCACGCGAATCTGGAAAGAGGTGACCGCGTCCTGCTCTATACCGACGGAGTCACCGAGGCTCGCGACGCCCAAGGCAACGAATTTGGACGGGACCGGTTCACCGACTTCATCATCCGCCAGCAGGCCGATGGCATGCCAGCCCCCGAAACGTTGCGCCGCCTCATGCAAGCCATCGTCGACCACCATCGCGGGAGTCTTCACGACGATGCCACCGTCCTCATCTGCGAGTGGCACGGGCTGGACCCAAGTGCTGGTTAGGACCCCGAGCCGCACTACGGCAGACACGACTTCGTCACGCTGTAGTCGATTCGCTACGCAAGGGGGTTCATGCCCTCCCGGTGAGGCCCAATGCCTCGGGTAACGGTACTGATCCCGACGATGCCGCACTCTCCCGGTGCCCCGTATCAGATGCCGTGCTCGCGGCTTCGCGCGGTGGGCAGTGGTTGCCCCTTCGACGCATGCTGATTGTGCGGTCCCGTCAGACAGACGAGCCCCTGGCGGGATCGCTCAACCAAAGTGGCGGAATCCGTCGGCGGAACGGACCACGAAGGGCTGGGATGATCTCGATGTCAGTCCGATCGTGATGGGACGGCGCTGGGGCTGAGGTCGCGACGCAGCCGGTGAACGCGGACGGAGTGCCGTCAACGACCTTGGTCGTCAGCGGCGTCGCCATGGAATTCCGCGACGAGGTTCGGAATCGCGGGTGTGAAGTCGAGTGCCTCCCGGCTGCCCCAGTGGGAGGAGATCCGCATGCCGTGCCAGGGGTGGTCGGTGCCGGCCTGCTTGAGGAGACCGGCCAGTTCACTGCGAACGGGTGCTGACAGAGGGCTGCTGCGGGCGACCGGGTGGAATTCTCCGTCGGTGGTGTAGCGGCCGAGCAGGACCGTGTCGGGGTGGGCGAGGGTGCCGGTGAAGGCTCCGATGAGGGCTTCGAAGGTGTCGCGGTGCCGGTATTTGAGCCAGCCGCGCCGGCCGGGCTGGTACGTCTGGCTCCGACCCTTGGCGACGACACCTTCGACGCCCGCAGCCCCCCATTGCCCTATCCATGCACGGGCCAGGTCTCGGTCTGGGGTGATCGGTGTGAGGGCCCACGGGGCGTTGAGTGGGTGGTCGGCAAATAGGGACTCCAAATCCGCGCGGCGCCGATCATAGGGGCGGAAGACGAGATCATTTCCGGCGCGGTGGAGCAGGTCGAAGGTGATCAGGCGCGCGGGCTGCTCGCGAGCGAGACGGGCGATGGTGTTGGGCCTGCGGTTGATTCGCTGCTGCAATGCACCGAATCGGGTCGGCCTTCCCGGTAGATGACCACCTCGCCGTCAAGGATGACGTCTTCGTCCAGCGCGCGGGCGGCGTCGGCGATCTCGGGAAAGGCGGCGGTGAAGTCACTTCGGTTGCGTGACTGCAAGGACACGCGACCTCCCGCGGCGAGGACCACACTCCCTGCACTGGGCCGATGAGGTCCGCGCCCCCGACGAGGAACTGCCGGTGCTGCCCAGGCGCGGCGCGGTGAAGGGCAAGGAAGTGGACACCGCCCGGCAGCTGATCGGCGCGATGTCCATCGACTGGAATCCTGAGGACTACCACGACACCTTCGAAGAAAAGGTCAAGGATCTAGTAGACGCCAAGGCCAAGGGTCAGGAGATCGTCGGTGAGGAAGGCCCGCCGGAGGCCACCAACGTCCTCGACCTGATGGAAGCCCTCCAGCGCAGCGTCGACGAAAACCGCAAGCGCCGCGAGCGGCCCTCGACCGGTCAGGGAAAGGTCACGCGGCGCCCGGCCGGCCGGAAGAAGGACGGAGCCGCGAAGAAGAGCAAGTCCGCCCAGGGCCGTAAAGACCGCCTGGAACACCTCAGCAAGGGCGAACTGTACGACCAAGCCACGAAGCAGAAGGTCCCGGGCCGGTCCAAGATGAACCGGGACCAGCTCATTGATGCCTAGCGAAAGCTTCCTGAGCGCCGTCCATGGGTGCACTTGTTCACCGGATCCCGGCGGCATGGAAGTAAGCGCCGCAAGGGAGCGGGGCTGTGACCGGCTACTGGCCGGGAGGCCCCGCCTCCTGAACTGCGATTGCCATTGGCAGCAGTACGGTACTCAACCGCTGGGCGAGCACTTCTTCTGCCCGCTCACGAAGGCCGTCACGGACGCCTGCGGTACGGAAAGTCTCACTGGACGTTCGTACGTGTCGGTCCGCCCGGTCCGTAAGCGGGTCCCGGCTGTCTCTCATGCCCTGCGAACGAAACGCAGACTGCCATGTTCTGCGCCAATGGGGTGAACCGCATGCCCATACGAGTCGCCACCACCGTGGCGGGGCCACGGCAGGCCGTCGCTGGGCAACGAGGACCGGCTGACGAGATCCTGGTGCTTCGGCTAAACGCGCGAGTGCCGACAGCGTGCGGTGGCTGGCGTTCCACCGGTGCGGCCTGCCAGGTCGCTGACGAACTCGAACCGGTCAGCTGTGCCGGGCAGGAGACCTGGGCGGTGACTCGAGAGCAGCCTCGGCTGGAAGCCGGCCAGCGAGGAAAACTCGTTCGTCGCCAATTAACTACCGTCGCACGCCGGCCAGCACCTCGCGGAGCGATTTGCGAGCCGCAAGCGACCATAGCCGGGTCAGTCTCCCGTGAAGAACATCAGGAGGGGCACGGGAATACAGATGGTCGCCGTCACCAAGGCGACAGCAACGACCTTGCACAGCAGTTGGCTGCGTAGGGCGTCATAGCGTCTGCTGTACTCGCTGTGCAGTGTGCTGTTGCGTTCCGTGATGCGTGTGCGCATGCCCCGGACGAGGCTGACGCGGTCGGCGACATACAGCCGCACTACTTCATGCCGCTGGGAGGTGGTCAGCCAGGGCATGCGGTCGGCGTATCCCCTTGCCGCAGCCTGGGCGTCGCTGATCTCAGCATGCCAGGAAAGGAAGTCTTCGCATTCGGCGATGCCGTCTGCGGCCGTTGGAACGCCGGACCCAGCGTGGGGAGGACGTCGTTTCACGTCTGGTCCCCCTCGCCGAGCGGCTTCGCGATTCCCTTTCCGGGTTCGATCACGTCACGGCGGCCGACGTTGAGCTCCTGGTCCATTGCGGCGATCTCGGGGTGGTGAAGGTCGAACGCCGGGGACTCGGAGCGGATCTTGGGCAAGGTGAGGAAGTTGTGCCGCGGGGGAGGGCAAGAGGTCGCCCACTCCAGGGAGCGGCCGTAGCCCCAGGGGTCGTCGACCTCGACCGGGATGCCGTAGCGGGAGGACTTCCAGACGTTGTACATGAACGGCAGGGTGGACAGGCCCAGCAAGAAGGCGCCGATGGAGGAGATGGTGTTCAGGGTGGTGAAGCCGTCGGCGGCCAGGTAGTCGGCGTAGCGGCGGGGCATGCCCTCGGCGCCGAGCCAGTGCTGGACGAGGAAGGTGCCGTGGAAGCCGATGAACAGCGTCCAGAAGTGGATCTTGCCGAGGCGTTCGTCGAGCATCTTGCCGGTGAATTTTGGCCACCAGAAGTGGAAGCCGGCGAACATCGCGAACACTACGGTGCCGAAGACGACGTAGTGGAAGTGGGCGACCACGAAGTAGGAGTCGGTGACGTGGAAGTCCAGCGGCGGAGAGGCGAGGATGACGCCGGTCAGGCCACCGAACAGGAAGGTGATGAGGAAGCCGATCGACCACAGCATGGGGGTTTCGAAGCTCAGGTTGCCCTTCCACATGGTGCCGATCCAGTTGAAGAACTTCACCCCAGTAGGCACCGCGATCAGATAGGTCATGAACGCGAAGAACGGCAGCAGCACGGCCCCGGTGGCGAACATATGGTGCGCCCATACCGTGGCGGACAGCCCGGCGATGGAGATCGTCGCGCCGACCAGGCTCAGGTAGCCGAAGACGGGCTTGCGCGCGAAGACCGGGATGACCTCGGTGACGATCCCGAAAAACGGCAGCGCGATCACGTACACCTCGGGGTGGCCGAAGAACCAGAACAGGTGCTGCCATAGCAGCGGCCCGCCGTTCTCCGGGTCGTAGACGTGCGCGCCGAACTTGCGGTCCACGAACAGGGCGAGCAGGGCGGCGGCCAGTACCGGGAACGCGAACAGCACCAGCAACGATGTGAGCAGGATGTTCCAGGTGAAGATCGGCATCCGGAACATGGTCATGCCCGGGCAGCGCATGCAGATGATCGTGGTGATGAAGTTGACCGCGCCCAGGATCGTGCCGAAGCCGGACATGGCCAGGCCCAGCACCCACATGTTGCCGCCGACGTAAGGGGTGCGTTCGCCGCCGGAGAGCGGGGTGTAGGCGGTCCAGCCGAAGTCCGCAGTGCCCTGGGTGGTGAAGAGCCCGGCAACGACGATCAGCGACCCGAACAGGAACAACCAGTACGACAGCATGTTCAGCCGAGGGAACGCCACGTCTGGGGAGCCGATCTGCAGCGGCATGATGGCGTTAGCAAAGCCGGCGAACAGCGGGGTGGCGAACATCAGCAGCATCATCGTGCCGTGCAAGGTGAATGTCTGGTTGTACTGCTCGTTCGACAGGATCTGGATGCCGGGTCTGGCTAGCTCCGCCCGCATCAACAGTGCCAGCACCCCGGCGAACAAGAAAAAGAAGAACGCGGTACCTAGGTAAAGGGAGCCGATCTTCTTGTGGTCGGTCGTGGTCAGCCAGTCGACGATCACTGCCCCGGGCTTCAGCCGCTCGCGCTCCGCTCCCTGAGTCGGCTCCACCTGCACTGCCATATCGGAGTTGCCCTTTCACCGTGGTTTTCGCCGGGCGCACCTGCGCCATGGGTTCCAGGTGGGCAGGCGAAACAACGTTCCCCGATATTGCCCGTTCCTGTCACATGCGCTGATTACTCCGATGGTGGGCGTGGCAGTGGAAAGTGGCCTGCTGGCGCGGTTGTAGGTCATACACATAAAGAAACCCGTCCAGGTGAGCAGTAACGAGCCGGATGGACGAATCTTCCCCATGGTGGGTTGCACAAGCACGCGGTGCGAAATCCCTTCCCGCCTCCCCTGGCACCGCGGGCAAGACGGCCCACGTCGCGGCGAAGCGGCGTGGGCCGTTGCTGTTCGGCCCGCTCGACGGATGGGGCAGGACGACCACCCGACTCGCCACCCCAGCGTGCACCGACCTGGGCCAGCGCGCATTCTAGGAACGCGGCCCCGCCTTTCCCACCCGGCGGGGTCGCCCGGGAAATGAGGGAGGCCCCTACGGCTGGGCTGGCGGTAGGGGCCTCGCAGACAGACAAGCGGAGCCATCAACGCAGGGGCCCCGCTCCTGCGAAACGGCATGGTCCTGGGTCGCCCGCATCGCCTGTCACTCAGACGCCGTGTCCGACTGGCCCTCAGATGTCCTGGGCAACAGGCTGTCAACAGTGCTTGAGGGCCTCGCCTCTGCCCTCGCACATGTCGGCCCCCGCCATGTCCCACCATGCCGGGGGCCGCCTCTCGCACCACGTACGGACCCTTTACATCGGGGCAGCTTTGTTGCCGCGGCTTCGTCGATCACAGAAAGGACAAGGACAGGTAGCCGCCTCGACGTGCTGCCCGGCCAACCCAGCCGCGACCTCGCTGCCAGCCACGACAGCCGTCAACCGCCCTCACAAGGCGCCGGCCAAAGCGATCTCGAGTGCTTCGTTCAAAGGTGTTTCGGCGGCGGGTGCGCGGTAAGGCGACGGCAAGGGTCTCGCGCGCATCCTGGTCGCGCGGCTCCGGAGGGCTTTCGATCGGCGCTTAGCCCTGCCAGACCGGGGCCCTCCCTTCAGGGCTCCGGTCGCTGGAACGTCGCTCGTGACCGGCAGGATGTTTTTGTCACAGCCCGGGCAGCAGGCTCGGGCGGCACAGCCGACACAGCTCCACATTTGGGCGGCGGGCATGGCCAGACGCCTCTTCAGCGGTCAGATCCTCGCCGTGGTCAATCCAGCAGTCAGCCCGGTGCAAAATCTCGCGGGCTCCTTGGCCCGCTGGGGTGGGAAGATGTTGCAGCCGCCACCCTGGTGCAGGGCCGGAGACCCATGGTTGATCTCCGGTCTCTACCTCGTATAGCTGCTCTCCTGCCCGGCGCAGTTGCGCTGCTGTATGGGCTTCGATCACTCGCAGCCACGTGGAGCCCGCGGGCAGGTCCGGGTAGAGCGGTACGGGTGCCGCTTGCTGCTCGCGGATCCGGGCGAGCAGGCGGACCAGGTGGCCCTCGATGACGCGCAGCTCGGCTGGTTCGATGGGCAGGTCCTGATGCATCTGCAACGCCCAGGTCAGGCGGTGCGGCGGCGGTGCGCAAGAGGCGCCCAGGTGACGGTGCCCGGCCCGAACCGAGCGTTCAACTGGTCGATGACGGGGTCCAGGCGGTGACCGGTCTCGTGCTCATCGTCAAGGCTTAGTTGTACTGAGGCCACCTCAGCACCACTTAGTTGCTCGGCGCGCACCGAGACGCCGCGGACCCTTGCCCGCTGCAATCCCAGGCGCTGAAACAGTTCCGCTGCGGCGCCGCGCAGATCATCGGTGTAGGCAGTGGGCTCCCACAGGGTTCGGGAGCGGGTCACGCCGCCGCCGCCGGCGAGCGAGATGCCCAGTGTGAGCACTCCGGCGATCTGGCCGCGGCCACGCAGCAGGTGCGCTACGTCCACCACGGCATGAAGGATTTCCTTGCCGACCAACTCCGGGTCGAGGGTGTCCGTGTCCAGGCTCCGCTGGATGCTGACGCTCTGCGGCAGGGCGGTCGCCGTCACCGGCCGCGGGTCGATGCCATGGGCACGCTCATGGACCAACCGCGCCACCGAGCGGCCCTCGAGGACGCGCTGCAGTGTTTCCAGTGGCAGGCGCGCCACCTGGCCGACGGTGCGCAGCCCGTATTTCTCCAAAGTCGCTGCTTGCGCCGGGCCCACCCCGTACAGGTCCTGCACCGGGAGAGGGTCAAGGAAAGCCCGTATTGCCCGGTGCTCGCCGGGGACGACATGGATGCCCTCTCGGCCGGGATGAGCGGAAGCCATCGCGGCCACCGCCCAGGTCGGACCGACCCCGACCTGAACGGGCAGGCCGATGATTCCAAGAGCGCGGGTGCGGATCCGCAGAGCCAGCTCGTATGCTGTGCGATCCCAATAGCGCAGGGCGCCGGCGACGTCAACGAGTGCCGCGGCCGGCGGGAGCGCCTGTATCACCGGCGTCACCTCTGCAAGCAGCGCCAGCATCTCCCGGTAGGTGGTCTCTGGTGCGCGGCCGCCCATCACCCGTATGTGCAGTACGTGCGCACCGTGCTCGGCGTGTAGGGCGTCTGCGTCCATCATCACCGCCTCCCTCGTTCTCACTGTACACACGTTCGATTTGATGGACGAGCTCCGCATTAGACGTCACACTCGCGGACGACAGGAGAAACCCCTAGACGAGCCTGTTCGAATACGTTCAGTGGTCAAAGGCGGTTAGTGAGCGGCTGACCGCCTGGCCAGTCTGGAAGTTGTGCCAGATTGCTGCGGCCAGCGCAAGGACGCGCTGGGCTACGCGCACGGCAACACCTTCCACGGTGCGGCCGCCGTGTTGTTCCAGGTCAAGCTGGCCTTTGAGGGTGTCGTTGACGGACTCGATGAGCTGGCGGACCTTCTTGAGCATCGGCTCACCGGGACGCAGGACCTCCTTCTTGCGGGAGGGCCGCAGCAAGGTGATGCCCTGCTCGGACAGTGACCGCTCGAACGGCTTGGACGCGAAGCCCTTGTCGGTGATCAGCAGCAGACCCGGCCGCTCGCGGACCAGGTCGGCGTCGATCTCCAGCATCGCGGCCAGTACCTCGCGCTCGCCGAGCTTCGGATCGGCCAGGGCCCACAGGATCGGCATCCCGGCCGGGGTGCACACCAGGTACAGCCGCAGCCCCCAGAAGAACCGTGAATGCGACGCGCAGTAGCCGTAGTTCGCCCAGCCGGCCAGTTGCGACCGCTTGACGGTGGGGCGGGACATTCCGCACCCACCGGAGCGGAATCGGCGATCCACACGGTGTCGTGCCAGAAGTCCGTGTCCTTCGCCAGCGTCCGGATAACCCGCTTGACCTGCGGCAGTGCTGCCCGCAGCCGCTTGTTGTATCCGGAGTCCTGCGGGATGTACGGGAACAGGTGTCGGTAGTGCGCGCGCAGGTGCCGCAGCCAGCGGGCCTCGCTGTGGAAGCCCAGCAGGGCCTGCATGGCCGCCAGGCACAGCAACTCCGAGTGACTGAGCTTCGGCGGACGTCCCGGCAGACGCACGATCCCGGCCCACTCATCGTCGATCTTCACGTACAGTGCGGTCACGAGGGTGTTCAGTTCTGTCGTCACAAACGGATCTTGAACACCCTCTCTTCGCGCCCGCAACCGTTCGGACAGACTCGTCTAGCTGACAGCCTCGGGCGCGGCTTGAGTCGAGAAGGGCGGCGTGACACCCAGGGAGGCGGCACATCCCCGATGGTCCCGGTATCACCGTTCATCGGTTCCACGCCGGACGCAGACATGCCTCATGGCCTCGTTCTTTCTGCCCACCCGGCGGGGCCACCCGATCGGTCACCACACGTCGGGCCCGCCCCCGCGCCAGTCGATCAAGTCGGGATCGGCGAAGTCGAACCATGCGGGATCGAACCCGGCGAGCCACAGGAAATGCTCCAGTTCCTTCATGTCGCGGGCACTCCCGTAGTACGTCCCGTTGATCGCTACCCTGCGGCCCTCCATGGGCGGATCGACGATGACGGACGGCTCATTAGTGGCCATACCTTCAGCGTGTCTCCCGGGGCACTCGGGTGCACCCTGGAAGTGCCACCCCGCCACCCTCCTTCCTTGGTACGGCGTCCGGCGGGGCCGCCCACGGACGCGGCTCCGCCTGCCCTCCCTTGGCTCTGGTTGGGCGGGGTCGCTGAAGGCGGCCTCGCCGACCCTCACCGCACACTCGCGACGGGGCCGCTCTCACTCGTACGCACACCCAACTGGCGCCGATGCCCAGCCTCGCTCAGCCTGGGCGCAGTGCATGAGGGATCGTCCACCTCCCCCCGACGCCCCTCGGGCATGCGCCGGGCCCCCGTCGTGCGAGCGGCGGGGGCCTCGCAATGCTCCGCGTATAGGGCGCACCCTGGATACTCGGCCCTGTCCACCGCGTGCCAACCATGCGAGTGGTCCACGCGGCTGGGACGGGCTCGAAGACGCCCGCCGAAGAACCTCCCCCTCAGCCCTCGGCGGGCCGCCCGACCTCCGCATGCGTCTCTCCGCTTCCAGCGCAGGTCGAGTCCGAGGGCCATTTCGACTGGCGAGGTCTCGTCTACACGAGTGATGTCGCGACGGCCACTCGGTGATCTCGTCACGATCGGGTGGATGCGGGCAGCCTTGGCGAGGGGTCTGTCGGCAGCGGCCTAATGTGGGTTCTGGATCACTTTCCGTGCTGGGGCCACGGAGGGTCACCGAAACCGCGATCATGAACGGCCTCACGCTGCGAGGAGGATCCGCTTGCGTAGG
>NZ_JBIBGK010000056.1:0-17120 GCF_042956445.1 Streptomyces sp. NPDC008238 | reverse complement strand
GCACGACGGCGCAGCTCAAGCGGGTACTGGGAAGGACGTGCCATGACTCGATCCTCTCAAACAATCGAGTCCCCACCGAACCCGGAACGGTTCAGGGCGTCGAGTTGGCGTCCGAGTTGGTGGCGTACTGCGGTCTGGGCCTGGTCGCGTTCCTGGCGTAGCTGTTTGATCTCCTGGCGTGCGAGTTCGAGTTCCGTGCGCAGCGTGGCGGTGGTTGAGGGGTTGGTGGCGGGGGTGTTCTGGCTGGGGGCCGGTCGGGCGGCTTGGCGATGCTGGGCGGCTTGGATGTGTTGGCGGATGGTGTCGTTGTAGGTGAGCCAGGCGGAGACGCCGGCGGTGCGGGCGACGGTGGTGTGGGTGACGGGGCGGCCGTCGCGTTCGAGGGTGGTGATGGCGTCGAGGGCGCGTTGGCGTTTGTCGGCGCTGATGCGGGCGCGGGCTTGGGCGAGGGGGGCCGGGTTGCCGTGGGGATTCACTGGGCTCCGGTGGGGGTGCGGTTGACAACGGTGAGGGGCAGGAGGGGGCTGGGCGCTCCGGCACGGGCTCGGCGCAGCACGGTGCTGGCTTCTTCGAGTGCGGCGCGTTCGTGGGCAGGCATGGCGGCCAGGTATCTGTTCATGCGAGTGAGGACTTGTTCGAAGGCGGTGATCTGGGCGGTGAGGGCGGTGGTGACGAACTCGGCGGCGTCCATCGCCAGGGCGGTTTCGCGGTCGGCGCGCAGTTCGTTGATGTGCTGCTCGATGGCGGGCAGGTAGGAGGGGTCGGGGCGGTAGAAGCCGCAGCCGGCGCACTGGAAGCGGATCGGGCAGGAGCTGCCGCCGGCTTTGACGTTGCTGGGTTCGGTGCAGCCACCGTAGGGGACGGCCACGGAGCGGAGTTCGTAGGCGGTGGCGGAGGTGGGGGCCACCTGCCCGCGGCGGTCGACGACGTGGGCGCTGAGGGTGGTGACGGCAGCGCGCTTTCGCTTCAGGGAGACCTGGTAGTAGCGCTGGGTCATGGCGATGGACTTGTGGTCCATGAGTTCGCGCAGGACGTCGACGGGGGTGCCGGCGTCGGCGTGGCGCTGGGCGTAGGAGTGGCGGAAGGCGTAGGGGTAGATGAGGGTGCGGTCGAAGGGCAGCAGGTTGCCATCGGCGTCGACGCCCTCGGCGTGGATGTCGGGGATGGAGGCGACCCATAGACGCAGGGTCTCGCTGATGTAGCTGGAGGACAGGTGGCCGGCCGCACTCTGGTCGGTGAGGGCGGGGAAGAGGAACCGGTCGCCCGAGGCAGGCAGGTCCAGGTGGCTGCGGCGTTGCTGCCACTCTCGGATGGCCTGGGCCGTTGCGGCAGTGATGGGCAGGCGCCGGCGGTGGCGGCGGCGTTTGTGGTTGTCCCAGATCAGGGAGGTCTGGCCGCGGTCGGTCTCCAGACAGTCGCGGGACAGTGAGGCGACTTCCAGAGGCCGGCGTCCGGTGTCGCGCAGGACGACGTAGACGGTGCGGTAGAGCAGGTGGAGGTCGGCTTCAGGGATGTCGCGCCGGCCGGCGACGCTGCCGCGGCCGATGGCCTCGAGGTGAGCGTCGAGCTGGCGGATAACCGATTCGGGGATAGCCTTGCCGATCTCGTCCTCGTTCTCGTCGTCGCGGCCGACAGTGTGGTGGACAGAGTCGCGGGTGAAGGTACCGGCGAGGTCATTGAGTGCGTCGCTGCGCCGTCCGTAGTCGATGAGCTGGAAGAAGCAGCCGGTGAGGGCATTGCGGTGGCCCGAGCTGTAGGGGGTGCCGTCGAGCTTCAGTGCGGTGCGGAAGGCGTCGACGACGGCGGTTACGTCGGCGAACCGCAAGGTGGTGGGGTCGTTGCCGGCTCCTGGACGCTGAACCAGGGCGCGGGAGGCGATGGTGGTGGCGCGCAGGCTGCGGGTGAAGTCGTCGGTCCGCGGGCGTTCGGTGCACGCCCAGAAACGCAGAAGGCGGCGCAGCCAGGGCTGGTGGATGCTCTGGGTGAGGTCGACGGTGGCGGCGAACTGGCGGGGTTCCTGGCCGCTGACAGCGCACAGGCCGATCTCTCGCAGGTCCAGGACGTCTTCGTTGAAATCGCTGCGGCCGGTGAACTCGTCGAAGCCCGCGCGCAACGCGGTATGAAGCTGCTTGAGCGTGCGGCGGTAGGCGGCGTCCTTGTGCGCGGAGAGGGGGCGGAGTTCGTCGCAGAGCAGGGTGGTGACGTCGGCGTGTTCGCGGACCAGGCCGCGGATCCTGTTCGGGTTCAGGACGCGGGCCCACCGGTCGGCCTGCTGCAGGGCGTAGAGAACCTCGCGGCGCACCAGGTCGGCCAGGGGAACCAGGCTGAACTGGTGGGCAGCGACGTAGGGCGGCTGGTTCTGTGACCATTCGGCGGCCGGGGTGGGGGCGGTGCGGTTGTCGCGAGTCCACGCCCGCGAATGAAAGCCGCACAGCCCGCCGGAGTTGAACGCCGAGCTCGGGCAGGCCGGCACCAGGCAGGGGACCTCGTCGGTGAAAGGGATAGCGATATGGCTCCACCACCGGTCCTCGTTACCTCGGCGCTGGTGGTAGTGCCAGGTGCCGTAGTGCGTGGAGCACAAATTTCGGCAATGCTTGGGACGCACGCACTGCGCACCGTCGCGGGTGACTGCGCAGCGTGCGGTCGCGAGGCCATTGGGCGCCTTGTCGCGCTGGGGAACGTGGGTAGTGGCGAACTCCTCGGCCGTAAGGCTGGAGGCCTTGAGACGGTCCGCGCACATCGCGCAGAAGATGTTGCGGGCGTTGACGACCATGCCGCAGGCCGCTGTACGGCAGGTGGAGGCAGTGGTGCGAGGGTTGTCGAGCCGACCGGTGAACAGCCAGTGTTCCCGGTCCCACTCCCCCGCCCGCCAGGTCGGGTCCGTGTGCTCGCCGAGCCAGGCAGCCCAGGCGGCCGGGTCCGCACCTCCCGGCAGAACCGCCCGGTTCGGTGCAGGCCGCGGTACCGATGGCGTGTCGGGCAGGACCAGCAGCAGGTGCGGCTGCTCGGCGACGGAGCGCGCAGTCACTGGCGCCCCCGGAGCGCCTCGAGCCGGTCGACCGCGGCGCGCGTCTCGATGTCGTCGACGTGCCGGTAGCGCTCCATCGACAGCGGCGACACGTGACCCATGAGGTACTGCACGACATCGCGATCCACCCCCGCGCGAAGCCACGCGGTCGCAGCCGAGTGGCGCAGCATGTGGGGGCGGCAGGCGTGGCGGGCCGCGCGGGCGAGCCGGTCGAACATGTCCTTGGCGTTCGGGTAGGACATCGCCCGCCCGAGCGGCGGGCGGAACAGGTTCACGAACACCATGTCGCCGTCGGCGGCCTCCGGTACGGCATGACGCTCGTACTGGTAGTCGGTGTAGAGGGCGACCAGATCCGCAGTGACGGGGATGGTGCGGGGTTTGCGGGCCTTGGCCAGCGCCTGGTTCGGATTGTCGGTCCTCCGGTGGATGTGGATATGCGGGCCCTCCGTTGTGCAGCCCAGCGCGCGGGAGGAGGCGAGCAGGTGCACGTCCTGGCGGTGCAGCCCGAGGGCCTCACCGATCCGCACCCCCGTACAGGCGAGCAGAGAGATCAGGAACCGGTCCCTCGCCCGGGAGGCGAGGTCGATCATGTGGGCGATCTGGTCGAATGTCAGGTCCTCGTAGCCGGGCTCGGTGATCCGGAAACGGAACGCCGCCGCGTCGATGATGCGGAACTGGTCCCGCTCCCCCGCGTCGTAGCCGGCCGGGGCATGGACCAGATACTTGGACTGCGACAGCAGGCCGGCCACCCTCGGTGCGACCCACCCGTTCGCGACGCCGAACCGCAGAAATCCCGCAACAGCGGTCATCACCGCATTCGCCGTGTTCCGCGACCGGAACACCGGCTTGCCCTGGCGCGGGCGGCGACCGCGAGGCGGCAACGGCTCGGTCACCAGCCATCGCTGAAACCCCGACAGCGACAGAAAGCTCGGCGCACGCCAGTCCAAGCGCCGCTCTGCGCAGTGGTTCAGGTAGAGCGCGATCCGTCCGGCGTATACACGCTCGGTGTTCGGCGACAGTCCGCGCGAGCGCAGCGAGGCGATGAACGCCGTCGCCTCCACCTGCAGGTCGAGCGTCGCGGAATGAGCGACGACCCACCTCGCCTCACCAGTGGTGGGATCGACCGCCCGCTCCGCCATGAACCCTGGATCCATGCCGGGACCCTAGCCACCACAGACCTACCGGGCCGGAGGACGACGAAGGCGTTCATCCCCGCAGGTGACATCCACGCCAAACGTCCCCCACGCAACGGCCCGAGGGGCTACAGGCCATCATCATCCCAGCTCAGACCCATATCAAACGTCCCTCACAGCCAGATCAGCTCTAGATAATGTCGACGCCCTCCGCGACGACCTTGGCGTTCGCCATGATCGCGCACGGGGCCTGGGCGAAACGGGCGAAGACCTCGGCACGCTCCGCGGGGGTGTGGTCGCCGTCGACGTACAGCGTCAGAGGGTCAAGATCCGGGTACAGCTCGGGAGCAGTGGTGCGCAGCAGGCGCAGGGTATGGCCAAGCTCGCGAGTGAACCGCTTCGCATCAGCGACGAGCTGGAAATACACCAAGACCCGCTTCAGGTCTTGCTCGGCCATCGTCTTGAGCACGGCCAGATGCAGAGCCGTGGTGCGCAGCGCATCCCCTCCCCCGGGGGCGGCCGTGGTGGGCAGGTTGAGGCGGGTGCGCAGCTCCTCGTCGCTGATGGTCGGCACGATCACCTGGTAGTCCGCCAGGACGCCGTCGGCGACCGCCTGGGCGAGCGGATACTCGAAGATCTTCTTGCCGTAGACCGGCTCGGAATCCATCGAATTCGCCGACGCATCCACATCCGGCTCCGCGGACCGGCGGCGGCGCGGACGGCGCACGTCCGCCGACTCCGCCAGATCCGGACCACCGAAGATGCGTGGAGTGGCGGTCATGTAGAGGCGGCGGTCAGCGCGGATGCGGGCGTTGTCGTTGACGGCCGCCCACCTCTTGTCCGCACGGCCAGCGATGCGGTGCGCCTCGTCCATGACCGCAAGATCGAACGGCGGCACCGATCGGCCGGTGTGCTGCGCCGCCTCGACCTTGTCCAAAGAGTCATAGGTACAGAACACCGTCACCGCGTCCAGCACCCCGGCGGCGACCGCGGACAGCACCGCGGCCAGGCCGGCGGCATCGCCGGTGGAGCCGACATTCGCCTCGGCCAGACCTGGTTGGGCGCGGGTGTCCATGGAGCAGACCGCGACCATTGCCTCGGCCGGCCGTCTTGGCGCCAGGCCAGCGCGGTCTGCGCGATCAGATCCAGCGTCGGCACCACCACCAAGGTCAGCTGTGATCCGAGCGTGCCCGCCAGACGGATACCGACCAGCGTCTTGCCCGTCCCACACGCAGCGACGTACAACCCTCGCATGCCCGGACGGTGCAGATGCCGCACCGCACGCTCAAGGCCAGCCTGTTGATCCGCACGCAGCACGACCCGCCCTGACGCAGGATCCGAAGCGGCGGGGACGGTGGGGATGGTGGTGCTCATACGAGGCATTCTCCCCGCCCGCGGCTGGGGTGTCCGGGTACCCGTTGAAGTACTTCCTGCAGCAGCGCCCTCCCTGGTGCGCTCCGCCACCATGGGCGCGGCCAGTTGATGTCCGCTCCACGGCAGCTGGAGGGCTACCCGAGCGGTGCCGCTGCCGGACGGCACCGCTGTTCAAGCCGTTCGCGATCAGGCTGGACGAAGGGGTGCGGACCCCGGTCCGGCTCGCCATCGCGGCCCCGCAGCCCAGCGGAGGTTTATTCAGCAAGGGCGAGCTGGACACCCCCTCCAGCCTGCCCAGGACGAGAACATGGCCCGCACGGTCTATGAGAAGACCGCTGCACTGATCGGCATCGACGCGCTGCCCGTACCCCCTCTGCCGTGACGTCAGGGCCTTGACCCCTGGGAACGGCACCTGCTCCGTCCGGTCGCCAGCGGCGCACCGGTGCGCGGCAGGTGCCCGGCCGACTCCTTCGGCCGGGCGGCGGTTCACAGATCGCGGAGCTTGGGCAGGACCTGCTCTCCGACGCGGGCTGTCCAGTCGGCGGGGGCGGGGCCGGAGGGATTGACCCAGACCTGTTGGACGCCGAGTTCGGCGTACTCCCGCATGGCGGCCAGGAAGGCGTCGATGTCGGCGAGGGGGTCGAAGTGCCCGATGATGGTCTTCTTGATCTCGGCGGGGTCCCGACCCTCGGTGTCGCAGTGGCGGGCGAGGACGTCGAGCTTGTGGGCGACCTCGCCAGGGTCGAAGGCGAAGAGGTTGCAGGCGTCCGCGTAGCGGGCGACCAGGCGCAGCGTCTTCTTCTCGCCCATGCCGCCGATCACGATGGGCGGTCCCGCCTGCTGGACAGGGGCCGGTGAGCAGATCGTTTCAGCGAGCCGGTAGTGGTGCCCGGTGTACGGGCCGGTGTCGTCACCCCACATCTGCCGGCAGATCTGCAGGGTTTCTTCCAGGCGCTCAAAGCGTTCGGGTACGGGTGGGAAGGGGACGCCGAGGCCGTGGTGCTCGCGTTCGTACCAGGCGGCTCCGATGCCCAGCATCGCGCGGCCACCGGAGAGTACGTCCAGGGTGGTGACGGTCTTGGCCAGGAGGCCGGGGTGGCGGTAGGTGACGCCGGTGACCAGCAGGCCCAGGGACAGGTGCTGGGTCTGGGCGGCGAGGAAGCCGAGGGTGGTGTAGCCCTCGAGCATCGGGTCGAAGGCGGTGGTTCCGGGTTGTTCCATCTGGAACCAGTGGTCCATCAGCGTCAGCGCCGAGAAGCCCGCCTCGTCGGCGGCGCGGGCGGTGGCGGTCAGTACGGAAGGCAGCGCCTGGGGGCCGCCGGGGACGTCGAACCTGGGCAGATGCAGCGCAATATCCATATTCCTCGGGTCACTTTGCGGTCGGGTGTGCGTCGGGGGTGATGACTCTGCGGACGGCTTCGACCAGGGCGGCCCGGTGGGCGGCCAG
This sequence comes from Streptomyces sp. NPDC008238, assembly GCF_042956445.1. Taxonomy (NCBI): domain Bacteria; kingdom Bacillati; phylum Actinomycetota; class Actinomycetes; order Kitasatosporales; family Streptomycetaceae; genus Streptomyces; species Streptomyces sp. NPDC008238. Next base: position 10,138 of record NZ_JBIBGK010000056.1, on the reverse strand, counting down.
GCGGTCGGCCGAGGTGGGGTCGGCGCCGTCGGCGGCCAAGAGGTCGTCCGGGCTGATCAGCCAGCTGGCCGCCATGCCCTGGACGAGGACGAGCAGGTCGGTCGCCGGCAGGCCGCTCGGGTGCGCGGAGCCGTGCTGCCCGGCCATGGCCTGCACCTTCGAGGTGTAGACGTCGGCCGCGTCCGGTCCGATGGCGGGGCGTTCCAGCTGGCGCCACAGGCTCAGCCGCATCGCCTCGGGGTGGGTCAGCAGATGATCGAACATCCGGCCGGCGTAGCCGGGCAGGTCGTCCTCGGTGACCGGGACCTCGGCGATCAGTGTTCCGATCACATGGTGGAGGACGGCGCTGAACAGGCCCTCCTTGTTGCCGAAGTAGACATAGATCATCCGCTTGTTCGCCGCGGCGACTTCGGAGATCCGCTCGATGCGGGCCCCTGCGAAGCCTCGTGCGGAGAACTCCTCCACGGCGGCGTCAAGGATCTTCCTGCGCGTGGCAGCGGCATCTCGTGACATGGCCCCACCTTAAGTAAATAACCAGTTATTGACAATCTCGGCGATCGGGTGTCTGCTGATAAGTATCCGGTTAGTTACCTACGGAAGGAAACCGATGAAGCGCTGGATACTCCCGGCAGACGTGACCGATGCGGCGAAGCTGGTGCTCGACGAGGTGCCGGTGCCGGTGCCGGGGCCCGGCGAGGTGCGCATTCGCGTCCGGGCGATCTCGATGAACTACCGCGACCAGCTGATTCTGAAGGGCCCGTTCGGGCGGCTGCCGGGCCGCGACCTGGTCCCCCTCTCGGATGTCGCCGGTGAGATCGATGCCGTCGGCCCGCAGGTCGAGCAGTGGCGTGTGGGCGACCGGGTCACCAACCTGCACGTGCTCGGCTGGAGCGACGGCCGTCCGCCTGCCGCGTTGGGCCTGGGTCTGGGCGCGCTGGAGGAGGACGGAGTGCTCGCCGAGTACGTCGTCCTGCCTGCCGAACGCGTCATGAAGGCACCGGCGAACCTCGACCACGCCGAGACCGCAACCCTGCCCGTGGCCGCGCTGACCGCCTGGAACGCCCTCTTCGGCGACCAGCCGATCACCGCGGACAGTACCGCCCTGATCATCGGCAGCGGCGGCGTGTCCCTGTTCGCCCTGCAACTTGCCCGCGCCGCCGGCGCCCGCGTCTACGCGGCCGTCCGGAAGGACGCGACGGGCGAGGCGCTGGTCCGACTCGGTGTCGACGGCTTCGTGAACAGCGTCACCGAACCCCAGTGGGGCCAAGCGGTGTTCGAGCTGTCCGGCGGCGTGGACAAGGTGGTCGACATCGTCGGCGTATCGATCATGTCCCAGGCCCTGACCGCGCTCGCGCCCGGCGGCGAGGTCGCCACCCTCGGACTGTTCGACGTTGCAGGCGAGCCGCTGGACGGGTACGCCCTGCTCGGCAAGCAGGCGCGCGTCCGTGGTGTCGCGGTCGGCAGCCGGGCCATGCACGACGACCTCGTGCACTTCGTCGAGACCCACGACATCCACCCGGTGATCGACCAGCGAGTCGACTTCCTCGACGCCCCCGCTGCCTACACCACTCAGACCTCCGCCGGACTGTTCGGCAAGGTCGTCATCGAACTCAGCTGACGCGCCCCATACCGGCGCGGCAGAACGGAAGCCTTTCATGGCCTTCGACAAGGTGCGCATCAACCAGCTCAGCGACCAGGGACTCGCCTGGTTCGCCGAGGTGCTGCGGGTCATCGAGACCCTGGACGTCAACGCGTACGTCGCCTTGATGGCACCGGACGTACGCCTCGTCCTGGACAACGGCGCCCTCACCCTTGAGGGCCACGACGCCGTGCGCACGGCTCTCGCGCAGGGGTGGCAGCAGCTCACCGGCATCGTCCACGACGAACTGAACCTCTACGGCACCGATCACCACTTCGTTCACGAGCCACCAACACCTTCACCTTCGCTGACGGCACGAACACCACCGTGGCCTCCACGGTCTGGATCGACCGCGACGAGCACGGTCGGCTCGCCGGGGCGCGCGTCAACGGCCACACCCTGACCTGCCGGCCGGAGGACGCCGCGATCCTGATGCGCGGCGTCATCGCGGACGAGGTGCCCATCCGCGAGATCGCGCCGCAGCTCCTCCGGTGGGCCGCGGCCTGAACCAGGCCGCCGATGGTTCCCGTCCGGTCTCGGGCGAGGCCGCTCAGAGAGGTGTCCAGGCAGATCCGCTCCTCCCGGCCGGTGTGGTTTCCCAGGGTGGACCCTCCGGCCGCCTGGACCAGGGCGCGTCGTCGTCCGTCTCAGGCGGCCGGGACGGCGTCGTCGACGGAGCCGGGGACGTCGGCGCGGTCACCGGCCTTACGTGCCGGGTTGAGGAAGAGGGCGAGGACGATGCCCACAGCGAGGGTGGGGGCGATCCACAGGTATCCGGTGGCCGTGGCGTGGGCGAAGGCGTCCAGTGCGGTGTCGCGCAGGGCGGCGGGCAGGTGGCCGATGGTGTCGGGACGGGCGGCGGCGAAGCCGCCGTCGGCCGGCAGGTCACGGGTGCGGTCGGCGAAGCCGGTGTTGAGGAGGGTGCCGAAGACGGCGACGCCGAAGGCCGCGCCGATGGAGCGGGCGAAGGTGACCACGGCGCTGGCGGCACCGAGATCGGCGGCGGGCACGCTGTTCTGGACGGTGGTCAGCACCACCATCGGCACCATGCCGATGCCGACACCGGTGATCAGGAAGTAGCCGCTCAGTACGAGGGTGCCGGTGGCCGCCCCGATCGTGCCCAGCAGGAGCAGCCCGGCAAGGTTGCCGAGCAGGCCCGCCAGGAGGATCACCCGCAACCGCCCGGCGTGCGCGGCCCAGCGGCCGGCCAGGGACTGGCTGACGACCAGGCCGGCGACCAGGGGCAGCATGTGGACGCCGGAGAGGGTGGCCGAGACCCCGTGGACGATCTGGAGGTAGGTCGGCAGGTAGACGAGTACGGCGAACATCGCGGCGTTGGCGAGGAACCCGATCAGCGAGGAGAACACCACGGTCCGTGAGGCGAACACGGCCGGCGGCAGGACCGGGGCAGCGGCGCGGCGCTCGACCGGCACCAGCAGCACGGCCAGGACGACGGTGGCGACGATCAGGCCGACGATGGCCGGCGAGCCCCAGCCCCAGCGCTCGCCGAAGGACGTGACCAGGACCAGGCCGGTGGCGATGGCGGCGAGGAGGGTGGCGCCGGGGTAGTCGACGCGGACCCGGGCGCCCCTGGTGGCCGCGGGCAGCGCCCGTGCGGCAATGACCAGGGCGACGACACCCACGGGCAGGTTGACGAGGAAGGCCCACCGCCAGGACAGGTGGTCGGTGAAGACGCCGCCCAGCAGGGGGCCGACGATGCTGGCGACGCCGTAGACCGAACCGAACATACCCTGGTAGCGGCCGCGTTCGCTCGGCGCCACGATGTCACCGACCAGGGCGAAGGTCAGCACGATCATGCCGCCGCCGCCCACGCCCTGCAGCACACGGGCACCGATCAGCTCGGCCAGGTTCTGCGCCAGGCCGCAGAGCGCCGAGGCGACCAGGAAGATCGAGGCCGAGGCGAGGTAGAGCCGCCGACGGCCGAACATGTCGCCGAGCTTGCCCCACAGCGGTGTCGCCGCCGTCGACGCGAGCAGGTACGCGGCACTGACCCACGCTATGTCGTCGAACCCGTTCAGGTCCCGCGCCATCCGGGGCAACGCGGTCGAGACGATCGTCTGGTCCAGGGCCGCGAGGAGGACCGCCAGGATCAGCGCGCTCATCGGCGCTGCGACGCCGCGGGACGCGGGTGATGGAACCTCTTGTGATGTCGACATCGAGACGTGCCTTTCCGGGAGTGGTGCGCAGGGACGCTGTGCCATCCGCCGTTGACCGATGGAGCCCACGGGATGGCACTACCAACGCTATCTGCCACAGTAATGTAGCACTTATAGCGAAGCCCTCTACGCCTGAGAGGCGTTAGATGTCATAGGTTTCACACTCGGCCGTTAGACTCGTTCCGGTGAGAGCCGACGCAGCACGCAATCTGGAAACCGTCCTGACCACCGGGGCGCGCATGCTCGCCGCCGATCCCGGCGCGAGCATCGCGAGCATCGCCACCGAGGCGGGCGTGGACCGGCGCACCGTCTACCGCCGCTTCACATCCCGCGACGAACTCCTCGCGGCCATCTACGAAGCCCGCCTCACGGCCATCGAGCACGCCATCGAGGACGCCCGGCTGCGCGAGGCCCCCGTAGCCGTCGCCCTGCACCGCTACGTCGAGAACGTCATCGCCGTCAACCGCACCTGGCCCGTCGACCTCGCCCGCATGCTCACCGACGACAGCGTCCACGCGCGCCGCGAGGCCTCGGTCCGCGAGGTCGACGCCTTCCTCGAACGCGCCACCGGCGAAGGCCTGTTGCGCCCCGGTCTCGCAGCGGGATGGACGAATGCGCTGCTGCCCCAGCTCATGCACCTGGTCGCCCGGCAACTGCCCGACCTGAGCCCCGCGCAGGCGGCGGACGTCGTCGTCGACACCCTGCTGCACGGCCTCGGAGCGTCCTGACACACCGGCGGCTCCTGCGAATCCCCGGCCGGCGATTCCGCGCGGACACGCCATGCCGGGGTCGCCGACCGCGCCGCCGCCGCCGCGGCGGCGCGTCATCCGGCGCGCCCAGGGCGGGCCGTCTGCCGTGGCCGGCTCCTTCGACGAAACGCCCGGCCAGGGTCACTCGGCGAGGGCGGCCGGAGCCCGCGGGTCCACGAGCGACTCGCTGCGCAACCACGTCGGCGCGGTGACCCCGACCCGCCGGGCCACGCGCAGCCGGTAGGCCCGCAAGCCACGCACACCACACTTGCGCATCCACGCCGCAAGCAACCGCGCATGTCCCACAGGGGTGGAACCTCATCCCATAAGTGCTACAGTCGAGTGACAGATCAAAATCGGTAGCGCAAGCCTCACGGGCCCCGTCGCCCCGCGGTCGGCACCAGAACCCCGGAGGCACTCCAACCGTTCACGGCAGGGCCTGCGCGCCGGACGGCCCGCGAAGGACGACCGGCGCACACAGGCGTGCCCAACGGCCTCCCCACAGGAGCCCGGCCTCCCCGAAACACCCGCAGACCAAGCACCCCACCAAGGAGAGAAATGCCTGTCACCACCCTTGACCCGAAGCCCGCCCTGATCGTCGTCGACCTCCAGAACGGCATCCTCAAGCTGCCCCTCGCGCACCCGGCCGCCGACATACTCGCCCGGAACGCCGAACTGCTCGCGGAATTCCGTCGCCGCGGCCTGCCCGTCGTCCTGGTGAACGTCGCCGGCGGCCCTGCCGGACGCAACGACCTCGGCGCGCGCTTCCCCACCCCGAGCCCGGAGTGGACCGAACTGGCCCCCGAGCTGGATGCCGGCGCGGGCGACCACTTCGTGACCAAGCACGCACGCAGCGCCTTCACCAAGACCGGCCTGGACGAATGGCTGCGCGCGCGGGCCGTGACGCAGGTCGTCATCACCGGCATCGCCACCAGCAGCGGCGTGGAGTCCACAGCCCGCGACGCCCACGAGCAGGGCTACAACGTCACGGTCGCGCTCGACGCCGTGACCGACACCGACAGCGTCGCACACGACCACACCATCGCCAGGATCTATCCGCGCATCGCCGAGACGGGCACCACCAAGGACATCCTGTCCGCACTCGCTGACACGAACTGAGATCCGCGGAAAAGCTTCTGACGTTACGTCACCACGGTGAACCGCGATGGTGACACAGAATGCCGGCCGGCGCGCGGTGAAGACCGCCGGAAGGTCAACGGCGCCGCTCACCCCCTGAGCCGGCCCGTGACGGTGGCAGGTCGCGAGCCTGGCGGGGGTCGGGCCCCAGCCGCCGCAGGCGTTGAAGCAGCATTCGACTGCGTAGCGGCGCCTGCAGGTCTTGGCATCGAACGGGAGCCACGGTTGACCGGCGCCGGCGCTCCGGGACGGTCGCGCCGTTGCCGTGCCGACGGCACCAGGCCACCACCGCCCCCGACAAGCACGCCTTGTCGGCGACCTCCGTCGCCAACCCCAGCCTTCACCAACTACGTTCGCGTCACACCTCATTCCGTCACCTGCTTAACCAGTGATACGGTCTGTATCGGTCTTCGCCGAACCGGGCACCACTCCCACGCCCTCCCCTTGCGCTGCCACCTCCCCGCGCGCACCGACTTACTTGAACGGAAAACCCATGAAACGAGCTCTGACCGTCCTCGCCGCCTGCGTGCCGCTGGCTGCGGCGGTCTACCTGCCGACCGCGTCCGCCGAGCCCGGGAACGGCTCCGGTGCCGCGGCGCCGACCTGCGCGGCGCCGTCCGTGAAGGCCCCGGCCGGTACCGCAGTGGAGTCCGTGACAGCGGCCCGCAAGGAGGGCGGCACCGTCCACGGAAGCGGACTCCTGGGCGGCACGGTCACCGGCGTCCCCGCCTACTGCGAGGTGACGGTCACCCTGACCCACCCCGGCGACAACGACCACGCCAAGGTGCGGACCTGGCTGCCCGTCACCAACTGGAACGGCCGCTTCCAGGCCCTCGGCGGCAGTGCGTACGCGGCCGGGGACAACGGCACCGGGATGGCCACCGCGGTCAAGAACGGTTACGCCGTCACAACCACCGACGCGGGCGTCAGCGACGTCCTCGACGTCAACTGGGCGCTGAACGACGACGGGCAGGTCGACACCGCGCTGCTCAAGAACTTCGCCTCCCGTTCCCAGCACGAGGCGGCGGTCGTCGGGAAGCAGGTCGTCGACGACGTCTACGGCAAGCGCGCCGCCTACGCGTACTTCAACGGCTGCTCCACCGGCGGACGCCAGGGCTACATGGAGGCCCAGCGCTACCCCGACGACTACGACGGCATCCTCGCCAAGGCGCCCGCCGTCAACTGGGACGAGTTCGAGGTCGCCACCCTGTGGCCGCAAGTCGTCATGAACAACGAGAAGACCTACCCGACGGCCTGCGAGTTCAAGGCCTTCACCGACGCCGCCGTGAAGGCGTGCGACCCGCGCGACGGCCTCAAGGACGGCCTGGTCAACGACCCGGCCCGGTGTGACTTCGACCCGCGTCGGCTGATCGGCACCAAGGTCGCCTGCGCCGGCGAGGAGCTGACCGTCACGGCCGCCGACGCGGCCGTGGTCCGCAAGATATGGGACGGCCCCCGCACCCCGTCGGGCAAGAAGCTGTGGCCCGGCGTCCCGGTCGGGGCCGACCTGTCGGCCCTGGCCGGCGTCACCGGCCCCGACGCGAGCGGCGACGTCAAGGGCGCTCCGTTCCCCGTGCCCGAGTTCTGGGTCACCACATGGGTGAAGAAGCAGCCGGCGTTCGACGTGTCGACGATCACGTACGACCGGTTCACCCAGCTGTTCCGGCAGTCCGAAGCCGAGTACGACAAGGTGATCGGCACCGACGACCCCGACCTGTCCGCCTTCCGTGACTCCGGCGGCAAGCTCCTGAGCTGGCACGGCCAGGCCGACCAGTTCATCCCGGCCCAGGGCACGGTCGCGTACCGCAAAAACGTCGAGCGGACGATGGACGGCGCCAAGAAGGTCGACGACTTCTACCGCCTTTTCCTTGCCCCGGCGACGGTCCACTGCGGCCTCAACTCCGGCGACGGCACGACCGACGACCTCGGTGCGCTGAGGACCTGGGTCGAGCACGGCAAGGCCCCCAAGACGCTGCCCGCCACCCTGGTCGACTCCGCCGGGCAGGAGGTCAGCCGTGACCTGTGCAGCTACCCGGCAGTATCCCGCTACGACGGCCACGGCGACCCGGACAAGGCCTCCAGCTTCCGCTGCGTCGCCCCGTCCCCGCACTGACCGCTCCGCAACGGCCTGAGACGGACCGAACCATCATGCGCATACGGCGAACGGCCAGCGCTCGTCCGTGCTGAAGCCGTAACCGAGCCGCCGTACTCCGGTCGCGGCATGGGCCGCCGCGCTCCACGGCCGGCACCCCGTGTTCGGCCAGGTGCCGGCTCGGGCCACGGCAGGGCTTGGCGGAGAGGGTCAGCCGCATCTCGCTGAACAGGTCCGTTCCGAGGGCGTTCCCGGGGTCCGCTTCCTTGCCGTGGAGCACCACCGCCCCGTCCACCACGCCGGCCTGGCCGAACCCGACGACCGCCCGCTCATCCCGACCGCCCGGGCCTTCCTCGCCCAGGTACCGGGCGCCACACAGCCTCCTGGCCACGGATGAGCACCTGCCCGGCCCCGTGGAGCGTTGCCGGTGGCGACCCTCCGGGTGAAGGGGCTCATGCCATCTCGGTCTCCCCGGTGGGTTGTCGGGGACCGGCCCACCCGTACCCCCGCGAGGCCTTCCCCCTCGCGCAGAGCACCGCAGCCCTCTCTGGGCCGCGGTCCTCTGCGGCACTGCCTCAGGCTGGCCACGCCCGCAGCAGCGCCGCCACGCTCTGCACGGTGCACGCCTCGTCGCGCAACTCGTCGAAAAAAGCCCGCACCTCGTCCCAGGTCGGTTTCACCTCGCGGCCGGCGGCCTGCAGATACGCCACCGTCACCGCCACGGCGACCGTCATGTTCGACCGCTCCAGCCACCGCATACCCCCAGAGAGTGCGCCAGCGCCGCCGCCCGTGCCACCGGCCCGTCGTACACGTCCCGGTCGAACAACTGGGCCTTGTGGCGCTCCACCAACGACAAGGGCACGCCGAAGTCGTCGGGGGCCGGATCGTCCTCCCCCGCCTGACTCGCAACGCTCAGGATCCAGCCGAGGTCAACCGCGAGGTTCACGCACGCGCTCCTCGATGAGGTCCCCGAACTCCTCGATCACGTTCGCCGCGGACGCGAGGAACGCCTTCCGGACGGGATCGGTGTCGGACTTCACCAGGTGCTCGATGTACTCCTGGAGGGACATGTGCCGGTTCCCCGCCGCCTGGCGGGCCGCCTCCACCGTGTCCTCGTCCAGCCGGACGTTCAGCTGCGTCTTGGCCATGCAGCGATGCTAGCTCCCGCTAGCCATGATCGGTAGTGTTGTCACAGGGTTCAGGTGTGCTCCCTCGCGCCGGACCTGCTGCTCACCAGCGCCCGCGTCCTGCGCCGCGAATACCCGGGCCGCGTAGGTCGGGTGTACCTCGGCTTCTTGTACGCAAAGTGAAGGATCTCATTTACAGGCTTCCCCTTTGGCTCGCCCACGGGGTCGGCTGGCAGGTGCATGAAGATCGCGAAGCCGCCCTTGGCTGGTTGAGGCCGCAGACCGTCGTCAGTCGTTCTCGGTATCTCTTGACGACCCGGGAGCGGCGGCACCGGAGCCTACGGCAATCCGGCGGACGATCTTGGAGAGCGAGCCGGTGTAGGTCGTGCCCAAGGATGTGACAGTCCCCGGGAAGGGGCCGGGGCCGTGGCGCAGTGCACTGACGTAGTTCTCGGGCAAGAGGACCCTGTCGCCCACCTCAAGGCGGCCAGGTCCGGTCCAGCGGTAGCCGTATCCTCCACGGTTACGGCCTGGCAGCCGTCAACCTCGTAACGTCGTGTCGCAGCGTCCAGCTTCTCATGCAGGTCGGCTATCTTCCGCTCGAGATGCTGGACACTCAGCTGGGCCGACCGTTCTTGCCACTCGCGTGCTTTCTGCTCTCCTGCGCGCATCCCTTTCAGAATGCGTCCACTATGTCTTTCTCATGGGCCGTGGTGTGCAGCTTGCAGGCGAATCCCGGCCCGGAAAACTGGGCGCGGCACGGAGCCCCCGACTTGGTCGGGCGCCCGCACGGACGCTGACGCATGTCTTCAAACACTCCAGATTCCTTCCGTTCTAGATGGCCCATAGCCTGGTGGAAGCTTGTCCGCGGCTGCTGCGCAGTGGGGCGGGGTGGCGCGGCGTGCGGTGCAGGCCGGGACGGAGCCGGAGAGGGTGTTCGCGCTGGCGCATGCGGTGGTGGGAGCAGGCCTTGCACTGGGAGCGGGAGGAGGTCTGGCCGCGGCGGCGGCTGCACCTGGTCGCGGGCGGCGATGCCGGGGGCGATCTGGACTGGTGGCGGATCGTGGGGCGGGACGCGGTCGTCTTCCCCGAGGTGGTCGCTGTCGGCGACGGTTGAAATGAGGTTCTGGATCACTTTCCGTGCTGGGGCCACGGAGGGTCACCGAAACCGCGATCATGAACGGCCTCACGCTGCGAGGAGGATCCGCTTGCGTAGG
>NZ_JBIBGK010000055.1:0-19735 GCF_042956445.1 Streptomyces sp. NPDC008238 | reverse complement strand
CGACCACGAAGGCGCCGCAGGAGATGACCGACAGCGGCGCGGTCGACGCCCACTGGGCGGCCGGGAAGGTCTACGAGTTCTACCGCGGCACCTTCGACCGCGACAGCCTCGACGGCAAGGGCATGGCCATCAACTCCCTCGTCGGCGTGACGGACTTCGGCTCGCCGTTCGTCAACGCCTTCTGGGACCACACCAAGATGGTCTACGGCACCGGTGACGACGAGTACCGCTCGCTCGCCTCCGACCTGGACGTCGTCGGCCACGAGATGACCCACGGCGTGGTCGAGCACACCGCCGACCTGGTCTACGCAGGCCAGTCCGGCGCCATGAACGAGGCCGTCGCCGACTACTTCGGCAACGTCATCGACGTCACCGTCAACCGCACCCCGATGACCGACCCCGAGGCGAGCCTGATCGGCGGCGACCTCTGCCGCACGCTGGCGCCGAAGGACTGCGCGTTCCGCGACCTCAACGACGGCGCCACCACGAAGGGCTTCCTCGGGCTGCCCCTCGGCTCCTCGTACGACAACGGCGGAGTGCACGTCAACTCCACGATCTTCAGCGGTGCGCTGTGGGACATCCGCGAGAGCCTGGGCGGCGAACTCGCCGACAAGATCGTCTACAAGGCGCTCACCTCCTACCTCACCCCGCTCGACGGCTTCGACGAGGGACGTGACGCGGTCCTCGCCGCCGCGAAGTCGCTGCACGTCAAGGGCGACCGCATGGCGAAGGTCAAGCAGGCCTTCGAGGCGCACGGCATCGTCCCCGGCTGGGAGAAGGCCCTCGGCCTGGACAGCGACGTCCTGCTCGGCCGCCTCGGCACCCTGATGTCGTTCGTCGGCACCGGCAACGCCCCCAGCGCGGGCGGGGACTGGTGGGCCGCCCCCAGGTCGGCCGGCGCGGACGGCACCGAGCCGTACGCCGTGTGGACGGGCCGCACCGACGGCAAGGGCAAGCCCCGCAGGATCTCCCCGGTCGACGGGCGCTCGCACCTCAGCCCCGTCACCGACGGCAGGCGCGTGGTCTGGGTGGCGGTCGGCGACGCCCCCGGCGACGACCCGTGGGCCCACACGTACGACATCCTGTCCGCGCCCGTCGGCGGCGGCCCCGTCAAGACCCTCTACAGCACCGGCACGGAGATCAGCGGACTGAGCGTGGACGGCGACACGGTCGCCTGGTCCCGCCGCGACGAGGCGACCTCGCTGCAGCGGGTGCTGTACCTGAAGGGGGGCGACACCACGCCGCGTGAGGTGCCGCTCGGCCGGGACTACAACCAGGCGGCCGAACCCGCCGTCAAGGACGGGCGCATCGCGTACATCCACGACGGCATGTTCGACGGCGCCTACGGGGTCGTCGTGGAGGTCTTCGACACCAGGACCGGCAGGACCACGGCCCTGGGCACGCCCTCGCAGCCGGAGTGGATCAGCACCCCGGTGATCACCGCGGCCGGCGTGTACTGGCTCATCGACACCGACTACACCGACGACGACTTCACCACCCTGCGCCGGGCGTCCCTCGACGGCTCCGCGGTCACCGACGTCATCGCGGAGAAGGGCCCGAACCCCGTCCGGGCGTACGGACTCACGGCGTCGGACACGGCAGTCACGCTGACCCTGTACGCATCGTTCTCGCAGGTCTTCGACGACTACAACGACTCGCTCGCCAAGCTCTGGCAGTTCACCCCGCAGGGCGCCCCGCTGGGCCGGGTCTCCTGCAGCCACGGCCAGCAGTCGAACGCCGCCGCGGGCACCGGCAGCCGCGTCCTGTGGATGGACACCACCACCACGGACACGGACCTGGTGACCCGGGCCCGCCCCGCGGGCACCTGCGGCTGAGCGGCCGCGACACCGCACCACCCCGACGGGGGCCCGGCCCGGCGCACGCCGGGCCGGGCCCCCGCCGGCCGTTCCGCGAGGCGTACGATCATGAGCCGGCGCGGAGGTACAGGGGTGGCAGGCGGCATGGATGTCTGGTCGGGAGGTCCTTGGGCGGGGACGGGGCTGGACCCCCTGGGCGCCCGGGTCCTGGAGTACCTGGTGGGTCATCCCACGGCGGACGCCGCCGCGGTGGCCGAGGCGGTCGGCACCTCCGCCGGCGAGGCCGAGCGGGCGCTGCGGGGCCTCGAGGACGAACTGCTGGTCATCCGCATCCCCGGCGGGGCCCCGCGCTGGAAGGCCGGCCCGCCGCGCTCGTCCCTGGGTTCGCTGCTGGCCCGCAGACGAAGCGAACTGGCCCGTACGGAGCTGTTCATGGAGCAGCTCGACGAGCTCTACCGCTCCGCCGCGCGTCCCGGCGCGCCCGACCTGGTGGAGGTCCTGGAGCACGGCGACGAGGTCGCCGCCCGCTACGCGCACCTGCTGAAGGGCAGCCGGAGCGAGGTGCTGCACCTGGCCAAACCGCCCTACGTGACGGGGACCGCGGACGACTCGGGGCACCGCGACCCCGACCGCACCGCTGTCGAACCGGGAGTGCGGCTGCGTTCGGTGTACGAGGCCGACGGCTTCACCGACGAGGTGTCCCTGGAGACGGCGATCCGGGGGACCGCGGTGGGCGGTGAATTCCGCCTCGGCACACGGCTCCCGGTCAAGCTGGCGCTCTTCGACCGGACCACCGCCCTGCTCCCGTTGCACGGCGACCGGCCCTCGGCGGGCTCACTGGTGGTGCACTCCCCGGCCCTGATCGCGGTGTGCGTGGCGCTCTTCGAGGGCATCTGGGAGCGCGCGACGCCGGTCTCCCTGGAGAGCCGCCAGGACTGGCCCGTCGCGCGCCGCGAGCGCGAGCCGGTCGAGACCGACGAACGGACGCGGGAGATCCTCCACCTCATGGCCACGGGCATGAAGGACGACGCCATCGCCCGGGTGCTGGGCGTGAGTCGCCGCACGGTGCAGAAGCACGTCAGCGAGGCGGGCACCGCCCTCGGCGCCCGGACGCGCTTCCAGATCGCCCTCCTCGCGCGCGAACGCGGCTGGCTGGACGGCTGAGTCGGCCACCCGCCCACGTGGCGGTTCTTGGGCTGCGCTATACGTTCCGTTTGCCGATATAAAACATTCAATCACCATAAGCATTGCATATTGGTGCAAACCTGGACTGTATGCGAATTTCGGAGCTGTCGAATCCGTACGGCGCCACCGGCGCACGGCCGACCGCGGGCGAGATCGTGGACCGCCCGTGGCGCATGCTGATCGGCGGTGCGGCGACCGAAGCGGCCACGGGCGCCACCCTGGACGTCGTCAACCCCGCGGACGAGACGGTCGTGACCCGGGTACCCCTCGGCGGCGCCGAGGACGTGGACGCCGCGGTCGAGGCGGCGCTGAGGGCGGCGCCGGGCTGGGCGGCCACCTCCGTGACGGACCGGGCACGAGTGCTGGCCGCGCTCGCGGACGCGGTCGAGACGCACGGCGAGGAACTCGCCTGGACCGACACCTTCGACAACGGCACCCCGATCGGGGTCATGCGGGCGGACTTCCGCGCCGCCGTCGCCCAGCTGCGCTACTTCGCCGGACTCGCCCTCCAGCTGCGCGGCGAGACCGTCCCCATGGCCGACCACGACTCCCTCGACTACACGCTGCGCGACCCCTTCGGCGTGGTCGGACGGATCATCCCCTGGAACCACCCCCTGCTGTTCGCGGCCGCCCGGATCGCCGCACCGCTCCTCGCCGGCAACACCGTCGTCCTCAAGCCCGCCGAGGCGACCCCGCTGTCCGCGCTGCGCCTGGGCGAACTGGCCGCCGGCATCGTCCCGCCCGGGGTGCTGAACGTCGTGCCGGGCCTCGGCCCCGAGGCCGGCGAACGGCTGGTGACCCACCCGGACGTCCCGCGCATCGCGTTCACCGGTTCCTCCGCCACGGGACGCCGCGTCCAGGCGCGCGCGGCGAGCGGCGCGGTCAAGACCGTCACCCTCGAACTGGGCGGCAAGAACCCGCTGATCGTCTTCGCCGACGCCGACGTGCACGCGGCGGTCGACGGCGCGATGGCGGGCATGAACTTCACCTGGCAGGGCCAGAGCTGCGGCTCCACCTCGCGGCTGCTCGTCCACCGCTCGCTGTACGAGGCCGTGGTGACCGAGGTGGGCAGGCGCATGGACGCCCTGCGCCTCGGCGACCCGGCGGACCCCGCCACGGACATCGGCCCCCTGGTCTCGGCGGAGCACTACCGCAAGGTGACCTCCTACATCCGCGCGGGGCTCTCCGACCCCGCCCTGCGCCTCGTCGCGGGCGGCAGCGCCCTGCACCGCCCCGGCTACTACGTCCGGCCCACCCTCTTCGCCGCCCCCGCCGGCCCCTCCGGGCCGCTCTTCCAGGAGGAGATCTTCGGCCCGGTGCTGGTGGCGGCGCCCTTCGACTCGTACGACCAGGCGATCGCCGAGGCCAACGCCCTGCCGTACGGCCTCACCGCCAGCGTCTGGACCACCGACCTGCACACCGCCCTGGCCGCCGCCCGCGACCTGCGGGCCGGCTACGTGTGGGTGAACGCCAGCTCGTCGCACCTCCCCGGAGCCGCCTTCGGCGGTGTGAAGAACTCGGGAGTCGGCCGCGAGGAGGGCATGCAGGAGCTGGAGTCCTACACCCAGCCCAAGAACGTCTACGTGCGGTTCTGACCCCACGCCCCGCCGCCGGGCCCCGGTCTGTCCTGTCGGCGGGTCCCGGCGGCGGTACGCAGCGCTGTCGCCGTCGCCGTCGCCGTCGCCGTCGCCGTCGCCGTTGACCGGCGGGCGCCGGCGCCCCCGGCCGCCCGCGCCGAAGCCCGCGTAGGAGACCCCCGCCCGCCCGTCACCCGTTCGGACGGGCGGGCGTCAAAGTGGCGTCAAGCCGCTCCGGGGCCGCGTCAGGAACCCGCTAACGAACCCCGTGGGGGGCACCCCGGGGCGCTTCGCTACGTACACCGGTTTTTCACCGGCGCCGCGGGCCCGCCCGGGTACGCGGCCATCGTCCCCACTCGATCACCGGGGTGTCTCCGCATGCCAGATCTGGCCTTCATCGTCCTCACCGTCGTCGTCTTCGCCGTGCTCGGCCTCGTGGCCAAGGGGGCGGAGCGGCTGTGAGCGTCGAAAACGTCGTCGGACTCGTCGTCGCCGTGGCCCTGGTCGGTTACCTGGTGCTGGCGCTGATCTACCCGGAGAAGTTCTAGTGAACGACACCCTCGCGGGCTGGCTCCAGATCCTCGCGCTCGTCGGCGCGCTGGCCCTGTCCTACCGGCCGCTGGGCGACCACATCGCCCACACCCTCACCTCCGTCAAGCACCTGCGCGTCGAGCGGGTCGCCTACCGCCTCGGCGGGGTCGACGGCGACGCGGACCAGAAGTGGTCCGTCTACCTGCGGAGCGTGCTGGCCTTCTCGGCCGTCTCCGTCATGTTCCTCTACGGCTTCATGCGGCTGCAGAACCACCTGCTGCTCTCCATAGGCATGCCCGCCGTGACGCCCGGCGTGTCCTTCAACACGGCCGCCTCCTTCGTCACCAACACCAACTGGCAGTCCTACTCGGGTGAGTCCACGATGGGTCACCTGGTGCAGATGTCCGGCCTCGCGGTGCAGAACTTCGTGTCGGCCGCCGTCGGCATCGCCGTCGTCGCCGCCCTCATCCGGGGCTTCACCCGCAAGAAGACCGACCGCGTCGGCAACTTCTGGGTGGACCTCACGCGGATCACCGTGCGCGTGCTGCTCCCGCTGGCCTTCGTCTTCGCCATCGTGCTGGTCGCGGGCGGCGCCGTGCAGAACTTCCACGGCGTCGACTCCGTCTCGACCCTGATCGGCGACCACCAGAGCCTGACCGGCGGTCCGGTCGCCTCCCAGGAGGTCATCAAGGAGCTGGGCACCAACGGCGGCGGTTTCTACAACGCCAACTCCGCCCACCCCTTCGAGAACCCCAACGCCTTCACCAACTGGCTGGAGATCTACCTCCTGCTGGTGATCGCCACCTCCCTGCCGCGCACGTTCGGCCGCATGGTCGGCGACAACCGCCAGGGCTACGCGATCATCGCCGTGATGGGCGTCATCTGGGCGGCCTCCGTCGCCATCGTCACCGTCAACGAGCTGCACAGCGTGAGCAGCCAGGCCGGTCACGTGGCGGGCGGCATGATGGAGGGCAAGGAACAGCGCTTCGGCGTGTGGGGATCGGCCCTGTTCGCGGTGTCGACGACCCTCACCTCCACCGGCGCGGTCAACTCCTTCCACGACTCGTACTCGCCGATCGGCGGCGGGATGACGATCTTCAACATGATGCTCGGCGAGATCGCCCCCGGTGGTACCGGCTCGGGCCTCTACGGCATCCTCATCCTGGCGATCATCGCGGTCTTCGTGGCCGGCCTGATGGTCGGCCGCACCCCGGAGTACCTGGGCAAGAAGCTCGGCAGCCGGGAGATGAAGTTCGCCTCCCTCTACATCCTCACCACCCCGGCGATCGTGCTGATCGGCGCGGGCCTCGCCATGGCGCTGCCCGGTGAGCGGGCCGGGATGCTCAACACCGGTGCGCACGGCTTCTCCGAGGTGCTGTACGCCTTCACCTCGGCCGCCAACAACAACGGTTCGGCCTTCGCGGGCCTCACCGTCAACACCGACTGGTACAACACCGCGCTCGGCCTGGCCATGCTCTTCGGCCGCTTCCTGCCGATCGTCTTCGTCCTGGCGCTGGCCGGCTCCCTGGCCCGGCAGCAGCCGGTGCCCGCCACGGCCGGCACCCTGCCCACCCACCGGCCGCAGTTCGTCGGCCTGCTGACGGCCGTGATCCTGATCGTCGTCGGCCTCACCTACTTCCCGGCCCTGGCGCTGGGTCCGCTCGCGGAAGGTCTGTCCTGATGTCCCTGACCACCCTCGAACCCCCCGCTTCGCCGGGCGGCGCCCCGACCGAGCCTCAGCAGCCGCACCGGGTCTCCGGCGGCATGCTCGACCCGAAGCAGCTCCTCACGGCGCTGCCCGACGCGGTCAGGAAGCTCGACCCGCGGGTCATGATCAAGAACCCGGTCATGTTCGTGGTCGAGGTCGGCGCCGTCCTGACCACCCTCTCGGCGATCAAGGACCCGAGCATCTTCGCCTGGGTCATCACCGTGTGGCTCTGGCTGACCGTCGTCTTCGCCAACCTCTCCGAGGCCGTGGCCGAAGGCCGCGGCAAGGCGCAGGCCGAGACCCTGCGCCGCACGAAGACCGACACCGTCGCCCGCCGGCTCACCGACTGGCGGCCCGGCACGACCTCGGCCTTCGAGGAGGAGGTCCCGGCCTCGGGGCTGAAGCTCGGCGACCACGTCGTCGTCGAGGCCGGGCAGATCATCCCCGGTGACGGCGACGTCGTCGAGGGGGTCGCCTCGGTCGACGAGTCGGCGATCACGGGTGAGTCGGCGCCGGTGATCCGGGAGTCCGGCGGTGACCGCAGCGCGGTGACGGGCGGCACCAAGGTGCTGTCGGACCGGATCGTCGTGCGCATCACCTCCAAGCCCGGTGAGACCTTCATCGACCGGATGATCGCGCTGGTGGAGGGCGCGGCCCGGCAGAAGACGCCCAACGAGATCGCGCTGAACATCCTGCTGGCCTCGCTGACCATCGTCTTCCTGCTCGCCGTCGTCACCCTGCAGCCCTTCGCCATCTACGCGGGCGCCGAGCAGAGCATCGTGATCCTCGCCGCGCTCGTCGTCGCGCTCATCCCGACCACCATCGGCGGGCTCCTGTCGGCGATCGGCATCGCGGGCATGGACCGCCTGGTGCAGCGCAACGTGCTCGCCATGTCCGGCCGTGCCGTCGAGGCCGCCGGCGACGTCAACACCCTGCTGCTCGACAAGACCGGCACCATCACCTTCGGCAACCGCCAGGCCTCGGAGCTCCTGCCGGTCAAGGGCACCACCGCCGCCGAACTGGCCGACGCCGCGCAGCTGTCGTCGCTGGCCGACGAGACGCCCGAGGGCCGTTCCGTCGTCGTCCTGGCCAAGGAGAAGTACGGGCTGCGCGAGCGTCACGAAGGCGAGCTGGGCCACGCCGAGTTCGTGCCCTTCACGGCGCAGACCCGCATGTCCGGCGTCGACGTCGACGGCCGCCAGGTCCGCAAGGGCGCCGCGTCCGCGGTGACCGCCTGGGTCGCCGACAACGGCGGCCGGACGGACGAGGAGGTGCAGTCGCTGGTCGACCGCATCTCGCAGTCCGGCGGCACGCCGCTCGTGGTGGCCGCCAAGGAGAACGGCGCGGCCCGGGTGCTCGGCGTCATCCACCTCAAGGACGTCGTCAAGCACGGCATGCGGGAGCGGTTCGACGAGCTGCGGCGGATGGGCATCCGCACGGTCATGATCACGGGTGACAACCCGCTGACGGCCAAGGCGATCGCCGACGAGGCGGGGGTCGACGACTTCCTGGCGGAGGCGACGCCCGAGGACAAGATGGCGCTGATCAAGCGGGAGCAGGCGGGCGGCAAGCTCGTCGCGATGACCGGTGACGGCACCAACGACGCCCCGGCGCTGGCCCAGGCCGACGTGGGCGTGGCCATGAACACCGGCACCTCGGCCGCCAAGGAGGCCGGGAACATGGTCGACCTGGACTCCGACCCCACCAAGCTGATCGAGATCGTGGAGATCGGCAAGCAGCTGCTCATCACCCGCGGCGCCCTGACCACCTTCTCCATCGCCAACGACGTCGCGAAGTACTTCGCGATCATCCCCGCGATGTTCGCCGCCGCCTACCCGGGCCTGGACAAGCTCAACATCATGCAGCTGCACAGCCCGACGTCGGCGATCTCCTCGGCGATCATCTTCAACGCGCTGATCATCGTCGTGCTGATCCCGCTCGCCCTGCGCGGCGTGCGCTACCGGCCGTCGTCCGCGTCGGCGCTGCTGAACCGCAACATCTGGGTCTACGGCCTGGGCGGTCTCGTGCTGCCGTTCGTCGGCATCAAGGTGATCGACCTGATCATCCAGTTCATCCCCGGCCTCAGCTGACAGAAGAAGGCGATTCCATCATGTCCGGCTCCCTGCCCGCCGTGGTCCGCAACCACGTGGCCGCCCTGCGGATGCTGCTGGTGTTCACGGTCCTCCTGGGCATCGCGTACCCGCTGGCCGTCACCGGCGTCGCCCAGGCGGCGTTCTCCGACCAGGCCAACGGCTCCAGGATCACCCAGGACGGCAAGACCGTCGGTTCCAGCCTCATCGGCCAGAACTTCACCCTCCCCAAGAAGAACCCGGACGACGCCGAGGAGGTCGCCCAGCCGGACCCCAAGTGGTTCCAGCCGCGTCCCGGCGGCTACGACCCGCTCGTCACCGGCGCCTCCAACCTCGGCCCGAACGACGAGGGTCTGGTGAAGACCATCAAGGAGCGCCGGACGGCGGTCGCCGAGTTCGACGGCGTCGCCCCCGAGGACGTGCCGGTCGACGCGGTCACGGCCTCCGGCTCCGGTCTCGACCCCCACATCTCGCCCGAGTACGCCCGGGAGCAGGCCGAGCGGGTCGCCCAGGCGCGCGGCCTGGCGCCCGAGAGCGTGCGCAAGCTGGTGGACGACCACGTCCAGGGCCGGATCCTCGGCTTCCTCGGCGAGGAGCGCGTCAACGTCGTGGAGCTCAACCAGGCGCTCACCGCGCTGAAGTGACGTCGCGACACGGTCGGACCATCCGCACCACGCCGCCCGGCGGCGCAGGGACCACCTGCGCCGCCGGGCGGCGTGACACCCGTACAAGGAGGGACATCCGGTGACGCAGCCAGTCGTCCCGGCCCCGGCCGGCACTCCCCGGGGACGGCCCGGCAGACTCAAGGTCTTCCTCGGGGCGGCACCCGGAGTCGGCAAGACCTACCGCATGCTCGACGAGGCCCGCCGCCGGGCCGCCCGGGGCACCGACGTCGTCGTGGGGTACGTCGAGTGCCACAAGCGGCCACGCACCGAGGAGATGCTCGACGGCCTCGAGACCGTGCCCCGCGCCGAACGCGAGTACCGCGGCGGCGTCTTCGCCGAGATGGACCTCGACGCCGTCCTCGCCCGCGCGCCCGAGGTGGCGCTCGTCGACGAGATGGCCCACACCAACGTGCCCGGCGGACGCCACGCCAAGCGCTGGCAGGACATCGACGTGCTCCTCAGGGCCGGGATCGACGTGATCACCGCCGTCAACATCCAGCACCTGGAGTCGCTCAACGACGTCGTCGAGAAGATAACCGGCGTGCCGCAGCGGGAGACCGTCCCGGACGAGGTCGTCCGCCGCGCCGACCAGATCGAGCTGGTCGACATGCCCGCCGAGGCGCTGCGCCGCCGCATGGCCCACGGCAACGTCTACGCCCCCGAGAAGGTCGACGCGGCCCTGTCGAACTACTTCCGCGTCGGCAACCTCACCGCGCTGCGCGAACTGGCCCTGCTCTGGGTCGCCGGACGGGTGGACGAGGCGCTGCAGAAGTACCGCTCCGAACACGGCATCGGACGCGTCTGGGAGACCCGGGAACGCGTGGCCGTCGCCGTCACCGGCGGGCCGGAGGGCGAGACCCTCATCCGCCGTGCCGCCCGCATCGCCGCCCGTTCGGCCGGCGGGGACCTGCTCGCCGTGCACATCGTCCGCAGCGACGGGCTCGCCGACTCCTCTCCCGCCGCCCTGGCCCGGCAGCGGGCCCTGGTGGAGAGCCTCGGCGGCACCTTCCACTCGGTCGTCGGCGACCACGTCCCCGACGCGCTGCTGGACTTCGCACGCGCCGAGAGCGCCACCCAGCTGGTGATGGGCACCAGCCGCCGCGGCCGGCTCACCCGGTTCCTCACCGGACGCGGCGTCGGCGAGACCATCGTCGAACGCTCCGGCGACATCGACGTGCACATGGTCACCCACGAACGGGCGGGCCGCGGACGCCTCCTCCCCGTGCCCTCCAGCAGCCTGCCCCTGGCCCGCAAGGTGGCCGGCCCCGTCGCCGGATTCGTCCTCCCGGTGCTGCTCACCACGGTGCTCGCCAACTACCGCGGGCACCTGAACCTCACCAGCGAGGCGCTGCTCTTCCTGCTGACCGTCGTGGGCGTCGCCTGCATCGGCGGCGTCGTCTCCGCGCTGCTCGCCTCCGTGACGGCCTCGCTGCTGCTCAACTACTACTTCATTCCGCCCATCGGCCGGTTCACCATCGGCGAGACCAACAACGTGCTGGCGCTCGCCGTCTTCGCGCTGGTCGCCGGCACCGTCGCGACCATCGTCGACCGCTCCCTGCGGCTGTCCAGACGCGCGGCCAACGCCACCGCCGAAGCCGAGACACTGTCCTCCCTCGCCGGGAACATCCTGCGCGGTGACCAGGCCCTCGAGGCCCTGCTGCAGCGTACGCGGGAGGCCTTCGGCATGGACTCCGCCGAGCTCGTCCACCGCTCCGGCGACGGCGCGGCGGGCGTGGACGACCCGGCGGAGGGCGTGGTGGCCGTGCCCGTCGGCCCCGACGACGTCCTCGTGCTGCGCGGCCGCCGCCTGGCGGCCTCGGAGCGGCGGGTGCTCATCGCCTTCGCCGGGCACGTGGCCTCCGCGCTGGAGCGGGCCCGGCTGGCCGAGGCCGCCGCCGAGGTGGAACCGGTCAGGGCGGCCGACCGGATGCGGACTGCGCTCCTCGCCGCGGTCAGCCACGACCTGCGCACCCCGCTCGCCGGCGCCTGGGCGGCCGTCAGCTCGCTGCGCAGCCGCGAGGTCGAGTTCTCCGCCGAGGACCAGGAGGAACTGCTGGCCACCGCCGAGGTGTCCCTGGACCGGCTCAACCGGCTGGTGGACAACCTCCTCGACATGAGCCGGCTGCAGGCCGGAGCGCTCAGCCTCGCCCTGGAGCCGACCTTCGTGGCCGAGGTGGCCTCGCTGGCCCTCGACAGCCTCGCCGAGAGCACCGTCCCCGTCACCCTCCAGGGCCTGGACGACATACCGTTCGCGCTGGCCGACCCGCCGCTCCTGGAACGCGTCGTCGCCAACCTGGTGACGAACGCCCAGCGGCACGCCCCGGCGGGCACCGGGGTCCTGCTCGGCGCCAGTGCCCTCGGCACGCGCATCGAGCTGCGCGTCGCGGACCGCGGCCCCGGACTGCGGCCCGCCGACCGGGAGCGCGTCTTCGAACCCTTCCAGCGGCTCGGCGACACCGACAACACCACCGGCCTCGGACTCGGGCTCGCCCTCTCCCGGGGGCTGACCGAGGCGATGGGCGGCACCCTCACCCCCGAGGACACCCCCGGCGGAGGTCTCACGATGGTCCTGTCCCTGCCCACCGCCGGCGGTCCGGACGAGGTGCCCGCCGCCCCCGCCGGCGGGGAGGAGGCACTCGCATGAGGCGCGTCCTGATCGTCGACGACGAGCCGCAGATCCTGAAGGCGCTGGAGATCAACCTGACGGCGCGCCACTACGCGGTCGCCACCGCGCCCGACGGGGCCACCGCACTGCTGCTGGTGTCCCGGCAGCCGCCCGACGCCCTCATCCTCGACCTCGGCCTGCCGGACATGGCCGGGACCGACATCATCCACGGCGTGCGGGCCTGGAGCCCGCTGCCCATCATCGTGCTCTCCGGACGGACCGGGCCGGCCGACAAGATCGAGGCACTGGACGCGGGGGCCGACGACTTCGTCACCAAGCCGTTCTCCATGGACGAGCTGGCGGCCCGGCTGCGCGCCGTCCTGCGCCGCCCGCCCGTCCTGGAGGAGCCCGAGACGGTCACCATCGCCGACTACCGGGTCGACCTGGGCGCGTTCACCGTCCGGCCCCGTTCGGGCAAGGGCGAGGCACCGAGGCTCACGCCCACCGAGTGGCGGCTGCTCGCCCCGCTGCTGCGCAACCCGGGGCGCCTGATCACCGGACGCCAGCTGCTGCGCGACGTGTGGGGGCCGGGCAACGAGAAGCGCACCAACTACCTGCGCGTCTACCTCGCCACCCTGCGGCACAAGCTGGAGCCCGACCCGGCCCACCCGCGCCACCTGATCACCGTGCCCGGCATGGGCTACCGCTTCGAGCCCTGAGCGGCCGCACATGGAGCACCCCGCCGGTGGGCCCACCGGGCGGGGTGCTCCATGTGCGGCCGCACGCGGCGTATGGCGTCGTGTCGTGGCGACGGGCGGTGTCCTGCGGGAGACGGCGGCTGGTTCGGCCGATCCGGCGGCGCTCGTCGACGGCGCCGGCCCGGCGGGGCGGGCTGACGGCAGCGTTCGGGCACCGCGGTGTGCCCTCGCCGGAGGTACGTCGCCGATCGCCGGCGCGGCCCGGCCCACCCGGGCCGCGCCGGCGACGCCGGCGGTCGTGCCGTACCGGAAGCCGGCCGGCCCCGGGCCGCCACGCTGCACGGGTCGACCGCGACGGTGTGAGGCCCTCGCGGTCGACCCGGCGGCGCCGCGGAACTCCCGGTTGCCACCGCCGTTCCCGCGCGCTCACAGGGCGCGCGTGATCCCGCCTCGGTGACCCGCCCCGGCGGGAGCGCCGACCGCGTAGTGGACGTACTCCCCGAACAGCCGGAAACCCGCGGTCCAGGCCAGCCGGCGGCTGGGCCGGTCGCCGCGCGAGCACGTCCAGCCGGGTGTGCGGCCGCGGGCCGCGACGTCGCCGCACAGACCCGACAGGCAGGCCAGGGCCAGGCCCTCGCGGCGATGGCCCCGCGACGTGACGACCGCGAGGTCCTCGTAGACGCCGCCCAGGACGTATGTGCACGCCAGCGAGACGAGCCGGCCCGATCGGAACGCCCCCCACGCGTGGCCCGACGCGGCGAGGCCGCGCGCACCGCCCCAACTGAGCGTGAACCGGCGGACGTCGTCGCCCGCGGCGGCAACGGCCGCGCCGTCACCCGGCACCAGCCGGCGCACCACCACGTCCCGCGGAGGCCGGCGGCGCGGCACCGGGCGCGACTGCACCCAGATCATCCGCTCCCAGGGCACGACCCGGTCGAACGCCGCACCCAGGACGGGCAGGAAGCGCGTACGGGCCAGGACGTAGCGGTTCGCCAGGCCCGCGAGGCCGTCCGGGTCCACGTACCGGGGATCGCCCTCCAGCAGCGCGTGGTTCGCGCACACCACCGCGACCGCGCGGGGCGCGGCAGCCCGGTCGGCCCACCAGCGTCCGTTGCCGCTCGCCCGCACGTGCTCCGCGAGCGCGGCGGGACCGGGCACGCCGCAGGGGAACCAGCCGTCCAGGGCCGGGACTTCGATCACCGGTGACCACACCTTCCGCGCACACCGTGGTACGCCCCGCACAACGGACGGCGGTGCGGACCGGGGTCGTCGACCCGGGGCCCGCACCGCCGTGGGGCATCGGGAATCAGCCCTGACCGGGCTTGTTGCCGTGGCCGGCGCCCTTCTTGCGCCTGGCCCTCTTCTTTCGGGCACGCTTGGACACGAATGACCTCCTTTCAGGCGGAGACGAGCAGGTCGGCGACCTTGCACAGACGCCGTACCGTGCGGTCCTCTACCGCGGTCCCGGCGGCCGGGGCGAGCGTGGCCCGGTCGTAGTGGGCACCCGGGACGAGTTCGGTGTCCGGGTCGCACAGCCGCGCCACCCGCGCGGCGTCCTCCGGGCGCACGCTGACGGCCGTCACGCCGCCGGGCGCGGCCGCCCGGGCGAAGACGAGGAGGGCCAGCTGCGACCGGGCGTAGGCGGCGTGCCGCGAGTAGCGGTGGGAACGGTTCAGGTCGTTCCATGCCGGCGCCACCGACCGGGGCGTCGCGGACGACACGTTGACCACCCGGGCGCCCGGGCGCGCCGTCAGCGGGCCGGCCAGCTCACGGGTGAGGAGGTAGGCCGCCAGGAAGTTCACCTGGAAGGAGACCTCGTGGCCGTCGGCCGTGAGGGTGCGGGTCTCGGGCGCCGCTACGGCGGCGTTGTTGACGAGGACGTCCAGCGCGGGGTGCAGGCCCCGCACCATGGCCGCCAGGTGGCGGACGTCGGAGAGCCGGGTGAAGTCGGCCACCGCCAGGCGCAGCCGGACGCGCTCGATGCCGGCCGCCACCAGCCGCTCCACCGCGTGGTGCGCCGACTCCGTGTCGCGACCGTGGACGACGACCGTGCAGCCCCGCTCGGCGAGCAACCGGGCGGTCTCCCACCCGACACCGGACGTCGCCCCGGTGACCAGGGCCGTGCGCGGGGAGACGACGAGGACAGGGGACGCAGACATGGACCACTCCGTGGATCGGTACGCCGCATCGCGCCGGCCGCGGGGGCGGCGGCGCTCGCCTGCGGGGAGCAGGGGCGGCCGCCCGGCGCGGCCGCGGGAGTCCGGTGCCTCGGGGCACCGGCGGGAGGGCGGTGCGCAGCACCGGCGGCACCCGACGGGGTGGCCGGTCGTCCTGGCGCGGGCCGTTGTTCCCGCTCCTCATCCAATGCGGCGGCGGATCCGCGGGCAAGGCTCCGCGGTGATCCCTGACGACACCCTGACGCACCGTGCCGGCGGTGCCCGGGAGGCGGGCGGCCTCCCGAGCACCCCGGCGCGGTCAGCGGTCAGGGGTCACGCGTTCGGGGTCAGGTGTTGGGGCTCAGGCGTTCGGGCCCGAACCGCGGGCCGTGAGCATGTCGGCCATCAGACGGATCTCCGCCTCCTGGCCCTGGACCATGCCCGCCGCCAGGCGCCGCACCTGGTCGGTCCGCGCGAGGTCGGCGGCCGCGGCCGCCATCTCCACGCCGCCCTTGTGATGGGCGGTGAGCAACCGCAGGTAGAGCACCGCGGCCGCCTTGCCGTGGGCCGCCTGGAGCCGGCGCAGCTCGGTGTCCGTGGCCATGCCCGGCATCAGCGACCCGTCGTGCGGCGTGTAGGCCGTGTCGTGGCCCATCCACGTCATGGGCGGCTTCGACGAGGACTTGGGCAGCCCCCAGACGTCCAGCCAGCCCAGCAGCATGCCGCGCTGGTTGGCCTGGGTGTTGATGACGTCGTAGGCGAGCCTGCGGACGTCCTCGTCGTCCGTGCGGTCACGGACGATCAGCGACATCTCCACCGCCTGCTGGTGGTGGATCACCATGTCGCGCGCGAAACCGGCGTCCGGCGAGTCCGTGCCCGGGGTGCCCCCGCTGCTGGGCCGTGCCGTCAGCAGGGTGAAGGCCAGGGCCGCGAGCACGACCAGCACCATGGAGCCGGCGAGCGCGAGCATCGGCCTGCCCGCGCCCCTGGCGGCGGTCACGAGGCCTTGCCCCCGGTGCAGGGCGCTCCGGGCTCGGGGGTCTGGTCGCCCTGCACATAGGTGTCGAAGAACTGCGCCACGCGCGGGTCGTCCGCCTTGGTGACGCCCAACTGGCGGCCCCACGCGGTGAGGGTGATCGGCGAGGCCTGGTCCGCGTAGGGGCTCATGAGGGAGTACGGGGTCTTCGAGACGCGGGCGCCGAGCGTCTTGACGTCGGCGTCCGTCGCCTTGTCGGTGTACGTCACCCATACCGCGCCGTGCTCCAGGGAGTGCACGGCGTTCTCCTTGGTGAGGGGCTTGTCGTAGACGTCGCCGTTGCAGTTCTGCCAGACGGGGCTGTGGTCGCCGCCGACCGGAGGACTCATCGGGTAGTCGACGGTCTTGTCGACGTGGTTCTGCGTGAGCCCGGACCAGGTCTTCTCCCCGCTGATGGCGCCGGCGGCGGCGTTCTTCGCGCCGTCGTCGCCGCCGTCGCCGTCGTTCGCGGCGCCCACGAGGTAGACGCCGCCACCGACCAGCCCGAGGAGGACGGCGGTGCAGGCGGTGATGGTGATGATCCGGTTGCGGCGCTCGCGGGACTGCTCCTGGCGGCGTATCTCCTCGACGCGCGCACGGCGGTCGGCGGCCCTGGCCTTGGAATGGGGGGCACCCATGGCATGTCCTGATTCCCCGCCGCGTCGGCGACACGGCGGTGCTGGTGGAAAGGGTCGGATGACGTACGTCGCGCACCGGCGGTCGCCGCCGGTGCGGTCGGCCCTTCTACGTCCGCTGGATCTGGAGCATGTGCAGGTCGAGGGAGCGCACGGTGCCCGGGGCCGGCGCGCCGAGACCCGCGGCGGCGACCGCGGGCGGCCACACCGACGGCAGTTCGGCGCCGACGAGGTGCGGCGGGGGAGCGGAGCCAAGGGTCACCGGCGTGTGCTCCGCGGGGGAGCAGCCGTCGCCGGGCCGCCCGGGGCCGTGGGCGTCCGTGCACACCTCGTCGGTGACGTGGGTGCTGTGCGGGGCGACCAGGGTCCGGGCCGGCCCGTGGGCGGCGTCCGGCGCCCCGGTGTGGCCGCAGATCCCGAGCGCGGCGAGCAATCCGTACAGGACGAGGACAACACCGTTCAGACGGGCGGGTATCGCACCGCCTCGGCCGGCTCCTCCGTCACTGCGCATCGCGGCAGATCGTACCCGCCGCCGCGCCGCGTATACGCGCCGGGTGCGGCGCCTGCGGCGAACAACCGAGGTGCCCGCCACGGCTCGTCCGGCAGCGGTCAGGACATTCCCGCCGCGTCCAGCAGGGTCGTGGCGGTGGCCGTGGCCAGGCCGTCCAGGCTCCGGGCCTGGGCCACGGCGCGGGCGCTGGATCCGTCGAAGACGACGGTGAGTTGGCGGGCGAGCAGATCGGCGTCGTGCGCGCCGCCCCGACGGGCCTCCTCGCGGAAGAAGTCGGTGAGCGCGTCCTTGTATCGCCGTGCGATCACGCCGGCGGGGTGCTCGGGGTCCTTGAGCTCGAAGGCGGTCGCCAGGAAGGGGCAGCCGAGGTAGTCCGGGGACGCGGACAGCGACTCGAGGTGCTCGAAGACGTGCATGATGCGCTCGCGCGGCGCCGGGCCGGCCTCGGGAGCGGGCAGCAGCCCGCTCAGGTAGCGGGAGCCGGCGCGCTCCAGGCTGGCCGCCAGGACGTCGTCCTTGCCGGCGAAGAGCTGGTACATCGACCGCTTGGAGACTCCGGCCGTTCGGCACAGTGCCTCGATGCCGATGCTGACGCCTTTGCGGTAGAAGAGCGCGGCCGCGGCGTCGAGGAGCCGCTCGCGAGTCGGAGCCGTCGCCGCCGCGGTGGCGGCGGACGGGGTGGTTGCGCCGGAAGTCATGGAAGTGAGCCTACGCCGTGTGTTGCCGAATAGAAACCGATCGGTTTACAGTCCTGGAAACCGATCGGTTTCCGCCGTCGGTCCTCGTCACTCTCGCTGGGAGCACATCCATGACCGCAATCGCAGGTTCGACCGTTCTCGTCACCGGAGGCAGCCGGGGCATCGGCCGCGCCCTGATCGAGGCCCTGCACGCCCGAGGGGCCAAGAAGGTCTATGCCACCGCCCGTGACCCGCGCACGATCACCCATCCCGGCGCGGTCCCGCTGGCGCTGGAGGTCACCGACCCCGCCTCGGTGGCCGCCGTCGCGGAGCAGGCGCAGGACGTCACCATCCTGATCAACAACGCCGCGGGGGCCGTGGCGGCATCGTTCCTGACCTCCCCCGTGGACGACGTCCGCCGCGAGTTCGAGGCCAACTTCTACGGTCCCCTGCAGGTGACCCGGGCCTTCGCCCCGATCATCGAGGCCAATGGCGGCGGCCACCTGCTCAACGTGCACTCGGTCCTGTCCTGGGTCGCGCTCTCCGGCTCCTACAGCGCTTCCAAGGCGGCGCTGTGGTCGCAGACCAACTCGCTCCGGCTGGACCTGAAGCCGCGCGGCATCAACGTCACCGGGCTGCACGTCGGCTATGTGGACACCGACCTGGCGGCGCACATCGACGCGCCGAAGTCGTCGCCGGCCGGCGTCGCGGAGCAGGCGCTCGACGGGATCGAGTCCGACGCCTACGAGGTGCTGGCCGACGAGATCTCCCACCAGGTCAAGGCGGGCCTGTCGGCCGACCTCGCCGCCCTGTACCCGCAACTGGCCGGCTGACCGGAGCGCCCCGCCGCGCCCGGGCTCACAGCCCGGCCGGGGGCGGGACCGCTCCCGCGGGGCGCAGGAGGTCCCGCAGGGCCTCCATGACCGCGTCGGGCCGTTCCTCGTGGAGCCAGCCGTGGCCCGCGCCGTCGACGACGCGGTGGTCGCCCCGGGGGACGGACGCGGCCAGGGCGGCGTGGAGTTCGCTTTTGGCGGTGTTCATCGCGCGGACGGTGTCCTCGGACCACAGGTGGGCCTGGGTGGGGTCGACGCCCATCGCGGACAGCACGATCAGCGGCACGTCGGGGAGGCCGGGCGCGTCGCGCAGTTCGCCGGCGACGACGTCGTGCACGTTCCTGTCCTCGTCCCAGGCGGTCCGCCACCGGGTGAGGTGGTACTCGGCGAGCGGTTCGCGGACACCGTCCGGCCAGGCCGCGAAGTGCCGCGCCAAGGCGGCCCGTGACTGCTCGATCTGCTCCGGCGTCGCCTCGGGCAGTTCGGCGCTCCGCAGCTGCTCCACCTTGTCGCGGATCTCCTGCGTCGCCCGTGCGTACATGTCCTCGTGGAACGGGTCCAGCAGGAGCAGACCCGCCACCTCGCCGGGGTGGCGCTGCGCGAAGCGACGGGCGTAGGCGGCACCCAGGGAGTGGCCGACCAGGAGGTACGGGCCGGGGACGTCGGCCGCGTGGAGCAGGGCGTGCAGTTCGGAGGTGACCTCCGCCGCCGTGCGGGGGAGCGGTACGGGGGTGCTCCAGCCGGTGCCGCCGCGGTCGTAGAGGACGCACGTGGTGAGCGCGGCCACGCGGTCGTGGAGGTTCACGTAGTCCAGGCCGACCATGCCCGCGCCCGGGAGCAGCACCACGGTGGGGCCGCCGGTGCCGGAGCGGTGCAGGGAAAGGCGCAGCCCGGCGACGTCGTGGGGGCCCCCCCGCGGCGGCGCCCCCCCCCCCCCCGCCGGGGGCGGGGGGGGGTGGGGAAAGGGTAAAAAACCGGCCCACCCCAAACGGAAAAAAAAATTGGAAAGACTAAACACAAACAAAAGGTTGT
>NZ_JBIBGK010000054.1:0-22109 GCF_042956445.1 Streptomyces sp. NPDC008238 | reverse complement strand
ACCGGCAACGACACCAACTGACACGACAAACGAGAACGCACGATGGCCCACGATTGAGCCGCTCAGACTGGCCTCACATTAGGCCGCTGCCGACACTAGCTCTCGCCCTGGAAGCCGCCAGCAGTCGCTACGAGCAAGACCTAGCTCTCCACCGTGCCGACATCGTCGTCTCGGGCCCGGTGAGTGGCACAGTGCCGCTCAGATTCACCGCATCTGTGGCGATCGAGGTCATCCGAATCGCCACTCGCACGCTCCTGGTCACCAGTTACACCGCATTCGGCATCCAGGAGATCGTCGGCGAGATCAGAAAGGCTGCGGACCGCGGCGTCAACGTTGATCTGGTTCTGGAGACCGCTCGCTCTGCCGGAGGCACGCTGAGCGGAGACACCGACGGACGTACCGCATTCCGCGCACTGCGGTTTCACCCAGATGTGCATCTGTGGCAATGGGAAAACGCCAAGAGGCGCGGCTCCGGACGTCAACGTGGCAGCATGCATGCCAAGGTCATCGTCGCTGACCGGGACACAGCTCTGCTCGGCAGCGCCAACCTCACCGACAGGGCCTACAGCGACAACCTGGAAGTCGGCGCCGTCATCCGTGACCCGATCGCCATCGGCAACCTCGTTGATCACTTCACAGACCTCATGCACTCGGAAGACAGCCCGCTAATTCGATTGCCATGGGCGCATCCCCAGCGAGAGGAAACTTTGATGGCAATCGACGTGCCTCCGTCTGAAGATCACGGTGACTACGAAGGTTAGACCTTGTGCACGTCTTGCGCCTGACGCGTGTGACGGGGTGGAGTGCATCAGCTGCACCTGTCAGGGCTGGCGTCGAGCGGCGGCGGGCCGGAGCGGTTCGACGGCGATGTAGGACGCGATGCCCGCCGCTTCCAGCAGGCCGCCCTCCTCGAGGGAAACTTGCGGCTCCACGCCACCGAGGAGTTCGGCCCAGTCCTGCTCGGCGCCGGTGTCGTAACTGTTCCGGACATGGCTGCGGGCCCATTCGCGTTCTGCGGTCTCGCGCTCCCAGAAGCGGCCCCGCGCCTGCCGCAGGATGGCTTCCAGGTCGTCATGCTGCTGCCGGGCCGCAGACGCGTGGTACTGGAAGTCGACGGCAGCCAGCACTTCACCCGGTACGGCGGAGCCGTACCGGACAACGGGAAGTACGCCGCGACCATGGCCGGCGACCGCGACCTGAAGTTCCGGGGCTACGAGGTGTTCCGGTTCGGCCACGACGAACTGCGCGACCGCGCACGCCCGGTGGTCGCCGACTTCTTCCGGCAACTGCTCAACCGTGCGCCCGGCGACCACTCCTGAAGTAGTTGGGCGGGGCCCCAAGGGGGGAGATGGGGCCCCGCCGGTGCGCACTGGACGTGACGGTTACAAAGTGCGCATCTCAACTCTGAAGCCGATGCAGCCCCGCCGCCTGAAGGCGCGGCACTGCGGCGCTGACCTCCACTCCAACAGCGGGCGCCACCACTATGCGGCAGGCGCCAGCTGCTCGCTGAGCGAGCACTGCACATAGTTGTGCGGCACGCTGGAAGCCATGGAAACCGCACGGTTTGTGGTGCACGGCCTGTCGCCGAGCGGTGGCCGACTGGTGACGATGCACCGCGAGGGCCGGATGGAGGACGACTACGTCGGCACTGCGTTCTCCGACTACGACCTGCTGCTGATCCTGCGGTCTGCCGGCCTGCCAGAGCCGGGCCTGGTGGTTGACGACCCGGGCTGGGTGGAATGGCGAGGTGCCGCAGCGCACCGATGGGGGACCGGCTGAGGGATCTCAGGCCGCGCCGCCCTGCGGGTGCGCCCGGCTGGAGAACACGCCGCCCGCGCCCGGCCGAGCGGCCCGCCCGGCGTGCCGCGGCAGGCCAGCAGCACCACACGCAGAGGGCCTAGCCCACCGGCCGCCGCCCGGGACGTGATCACCCCCGGGGCTCGGCTCTTCGCGCCTGCAGTTCAGTGGGGCTCGGGGTATCCGGGTAGCCCGAGTGGGACAGGCACCAACGGCCGGTGCGGGTCGACGTTTCGGAGACACAGCCGGTAGCGCTGACCGTCGATGGGGCGCAGCGCCACGCGCTGGCCTTCGGCCTGGCCCGCGTCCAGGGCGGCCAGAGCAGCGGGACCGTCTTCGGCGACGACCTGGGTGTGGAAGGCCATCACCTCGCCGAGCGACAGGGTGCGCCCGGCGAGGGTCAGCGTGAACTGCGGGTCCAGGACGCGCACCGACTGGGGTTCGCCGCTCAGGGCCGCCCGCAGCGCCGGGTGGTCGTCGCCGTTGAGTGTGACGGTCAGGGCGCGGGCGAACGGGGAGATGACGCAGTGCCCCTCGACGACCAGCCGTGCCACGCGCAGTGCGATCCGCTCGGCGGCGGAGATGTCGTCGGACAGCGGGAACTCCTGTTCGCAGTGCCGCTGCAGGACCTCCAGGTCCTGCGCATACAGCCGTAGCTGCTCCAGTTCGTCGTGCTCGCCGGTGCTCGCGGCCGCGAGCTGGCCGCCGCCGGCGTCCTTGCCGTCGACGGTCAGGGCGAAGGTGCCGCCGGACGTCAGCCTGTGCCGCAGGCCCAGCCGCTTGAGCGCCTGGACGGGGGTGGCCCCGGCCAGGTCGGAGGAGAAGTTCAGCTTGGCAGGGCGGTCCTGGTCGTGGGGGAGCAGCATCTGCAGGCGGCTGCCGTGCAGCTCGACGTCGACCGAGCGGCCCATGCTGCCGCGCCCCAGGCCGTTCAGCCGCCCTGTGAACGACGCGGCGGTGGCACCGCGCTCGTCGTAGAAGGCCAGCTCCGCCGAGGCACCGGCCCCGGGCAGCGGCCCGGCGGGCTGCCAGACCACCTCCACGTCGGTCAGGGTCTTGGCCAGCCACTGCGGCCCGCTGACGGTCAATGACGCGACGGCCGAGGCCGGAAGCACGACCTCCTCGGCGAGCCCGAAGCCGAGCGCCCTGGACAGCGCGGCGGTCAGGTCCGCGTCCATCTCGTCCGGCCTGCTTCTGACTTCCACTGTGACGGGGCTGACCTCGTGGGCACGCGGATGCTTGGCCCGCAACGTGCGCACCACCATGCCCTCGACGCGGGAGAAATCCAGCGTCCAGTGATCGTCCAGGCCGTCGACCACCGCGCCCAGCGCGGCGACCCGCTCGGCAAGGTCCCGCTCCCCGCCCAGCAGCACCGCCTTCTCCTGGCCATAGACCTTCGCGGCCTCCATCAGCTGATCCCGGGTGAAGAAGTCCACCAGGTCCGGGTGCGCCGCCAGCCGGTCGTCGAGCTCGGCCCGGTCCATCACCCTGACCCGCACGCTGCGCCCGGCCGCCAGGCCATCCACGAACGCCTGCTCGCCCGGGCCCAAGGTGCACGGCACCACCAACACCCACTCGTACGGGGTGTGCGCCATCGCCCGGGCGAAAGACCGCTTGATCGAGGTCTGCCGCCCCTTGAACGACGACGCGGGGAACCCGTCGGGGTAGTACTTCAGCTGGAAGATCCGCAGCCGCCCGCCACTGACGACCTCGATGTCGATCCCGCCGTCCCCGCCGCGCCCGTTGACCGCCCGCACCCGCGCGGTCTGGTCGTACAGGCGGTGCACCAGCGCCTCCACCACCCGGTCGAACACCGGCTGCCCGATCAGGTCCCACTCGATGGCCACGGCCCCACCCATCCCCGCCCAGGAAATACACCATCATTTCACCGTCCGCCGACACCTTGCGGCCCTGCCGTACGAGCACGGCCGGTGGAACGGTCAGGCGCCATCACCCCTCAGCCTTGCGGGCGGTGCAGGTGGTGCTCGAGGCGAGTGCCGTAGGAGGCCACCGCGGCGGTGCGCCCGGGAAGACACAGCGCGAGCGCAATCTGGAAGGCGAGCGCGGTGCGCATGGCGGGGCCCTGGGGGTCCAGGGGGAGGTGTCTGCCGCAGCGTCACCCTCGGCGGCGAGAACTGGCGGATACCGACCGCTGCATCCATGGCCGTGAGCAACCGCATTGTGGAATAAGGAAATTCGTGATGAGCTCGTGGAGCGTTTTCCCAGCGTGGCGGGCATGAGGGCCACTCACCGCGGCCTTCGGGCAGCCGCCGGGTCTCCAAAGTTGTACACGATGCCAAACGAGGTCCGGCCGTAGGGTCGAGGCATGGAAAACGCCCCTGTACGGGCGGTGCCGAAGACTGTGAGCACCGCCGACGTGCGCGAAAACTTGGCCGAGCACCTGGACTTCGTCCAGCGCACCGGCAGCCCGGTGGCGATCCGCCGGTACACCACGGTCGTAGCCCACCTGGTCCCGGCACCACAGGCCGATGACGCACCGGCCTACCCCTCGGCGCAGGTGCTGCAGGCCTTGGACCCCGAGGACTTCCGGACGGAGCCCGGCCGGATCAGCGTGGCCACCGCCCATGAACTGGTGGAGCGGGGAATCACCAGGATCGAGGACTGGCAAGCCCTCACTGAGGCAACCCGTGCCGGCCTGGACAGCGAAACGCCGACGCCTGTGCTCGACGAGACCTTCCAGTCCCACGCGATTCAACCTCTTCCGCGGCGGCAAATGACGGTGCAGGAAGTCATCGACTGGTGTCTGCTGGGCGCAGACACGGCAGCCGCGCTGGAGGAGTCAGGGGCCGACGTCCACGCCTGGGCCGGCAACTGGGCCGCCATCGCCGGTGCGGTCCGCGACGCGAGCCGTCGAACCGGCCGAAGCGTTGACCTTGCGAACCTCGGTGAGGTGATCGTCAAAGCGGCGCGCAGTGGCATGCGGCCCAAAGAGCTCCCCAAGCAGATCCAGAGCAAGATGATCTATGACGGGCTGGGCGGGAGCCAACTGGCTCACGCCATCGGCGCGGACCCGATCCCTACGGACCTGCTCGCCGACCGGAGCTTCGTCGCGGCCGAGGAACTTGCGGCATACCTGACGGACGGCGTCTCACGGCAGGACGCATTGCAGCTGCTGCGCAGCGGCATCAGTCACGACCTCTGGCGCCGGTACGTGGCCATCGGCATCAGCCATGTGGCGGCGGACGTGCTCGCCTGGAAAAGCAAGCCGATCCCGCTTCCGTTGCTGGAACGTGCCCACAAGGACGGCATCCCGGCCCGCGAGTGGGAACACCTCCTGCACGCTATGCCCTTCCGGCAAGGCTCCAAGGGGCTGGGCTTCGGAGCCACTGGTGAGCTGCCCCTGCGGATCGTCCGGCGAGGCCTGGACCACCAGGTGGACCTCCAGGAATGGGACGCCGAAAAGGGGACCGGCTGGATTGCCAAGATCTTGCTCGCTCAAACTGGCCTGACGGAGCCAGAGGCTGCAGAGGCGATCTACGCATTCGCCGCCGCGGGCATCCGCCCTGACGACGTGTTCATGATGTACAAGTGGAAGTTCTTGCCCCTGCAACTGCCCGGCGTGACTAATCCTCTCCGTCCGTGGCAGTGGTACCTGGAACAGGCGTCATTCCTCGTGGCCGAAGGCATCACCGCAGCCTGGGTACGCCAGATCGGTACCTCCGACCGCGCGGCGAAGGGCCCCTTTGCCCCGGAGAAGATGACCCTCGAGCAGGTCCGCCGGATCCGCTCCTACAACCCCACCTGGGAAGACATGGCCGGGTTGCGCCACTGGCGCCTGCCGGATCCCGCCGCATGGATCACCGTGCTCGAACGCCGCCAGCGCGTGCAGGCCATGGTTGATGAGTTCACCGGCTCGTTCCTGGCCGGTGCCGGTCAGCAGCTTCTGCTCCGGGAGCTGGGCCGGCTCGGCCACCTCGTACCAGCCCGTGGCGACCGGGTCGCAGCCGCTGCCGCGCGCTATGTCCGCGGCGAGTTCTCCGGCCGCTTCCACATCGACCACGCTGATGCGCTGGCTGCCTTCGTGGCTGCGAACGGGCCCGTCCTCCTTGAGCACGACTGCCCGGTGGCGGATTTCTGCACGGCTTACGCCACCCTGCGGAACGCGGTTGCCGAAATCGCCCCGGCTGGTGCAGAGCCGTTCTATCCCTGGAATCCCCCCGCCTGCTGAACACCAACTGGCACGGCCTGTGCGCGTCCGAACGCCCGGCCGTCCTCCACGAGTGAGCAGCCTCCCTGCACACGTCAACGACTCTCTGTCCTCCATGGTGTGGAGCTGTTATGACGATGAAGACCACTTTCCGGCAGATCCCGTCCCCGTCCTCTGCCCGTCCCACCACTAGCCCCTATCGAACCGGGCCAGTCCTCGGCTTTCCCCAGACCCCTGTCCCAGGGCCGCTGACGGCAGACGCGCACTGCATCGACGCGGTCTCCGCGCCGGCGTGGGTGGAGCGGATCTTTGACGACTCCCGCCCTACCCCGCTGGTCTTGATCTCCCTTGCTCGCCACAACTGCCGGCCGCTGCTTGATGCCGCTCATCTGGCTGCAGCCCTCGCAGGTCAGGCCACCGTGACGGTCCTTGCCGACCGTGCCGCCGGCCAAGCCATGACCAAAAGGCTGCCGGACCACCTGGACACCTACGGCGGCGCCGTACGCATCTTCGTCCCGAACGCCCTGCGCGACGACCCTCACCACCGCCACCCCACCGTCCTTGTCGACTCCGCCCAGCCCCAAGACGCCGTGCAGGAGATCATGCGCCGCATCCACGCCATAGGACCCGCCGCCAGCACGATCCCGCCGCTGCCGGAGAGCCAACCCAGTCGTACTGCCGACATCACCCAGGCCAGCGCCGACATCGAGAAAGACCGTCTTGCTGCCGAGATTTCCCGCCTGCAGCATTCGCTGCGTCAGGGCAGCCAGACCATCACCGAACTGCGGCGGGAGCGGCGAAGCCTGATCAAGCAGCTCAAAGACCTCCAAGTGAGCGCAGGCACTGCCAGCCACCCCGTTCTGCCGCCGCACTGCCACGCCGACCCCGAGGAGCAGTTCCGTTACGAGGTGACCCAGATCTGGCTGTGGACCACCCCGGACAGCGAACGGGCAGCCCAACCCTTGGCGCACTATGTGCTCGGCCCTGACTGGCTGACATCCCTCGACGCGGTGGACCACGTCGACAGGCGCGACATCCTCGAAGCCACGGTCGACGTCGTCGCCCGCCGGGCCGCCCACAAGCCCTCCCGGGATGCCCACACCCTGCGAACACACGCCGCCGGCGGGGCGCCCTGCCGCCGCAGGGCAGACCACGCCGTGGCGATGCGGTGCAGCATCAAGAAGAACACCCCTGCCGCTCCACGCCTGATGTGGTGGGTACGCACAGACCAGGTGCTCGAACTCGGCCGCGTAGCCCTTCACGACGACTACAAGCTCCGCTGACATTGGGCAGTGCTGCGGGGTCGAACGCACTCGCGATGCTCGCCCTTATCGGTGACCCTGACCGAAGGTGATGAACGGTTCCAGCGCTACGATCCGGCCGTGAGCCACGACGCCCCGAAGCCGTTCAACCTCATCGGCGCATTCCCGCCTTTCGGCAGCTGCAAAACAACCTGTACCCGGCTGCGGACCACTGACGGCTCTCCCTGTCAGCGCCAGGCGGCCGAATGGCCCGTTGGCTACGTCCCTTTCGATGATCCGGTCGCCTGCTGGTCCCACCTCAGCAACGCTGAACGTGCCTGGTCACTCGAAGCCCGCCAACGGTACAAGGAAGCCTGGTACACCGCGAAAGCCGAGTATGAACGCAACCGCAAGCCCTGACCAGCGCCATACGATGCCGACCATGAAGTGCACCGCCACCACCCGCAAGGGCACGCCCTGCCCCATCGATGCCCGGCCGTCCGGACTCTGCCACGTCCACGACCCTGCCGTGCAGTGCGGGCAGCCGACCGCATCCGGGAAAACGTGCACGATCGCGACTGGCGGGGGCCCGTGCTCGCATCACGGCGGGTCTCCGAGCCCTGCACAGAAAGCCGCAGACAGGCGCCGCGCTCAGCACATGGCAGACCAGCGCGCTCTACGAGGCCAGGCAGCACCTCTGCTTGAGGGCATTGATTTCGGCTGACACACCCCGGCACTTCAATGCGAGTGGTGTGGGGATCTGAGGCTGCCTTGCCGGTGCCTGCCCCCACTTCCAGAACATGACAGCCGGGGCAGGTGCCGGCCAGTGCTTCAAGGGCGTCGAACAGCTCCGGCGGGTACCCGGGCCTGGCCAGGTCGTACAGCTCCGCGTCCCCGTCGAAGGTCCGGCTCAGGTGGACCCGGTGCGTCTCGTGAGGTGCGTCGTCGCGCATGGCCACATGCTAGACAGCCGCCAGGGTCTCTTGCCGACCCAACGGTCTAGGACAGGCGGTGTGAGCGGGCGTGCTGGTGGCGTTGGGTGGGTGCAGGGCTGGGGTAGTGCGTGCCTGGTCGCGAGGCCAGAGGTTGTTTGGTCCTGCTGTCATGAGGTGACCACGTGGCCCGGTGAGAGATCTACTTGAGCAGCGGCCACAGGGCGGCACCGGTGCCGATCACCGTCGCTAGGCCCACTACGACGGCCCCGATGCGGCGGCCGGTCGTGCCGAGCAGCCCCGGCTCCTCATCGGCAGCTGGCGCGACACTGGCGCTGCTCTCCCCGGATGCCTGGGCGGTTGTCACCACTACACGGGATCGGTCCCCATGGACGGCGACGTTCAGCGCCTGGCCGATCTGCTCGGGGGTAGGCAGGTTGTCGTCGTCCGAGGACATGGTGGCGCGCAGCTCACCTACAAGGTCGGCCAGAGCGGTCCGGACTTGATCAAGGACGCCCACCAGGGCAGGTGCCGCCACGGCCCAGTACAGCTCGGTGATGTGCTGACGGGGGTTGTCTATCGCGTGGTTCATGAAGCGCACCAGGTCAGGGGCCTGCTCCGGCATGAGTTTCAAGACGTTGTCCGACTCACTGACCCGACGCGCGGCCGCCTCGAGCTCGCCGATTCCCATGCGAAGAGGGAGCGTGTTGCTGATCACGTCACGAGCGAAGTCAGGCAGCTGCCCAGGGCTGATCTGCTGGCCGGTCACAAAGCCGTTCATCACCGCCGCGTCAACCTTCAAGGGTGCCACAACAACGCGGTACGACGGTACGTCCGCCAGGTCCACGCCGCCGTAGCCGCGCAGTTCGCGCTGGGCCCATTCGCGCAGCGCCGCGGAGCCGGCATGGCCTCCGAGCACCACGCACTTGCGCAGGGCTCCGGCCAGCGGCTTGGTGTCGTCGAGCACGTCCTGCTCGATCTGTGCAAGCAGGGTGCGCTCACGTCGATTCATGCACCCATTGTGCGAGCCCCCACTGACACCACAGCCCCTCAACTGTGTTCACAAGCCACATCGCCTTGGGCTGATCCTGCCAGGGCTGGGACACAGAGCCGCTTGTTCCCAGCGAGAGCCGGCACCCGGCGGCGAGCCCCTCGAGCACGGCCTCGCCGCCCGCCGCTACGCCATGTCCAGCAGATCGCCGCGTCCTCCACGGCACCGTCCTTTGACCGTCGCCGCTCGCGGACTTCCAGCTGCTCCACGGTGTGGGCCTCGATGATCCGCAGCCAGGCGCGGTCGGCGGGCAGGGTCGGGTGCAACCGGGGCGGGTGTGTCGCGCTGCTCGCGGATCCGGGCGAGCAGGCGGATCAGGTGGCTCTGGATGACCTGGAGCTCGTCTGGATCGGTGGGTAGGTCGTCGTCGCTGCGGTCGGGTCAGGCGCTGTGACGGCGGTGGACGAGCGGCGCCCAGGTGACAGCGCCAGGGCCGAACCGGGCTATAACGGCATCGACGACGGGATCCAGGCGGTGGCCAGCCTCACGTGCCGGGTCGAGGCTCAGCTGCACCGAGGCCCCTTCGACGCCGCTCAGTTCTCGGCTCGGACCGAGATGTCGTGCATGCGGTCCCGCTGTAGGCTCCATGCGCTCGAACAACTCCGCCGCGGCCAGGCGCTGATCGTCGGTATAAGCACTGGGCTCGCGCAGCGTCCTGGAACGGTTCACGCTGCTGCCGCCAGCGAACGCGATCCCGAGGGTTAGCACGCGGGCGATCTGGCCGCGCTCGCGCAGCAGATGCGACGTGGTGATGGACGAAGTCCGGCGCTCTGTGGCGGTGCTTGCTGTCCGGGTCCGCAACAGCAGGCCGCCCGCGTCTGGCTCCCACCAGCCACAATGACTGGGCCTCGTTCTGCGAAGCGGAGTTCGGCATCAGCCGCGCGCAGGAGACGCTCGACTTCGGCTGACCGACGACAGCGGGGGCCGGACAGGATCACGCTGTCCGGCCCGCTGCTCATTCTCGGCTGCGCACCGGCCGCGCGCAGGCGTACGGCTCCTGGACGTCGCCCGCTCCCTGGCCGCGATCCATCAAGCGGTCGCCGCGAGCACCGAGATGTCTCGCATGCGAGACACCGGCCCGGCGCCCGCGGCAGCGCTCGATTACGGCCTGTCCCAGCGCGCCCTGATCGACGTCGCGGCCCGTAACGGACACGTCGTGGAGCTGACGCACTCGCCGACTCACCGTGCTCGCTCACAGCGGCCTCCAAGCTCTCGATGAGTCCACCGTGCGCGCCGTGGTCCGCCAGGCGGTCTGCGACGCCCGGACCGCCCCGCCACCACCGGCAACGAGAGCTGACTTCAGCCAGGCACCCGGGCCCCGGGGAATCAGCCATGACGTTCCCGGGGCCCGGTACAGGTTCGCGCTTTCCAACCGCAGCGCGGAGGTCACCCTCGGCCTGGTTCGGTTTCCGGGGTGTCGGGGCCGGATGCCTTCTGCTGTTCGGTCTGTTCGGCACCGTCCCGGTGCGCTTCGTCATCACCGCTTTGCGGCTGCTGTGCGTCCCCGGGGATGTCGAGCTGGGGCATGGCCGCTAGCATTCGCGCAGCGGCCTGCTGGGCGAGACGGAACCCCGGAGCGTTGACCGCTTTCTGGACCGCGGCAGGAACCGGTCCGGCCCGAGAGGGGGCACTCAGTTACCCCACCAGCCACAGCCGGCCAGCTGGCCTCAAGCGCTACGGGTTGTTCGTGTTCTGGATGTGGTGGGTCAGCGCGTTCATGAGTGTTGCCGCGGTGTGTTCTTCGTGGACTGCTGCGTCGTGTTGGTGGAGAGCTGTGGCGAGGTGGGGGTCCCAGGGCGCCTGGGTGACACGTCCGACTGGCGGTGGTGTGGTGTTGTGGCCGGGTAGGGCGTTGCGGTAGTCCGTGGTGGACATGTGCCATGGTTCGGCGCCGGTGGCCGCGATGACGTGTGCTGCGATCCGGATGCCTTCGCCGTCGAAGTCGCCGTGGTAGCGCAAGGGCGCGCCGGCTGCGGCAAGCTGCCGAAGCAGCAGGGTGACGGCGCTGTTCGGCCAGCCGGAGGTGCACACCAGGGGCGGGCATTGGGCGCCGAATCGGCGGAGGGCGAGCGCGATGATGCTCGGATTCTCGAAGATGTGGACGGGCTGGTCGTGCCAGGTGATTGGTCCGGGGTCGCGTAGCTGGGCCAGGGTGAGATGTGCGGCGTGGCTGGCGGTGCTGTAGGCCCGCAGGGACACGGCGACCGGCCCGTTGCCGCCCGGGTGGAGTCCGGCGGTCAGGACGGTGCTGGACAGGGCGTCGTCCGCGATCCCTGCATGCGCCCACAGGGCGCGCCGGTCGGCGGCGGAGGCCGGGGGAGCGGTGTCGTGCAGGACCGCCAGAGCGCGCAGGACCAGGCCGGACAGGCGGGTGTTGTCGTCGAGGGCATGGGCCGATCCGAGGACGTTGGCGGCGAAGTCGGGCAGCGGCTGCCCGTCGGCGGGCAGCGCCGCCAGCACGGTGAGGGCTTGGGTAAGGACGGCTCGGGTGACGGTGATGGAGCCGCTGATCAGGCCGTTTCCCTTCACAGCGGCGGCCCATTCGGCGAGCGCGGGCTGCGCGGCGACCACGGGGTGGGTCGTGAGCCACCTCCATAGGGCGGACCTGTCGGCGTTGGCCTGTTCGCGGGCCGCTGCCCGGTTGCCGAGCGGCCCGCGGATCATCTGGACGACGGCCCGCACGTCAGCATCCAGGCTCTCACGGAGGACCTGGTCGAGACGGTCGAGGCTGACGGTGGCCCGGGTCCCGGGGAGCCGGTCCAGGCCGAGGAGGTCGGCGAGGGCCTCGCGGGTGTCCTCTTCGAGGCCGTCAAGGGTGACCCGGGCGACGGGCCGGCCGGAGGACAGCCGGTCGTGGACCGCCTGCCACAGCGGCGCGAGCGCAG
The DNA here is from genome assembly GCF_042956445.1 of Streptomyces sp. NPDC008238. Classification (NCBI taxonomy): domain Bacteria; kingdom Bacillati; phylum Actinomycetota; class Actinomycetes; order Kitasatosporales; family Streptomycetaceae; genus Streptomyces; species Streptomyces sp. NPDC008238. The sequence goes on along the minus strand of NZ_JBIBGK010000054.1, from coordinate 10,035 downwards.
GCCGGTCCAACGTGTGCCGCGCGGTCATGCCGTGTCCTCCTCGGGCTGCAGGCCGGAGCCGTCCCACACCCAGCGGACCGTGGTGACCGCGTCGTCGTCCTCGTCTGTGCTGATCTGGTGGATCGCGATGCCGTCCAGCTCCCGGTAGGTGCACCATTCGTGGTCGCTGGTGAGGACCGCGTCCAGATCGAGGGAGCACAGCAGCGCAAAGACCTGCCCGCGGTTGGTGGCGTCCACGCCGACGAACACCTCGTCCAGCAGAAGCAGCCGTGGCGCTTCTGGTACCGCCTGATAGTACGCGGCAAGCGTCGCGAACAGCGGCAGGTGCAGAGCGATTGCCTTCTCGCCTCCGGACAGCGCGCCGTGGAGCCGCTTGGTCAGCAGCTGCCAGCCCTGCCCATCGGCTCTGTCGAGCCGTACCACGAACTGATGCCACCTGGTGTAGTCGAGTACCTCGGCGAGGTGGTCTTCCCAGCTGCCGGCCTGCTGCTTCTCCCGCGCTTCTTCCACCCGCGCCCGGAAAAATTGGTGCAGCGCTTCGTGATCGGCATCCGTGAGCCGGACCGGATCCTTCAGCAGCAGGTCGCGCGCGGCCTTCGTCCCGGCGGCCAGTTCTTCCTGTACCTGCCATACCAGTTGCACGGCGACACCGGATGCTGTCCGTACGTGCTGCAAGCGGCTGTTCATCACCTCAACGAGGTCCCTGGCCTGACGGATGCGGGACGCCAGGTGCCGGCGGGTGTCGCCGGTCAGGATCCGGTCGAACAGGTCCCGTTCAGAGGCGGTGATGTCCTCACGGCTGCGGTCGCGTTCCTCGGTGAGTAGCGCGTGGAGGGCCGCTGCGCCCAGCGTCGTTCCGTCGATGGTTGCGGTCAGGATGTGCAGGTCGTCATCGGGTTCGAGGCTGACGTCGGCCCGGCCTCCGAGGACCTGCAGGGTGTGGTGCCAGGTGTTGGACAGCTCCGAGTAGGCCTCGGTGATGTTCTTCGGCGCGTGCGCGAGCACGGGCCATCGGGCCGCGACGCTTCTGGCCGCGTCCAGGGCCGCAGTGACGCCGGCCCCGACGGTGGTGACCAGGTCGCCTGCGCCCGCGTCGGTGAAGAATCCGAGCACACCGCAGCGCCGGAACTGCTCTACGGCTTCCTCACGCACCGCCAGAGCCGACTCGCGGGCCTTGGCGGCGGCTACAAGCTCGCCGTTCAGCTCGGCCAGCTTCCCGACGAGATCGATGCGAACACCGTCCAGCTTCTTACGCCGGGCGGAGTTCGCCTCCCTCTGGGCGCGGACGTCTTCCAGGCGCCGCAGAACGTCCTGGTACGAGGCGTCAGCAGTCTCCTCGATCTCCTCCAACTTCGCCGCCAGTCCACGCAGGTGGCCTTCCGCGGCTTGTGCGTCCTCCGCGCGTGTCTGCGCCGTCATGAGGGCCCTGTCGGCGCGTCGACGGGCCTCACCGGCCGCACGGACCGCGTCGGCCACACGGCCGGCAGCCCTGATCCAGGTGCCTGCCACCTGCGAGAGGTTCTCCAGGGACACGGCGAGTTTCTCCAGCGGCGCACTCATGGTCGGCAGCGCATGCTCAGCCGCCACCGCGTCAAGCTTCCGCAGCGCGCTGGTCACCTTGCGTTCCTGGTCGCTGAGCACAGCGGCGGCCCTGTGCACGGTGCGCTGGTATGCCGCCGCATCGGACTCAGCGCGGACCAACGCATCGTGGGCGATCGAGACCGGCTTGTGCGGAGGCCGGGTACGGCGATCCTCCTTCAGCACATGCCGACGCTCCTCGATGCCCTGCTGCTCCGCTGCGCATGCGCGCAGTTGCGCCTCCAGGACCGCGATCTGCTCCGTGAGATCGGCAATGCGCCCCAGCCGGGCGCGTTCGCGCGCTGCAGCGCCGATGTGCGCAGACTCCGGCTTGGACCAGGCACCGGTCGCAGCCGCCAGACGCCACCGCCCGTCGGCACCGATCGCAGCACCACCTGCTTCGGGGAGCGTGTCCCCGTACGCGATGCGGGACAGCAGCCGCTCGACGCGATCCGCCGGGACGACCGCCTTCGGTTCGGGCACCAGAACATCCAGCAGGGTCCGCCCGGCGGGGGCAGTGCTGCCCGGCCAGTCGGGGTCAGCGAACGTGTCCAGCCCAGCGACGAGCTGATCCTCGGGCATGACCCAGGCGTCCAGAAGCCCGGACGCCTCCAGCGCGGCCTCCACGGCGGCCTGCTCGTCGGCCAGGACTTTGCCACGAAACGCGACAAGTTGCCACAGCGGGGCGCCGGGCCGGGCCGTCCGGTCAGCGTTCCGGGTGCGCGGCGGCACCGGAGGGACCTCCGCAGACGCCTCCCATTTCGCCTTCTCCTCTGCAACAGACGCAAGCTGCCCGGTCAGCGTCTCGCGGCGATGCTCCGCGTCGGCAGCAGCCCCGGCCAGATCCTGCTCGGCGACCTGGGCGACACCGTCCACGACAGCCAACACCCGGACCTCGTCCGCAGCCGCCTCCGCCAACTCCTCCACGGCCTGCGGCGTGAACCGCAACTCAGCGCACCGCCCAGCCCATGTCCGCAACCGCCGAGCCTGCTCCTCGACCACCTGCTGGAAGCCGTCGGTGCGTTGAGCGAGGACTCCGGCTGCCTCGGCGTACTGCGCGCGAGCCTCCTCCAGCGTCTCTTCTGCCGCCGCCCGGCCCTGCACCGCCTCCCGGTGCAGGGCGAGAGCGCCCCGAACCTGGCCGATCTGGTTCCGACGCGAACTGACGGCCCCACCGATCAGATGCCCGGCCCGCTCCTCATCGCCGGCCCCAACAGCGGCCGCCGCCTCCGCGCACGCCGTGTCCAGCCCCACCAGGCGCGCCGCACGCCACGCCTCGTTCTCTCGGTCCTTCGCCAGGCCACGCCGCTCCTCCACGAGAGCTTCGGCCTCAACGGCGCGGTCCGTCTCCTCGGCCGCCTCCTCCCCGGCTGCAGCCGCCTCCCTGCCCGCCTTGTCGAACCTTAGGCGGGCCTCCCGGACCTGTTGGCGCAGAAGGTCGAGTTCCTTGCCCTGCCGATATTCCTCAGAGTCGGTCAGCGCTTCGGCGCGAGACTGCAGCTCGTCAGCCAGCGACTCCGCCTGCTCGAGCGCGTCCTCGACAGCGGCCCTGTCCTCGGCGGCCTGTTGGTGCTGCTCCTCAGCTTCCCGCGCCTTGCGGGTGACGTTGTCGATGTCCGTCGTCGCGGAGATGACCGCCGCAGCGCGAGCCCGTAGCACCCGACGCGTATACGACTGCTGCCTGGACGCCAGGACCTTCGAAGCATCGACCTGCGCATCGGCCTGCTCCAGACTTTCCCGCTGCCGGTCCAGCCGCTCGAACCCGTCGGCGAGTTCCGCGACCTCTCCCCGATCCAGAGGCGGCAACGCGCGAGACAGCAGCGCTGAGAGCACCTCCGGGTCGAGATGCTCGGACAGCTTCGGCCGGCGCAGCTGCAGCAACGCAGTGATCAACGCCTCGTACCGCGGCTCGGACATCCCCGGGAACAGCGTCTGCCGCAGCGCAGCCCGGTAGTCGGCTGCCGCCGCATACACCTCCCCCCTGCCGGACAGCTCTTCCGCCAGCGCGGCCCGCGTCAACGGCTGGCCCGCGTCCCCGACCAGCCGAACACCGTCCTGTCCACCCATGCGGGCCCGGACCGTAAAGAAGTCAGCGCTCACCGCCGTCGTTCGTGTCGTTGCCTGAAGACGCGCCCCAATGGAAAACCACTCATCGGCGCCGCGGCGGAACTCCAGCCACACATACCCGACCCGGGTAACTCCCGACGCGCCCTGACCCATCAGGTTCCAGTGCATCGTCCGTTCCGCGCCGCCGAACGTCGACAGCCGGCGCGGCCGCAGGCTCGCGTCGAACAGGAACGGCAGCAGCAGCTCCAGAGCCTTCGACTTCCCCGACCCGTTCGCCCCTCGCAGCAGCAGCCGCCCACGATGGAACGTGAACACCTCGTCGTAGTAGCGCCACACGTTCAACACCCCGGCCCGGTGCGGTACCCACCGATCCGGCCCAGCGTCCGCCGGCACCTCGATCCCGCGCGCCACAGACAGCTCCGTCACCGTCATGCTCAGCCCCTCGCCTTCCCCACCCCGGAAACCCGTGCCTCAGCGGCCTTCACGCGATACCGCGCCGCAGCCGGACGAGCGACCACCCCTCCGCCTTCGCTGCGCGCCAGCCCGAACGACACCAAAACCCGCACCGCGTCCTGCCCCAGGCGCAGTGCCCCGTCCTCCGACCGGTACGCCTTGCCCCAGTCGGGAAACCGCTCCAGCAACCCCTCAGCCGCCGCGTTCAGATCCTCCGGTCCCACGCCGGCATCGCCTGCGGCCGTGATCGTCTCCAGCAGCAGCAACGCCGCGACCTTGGCATGACTGGAGTCGTCCGGGAACCGCTCGTCGGTAGCGATCCCGGCCGGATCCACCAGCAGCCACCCCTCCGCCCGCTCCTCCAACTCCAATCCCGCAAGCTCGGCCGCCTCACGCATGATCTTCCGCCCCGTGATCGAGGTGACGTAGCCCAGCTGCGCCTCGGAAAGCTCGTCTCGGTAGACCACCGGATCGTCGAACAAGCGCCGCATCACCGAGTGCCGCAGCCACAGCCCACGCTGCGTCTCGGACGCCTCTTCCAGCGTCGTGCCGCCGTAACGCCGCTCCACAGCCACGGCACCCAGCAGTTCCTCGAATACCGCTGTCCGGTCGCCGAGCTCCGCGGCCACACGCGACGGACTCACCGGAGCCGCCATCAGGCGCAGCAGCACGCTCGACTGCACGCGATACAGCACCTTTGCCGACGCCGACTCGCCGAAGGACTCCGTCGTTCCATCCAGCACGTACAGCGCCCCGTAGGACTCCAGGAGCTTCAGCACATCGACGAAAGCCATGCGCTCCGCACGCGCAGCCGTGTCGAACACCCCGAGTGAAGGGTCCGCGAGCATGGCGTGGACGACCCGGTCAGCGAGGATCCCCACAGTGGTCACCGGCGCAGACAGCAGTTCCGCGCACGTGACGCAGAACAGCACATAGCGACGGCGGTCGAACGGCGCTCGGCCCGACCGCAGCCGGCGGACCGGCCGGTCTCCAGGCGCATCCGACCGGATCTTCGACAAACGCACAGATCCCTGCCGGGGCTCCACGACCAGCGGCCAACCCAGCACACGATCAAACCACTGGACCAGTGGCCCCCGGCGGCGACGCACCAGATCGAACGCAGCAGGATCCACCTGATCCGTCAAGAACGGGAACCTCAGCAGGACACGGATCGCCTGCCCGATCTCCTCACGCTCCTCAACGGCCAGCTGATTCTTCAGCTTGCTCAACCCGCCTCCTCCTCACGCACAACCGCCCCCACCGCGCCGGCCGGCCGGATCTCCACCACACAGTCCGGACCCCTCAGCACACCCCGCGCGGTCCGCAACACCGCCACGGCACCATCCGCAGGAAGCCGCAGCAGCACCTCCACCCGGCCATCAGAAGTCACCGCACGCCGCACGCCACTGGCATCCGGCCGAGCGACCAACGCGCGCCCCAGCAACTCCAGCAGCCGCTCAAACACGCGGTGATCAAGGATCCCGAAATGCGACAGACGCACCGGCCCCTCCGTCTCCAGCAACGCCCAGGCCGCCTCGAGCTCCGCGCGCGCCGCCCGCGCCCGCGCCGCCCGCGCCTGCCTCACCGCCGCCACGTCCCGCACCCGCCCCGTACGGCCGACCTTCTCCGTCCGCCCACTGGAACGCAGCAACGCCGACACCTCAACCGGCGGCGCGTCCACCCAACTCGACGACGCCGACACCACGTCCGGATCCGGGTGCGCCAGGTGCGCATGCCGCGCCGGACCCACCCCGAACGCCGTCGCCCACAACCGGTGCAAGTCCTCCTCGCCCGGCGCCAAAGCGAACCACCGAGCCAACTCACGAAAGTCCTCCGCGGCGCTGGAGGACCGACGCCGCGCCTCTGTGATCCTGTCCAGCACCTGCAGCAGCGCGACGATCGCCCGCCGTGCCACATCATGCAGCTGCTCGACACGGGGCCGGGCACCATCGAGCGGGAGGAACCAGGCCCGGAGCCCCTCCCAGCGAGCCCGCCGCGCCTGAAGCCACGCCGGGGCAGGGTCTCCGCTGGCGAGCGGGGGCAGGTCCGCACCCGCAAGCGCCCGCTGCTGCAGCATGTCCACCCCGAGGGCTTCGACGCGCGCCGTGGCCGAAGCGATCGCATGCGCCCGCTGCTCGAGCCGGCTGAGGAACTCCTCCAGGTACGCGACCGTCGACGCCTTGACGTCGCGGAACACCGCGAGCTCCGACCCATCGGCCCCGTCCGCGTTCAGCAGCCGCTGCAGCTCACCGTTGAACTGCTTGGTGTTGCCGCGCAGCGCCTCCAGATGCCCCTCCAGCTCTTGGAGTGCGACAAAGACCTTCCGGTCGGACGAGCCGGGCTTGCCGAGCAGTCCGGCCAAGGCGTCCAAACGGTCGGCGATCGCATCCAGCACCGCGGTCTGCAGCGCGCCGACGGACGCCAGCGCGGCAAGAGCATGCTGGACCCCGGCGAGCGCTGCTTCCCCATGCCTGGTCAGGGAGTACTGCAGGTTCCGCCGCTCGTACTCCTCCGCTGTCCGGTAGTTACCCGCGTGATTCTGCACGGCGTCCAGAAGCCGCCACTTGCGCAGTGCACCCAGAGCCTGCACCAGATCGTCGTCGGTCAGCGCATCGAACCAGCCCACCCCCCGCAGCCGCTCCCGCACCTCATCCAGGGCCAGAGCAGTCACCAGCCGCTCGTTCGCCTCGCCGAACGCATGCAGGATCGCGCTGTAAAGCGGGCCGCCATCTCCAGTCGTAAACCGAAACATATCGGACGGAAGCCGGAGCAAACGCTCCAATTCGCCCTCGTCGTCGACAGTAGCCACCCTGACCTCCCCAATCCCGCGACAGCGTAAAAGGAGGCACTGACACAGGCAGGCGACTCCATGACAATCAGTTCACAGGGCCCCATGCCGGCGCATCGAGCCCGTTTACGACTCGCCGCATACGCGATTACGTCCAGCGCATGCCGAGTTCGGTGAGTTCTGTGACGCGCTCGGGGGCGAGGCTGGCACGTCGGGCGCGTTGGTTGGCGATGAAGATGCCGAGGGTGTGGTCGGTGCCGTTGATGGTTTCGATGTGGGTGCGGGGGACGTTGAGGTGTCCTTCCCGTTCGGCGTATTGGCAGGCGGCGGCGAGGTTGGCAGCCCAGATCTGCGCCCGGGTGCGTTTCGGTTTCGCAATCTCGGGGACCGGTGCCTGTTCCTCCTCTGCGGCGGCTGTGATGCCGAGGATCTCGGTCAGGAGCCATTGCTGGACAGCGCTGAAGGTGTTCCACTGGGCTCGCTGAGCGTGGACCCAGCGGCCGATGTCCTCGCCTTGGATGATGAGCTGACCATCGCGATCGGGTAGTGCGCCGCCGGCGGTGCGGTAGGTGCGGGCGAGGTGGAAGCAGCGTTGCCAGACCACGGGCCAGGCGGGGCACCAGGCGGGGTCGATGTCCTCGAGCGCTTGTCGCCGCTCCCGGTCCAGCCCCGTGCTCTTTCGGCCGTCTGCTGTGGTGCTGCGGCGGGCTGCTGCGCGTTGGTTCTTCAGCCATTGGCCGATGGGGTAGCCCTGCCAGGTGGCGTCGGTGGGGGCGAGGAGGTGGCCGTGTTCGGCGGCCCAGCCGCGGGCGGCGGCCAGGCCTTCGGTGAAGGCGACGTCGGCGTGGTTCCAGATCATGCCGAGCTCGTCGAGCTGCTGGATGCGTTCGGTGTCGAGACGGCCGCGGGTGTGGGCTTGGCGCTGGCGGGTGATCCACACGCCGAGGGGGAAGCCGTCGGGGGTGCGGTGTCCGTAGGGGACGCGCAGGTCGCCGTGGTCGCCGTGGTAGGCGAGTGTGGCCTGCAGGCCGCGCCGCCAGAACTCGGTCTCCGGCTGCAGCACCCTCAGGCTGATGAACGCCGCCAACTGCGCGGGGTCCCGGGGCGCGGAGAACGCCAGCAGGCCGCCCGCCGGCGCACTGACCCCTCCCACCGCGGCCTGCCCTCCACCCGCCGCCCCAGCCGGAGTGGCCGGCCGCCGGGATGCCGCCTGCGGGGTGGCCAGCTGTTCGACGGCCTCGGTGTCGTGTGCGCGCAGCGCGGTGAGGACCTTGATCAGGCCTTCGTAGGAGCGGGAGGAGAGCATGTCATCGGGCTCTTCGCCGGGGCTGAGGAAGACGGGTACGACCAGGGAGGCGGTCTTACCTTCGCCGGGCTGCATGCGCAGGGCCCGGCCGACGGCCTGGACGATGTCGACCGTGGACCCCAGGACGTCCGCGAAGACCACCGCATCGCAGTTCTTGGTGTCCACGCCCTCGCCGAGCACCCGCACCGAGGCCAGCACGCACCGCTCCATCACCGCGCCCTCGGCGGTGGCACCGGCGGTGAACTCGCCCAGCACCTGACGCCGGTAGGAGGGCTTGTGCTCCCCGTACAGCCACTGCGCCCAGACCGAGCCTGGCTCCGGGTACGCCTCGGGGTCGCTCTCCCACAGGGCTTTGGCCACGGCTGGCAGGCCGCTGGCGAAGGCTTCCGCTTCGCTTGTGCGGTAGTGAAAAGTCAGCAGTCGCCGCAGCTTCTGCTCGGCCCCGGTCTTGAGCACGGCGGTCTGCAGTGCGGCCAGGCGGGCTCCGCGGACGGTGTCGGTGCGGGCGTCCTGGCCGATCAGCTGGGCTGCCTGCAGTTGCGGGTCGGCGATGTCCACGCACACGACCTGGTACTGCGCGATCAGGCCCCGCTCGATGGCGTCCGACAGCGTCAACCGGTACACCACAGGCCCGAACACGGCCTCGTCATCCATCGACGCCACCACCCGGCCCGGCCCACCGGCCACACGGCCGGCTTCCCCCAAGCCCCCGCCGGACGAGCCTGCCGCCTGGGCAGCAGCGATCTCCCACAACCGTGGAGTCGCCGTCATGTACAACCGGCGCGCTGCTGGCAGCCGCTCGTTGTCATGGACCCCCGCCCACGGCTTGCCCAGCGCCCCAGAGGTGCGGTGCGCCTCATCGACCACCACCAGATCCCACGCACCCAGCCCCGCCGCATGCGCACGCTCCAGGACACCGAGCCCCACCGCCGCGTACGTGGCAAACAACGTGACCCGCCCCCCACCCCCGAGCCACCGCACCAGCTCGGCAGGGTCCGTGGTACATGGCATCCCCAGCGCCTCACCCTCAGACAGCGAACACGCCCCGAACAACCGGCCGGTGCGCCCGCCCTCCCGCCACACGGCGGCCATTTGAGCGAGCAGATCGAGAGTGGGTACCAGAACCAGCACCCGCTCGGCGCGCAGCTCGTGCGCGGCGTGCACCGCGATTAAGCTCTTGCCCGTCCCCGTGGCGGCAACGACCTGAGCCCGCAACCCGCCCTCAGACACCGGCTCTTCTGCGGACGCCTGCAGTGCACGGACCACCGCATCCACCGCCTCGATCTGGTGGGGATGAAGCCGGTACTGACTGGACATAAGATCCACACCTCTCGCGGACCCGGGGCCCCAGCAGGGGCAGTGGGCTCTAACTGTAGAGTTTATCCCGGACTCTTTTGATGCATAGAGACCTCCCGATCAACGAGGCGGAGAAGGCCAGCCTTCTCGCCGTTCGGACGTGCCGTTCCCACCATCCCAGCCAACGGCAGTCACCGCCTCGGACTCCGGCAGCTTCACCCGCAGGCGCCAGCGCTCCTGACGAGCCCCCACCCAACGGTTAGTCACAAGCGCACCGTCACCCTGCCCACCCCAGCCAGCCGTGCCCGCGTCAGCGGGCACCAGGCCCGCAGGCGAAGCCGGAGGGCCCAAGGCAGGGGAGCGAAGCGGACCTGCCGCCCCATCACCGGGCGTGCAACGCCCGGTTGCTGGCGAAGCCAGCTAGCGCCGAAGGCGCCCACGATCCGCGAAGCGGATCACCCGGCCAGCGAAGCCGGCCGCCAACCGGCGCGCGAAGCGCGCCGGTTCACTCGCAGTGCGCGCAGCGCACTGGTACCCGCTCCGCGGG
>NZ_JBIBGK010000053.1:0-25941 GCF_042956445.1 Streptomyces sp. NPDC008238 | reverse complement strand
CCACCCGCTACGACAAGACCGCCCAGTCGTTCCAGGCCGCCGTCACCCTCGCATCACTGCTGATGTGGGCCTGACGTTTGACGACAGGCTCTAGCGGTGCGACCGCAGACAAGCAGAATTCGGTCCGCCACCTACGGCGATACGGGTCGGCGGATTGGCGGGCCAACGGGCTGGGTCTAGAGCAAGGCGCAACGGTGCGCAGCCTACAATCCGGGGATTGTGGCAGCGCCCGGTCACAGTTCGCACCCAGGGCATGTGGTCAAAGGAGCATGGGCAAGTGACGGGTCAGGTTCTGGCGAACCGATACGAGCTGGAGCACCGGCTGGGCGCGGGTGGAATGGGTGAGGTGTGGGCAGCCCGCGACCTGTTGATGGATCGCCCGGTGGCCTTGAAGAAGATGCTTCCCGGCCACAGCAACCCGGAAGATGCCCGGCGGTTCCTCCGCGAGGCCCGCACCGCGGGCCGTCTCAACCACCCCGGCGCCGTTACCATTCACGACTTCGGCCAGGACACCGATAACGGCTCCCTTTACCTCATCATGGAGCTGCTAGCCGGCCGCGACCTGGCCACCGTCCTACGCCAAGACGGACCGCCCCCGGTCGCAGATGCCGCCAGCTGGGTCGTCCAAGTGGCTGATGCCCTGCACGCCGCCCACACCGCCGGGATCGTCCACCGCGACCTCAAGCCCGCCAACCTCATGCTCACTACCACCGGCACCATCAAGATTCTTGACTTTGGTATCGCCCGATACACCTCCGGCCTCACCCAGGCCAGCCGAATCATCGGCACCCCGTCCTACATGCCACCCGAGCGCCTGCGCGGCAAGGTCGGCGACGGCCGGGGCGATCTGTACTCCCTGGGCTGCCTGCTCTACGAGCTCCTCACCGGCCGTACCCCCTTCCACGGCGCAGAGCCTGCGGCCATCATGCTCGCGCACCTGAACACCGTGCCCGAGCCTGTCGCCAGCAGCCGCTCCGGGATACCCGCAAGCCTGAATCGTCTAGTCACCGACCTCCTCGCTAAGGACCCCGACGAGCGCCCCGCCACCGCTGCCGTCGTTCGTGACCGGCTCCACGCGATCGTCAAAGCCTGCCGCAGTGGTGTGTTGCCCGGCACCGACCGCACTCCTCGTCCCTGGACGTTCACTGCCGACGACGGGAAGGTGTCCCGCTCGCCAGTAGCGGTCCGCGACATCGTCTACATCGAAGGCTCCGACGACATGGTCTACGCTCTGGACGCGGTGACCGGCGCCACCCGATGGAGCTCTCAGTTGAAAGCCACGCGCCCGCTGTCAGTAGCCGGCGAGACCGTCTACATCGGCACCTGGGCCTCTACGGCCCGCGCCCTGGACGCCGTCAGCGGTGCTCTCTGCTGGACCCAGGACCTCCGCCGCCCGACGATCCCATCGCCGGTAGCGGCCTTCGACGCTGTCCACATCGTCAGTGCCGACCGGGAAGTCCATGCCCTGGACGCCGCCACGGGCACAGTGCACTGGACTTACGAGACCGACGACTGGCTGAATCTCTCATCGCTGCCGGTGTACCACGACGCCGTCTACATCGGAGATGAGGGCGGCAAGGTCTACGCCCTGGACGCCGCTACTGGGGCCCTTCGCTGGACCTATCAAACGGCTGACAAGGTGTACTCCAAGACTGTGGTGGCCCACGGTACTGCCTACACAGGCAGTTGGGACGGCACAGTCCACGCCCTGGACGCCACCACCGGCACCCCCCGCTGGACCTACCAAGCTGACGACAATGTGTACTCCTCGCCAGCAGTGGCCCACGGTCTGGTTTTCATCGGCAGTAACGACGGCAAGGTCCACGCCCTGGACGCCGCCACCGGCACCCCCCGCTGGACCCACCAAACCGGCGGCGCAGTGGAGAGCTCACCTGCCGTGAAGCACGGCACCGTCTACATCGGCAGTAACGACGGCAAGGTCTACGCCCTGGACGCCGCCACCGGCATCCCACGCTGGACCCAGCAAACCACAGACGCGGTGCGTGGCTTGCCCGCAGTCGCCCACGGCCTCGTCTACATCAGTAGCTGGGACGGCAAGGTGTACGCCCTGGACGCCGCCACCGGAGCCAGCGATAACACATAGATCTCTCTGGTGGTTCGCCATCTCACGGCTGGTGGGCCGCTACCGGCTGGAGTACACCTGCTGGGACTCCCCAGCCACCGCACCCCCAATACCCGGCTGTTCAGGGCCACCGTTGGCTGGACAGGCCCCAACGGTGCACAGACCGCCGATCTCCGTTGATCGCGTTCCGGACGGCTCGGAGTTTCCGTCGGGGTGGTCGTGGATCCAGGTCAGGCCACCGAGGTCGAGGCGGGTACGTGTGCGGGTGACGGCGACGTAGGCGAGGCGGGCGTCGGCTTCGTCGATCGGACCGGGTAGCGGGTTGCCGTGCTCGTCGGTCTCGTCGCTGTCCTTGGGCGGGTGGAAGTCGTCGGCGATCTCGACCTGGGGCCATTCGCGGCCCTTGGCTTTGTGTGCGGTGGAGACCGTGACCTGCGCGTCCTGTTCGTGGACGAGGCGGTTGACCGCGTCGAGGATGGCGTCGGTGCCGTGGTGGTCGACGAGGTCGACCAGGGGCTGCAGGTCACTGCCGGCGGGGTCGTGTTCGGCGTAGTCCTGCAGCTGGCCCCAGGAGGTGAACAGCACCAGCTCGGGGTGGGAGGCGCGGCGTCCGTCTTTCAGGTCGCGTGACGCCAGTGCCAGAGCGCGCAGGCTCTCTCCTCCACCGGCCAGCGCGACCCTGCGGCCATTGGCGAGGAAGCGGAAAATTTGGGCCATGGCGCCGATGTTGCTGCGGCATAGCACCGCGTCCGGCTGGGTCACTTTTCCGACCTCGGTGGGGATCGCCTGGCTGCCTACCAGGCGGATCGGGGCGTCGGCGATCGCCAGCCACCGGTTGGCCTCCAGCGCCAGCAGGGGGCCGAACCGGAAGGACTGGGTCAGCGACAGGGCGGTGCCGTCGAAGCCGGTCATGACGTCCTTGGCGCCGCGCCAGCCGTAGATGGCCTGCGCCGAGTCGCCGACCATGACCAACTGGGCGTGGCCGCGCTGGTTGAGCAGGACCTGTTCCAGGACGGGGTTGGTGTCCTGGGCCTCGTCCAGGAGCACGAAGTCGGTGCGCAGTTTCGGGTCGGACAAGGCCCACAGTTTCAGGTAATGGTCGTGTTCGAAGCGGACCGCGCCGGTGTCGGGGTGCTGCAGGTCCGCCCAGGCGGCGCGGGCGTAGGGCACGATGCGGCGGGCGAGTTCGGCGTGCAGGTCTTCGGTGTCCAGGCCGCGTAGCGGGGGCACGTGGTGGCGGTCGATGACGGGGTCGGCGGAGTGGCAAAAGCGGGTCACGGTGCGCTGGGCCGTGGAGGTCAGCGTGGCCGGCCACACGGTTCGGTCGCCGATCCGCATGGGCTTGGTGATACCCAAAGCGTCGGCGGTGTGCCGGCCCGGCAGGCGGGGTCCGTTCAGCCGGGCCTGGTAGCGGTGACCGATCGCGGCGAAGGCCAGGGAGTGCGCGGTCTTGCACAGCACCGTCCCGGGGAAGCGGCCGGCGGCGTCCTGGGCGATGGACCGGTTGAACGCGACATACAGGCCCGGGCGTGAGGTACTGGTGGCGAGCTGGGTGAGGGTGGTGGTCTTTCCGGTGCCGGCACCGGCCTGGATGACCAGGTGGTCCCCGGTGGCGAAGGCGTCGGCGGCCGCGATCTGTTCGTCGGTGGGCTGCAGCATCGTTGAGCTTCATCGATCTGTGAGGGCGCAACAGGTGCGCGGGGGTGGTCAGGTGTCGACGTCGGTGAGGAAGCCGCGCATAGGCACAGGCGGCAAACCCTCGGAGAGCGCAGCCGCGTGGCGGCGCAGGTCGGCCAGGTCTCGGACGATCGCCGCGTAGTGCACCGCCACCGGCTCCACCGGGGCCGCGGCACGAGCAAGGTCGTGGACGAGGCCCTTCCTCGCCTCGTCGCCAGAGTGGTCGGCGCCGGCTTGCTGGTGGCGCTCGAGCTCGGCCGTGACAGCTGCCGGGGTGCAGGGCTTCTTGTGGCGGTGGACCGCGGTTGCGGCAAGGAAGACCTCCCGGCAGGCCGGGCTGCTGAAATGCGTCGGTCGCAGGACCGCCAACAAGTACGGGGCGAGCTGCGGGTGGTGGAGCACGGCTGCCAGGACCGTGCGCTCGGCGTGCTCGTCACGAAGAACAGGCTCGGATGGCGGCTGATCAGGGTCGGGAGTGCCGATCAAGGTTTCGGACATGGGCACCTCACAGATGGGCAGAGAACGGACTCAACAGCTATGAGGCTGCCGGAGCGGCAGCGTCGACCGCCGCGGGATGCCGGTAGCCGCGCCATCAGGTGGAGGCGGCGGTTCCTGCCTGTGCACGGGTTAGGGATCGGGGAGCCGATCGCGGATGTACAGGCGGTGGCGCACCGGGTCGAAGAGCTCCCATTCGGTGCGCGCGTGATCCGCGGCCTCGTCAATGCCAGCGTGCGTGGAGCAGCGCTGCTTGTACCAGCGCAGTTGCTCGGCATACGGCAGTCCGGTCAGGTCGTAGACCGCCATCAGCTCCTGCGCGATCGGCAGGCGGCCGCCGCCGGGACTAAGCAGCGGATCCGCTGGCTCCAGGCTCCACGTACCTGGCAGGGCACCTGGGTCCTGGACCGCCAAAGGGCAGCGGCGGCGAGTGCGGGTGTCGGCCACGCACTGAAGGTGCTCGAGAGACCTGGGGGCGAGGTAGCGGGTGTAGAGCAGGCACACCACCGTCCGACCCGGCAGGCAGAGCGGCGCGGGGTCCGGCTCCTTCTCAGGACGGGGCGTGAACAAGCCAGCGTCCTGAAGTCGGCGCGAGGTCAGACCCAGTGCCCGGCGCGTCTCCGCGAGCAGCGGGCTGCGGTTGCCCGCCAGGCCGGCCGGGCACACGGCGTGATGCCGCACCCGGCACCAGGCGCTCCCGTCGTGACCGGCGTGTGCAGCGCCGGAGGAGACGTGCCAGCGCTCCCCCGCGGGGACGGTGCTGGCGGGCAGCTCGTCGGGGTGGAGCGGGACAGGAGTGCTGCCGGGGCGCTGGTACCACTCCACGGGATTCCCGCAGAGGTCGCACCGGCCGACCTGCGCGGACCGCAGCAGCCGACTGGGACTGTCCGCGTCGATACGCAGCGACCGGCGGCGCCGGTAGTTCTTGCGGCTGCCGTCCCAGGCACAGCCGTCGTCAGCGAAGGGGTTGTTGGTCGAGCGCATGACCGCAGACGATGACGGCCGACACACTGCAACGGGGCCGACCAGGCCGCTCAGGTCACCGTCATGGCCGCATCAGTCGTGCTGGAGTTCGCTTCCTCGTGTGCACGTTCGGTGCTGGTCGCCGTTTCGGGTGGCGTCACGCCTCCCGGAAACTGGGCCCTCGAGGCTTTCGCGGAGCGGTCAGGGAGCAGGCCGGGCAGGGGGTTCGTGGCCGGCGCAGAGGGTGCCGAAGAGCTGGTCGAGCGGGGCGCCCAGGGCGTGGGCGAGGGCGTGCCAGGTGGCCAGGGTGCCGATGGTGCGGCCCTGTTCGATCTCGATCAGTGTGCGGCGTGACAGGCCGGTTCGGGCAGCGAGTTCGTCGTAGGTCCAGCCGCGTTCGGCCCGCAGTCGTGACAGCTCCTGGCGGAGCGCGTCGAGGTTGGGGTCGGGCGGCGGAGTGATCGTCACCGCTCTATCGCACGGTGCAGAACCCTGCCCTGTCAGTGCAGACCTCTGCCCTATTTGCCCTCGTCAGACACAGAGCGCCAGGGCAGAGGTCTGCACTACCGTGTGCCGCCACCGGCACTCCCCAGCCTCGGGGCGCCGGCCGAACACTCGTCATTCAGCAGGGAGGACAGCTTTCGATGGGGCACGGCGCACTCCCCCGCCCGGTGATGCGTACCTGGACACTCGAGGTCCGTCCCAGCCCTGGCGGGATGGCCCTGATCTGCCCGCACTGCGGCCGCATCCCGGTCACCCGCGGGCCTGCAGCGACGCGAGCCGTCGTCGTGAACCACCTGGCCCTTCACGCCCGTGCCGAACCACTCCCCGTCCACCTGCGAACCTGCCGGTGCGGCGAGCGCGGCTGTCGCTGGCACCCACGCCACCGCGGCTGCACCGGGCCGATCGCCCTACTCCTGACACGCGGCGCAGGCGGCCGCATCTGGCGCCTCACGGACGCCTGCCACGCCTGCACCGCCGCCACTGACCACGCCGCCACAGTCCCCGAACCCCGCGACTCCGCCAGAACGGCCGCAGAGAAGGCCGCCAGCGCGGGGGACCCGCCGCTCGTACTCGGATCCGAGGATCCCATCGAGGCCGAGTTGTGCTGGCACGACGGTGCGCCCTGAGGTCCCCGGCACGCCGCTCCCCTCGTCGCGCTGCTGGCCTGTCCGACCTGGCAGGCTCAGTGTTCTGGATGAAGCTTCCGGTTGGTGCCGGACCGGCGGATGTCCAGATCAAGGAACGAGGTCAATGGCGTACCGCTGTTCCAGAAGCCGAGTAGATCGATGTCGATAAGCGTCAACTGCTGCTTGGCGGCGAACTTGCGTGCGGGTTCTGTGTACTTGCAGGAGGCGACGAAGACCGGAGCGTCGGCCGCATGCTCCGCGCGGGCCGTACCGTTGAACGTCTGAATGTCCCGGCTGCCGACGGAACGGTGTCGGGCGTAGCGCTTGCACTGGATCACCAGTTTCCGACCGTCCGGCAGGTGACCGATCACGTCGGCGCCCAGGTCGCCGGCGCCGCCCACGCGGCGGACTTCGGTGCAGCCGTCTCGGCGGCACAGTGTGGCCACGTACTCCTCGAATTCCTGATCGTTCATTCGCCAGACCGCGTCCAGTGACTGAACGGCCTGTATCCGGGCCTGCTCGGCCAGCCGGATCCGTTCTGCAGCTGCCTCCCGGCGACCTGCCCGCACCAGCCCTGCCACCACAACTACTGCGCCCACAGCAGCTAACGCCACCACCACCCAGACCACGGCCATGGCTCGTCCCCCCTTCCCCAACGCGGGCTGACCCCACGCCCCACATCCATCCCCATTCCGGTCCCGGCCTACCCCAGACCGAACTGCACAGACCGCGGTCTGCTTGCCCCAGGCGGCAGTGAGTTCCGCCAGTGCCGCCTGCCCTTTGTGATGCCATCACGGAGGGTGCGCGGCTTCGCGGGAGCGGCGGTGTAGGTCTTGGCGTCCCCCACATTCCCCCGCACAGGCAGGTCCGTTGGCGGCGACGGAGTCGACGGGGACATAGGCGATGGCTCCACCTGACCGGGAGGAAAAACGCGGCCCGTACTCTGCACCTTCGGACGGGCGGCGGCCAGCCGCGCCCGCACGCCATGCTCGCTCGGGAACGACGCCGCCCTGATCACGTTAGACCGCACCCCGACCAGATCTGCCTGTTGCGTGACCGGTAACCCACGTGGCCAGGCACGCTTCGTACATCGGCATCCCAAGCCATGACTACAGGTGGAAGATGAAAGGGACGACGGCTGATCTCACCGCGTGAGATCCCAGCACAAGGCAGCGGCCATGAGCGCTGATCAGACAGACATCCGGAACGTGCACGCCCTGTGGCTGCAGACCATGGACTTCCTTCGCGGCAACGCCACGCCCCACTGGGCGGAGGCGATGCTACAAGGGGCGGTGTTCTTGATGCCGCCGACGGTGGCAACACTCCCCCGGCCGCACGACCGCAGCGCCGCACTGGCCCGAGCGGAAAGCGAGCGCCTGCACACGGCGCAGCTGTTCTATGTGAGCGCGCCAGCCGCCCAGGTCGTCGCGGACACGCCCATGTCGTGCATCATGCAGGTCGCCGGTCTCCTGCCGTCGGCGTCGGGGCTGATGGTCTGGGAGGAACCGCCGGCCCGGGTCGAGGAAGGGATCCCCGTCCGTGCCGCCTCGTGGGGCCCTGCCTACGACGGCGGTAGCTGGTGGTCCTGGTGGACCGACACAGCCTGTGCCGTACGGGCGGGGTACACGTCACCAGTGACGCTGCAGACCCACGGGGGCCTGACCTTCCATAACGAGACGCACATCGCTCCCGGCACGTGGCCGGAGCATGCCGACAATCCACGATTGCCGCTGTACGCCCAGGCCCACTCGCTGGTGTACACCTGGGCCGCACTGGCGCTGGGCATCCTGAAAGAAGCCGAAACCCTGCCGCCGGCCCCTGTCGAGGGCAGGCAGATGAAGCGGGCCGGCGTCGCCCGGCGACCGGTGCGGCGCCTCGTTCCCGCCGCTCCGGCTGAACTGCCGTCAATTAGGCAGATGCTGCTCCGCCAGCTCGAACTCGAGGACGTCCCGGTCGAGGACCGGCCCTACCCGCAGCCGCTGCCCCAGCAGGTAGCCGACTGGCACGTTTACCGAAGGGACCTCGGACACAGCGTCGCAGTGATGGTGCCCCCGTTCGGGGAGCCTGAAATGGTGCCGACATCGGGCCTCGACGTTCCTGTGACGGGAAACATCGTCTTCGCGCCAGTCAAGTCGGTCCTTCGTGCTGGCTGGCAGATCAAGAACGGGTTCCTTCATTCTCGGCTGCGCTACGAGCCGAAGGTGGGGCTACTCACCGACCCGGATGATGACGAGTTCTGAACCGGATCAGGCGGGTGCTTGGCCCACGGCTATCGCGGCTCACGAGTCCCACAGAGGCTAGAGCCCGTGCGCGGCGCACTGTGGGCCGCCGGCCGGCCCTCCGCCTTGTGAGGTCGAGCCTGAGTCCGAGGAGCAGTCCGCGGCTGATCCCACGATTGCCCACTGCAAGGACGGGTTGCGGCTTGCCTGAGTAGGGGCAACCGT
This sequence comes from Streptomyces sp. NPDC008238, assembly GCF_042956445.1. Taxonomy (NCBI): domain Bacteria; kingdom Bacillati; phylum Actinomycetota; class Actinomycetes; order Kitasatosporales; family Streptomycetaceae; genus Streptomyces; species Streptomyces sp. NPDC008238. The sequence continues at coordinate 17,149 of NZ_JBIBGK010000053.1, read as the reverse complement.
AGTCGGTCGCAGTGTCTGGGCTGCCGGAAGTCCGACTGCGGAACTGGGTGAGGATGCTATCTTCCGCTTCACTCGGTTCCCAACTTCCCTAGATACAAGGCGCATTGATGGCTACCCCGCCGCCCAGCCCTCCGCATCCGCAGCCCAGCCCTTCGCCGCCCAGCCCTCCGCCGCAGCCGACGCCTTCGCTCTGGCAGCGGTTTCAAGCATTGAGCACTGGGCACAAGGTGACGCTCATTGGAATCGCGGTGCCCTCGATCGCAACCATCTTGGCGGCAGGCATCACCGCATGGGCGCAGATCGAATCCTCAGACGCGGACTCGCCTGCGTCACCGCCGCCAGCAACCCCGATCACTGATGGAGCCACGGCTCCGCAGATCACGACCACGCCCGGCGCGGGCCCGGCTCAGGCCTCCCCTGCACAAGGTGCTCCTAGCGCGTCCGGATGGCTGTGCCGCGGTGGGGGCTTCCACTACTACGTACAGAAGGGGTATGGGTGGAAGCCGTGCATGCGAGCACGCAACGGGAAGATCGAAATCAATGTGCTTGTGTCAGCGCAAAGAGCTCAACATGTCAAAATCTATTACTGGCTGGCGCGCTATCAAGGGCCGGAGCATCCGCGTGACGAGCTGGTCACCTCGAAGTACACATGCGACCTCGACCTGCAGGCGAACAGCCAGGCCTGGTGTCTCCCTCAGTCCCTCGCAGTCGGCCCTGGTGATTACGACACCGCCTCCGGTCCGACATTCACCAGTCTTGACGGAGTGGACAGCGACGCCATGCATTGGGACGGCAAGCAACTGACGCCAGTCGACTATTAGGCCGCCTGCAGGCCTCCGGGAGACGCCGGCCGCGGTGGCGGGTGGGAGGTTATCGGGGGCCGGATGACTGGCGGGGAATCCAGCGCATGTCCAGGGCCTCGAGGGCGTCGAGTTGGGCCTGGGTGAGGTGCTCGGGGTGGCGGCGTTTGCTGGCGATCCACTCGCCCAGGCGGAAGAAGGAGCCTCGGTTCTCGGCGACGTAGTTGGCGGGGACGTTGAGGTGCTGGTAGCTGCGCCAGTAGGCGCGGGCGGCGCGCAGGCCGCGGATGAAGGCGTACTCGGCGGCGCCGCGGGGCCGGCGCAGCAGCACGGCCAGCGGGTGGTGGAGGGGCAGGACGCCGAGCAGGTTTTGCTGGTCGGGGTGGAGGGCGTCGAATGCGGTGATCTGCTCTTCCAGCCACCGTGCGAGGGCGGTGTCCTCGTGGTCGGGCCGTAGGTCGGCCAGGGTCAGGTCGCCGCGGCGGGCGGCGGCAAGGGCTTGGACGTAGGTGCGTTGCCAGTCGTGGGACCAGCGGGCGTTCCACCAGGGGTCGATTTCGTTCAGGGCCCGGTGGTAGGGGTGGGGCAGGGTGCGTTCGCGTGCTTCGCGGCGGCGTTCGGCCAGCCACCGGCCCAGGCGGATGCCGCCGAAGGTTTCCTTCGCCAGGGGGTGGAGGTGGCCGTGGCGGGCGGCGTAGTCGCGGGCGATGAGCAGGCGGTGTTCGATGCTGTGCGGGGGGTGTTCCCAGCGCATCTGGAGGGTGTCGAGGGTGTCGATGCGTTCTTGCAGGAGCATGCGGTTCAGGCGAAGGGATCGCTGTTTGCCGATCCACCAGCCCAGCCAGAACCGGTCGGGGCCGATGTAGCGGCTGGGCACGTCGAGGTGGCCGAACTCGGTGTGGAAGCGTTCGGCGCTTTCGAAGCCGAGTTCCCACACGCGGTTGGGTGATTCCTCGGCTTCCAGGCTGAGGACGGGGATGATTTCGTCGGCGCGTTCGGGCCCGACCGAGGGTGGCAGGATCCGGGGCGGCGGGGGCTTCCAATGGTTGATGTCCACGCGGTAGAAGACGTGCTCGTCGTAGACCGACAGGGCGATCAGGACCTGGTGGAGGAGCCGGAACGCGGTGCGTTTGGTGCCTTCTGCCATGTCCTGGCCGGGCGCGAGGTAGACCGGGATGACGATGGTGGAGACCTTGCCGGCGCCGGGGGTCTGCCGCAGGGGGCGGCCGACGGCCTGGGTGATCTCCACCGAGCTGGTCTTGGGGTCGGCGAACAGGATGGAGTCGATCGCCGGGATGTCGACGCCTTCGGTGCAGCAGCGGCAGTTAGTCAGCACAGAGCGCAGCGGTGGGGCGGCGGAGTCCGGCGTGTGCAGGGGTGCAGAGGCGAACTGGGTGAAGGCCTGCAGGCGGTCGAAGCGGTTTTGTTCGGCGTTGACGGTCCCCACCTGCAGCGGCCCTTGAAGGCGGCGGGGCATCAGGGCGGCGGTTTCGTGCAGGGTCTCGGCAAAGATCTCAGCAGACCTGACGCGGGTGTGGAAGGTCAGCGTGCGCCGCAGGTCGTAGGTGTGCTGCGCGTTCAGGAGCGCGACTTGGGCTGCGGCGACCCGCAGTCCTTCGGTGGAGGCCAGGAAGCACGAATGCCGGTTGAGAGCTCTGCGCAGGTCTTCGTCGTGGATGACGACGGCAACGATCCGGTAGTCGGCCAGGAGTCCTTGTTCGATCGCGTCGGCCAGGGAGAGCCGGTAGACGACGGGTCCGTACAGGTTGAGGTCGTCCATGGAGGCGATCTCGGTCAGCGGCATGTCGATGCGGCCGTCTGCCACTGCCTGGTAGTCGAAAACGCGCTCGGTGGCGGTCATGTAGAGGCGGTGACGTGCGGGGAGTTCGTCGTTGTCGTGGATGATCGCCCAGGGGCTTTCGGCGTTGCCTGCGGTGCGGTGGGCTTCGTCGGCGATCAGGATGTCCCAGTCGGGGAGGAAGAAGTCCCGGTGCGCTTTGGCGATCTTGTTCAGGGATGCGTAGGTGCTGAAGACGCTGACGGGTCCGTCGGCCTGGGCGATCTGGTCGGTGAGGAAGCGGGCTTGTTCGGTGGCGGTGCCCGCTTGACCGGTGGTGGTGAGCACGCCGCGCAGGTCGGGGTCCTCGGGCGTGTCGAGACCGCAAACACCGATGTAGAGGCCGCCACGGCCTTCTTTGCGCCACGCGGCTGCGGTCTGCTCGAGAAGTTTCTTGGTCGGCATCACCACCAGGGCGCGGCCGCGGGGGGCGGTTTCGTGGACGGCGTTCAGGCCGACGAGGGTCTTTCCGGTGCCGCAGGCCATGATGACCGAGACGCGGTCTGATCCGTCGAGGAAGTGGCTGACGCAGGCGTCGACAGCGAGTTCCTGGTGTCCGCGCAGCACGGTTTTCAGGCCGGTGTCGGTCCTGGTCAGCGTGGCCATGGCTCCTCCGAACGGCTTTGCTGCCTTCCATTTGCGAGCGTGAAGGAGCCGCGTGCGGCAGCGCGTCGGGCCGGGGCGGGGATTCACCCGAAGGAGTGGCGGGGTCTTGCGCGAGGCGTCGGGGTCGGGGCAGTTCTTCACCGGCGCGGGCGGCGGCCAGTGCAGATCAGGGCGCGCGAGTCCCGAGGGGCGGGTGGGGATGGTCGTGCGGGCGGTTCCTGACAGGAGCGGGCGGACCCGGGTGTGCGGTTCATGTCCAGGCCGGGCGGCTGGAGTTCACTCGAAGGAGTGAGGGCTGGTGTCCGGTGGCGGCTGTGGTGGCGACGATGGCAATAACGCCCGTGCTGTCAGCGGGTTCGCCTGACCGGCTGGGAGGTCTCCGATGATGCTGGATTCGCCGCGGTTGTGGGGGCCTCATTTCCGGCTGGCGATACCGGTGCGCCATGTGCCGGGCGAGTCGACGGGATCGTTCGTGAACCGGCTCGCTCACAGCAACGGTCTTCAGCTGGGCGAGCTGCTGGACCGTGTCGGGCAGGGCCGCACCGCGGTCGACCCGCGGTATGCGGAGATGTACGTCAACCAGGCCGGGCTGGAGTACCTGGCGGTGCTGGCCGGCCGGCCCGCGGCGGCGTTGCAGCGGGCGCTTCCCAGTCTGACGCGGGAGCGGATCCTGCCCGGGGACGGGCCGGCACGCTGGCACTGGCCGTGGGAGCCGACGGACGGCTACCTGGTCCGTGGCTGCGACCTGTGCGCCGCGGCGCGGGGAGCCCGCGAGCCGGTGTGGCTGATGTGCCCGGACAACTGGCACATCTGCGTGCGGCACAGGCGGTGGACCGATGACGCGCGCGGTGACACCGCTGGGCTGGTGCGGCTGGACAAGCTGCTGGAGGTGACGGACGCCCACCGGCGGCGGCTGATGCGGCGGCGCCGGTTCGGGGCAGCGGCTGAGGGCTTGTTCGCCGATGCCTACCAGATTGCCGGGCACTGGTGGAGCGGCGCTCCTGGCACGTCGGTCTGGCACCAGCGCGCCACCGCAGCGGGTCTGGATCCGCTCGAGGTGCGGGCTGCGCCGCTGGTGTTCTATCCGGAGGCGGTATTCGTCGCCGGTGCCCTGGTCGATTACGAGCGGCGCCTGGCAGCAGGCGGTGATTGCGCTTCGATCCTGGCGATCCTGGGCTCGGCGCTGGAACGGTGGGGGCTGGACGGGGCACGCGCCATGTCGCCGCTGCGGGAGTGGGTGAGCCGGCATCACCAGCCGGCTCCGCGGTCCGGTGGCAGCCGGCGCCGTCCGCTGCTGACCCTGGGCCCGGGGCATCAGCGCAGCGCCGGGATGGCCGGATCTCTCGCCGAACGGTCCTGCCTGCCGTGGCAACTGGGCCTGGGAGCACCGGAGTAGGTCAGCTGGGCATGACCAGACGCAGCATTGCCTCGGGGAAGCCGTCAAGGGCGCTTCCCTCCTTTGGGTGAACAGCCACCGCCCCGGGACCGGCCTACGGCGGTGGTGTGGCCACGCTGAAGATGCCGCGGCATTCGGGGACCGTGCGGAGGTGCCAGTGGAATCGGTATGGGCCCATCACCTGGACGAACGCGGCCTGCTGGTGCGGTCGGCTCCCGGCGAGCTGCGCGGGGTGGCGTTGGAGGAGCGCAAGCCGCCGACGCCCCCGGTGGCGTACCACGGCCGCAAGAGCGTGGTGACGTGGTGGTGGTCGGCGACGACCAGGACCCAGGTGGTGTGCGGGTCGCTGCGGCGGATGCGGGTGGCGATCGAGCTGGACTGGGATCCGTCGGTAGCCTGGTTCTCCGGGGAGCCGGTGGAGCTGCGCTGGCAGACCGCGAAGAACAGGCGGCGCCGGTGGCGACCGGACTTCATCGCCCGCACCACCGACGGTGACCGGCTGGTGGTGGCCGTGGAACCGGAAAAGCCCGACGATCAGTGGCGGGACAAGCTCGTGCTCCTGCATACGGTGGCCGCCGAGGCTGACTGGCGGGTCGAGGTGCGGCAGGTGCCGCGCGGGGTGCGGCGGCACAACCTGGAATGGCTGGCCGAGTACCGGGTGCCTGATCCCATCAAGGACGAGGAGGCCTGCGAGCAGGCACTGCTGCAGGCCTTCGCCGAGCCAAGGCGGCTGATCGACGGGGCGCGGGCCAGCGGCATCCCCGAGCTGCTGGCGCTGGATCACGCATACCGGCTGATCTGGTGGCACCGGCTGCACATCGACTGGGATGCCCCGCTGCTTCCCACCGCTCGCGCCTGGGCGGCGGCATGAGCCGCCCGCTGCCCGGCCAGGCACCCGGTGATGACGTCGGCCTCGGGGACCGGGTGACATGGCTCGGGGCGACCTGCCGCGTTCAAGAACGACACCGGCGTCGTGGTGCTGCTGCCCGAGGCCGGCGGCGCACCCGTGGACGCCCTGTACCGGGCGATGCTCTCCTCGCAGGACTTCCAAATCCTCGCCGCCGACGACACGCCAGCCGAACCCAGCGTGCTGCCAGCGCTGGGAACCATGCAGGGCACGCTGAGCCGCAAGCAGCGTAAGAAGCTGCTGCGCCTGCACGAAGACATGATGGAGATCGACACCGGGGTGCGGCGGCCGGGCCAGAAACCGCGGGACGGCTACGACCCCGACCGCACCACACTCGGCGAACGCTATGCGGCCAAGGCCGCGGAATTCGCGGCCCGCGGCAAGCCCATCAGCGTCACGGCCCTGGAGGCCAAGCGCCGCAAATGGCTGCGTGCCAACCGCAATCCGCTGGCCCTGGTCGACGGCCGCAAGACCCGGGCACGCCTGCCGGCGGGCCGCACCGATCCGCGGCTGCTGGACCTTTTGCGTGAAGTCGCCCACGCCAACGCGGATGAGTCCACCAGCACCATCGACAGTCACATGGATGAGATCACCCGCCTGGCCAAAGAGCGCTTCGACATCGACCTGGACGATCCCGCCGAACGCAAGCGGCTGAGCTTCTCGCGGGCAACGTACTACCGGCGGATGGACGACCTCGGACTCAGTGATCTGCTGCAGGCACCGACCAGTACCCGCAGCAGCCGGGTCCGTAAGCCGCCGCCACCGTACACGCCCTCGCACGCCAGACTGCCCGGGCAACTGGTGCAGATCGACACCTGCCCCCTGAAGATCAAAGCGCTCGGCGACGACGGAAAGATGATCTCCGTCGAGCTCACCATGATGATCGACGTCGCCACCCGCACCATCATGGCCGTCATGATGGTGCCGGTCGTGCCCGGCGACGGGCCGGTCGGCAAGAGAATCGGCGGCCGCGCCACCCGCGCCTTCGACATCGTCCTCACCCTGGCCCAGGCCCTGGCGCCGATGCCGACCCGCCCGGGATGGTCTCCGCTGACCGCGGCAGCCGGCTCAGCTCTGCCCTATGCGGCGCTGAGCGCCGCCGACGACCGCTTCACCGAAGCCACCGCGGCCCGCCCGGTGATCCGGCCCCGCACCATCATCATCGACCAGGGCAGCCCCTACCTCAGCGAGCACTTCCAGAGCGCCTGCGACTTCCTCGGCATCGGCGTCCGCCTCGCCCGCAAGGGATGCCCCACCGACAAGCCGCTGGCCGAGCGCAACTTCCGCACCATCGGCGACCGCTTCAGCCAGCACGTGGTCGGCTGGACTGCGCGCCGCCTGGAGCACCGCGGCAAGCGCCTGGACCGCAAGCCGCTGTGGACCTTGAACCAGTTGCAACAGCTCGCCTACGAGTGGGTCGCGCTGGAGTACCAGCAGCGCCCTCACAAGGGTCTGCGCAACCCCTATACGCCGGGCATGGTGGTCTCCCCCAACATGATGTACGCCGCTTTGGTTGCCGGCACCGGCTACCGGCCACGACTGATGACCCCAGAGGAGAACCGCAAGCTCCTCATCCCGGCGTGGGTCACCGTCACCGACAAGGGCATCACCGTCGAGAACCGCACCTACCAGTCCCCCACCCGCGAGCTGGCCGGCCTGCAGGGCCGGTCCTCCGGACTGACCGAGGCAGGCGGCCGCTGGGAAGCCCGCTGGGACCCGTACCACCCCGTCGTGGTGTGGGTGTACGACCACCGCGAGCAGGGCCACTGGATCCAGACCCGGTTCGTGCAGGAGGCCCTGCTGGAACACCCATGGACCCAGTACTGCTGGGAAGAGGCCACAGCCCAGTACGTCGAGCAGGGCGGCGCGGCATCCGACGAGGAAGGCATCGCGCTGGCGATGAGGGACCGCCGGCTGCGCGCCAAAGCCGGCCCGCCCCGCCCGCGCGGGCCGCAGCCCCCGGCGCAGCCGCCGATGCCGTTCCAGGGCGGCTTCACGCTGCAGGTCCACGACGAGGAACCCGAAGACCCTTACGCCGGCATCCCGGACTTCGACCCCGTCGCCATCCAGCCCTACGAGGCCCTGCCGATCCCCGGCAGGGACACCTACCTGCTGGCCTCCCCCACTGTCCCCTCCCCCGCCACCGGGGGCTATCCGGAGTCCGGCCCCGCGGGCGAGCTGGGCCCTGAGGACCGCAATGCCTGACCCCCGTCTCCTGGCCTGACGCGTTCGAACGGAGAAGCCGATGCCCGAGACCGACACGCAACAACCCGAGGCGCTGCGCAGGGCCGTGCTCGCCCCGCGTCTCCTGACCCCCGAGATGATGGTGCGCCTGGATGGCTGGAACTACTTCGCCCGCACCGACATCGAACGTCCCGACCTGCGCGACTGCGCGCCGGCGGGAACCGAGGTCGACGACATGGACCCGCGCGTGGTCTACAACGGCCATCTGCGCGTGGTCACCATCCCCGTCATCGAGCAGGCGATCCTCGAGGCCGCCAGCGTCTACGGGGTCAACATCACCCGCCCGCAAGGACTGCTGGGCATGGCCTTGGACGGAGAGGACGGCTCAGGCAAGACGTTCCTGCTCCGTGCCATCGGCCGCGACTTCCAGCAGAGAATCGAGAAGCGGTACAGCGACCGCATCCCGGTCGTGCACATCCTCGCCCCGCACAACGCGGATACCGAACAAGCCTGGCTGTGGGAGATCGGGCAGTTCCTCGGCCTGGCCCCCGAGCCCAAATCCCTCGACGAAGCCCTGCAGTGGGCGAAAACCAAGCAGCCGCGCTACCCCGACCTGCGCATCCCGGTCATGCACGTGCTGGAACACGCCAAGACCCGCATGCTCCTCGTCGACGACATCCACCGCATCACCGTCGACCAGCTCGCCGTGTTCCTGCCCCTGAGCGACTACCTCCGCAACAAGTTCGGCATCGCCACCATCTACTGCGGCACCGGTGCCACCGAGATCTTTCACGCGGCACGCCTGAAGGCCAACCGGTACGCCAAGGACCCGCAGCGCAACACCCTGCCCATCCTCCGATTGGACCCCATCCCCTACAGGGACGGCGTCGATCTGGAGACCTGGCCCCGCCTGGTCAAGGGCTTCGAGAAACAGCTGTGCCTGCACCGCCTCGCCGAAGGAGACCTCACCCGCCACGCCACATACCTCCACCAGCGCACCGGAGGCCGCCTGCTCTACCTGTCCCACCTCGTGTGCCAAGCTGCGCGGACAGCCATCCACACAGGCGAAGAGACCATCACCTTGGAACTCCTCGAATCCATCAACGTCGGCTTCACCAGCAGAAGCTGAAGTTGAGTCGCCAGCGGGTGACGCCGCTGGTCGCGTGACACCTCTCCCGGAAATCCGCCTTCCCAAGGCGTGAGGAGGGTGCCCCCAGTGAACGCAAGTCGCGGTCACTCCTTTGCACGCCCGGCGATCCACAGAGCTCGGACCATGTCTGCCGCCGCCCGGCGCCGCGCAGGCTTTACCGAGTACACCGCGGTGACGGCGAAGACGGCGATCAGCAGTAGGTAAGCGGTAACCACGACCAGAAGGGCCCACAGCAGTAGCGGCACCCGCACGAGAAGCGGATAGATCGTCGTCACGGCGACTCCCGTCGGCACTGGACAGTATCCGCGCTGACGGGGCGGCATTCCGCAACGCACAGCACCCAGCGGACGATCTAGAATCGTCAGCCGGGTCTCCACGACCTGACGGGCGTGGGATAGCCATGCGTCGCGTACTCTCCGGCAGTCGTGAGCCACCAGCCGGGCGGTCCCGGTCGAGAGCAGGTCTCAGGATGTCACACCCATGCGGCTACTTACGGAGCAGGCCGCCAACTATGCGATTTGTGTGACGATATTGGATATCGTGGTGCCTGAAGTGAGCAGTTTGCTGGTCCGTTGCGGGCAACCCATGGTGACGGTGCGAGCCCTGCATCGAAACGGAGCGAAAGGCGCGATGCGTGGGCTTCCCCGAGACACGGGCGTTGTGGGCCGATGATCCCGCGCAGACCGACCTGCTGGCCTTCGATGCTGTAGCGCAAACGGTGGCGGACGCACTGCTGGACGAGGCGCTGGACCCGGTTGCGCTGGGACTATCGGGCCGCTGGGGCAGTGGCAAGACCACGGTGCTGAGGCTGGTGGCCGCCGAACTCGAGCGGCGTGCGACAGCGACGCAGAAGGTCTTGGTCATCGATACGGCACCTTGGCGCTACGACCCTGCGACGGGAGCCAAGGAAAGCTTCATTGCCGAGACGCTCGCAGCACTGGCCGCTGAGGTCAGTCGTTCCAAGACGCGGACGCAGGAGATCAAGGATCTTCTCGTACGACTGGGCAAGCGCATCGACTGGGCGAAGGCCTTGAAGCTGGCTGCCACGACGTCCATGTCACTGCAAATTCCCAGCGTGGACAGCCTGATCGATCTGGTGAAGCCGAAGGAGGAGGACCCCACGCAGGTCCGCGGACTCGAAGCGTTCCGGGAGGAGTTCGCACAGCTCATCAGTTCGGAGGATCTTCAGCATGTGACCGCTGTCGTGGTCTTGGTCGACGATCTGGACCGTTGCCTGCCGGAAACCGTGGTCGAAACGCTCGAAGCGATGCGTCTGTTCTTGGCGGTGCCGAAGATGTCCTTTGTCATCGCTGCGGACGAGGATCGGGTCGCCGACGCTATCCGTACTCGGTTCCGTGACACGGGCCGGCCTCTCGAGCATGGCGAGGACGAGAGACAAGACCCGGCTGCTCTCTACCTGCACAAGATTGTTCAAACGACTATCCCGCTGCCCGCGCTCAGCTTCTTTGACACGCAGGCCTACCTTCTCTTGCTGCAGCTCCAGCCGCTCATGGAAGCGGATCAGCTGCAGGTGCTGATCGAGCAGTGCTCTGGCATCCGGCAGCGCGGCGGCTCTATCGATGACCTCGTCGGCATCGACGGTCTTGACCTAGCGGAGGAGAAAGCCTTCGCTGCCCGCCTGACACCGCTGCTGTACGAGAAGCTCCGCGGCAACCCGCGGTTCATCAAGCGCTTCCTCAACGACTTGCGTGTGCGGCAGGCGATCGCTGAGCGTCGGGGCATCGGCCTGGACACCGCAGTGATCGCCAAGCTCATGACTCTTGAAGCGTTGATGAAGCCTGAATTCGACCTCCTGCTGGGCTGGTTCTCTGAGAGCAAGCTGCCGGAACAACTGCAACAACTGGAGGATGAGGCAGAGGCCGGAGCTTCGGGTCGCCTCGCGACTGGGAGCACCGACAACGAGGCGGGCCCGGAGGACGAGGAGAGGCAGGGCGGGCCTCGGAGAGGCTCCTCACGTGGCCGGGCAGTCGTCGCGCCGCGGCGGCATTCGGGCCAGTTCTCTCAAGGCATGCTGCGTTGGGCGAAGTTGCGGCCTCCGCTCAGTGGTCTGGAACTGTCGCCCTACCTCACACTGGCCGCGGCCTTCGCTGGCGTCACCCTCATCGATGACTCCCTGCCCGAACGGCTTCGGGAGATCGCGGCGAACCTTCTATCCGGCAGTGTGGCGGCTCGCAGTCGTGTGACCGATGAGCAGTTGACCGGCCTCGGGGACGGTGATGCGACCGACCTGATGCGGCATCTGGGGCAGACGATGCGCGATCAGCCAGGCCGGCAGAAGGACGCGGTCAATGCGATCGTTCGCATAGCGAAGCTTCGTCCAGGAGCTGAGCAGGCCGCCCATGATGCCCTGCTGATGCTGCCCGCGGGAGATCTGTCGGCGGCCACGCCCTTGTTGATTCATGCCAGTGACCCGCCTCGGGTACGCGCCGCGCTCAGCCACTGGTCGAACGCCCTTACCGACGGGCGCGTCAAGCGAGCCGTGGATCGCGCCATCACCCTGGCAAGCGGCTCCTGATGGGAACCAGCGGCGCGTATTCGGGCAGCGGAGGGACGGACGGCAGGCGCGCCCGGGAGGTGATGCGCGAGCATCTGGACCACCTCGCGGGGGGATCCGCGAGCGGGACGGACCAGCCTGGTCTTGACCCGAAGATGCTGCGGAGCATCGTCAATATGATCCGCCCCCACGTCGGCGGTGGCAGCGGCGGCGATGGGCCGGGAGGCGGCGGGGGCGGCTCCGGTAGTGGTGGCGCAGGATCAGGTGGGGGCCTGCAACGCAGCGCGGCCGCATCGGCGCGTACCGCCGGCCGGGCAGCGGCAGCCGCTTACGCCTATCGCGCGGGTGACGCAGCAACGCTGCAGCGCCTTGGGCTCGATTACAACGAGCTGCGTAGCCTGGGCGATGACGGTGAGGTGGCCCGCCGCATCGTGACCATGGCGTGCGACGCGGCTGACAGCACCATTCCTGACCACGAGCAGCGGATGGTCACTGCTGACATCACCGAATGGATTCTGGAGCACGAAGACGCCGGAGGGCGGCTCCCAACTCCGGAGGAGATCGTCCGCCAGACCATCGCCACCATCATCGCTTCGATCGCCCTGTCGGAAAGCGGCGATCTGGTCAACCAGCATGAGATGGCTGACGTGGCAGAGTCCGACATCCGTGATGCCGCCGAGGCAATGGCGAACCAGGCCGACCTCTCTGTCGGTGGGGCCAACGAGGATGAGATGGGCCGCGCCATCGAGGACGGCCTCGAGGTCATCCGGAGCATCTTCGGAGGGGACAGCTGATGCCGCGCTTTTCACTTCAGCTCGCAGCCGACAGTGCGGTGCCGGCAGCCGAGGCAGTCTCCTCCTTCTACTGGTTGACCGACCGGACCCGATCATCCTTCGACTCCAGTGTGGACCCGTGCCTCTCCCAACTGGGGCCTGTGCCGCCACGGAACATTGACCTGGTGCGCATCGCACTCACCGTCCTGGCCGCAGACCGGTCCGTGCTGCGGGCTGGTGGTGGATCCAACTGGAACCAGCGCCACTTTGAACTGGAGATACCGGTCTCCGATCCCGAGCCGTGGACCGCGACAGCAGAGGCACTGGAGAAGGTTCTGGCATTCCTCAGCGGAGACAAGTGGGCTCTGACCTTCACTGCGCAGTCGAAGGGCAAGCCCCCTGCTCCAACGGTCACGAACCCTGCGCCGCCCACTCGCGTGGTTCTGCTCAGCGGCGGCGCCGACTCAGCGCTGGGCGCCCTGCAGTCGCGCCGTCTCCTGGGCGACGGTGAGCACCATGTGTTGCTGTCCCACTTCAGCAACACAATGCTGCCTCCCATCCAGCGGCACATTGCTGCTGACGTCGAACGCCTCGCTCCTCATGGTGGACAACAGCATCGGATCGTACGGCTGGCACGCGGGAGCCGCCGCATCGACGGAACCGCCTACCCCTCCGAGACGACAACCCGGTCCCGATCCTTCCTGTTCATCGCCCTGGGCCTGGCCGTAGCCTCGATTCATCGCGTTCCCTTGTGGATCCCGGAGAACGGCTTCGCCTCCATCAACCCGCCGTTGGGCTTCGAGCGGCTCGGGAGCCTGTCAACCCGCACCACCCACCCGGCATTCCTGCAGGATCTGGCAGCAGCCATGTCCGCGGCCGGCGCGCACGCAGACATTCACAATCCCTTCGCCCAGCTCACCAAGGGGCAGATGTTCCGGGATGCGGCCGACGTCCTCGGCGCAAAGGAGGCCTCGGCCTTTCTGAGCTCTTCGCACTCCTGTGGGCTAACCGGTCAGCGCGCGCACCGCATCCCACCCGCTCGGCAATGCGGCATCTGCTTCGGATGCGTGTTGCGCCGCGCCTCGTTCACCGCGGCCGGCGTGGCCGATCGCACTGACTACATCGCCCCTAGCGGCGACGATGCTGTGCAGGACTGGTTGAATCGCAACAGCGTCGAGCAGCCCGTTCGAAACCTGATTCGTCGTGGCATCCGAAACCGGGACCTGATAGCCCTCAATCTCCCCCACACCTACTCGCTGCGTGAGGCACGCGACCTCTGCGCACGCGGGCTCGAGGATCTGCGGAGCCTGTACCCGTGAGCAACCTGCCGTCCATCGACATGCACGCCCACATCGAAACTGACATCTCAGCCGCTGATCTTCGCGCGCTTCAGGCTGTGGTCTTCGCCGCCACCCGCACCCTCAGCGAGGCAGACACCGCTCTGGCCCGTAGCGATCCATGGACGATCTGGGGGGTGGGCACGCACCCAGGTCTGGCCAAAGCACACACCCATTTTTCCCAGGAGCACTTCGCGAAACTGTGTGCCGGGACGCCGTACGTCAGCGAGATCGGCCTGGACGGCAAATCACGGGTTCCTCTGGCCACCCAGCAAGTCACCTTTGCCCGCATTCTGGAAACCTTGCAGCATACCCCCCGTATCGCGAGCATCCACAGCTATGCGGCTACCTCCGCCGTCCTTGATCACCTCGCCGAACACCACGTGGACGGGACCGTACTCCACTGGTGGCTGGGCACCGAATCTGAGACGGACCGAGCCATCGAACTCGGCTGCTACTTCTCCATCAACGCAGCCATGATGCGCCGAACCAGCCTGCTGAAACGGCTTCCCCTCGACCGCGTTCTTCCCGAGACCGACCACCCCTTCGGTGACCGGTCTGGCAGCGGACAGGGTCGCCGGCCAGGACATGTCCTCCCCGTCGAGCAATGCCTGGCCGCACTTCACGGACTCAGCCCTGGCGAGATCAGACAGCAGACCTGGCGCAATCTCGGGGAGCTTGTGCGTCGGACGCGGACGCGCATGCTGCTACCGCGCCCCGTTCGTGTCACCCTCGCCGCGCTCCCCGCCAATGGCTAGCCGAGGGCCCCGCTCGGGTCTGTGAAGCCCTCCCCTTGCCCGAGGCCCGGCTGTAGCGAGACGGCACTTGGAGCTTGCGAGCGTCTTCAACCAGAGCAACGGTCCAGCATGGGAGCTGCATCTGACACCGCCGGTGTCCATGGAGCACCGCTGAGTATGGGAACTGCGATGAGTGGACAAGCCGTCCTCCATCTGTGCATGCAGGCGCATGTTGCTGAGGTTCATGTGGCCGTCGTAAGAGAGGGGAACGCAGATGTCACGCAGACGACAAATCACGGTGATGGCAACTGCCGTGGTAGTGATCGTCTCTACGCCGGCGTTTTGGTTGCTCAACGGGCCGGATACCGGACAGCTGGTGGGGGCTAGCCTCCAAACCGCCACAGGTGTGTGTGCACTGATCTGGGCCTGGATCCAACCAACTGGTTCACCAGCAGTTGGGAGTCGGGACGTCGTGGTGAGCACGGGGCGCGCCGAGGCGAGCGGCGGAGGAAGGGCCCACACTGGCATTCGCCGTCGTCAGGGTGGTGGTGGCGGAGAAGCTCGCGTGCAGCAGAGCGGTGAGGCGACAGCTCGGGGACAAGGAAGCAGTGCTGGCACCGGCATCGACTACACCGACTAAACCAACGACGGCTGTGGCTGGAGGACGGGAGAATCCATGAAACGGCCTTGGGTGAAGCCTTCATCTCGCGGCTCCCAGGGTGACAGGCGCAAGACGGCGACGACCGCAGGCGCCATCGAGAGCGGTGACCCGTATGCTTCGCTTGAAGGCGATGCGCTGAGCGGCTACCGAGGGCCGCAAGCCTCAACACGGCCCGGGCCCGTCGTGCGTGTGAATCGGTCGGGCGATGCCGTCGCCTCGGCCCCGCAGGCGGTAGCCATCAGCGGCTACGTGAACAAGCTGACGGTCTCGACTCCGCCGCTACGAGACCCTACGTGGCCCATCAGGCTGGGCGCCGTACCCGCATTGGCGTCCGCATTCCAGGACCGTACCGCCGTGCGCGACCGGATCGACCAAGTCAGGGCAAGCCATTCCACCGTCGTGCTGACCCAGGTCCTTTCCGGGGGCGGAGGCGTCGGCAAGACGCAGCTCGCCGCTGCCTATGCCCACCAGGCTCTGGCCGACGGCATCGACCTGGTGGTGTGGATCGACGCCAGCGACATCGATCACGTCATCGCGCGCTATGCGCAGGCTGCACACTGTGTAGGGGCGGCCCGGGAAGACCCCACAGGCAAGGGCGCCGAGTCCAGCGCCGAGCAGTTCCTGCAATGGTTGGCGACTGCCCGGAAGCGGTGGCTCGTCGTCCTCGATGACCTCACTGACCCGGAAGCGATGCAGGCCTGGTGGCCACCGTCCTCGGCTTTCGGATGCGGTCGAGTTCTGGCGACCACCCGTCGCCATGAAGCCATCTTGTCCGGCAGCGGGCGAGCCGTGGTGGATGTGGCTACCTACAGCGCGAAAGAAGCGGAAACCTATCTCCGCGAGCGGCTCCACTCGGCACGTGCAGCCCACCTGCTGGACGCTCACGCCGCCGTACTGATCAAGGCACTGGGCTACCTACCGCTGGCGATGTCACATGCCGCCGCATACATGATCAACGAGGATGTCAGCTGCTCGGGCTATCTCCATCGCTTCAACGACAGCACCGCACACTTGAACGACCTGCTACCGCGAGACGCGGACACTGAAGGGTACGGACGAGAGGTGGCCTCCGCCCTCCTGCTCTCCCTGGATGTCGCCCAAGCAAGCGAGCCCGTCGGCTTGGCCGTTCCAGCCCTGCGCCTGGCCGCTGTGCTGGATCCAGCTGGCCACCCTCGATCACTGTGGTCAACTTCCGCCGTCACCGGCTATCTCGAGGCCCACCGCGCTGCACCCTCGCCAGACGATGTTCGGACTGCCACTGGTCCCGCCGAGGCCCAAGCAGTTCTCCGACTCCTACACCGTTACGGCCTCCTGACCGATCAGGCACAAGCCGGCACCCGCGCCGTGCGCATCCACGCTCTCACCGCACGCGCCGTATGTGAATACACTCCCGACGACGTGACGCCAGCGGTGGTGGCGGCAGCCGTCGGCGCGCTCACCGAAGCCTGCACACGCGTCCCTCGGTCTGACCATGAGACGAAGTCGGTGCTGCGCGCGAACATCGAAAAGCTGGATGGAAGTGCAGGAGATCTACTGTGGCAGGTCGACGGCCACTACCTTCTGCTATGGGCCGTACGCAGCCTGTTCGAGGAGGGGCTTGGCGCCGCAACGATTGCCTACGCCCAGCGGCTGACCAGCATCAGCGAGCGACTGCTGGGCCGAGCCCACCTCATGACACTCGTTGCCCGACGGGACCTCGCGTGGGGCTTCTTCCTTACCCGCCGCCACGAGGACGCCTACGCAATCCTGCAGGACGACTTCCCGTACAACGACAAAAACCTCGCGCAGGAGAGCCTCGCAGATCCCGCGGAAGCCTCTGAACACGCCTACGCCCTCACGTTGCTGAAGGACACCCTCACCGTTCGCGAACGGCTCCTGGGCCCTGAACATCCCGCAACCCTGGCATGCCGCGTAGACCTCGCCACCACACTCTGGACCCATGGCGATCGGTCGACAGCCACTACCCTGTTAAAGCGTTGTCTCGTCGACTACCAGTCGACGCTCGGACCAGGCCATGCTGACACCGTCTCGGTATCCGACCGGCTACAGACCTGGCGAGCCGAACGAAGGAAACTCCGCTGGAGACTCGGACGACGCAGCCCCTTCCCCGCGGATGAAGGCTGAGAACGTGACTCAACAGGGTGTGGCCTTAGAAGCCGTTTCTCTATCGATCATGGTGAGCATCGGTTCGAGTGTGGCGACTCGGTCGGGTGATCTCCGGGATGTCCGGGCATGAGGGTAGGGCC
>NZ_JBIBGK010000052.1:0-27905 GCF_042956445.1 Streptomyces sp. NPDC008238 | reverse complement strand
GCACACGGCTCGATGCCACACCGCAGCCAGGACACCCCGCCTGGTCCGCGACAGCGCGAGCCCGTACGATCACGAACTCGCCGTCCAGCAGCGCGCCTTCGATCAGCACACCCTCGACCTGGTGGCACCACAGGTCGGCCAGGACCACATCACCCATGGCCGTTCATGATCGCGGTTTCGGTGACCCTAGGCCCCAGCACGGAAAGTGATCCAGAACCCACATTTAGGCCGCTGCCGACAGTCGCGATGACGGACGCGTTGCTGGACCCGGCCATGGCTGAGCTGGCGTGGACAGATAGGGGGTGCCTCTATGTCTTTCGTCAAGCGAGGCGGGGGGTTCTGGGCTGGTAGTAGGTGCCGTCGCGGAGCATGGCGAACAGGACGCTGATGCGGTGGCGGGCGAGGCGGAGGAGGGCTTGGGTGTGGGTTTTGCCGCGGGCTCGGCATTTGTCGTAGTAGGCGCGTGAGGCTGGATCGTGGAGGGCGGCGAACGCGGACAGGAACATCGCCCGTTTGAGTTGCCGGTTCCCGCCTCGGGGTGCGTGTTCGCCGTGGATCGAGGTGCCGGACTGCTTGGTGGTGGGGGCGAGGCCGGCGTAGGAGGCGAGGTGGGCGGCGCTCGGGAACGCGCTGCCGTCGCCGATGGTGACCAGGAGGACTGCGGCGGTCCTGACGCCGACGCCGGGCAGCGACGTCAGGACCTCGGAAAGAGGGTGGGCCTCCAGCAGGGCCTCGATCTGCGCTTCCAGGGCACGTCGTTGCTCGTGAACGGCCGCGAGGGAGCGGGCCAGCGAGGGCACGACGATGTCGAGGGTGCCGGTCCCCGGGACCACGACGGTCTGCTCGTCCAAGGCGTCGAAGACGTCGTCGATCAGCCGGGTGGCCATGCGCAGGGCCTTGGGCCGGATCACTTCGACGAGCCTGCGGCGGCCGGCTTTCCGCAGAGCGGCCGGGGATCCGTAGCGCTCCAGCAGCCAGGTGACGGCCTGGTGGTCAAGGCGGGGCCCGAGGACGCGTTCCAGCGAGGGGTGGAACTGGGTGAGCAAGCCCCGTATCCGGTTGGAGGTGCGGGTGGCCTCGGCAGCGAGGTCCTGGTCGAAGCCCACGAGCACGGTGAGCTCGGCGGTGATGTCGTCGGTCAGTTCCAGCGAGCGCAGGGTGTGCGGCATGGTGCGGGCGGCGTCCGCGATCACCGCGGCGTCCTTTGCATCGGTCTTGGCCTCGCCCGGGTAGAGATCGGCGATTCTGCGCATCGCGAGTCCGGGCAGGTAGGCGACCTTGCAGCCGGCGTCCCGGGCGACAGTCAGCGGAAGGGCCCCGATCGAGGCGGGCTGGTCCACGATCACCAGCACGATGCCGAACTTTGCTGCCAACTTGTCGAAGACGGTCCGCAGCTTCGGCTCGCTGTTGGGCAGCGGCTTGTCGAAAACCTTCTTCCCGGCCGGGGTCAGCCCATGGCCGTGATGCGTGCTCTTGCCGACGTCCAGGCCAAGGAAGACGCCCACGCTGCTGGTGTCGATCACCGTGCCCCCACTCGTTCGTTGAGTGCTGACCTGGGCGTCGGGGCCGTTCTCGCGCATCCACGTTATGCAGACCTGCCGCCCGCGAACGACCAGGCATTGCGCCCGGCCAGGCGGCGGTCGGACCTCTCATCAGCGTCTCCGACGGCACCCCTCGGGCCCGGTGACACCACCCCCCAGGTCATCCGTTCGACAGGGGGCAACAGTCATGCCGGGCCCGGAGGCCAGCGGCCCTCTTGCAGGACCGCGAAAAACATAACGGGGTGAGCGGCCGCGGCCGCGGACCGCGGACGGGGCGTTCTGCCGCCGGCTCGGGGAACGGGTCGGGCGCGCGTGGCTGGGGCCGCTGGCCGCGACCGACTTCGGCTGGCCGCTGTCCTCCTGGATGGGCAGCGTCATCCGTCTGCGCCGGCGGGGTCGGCGGGCCGCCCGGATACGGCAGCGACCCGTGGTAGCTGCGCCAGGCGCACCAGAGCGCGACCATGGCCGGGTAGCTGCGGGTGCTGGGCAAGGAGAAGAAGGCGCCAGGCTCGGGGAGGATGTGGCGCGCGGCGGTGCCCGCCGAGGAGCGGGCGCTGATCACCAGCACCATCGCGAGCGTCGAGGAGCAGCTGCTGCAGCTGCGCGGGGTGCAGACCGCCGGGCCGGCGGCTGATGTAGCCCGGACCCCCACGACAGCTGAACCACCCCGCTCGCCACAAAACAGCAGCCGCTTGGTCACCCCCCATGACCTCGCGCAGTTAGGCGTCGAATGTGCGTGACATCGGCTGCGGCCGGTCGTTGAACCTCGCGACTGTGCACAGCGAGACTCCCGGAACTTCCCCCCGGGGTTCCGGGGTCTCGTGCCAGGGCGCAGCGTTGGCGGTGTTCGTCGGCGATGACGGTGGTGAGGACCTGGGGACGCAATAGAGCAGGGCGCTGTGTGCGTTGTGGTCAGCCTGTCCGGGAACGGGCTTGCCCAGATCAAAGCCGCCGGACCTGCAGCCCGACGCCGGCCGTACGCGTGTCCGTAGCGCAGGAACGGGCCACAGACCCCGTCCGCATCGGTGAGTGCCGGCGGCGCCCGTTCCTCGAGGGCAATAAGTTCCGGCGGCAGCAGGACACACGGGGAGCCTGCGAACAAACCCCCAATAGGCGAGTGTCACCGCTCTCGGCCCCACCCCGCCGAAGTGGTTTCCCTCGAGGGAGACAGCTACCACATGCGCGGCCGCGGCCTCGGACGAGTTCCGGCCGCGAATGACCAACATCAACTGACAGCTGAACCGCCGCTCCGCCAGCTCCCCACACGGAGTACACTGAAGAGACCAGGAGCATTTCGCACACGGGTCTTCATGCCGGTGTCGTTCCCGGCGAACGACCATCTCGGGCAAGCGGTGCCGCGCCCGGAGTCAGGTCCGTGTCATGAGTATGATCCTCGATCGCCCGCTCGTCCCTGATGAGCAGGAGTCTTCACCACCGATGCCGCCGCCTCGGTTGGCACTGAAGCCGGCCGATGCCGCCCGGGGTCTGCTGGACGGGGCCTGGTGGCCTCGTTCCCGCGATCTCACCCGTGAACTCCCGGCCCTGATCGACACATTGGATCGCCGCTGGGCGCGAGTGACCCGAGTCGCAGTGCACCCCACACTTTGGCCTGTGATCCCGCGCAGGGTGCCAGCCTCGGGACATGTCGTCCACGTCGGGTGGTTCACCGAGCAGGACGCGAACAAAATGCTGCTGCTCTCCTACACCACCGGCCGCCTCGATCTGCTGGTCATCCCGCCGGAATGTGATCTGGCCGCAGCGACCAGGCTGATGGCAGCCGCGGCCGATCCCCGGTGCCGGCTCACCGCGAGCGGCATCATGGCGGACGACGACGTGGGATCGGACCGCAAAGGCGAAGCAGACTGGGAGTCGGAAGGCGGAACGCCGTCCGCGGCTGATACGGCCGCGGCGCCCGACCACGGCGGGGGGACGTGGGCCTGATGACAATCCTCATCAGCCTTGCCGTGCTCCTCGCGATGATCGCCGTGGGCACCTTCCTGATCCGTGCGCTCAACGAGCGTCACGACCAGCGGATCGCCGCTTTCCGCTACGGCGATCTGCTTCCGTACCGTCGTCGGACCGTCGCCCTCCCAGAGCAGAGCGCCGGCGATTCCGCGGACTCCCCAGCCGGGACGGTGCGGGACGAGCCGCGAGACGAAAGCCGTCGTCGGCTGCTGAGCACCGGTTCGACGGCAGTGAGTGTGCAGCGACCCGCACGGCTGCTGGCCTCGCCCCGTCGTGTCACCGTTTCGGACCGCCTGCCGTCTGCCGCGCACACTGGCCGGACCGGGCCGCCCGGCACCGCACTCGCCGAGGTTCGCGTCATCGCCGCGACCCCCGAGGCCGCCCGCCGTGTCGCTGAAACGCTGCGGCGGCACTTCGCGGCTACGGAACAGCGCAGCTATCCAGCAACCCCCAAAGGCGGCACCCGCCTGCACCTGACGGTCGACACCACGCAGCCCCCCGGGGCCGTGGAGGCGTTCCAGTCCGGAGCGGGCACGGGATACGCGGCCGTTACCGGCCGTCCGCACGAGGGAGAGATTCCGCCTCGGCCGGCGGATACACGCGATGCGGCGGAGAGCCGCAAGCGAGCGGACACCGCCCGGGCCCGCCGAGCCGACTGGCCACCGACAACCGCCTGGGGTGACGTACCGGCCCGGACCTGACCGGGCCAGCGGCGGGCACACCCGGCCCGCCCGGCCGATCCGCGACGGCGCCCTCGTCTGCGGACAGCCTGCGCGAGACGCGCAGCGGCTGTGACCGCCGCAGAGTCATGGCGGCGATCCTGCATGTCAGGCGGGCCGGAGCAGCCCACGCGGCGCGCAGCCGGATGCCGCCGGCCACTGCCGCTACGAAAGCGCAGCCGACCACTTCCTGGCCTTGACCAGCATCGCCTGCACCGTCATCTGCTACCGCAGATTCACCAAATGAGCGACCTCTTATGCCGGAGCAATCCCTTTGGCGTAACGTGGAATGCGGGTCGGCGCACGCTCACGTGCAATGACCCGGAAGGGCGGCTCCGGCGGGTATACGCCGGAGCCGTTGCTTGTTTCCGTCACCGCGGCCGGCGGGCGAAGCGCTCGCGCGTCGTGCGGAGTACGGTGTGCAAGCGGGCGTATCGCGGTCGCACCCTCTGTGATCGCACTGTACTGCTCTGTGCGGACGGGCGGACACCATGGCCGACTCAAACACCCCCCGCCTTCCCAGCAGGCTCCTGCCGGACGCCGTCCACCAGTCGGTGAAACCCGGCACGGCCCTGCTGCGGCTGGAGACGACACACGCCCGCGAAGGAACCCTTGACGGCGCATGGTGGCCGCGGACACGGGACATCGCTGCCGAGCTTCCCTCGCTGATCACCGCGCTGACCGAACATCTCGGGCCTGTCACCCGAGTCGGCCTGGACAGCAACGCCTGGGACGAACTGCCGACCCGGATAATGGTCGACGACCGAGTCGTGCACATCGACTCTTTCCCGGTCGGTGACGACACCGTCCTCATCACCCGGGGCGACCGGGACCACTTCTCCTTGATGCTGGTCCCTCCCGACACATCGCCCGACGCGGCGCGCACCGCGATGGCCAGGGCCGTACAGGCCGACAACGTCACCGACGCCACGCAGATCCTCATCGATACGGGCAGCGGCACGCCACCTACGCCGGCCTGACACGTCCGTCGCAGCGACTCGCCGTCGGTCTGGACGCTAGATGCGGGCGAAGTTCTCCCTCTGCTGGGCGAATTCCTGGGCTATGGCGGGGCTGACCGTGGGCTTGGTGTCACGGATCGTGTCCAGGTAGTCGTCCGTGGTCGGGACGGCCCGGGTTCCGGTGTCGAATGTGCGCTCGAACTGGGCCTGGGAGACGGTTCGCGCCGCATGGGCGATGTCGGCCGGGGTGAACCCCTTGCTGGCAGACGCAAGAACCGCGCTGTCGGCGTGCCCGCCCGCTCGGGCCAAGTAGCTCTCCCAC
The DNA here is from genome assembly GCF_042956445.1 of Streptomyces sp. NPDC008238. Classification (NCBI taxonomy): domain Bacteria; kingdom Bacillati; phylum Actinomycetota; class Actinomycetes; order Kitasatosporales; family Streptomycetaceae; genus Streptomyces; species Streptomyces sp. NPDC008238. The sequence continues at coordinate 22,399 of NZ_JBIBGK010000052.1, read as the reverse complement.
AGCGCGGTCCTGGCGGTGTGGTCGGGAGGGCCGATCGGCAGCACATAGTCGAAGCGGCCGTGTCGCAGGAACGCGGAGTCGAGCGTGGTCACGTCGTTCGTGGCACAGACGAGCAGCCGTCCGTCCTGGCCTCGGAACCGGACGATCGCCTTGAGCAGTTCGTTGACGACGCCGACCGCGGCCGCGTCCGCGCCGCCGCGTTCACCGGCGATCTCCTCGACCTCATCGATGAAAACCAGAACGTGGTCGAGCCGGGCGATCTCGTCGAAGCGCCGGTTCAGCCCGGTCGCCAGGCCGTACTCGGCGGCCAGACGTGCGGGGAACAGTTCGAGGAAGGGCCATCCCAGGCGGCTGGCGATCGCGTGCGCGAACGTGCTCTTGCCGGTCCCGGGCGGGCCGAACAGCATCACTGCCCGTGGCAGTTCCACTCCGTGCTGGGCGGCCAGTTCGGGATGGGCCAGCGGCAGGACCAGGCGCCGCTCGATGAGCTGCTTCTCCCGTTGCATGCCGGCGACTTTCTGCCACAGTCCCCCCGGCGGCAGCTCCGCTCCGAGTGAGGACAGCGTGCCGGCCGACTGCGAAGTCACCGGCCCGCGCTTTTCGAAGAAGACCAGGCCGGGGCGGGCGCCGAAGTCACAGTTACGCAGGGCGGTGGCACCGGTCTCGCCCTCGGGCAGGGCGGCGTGCACGGCGCGGACGCCGCTGGCGAAGAGCCGTTGCACAACGGCTGTGATCAGAGCACTGCCCAGACCGCGCTGCCGCCAGCCGGGCGCCATGCAGATGCGCAAAATCCAAGCCCGTTCGCCCTCCACCCTGCTCACCGCGGCGCCGATCAGCACGTCGTCGGCCGTGGCCACCACAGCCGGGTGACGGGCCTGAAGAGCGGTCACGGCGTCCGAGAGCGGGAAGAGCGGCGGCTCCTCGGTCGTACCGCTCTTCATGTCGACTCGGATCAGCGCTTCGAGATCGTCCTGGGCGTAGTCCCTGACCCGCCAACCCGTCATGATCAGCTCCGCGTGTTCGGTCGTACTCCCATCATCAGCCGATGCCCGGAGGACGCGCGACAGGTGTCGGCCACGAGTCCGCGCTGGTGGCACCGATCGCTCGCTCGCACCACCACCGCGGTACGCGGTGATGGTGCGAGCCGTAGTCGGGTCAGGCTGCGGGGCCTCATCCGCTCGCGGTCGGACAGGATGCACTGATCCGGAATCGCAGAGCGCGCGAACTCGTCGGCTGCAGCCGACACAAACGAGGTGGTGCTTTGCCCGGGAGACGCACCACGTCGCCACCCTTGCCGGCTGCCGATCGTCGGCCCGGCACCGGGCCGGAACCAAGTGGCAGCCACCCGCCACGGGCACGTGCTGCACCAGTTTCCCTATGCCGAGGAACTTCCTGGCCCGCCGCCTCGAAAATGGCGCGCCACGTTGGCAGCCGGCCCCCGCCTGCACAACCCGGCGGGGAACCCGACAAGCGCTCTCAAACCCGGCTGTGGCCAAGGCGAATACAGCTCGGCTCCCGGCTGTACGCAACGTTCCTCGCAACGCCCGGCGCTACGGCTCTCGCAACGCCCTTCGCAATCCCTGCCGCAACGCCAAGAAGTAGGAACTGCCCACAGGCCCGGCGCCCGCCCCCGCCGGAACGACCCTCGCTCCCCCGGCGCAGCGCCAGCGGTTGGCCCTGCGCGGTCAGCGCAGAGCCGGGAGGCAGGGCTGCCCATCAGCTCCACCGCAGGCGCGCTGTCTGAGGAACGGCGTGATGCGCTGGAGGCCATCGACCCGTCATGGCCCGTGGTCTGGCCCCGGTATCTGACAGCGCAGCTACCGGCTCTGCGGCACCCTCATCGAGAGCGGCCGGCCGGTGCCCACCCGCGCCAGCCAGACATCCGTCAAGGGCAGGGATTGTCCGTCCCCCGACGCCGTCGGGCATGCGCCACGCCCGCGTCTCGCTTTGTCGTGACGGGGGCCAACTTCGCGCTCGGCTTTATGCGAAGACTTCAGGCTTTACCGGCCAAACAGTCCGATAACGCAGGTCAGGGTGTATACCTGAAGTAACAGTTAATAACTCTCATATCAGTCGCATCGCTGCGCCTTAAGGAGCCCTAATGCCCTATGTAGCCAACGATGCGCCCCGACCCCCGCCTCGTGCTGACGTCACGCAAGCTCGCGACTGCACAAGGTGCCGCGGGTGGGGAACGGTGGTCACCGCCCAGGGATGCCACAAACTCTGCACGGCCTGTCAAAGCCGGTGCAGCCAGGTGGGGTGCGCGAACTGACGATCGCCCCACCATTCCGAGCCCCCACCGTTTGCTGCCCTGCACGGTGGGGACTCGGCCGTAAGCAGTCTCGGGAGCGAGAACTCACCGGCCGAGGCAACTTGCGCTTCAGCCAGAGCCCGGCTTCGATGGCGTGTCCGGAGCGCAGCGGCAGGCGCGGTATTCCGTCCGCATCGGTGAGTGCCGACGATGTCTGTTCCTCGATGGCGGTGAGTTCCGGCGGTAGTTGGATGCGGGTGCGGTAGAGACGATGAGTTGCGGTCACGGCCCGCCGGCAGGCGCCTGGGGGCAGGTGAGTTCGCGGCAGTGCTCGGAAAGTGCCATATCCGTGATGCGATGGTCCAGGCCCGGCGCGCGCGACGCGCCGTGGAGGGTGTGAGCGAGGTGGCGGCGGGCTTCGGCGAGCAGGTGCCGGCGACGAAACCGACCCCGCCGCATCACCGCCACGACTGCGGTGACGTACGCGGCCGTGGCCGCAAGGTCCACCACGACGCCGCGCAGCCGGGCGCGGATGACCGTCGCGGCGGCGCGGCCCGGGCCAGGAGACCGTCGACCAGCTCCGTGCCGAACCGGCGGACCGCATCGGCCCGCCATCGGGCATCGCGATGATGTCGCATCTTTCCTGGCGCTCGCGCCCGTCAGACGCGTCAAGTCCCTTGACGTGGCCGACCGCCCCGCGGTCCGGCTCAGCCACTCCCCCACCGGTGCGCAGCCGCGCCCCGCCATTCGACCCAGCGTGGATCGTCCACCACCAGGTCCGGATCGGGCAAGCCAGCCGAACGCAGAATCAGCAGCAGGTCGTGCTCGGAGAACGCCGTGCCGACGTAGTCGTCCTCCATCCGGTCCTCACGGTGCATCGTCACCAGCCGGCCGCCCTGCGACGACAAACCGTGCACCACGAACCGCGCTTCATCCACCCCTCCAGCCTGCCGCACCCGCAATGCGCACGCCTGACCACAGCAAAGCCAGCGACGCACCATACGAGCCCGTGCGCATCCGTTGGAGTGGCGACCAGGCCCGCGACGTCGCGCCTGCAGTCCCCGCAGCCACAGACCCGGTTCAGTGGACCCTGCGCGCCCGCACCCCGTCACCGCAGGTGCGCACCGCGGGGCCCCCACCTCCCCCCAGGGGCCCCGCCCCCGCACTCACCACCCCCGGGACCCGACCGGTGAGTGCGCGCTGCCCCCAAGCAGTGAGTACCGACCGCCACGGTGAGCGGCTACCTCCAGCCGCTCACCGCTGTCAGCCCGCCCGGCGATGCAGAACTGCCTTCGGACCCCCCGTCGGCCGGGACTCCTCCGGCAACGCCCTATCATCCATCGGCTCGCGCAACATCGCCGCACCCAGGCAGTCAGCACACTGGTAGTCGCCACCCGGCATCTCGGTCATGGTCTCCGCCGGCCCCGTCTCGCCACAGCCAGCCGCACACGTCACTTCCCCATGAAGGTCCGCCATGCATCCGACGGTCCGTGACCGCCCCCGCCTCCAGGAGGGAGCCTGCCGGTCGCATCGGCGCGTACAGCCAGCTCACCGCCCGCCCGGCCCCACGCACCCCATGCGTGAGTCACACGCTGAAGGCAGTTCCTGCCAGCCCCCTCGCCGTAGTGGTTTGGCGGAGCGAGAGCGCTTGGGGGGTGCTCACGGCGTTGGGTGCGGTTCGTTTCAAAGGGACAACGTTGATCAAGCAGTGAGGGCCAACTTCCCTCGAAAAATCAGCCGGTGGCCGTGCATCTATGCGGGCACCAACCCAGACACCGGAGCAAACCCCCGCATCAGGTCCAACCCGCTACACCACTTCCAAGGACGCAACCACCTCCCCGCAGGTCGATGCAACGGATAGCGCAAGGGACAGCGCAGCGGATCTTGCCCCGGGCCGGCCGGTGCTATTCGGACTGGGTCACCGTCAGAGCCCACCGGATCTTCTCATCCGATGCATCGACACCCACCGAGAAAGATCGCGGCCCCACCACACCAGCGTCCACGGTCACCGAACCCACGCCCGGAGTACCGGCCGGGCAGTCCACTGAGAACCCGGCCACCTGCTCCCCCTGCCAGCGCATCGACACCACCACACTGCCCCCGCCCTCACAGGCCCGCAACGGTCCAGCCACACCTCGTCCTCGAGCGCAGCCAGGGAGGCGAAAGCGCCAGCACCAGCAAGCACGCCACGCGCGGCAGATGCTTCCGGGATCTCCGTCACCCTGATCCGCCGACTGCTCCGCCACCTGCCGCCCGGCCGGGTCGGATTGCCCGCGCCACCGCTGAGGCCATCCTCGGCATGACCGTCTCGGCGCCCCTCATACCCGGAGCAGCAGCGCGGGCGGTGGTGGTCGGGGTCTGGCTGATGCCGCACACGCCGCAGCGATACTCGCCGCACTGGCCGCGGCCGGATGGCCCGCCATCGATCCTGCGGCTGTCTTAGGGCGCACACGGCCGCGCAGCCAGCCCTGCGGCCCGCCCTCTGCGGGCCGCGCTCTCCCGTCTCCAGCCCAGCGCAGCGGCTCCCAGGCCCGCCCCCGCAACGGCCGAAGAGACGGGCGCGCCCCGCGCAGGGACAATCCCCGCACCACGCCACCACCCCCCACACAGGAGAAGTCAGACCGGCAGACGCCCGCAAAACAGCCCGTGACCAGTACAAATGCAGCTCGGCCGCCGGAAAGTGCGCAACGCCTGGCGCAACGGCCCGCGCAACGCCTGCTGCAACGGCCCGCGCAACGCCTGCTGCAACGGCCCGCGCAACGGCTCCCGCAACCCCAACAACGACGCCGCAAGCAGCCTTCAGCCCGCGATGCCACCACCCCACGGCGCGCGGACCGGGCCTGGGGCCGCCGCAACCCCGCTCCCGAGCGCCGGATCAGCAGTGCACCCTCTCGCCCCGCCCAGCGGCGAGGAAGCGTTTCCTGCGAATCCGCCCCGCCCTCCACCTCTCCATCCTGTCTTCATGGCTCCAAAGGGGCGGTTCCCAGGGAAGTCAGAGCCACACGCCTCACTCACCACCGGGCCCGGCCTGCGGCAACAGACCGGTGAGTCACAGCGAAGCCGCAGGTGATCGGGCAAATTGGTGCAGGCGTTGCCGCGGGCCGGAAGTGGGGTGCACGCCGGACACCAACGGCCACCCCTGGCCGGGCTCCTTGGATTACGAGGCGCAGTGCGCCACCAGCAACGAGATCGCCACCGCGCGGCGAACTCAGCGCAGGCACCCCGGCCGCCACGGCAGTAGCGGATCGTCCACCGGGAACACCTTCACTTGGAACAAGGTTATGAAAGTCAGGTCAAAACGCCGAAGCTGCTGAGGCGATGGTCATGCCAGCGGAAAACCACCTCCTGACACCGAACGCGGACATCGCCTTCTGGGATGAGGGGGACGGCGAAGCGGTGCTGCTGGTCCACGCCTCCTTCGGCGCCGACTGGTTCGCTCCACTCACCGGGCTCCTGCCCGGCTACCGGGTCGTACGCACCCACCGCGCCGGGTACGGCCGCAGCCGCGACCTCAGCGGTCGGCTGAACGTCGCCGACCACGCACTGCACCTCGCGGACGTGCTGCAGGCCCAGGGAATCGAACAAGCCCATGTCGTCGGTCACTCCAGCGGTGCGGTCCTCGCCCTGCATCTGGCCGTCACCCGTCCCCGGCTCGTACGGTCAATGGTGCTGCTGGAATCCGCGAGGCCGTACGCCCCCGGCGAGCCGAAGAGCGACGCCGTCTGCCAGGCGGTAGCCGCCGCGGAGGCCGGCGACCTTGAACGGGCTTTCGACCTCTTCCTGGGGAGTGTCTGCGCACCCGGCTACCAGGACGTCATGATCCGCGCTCTCGGTGCCGGGGACTTCAGGGCGTCGGTACTCAGCGGCCGGTACTTCTTCGCGCACGAGAGAGCCGCGTTCGCCGCATGGGACGCCGACGCCGTCGCACTGGAAGCGCTACGACAGCCGACGCTGCTCGTGGCGGGCGGCGAAGTCGAGCGCCTCAACAACCCCTTCCAGGCACGGAACCGCGCACTGGCCCGGCGGCTCGCCCATGCCCAGCGCGTGACTCTGCCAGGTGTCAGCCACGCAATGCCACTGGAGAACCCCGCCCTCGTGGCGCAGACCGTCCTCGACTTCGTCCGACGTCATCCCGTCGACTCCGCGCACGCGTGTGACACAACTTGACCACCGATTCCGCGAATCCCATGGGCGAGGACGTGACATCAGGCTTCCATCAGCACCTGCGTACCACATCCATCACCCGAGTACCCGCACCCGAGCGATCACGGTCTGCTCCCCCAGGACTGCGGCAATCTCAGCGGCGCTGAGGCCGCGTGGCTCAGCGGTATCGGAGGATGGGGACCGCTGCGGCCCAGAGCCGAGTGAACGGCCGTTCGCGATCATTGGCCAAGCACTCCACCGGCTCTCGAAGTCGATGCAGTCGATCTCGGTCACGTCCACCTCCAGACCCGAACGCTCCGGCCGCGGCTGCGGTCGCGGAAGTGGATCTCCCCCAGGCCCTCGGCTGCCGATCGCGCGCAGCCGCTGCCCGCTCGCACCAGGCGCGCCGCCCAAGGTTGACCAGCACTCCAACTACAGCTGACGCCAGCACATTCGACGCGACCTGGCAGGCCAGCAGCTGATGCCAGCACAGGCGCAGCGGCCTGCGGCACCGGGGAGGGCTGCGTCTGTGCTCGGAGGACGGATGCCGTCCCCCCGGCCGAAGGCGCCGAAAGCGATAACGACACTGGAATCGTGGGGGCGGCACACGCGCCTCGGCACCGGGGAATCGGACCGCAGGATGTCCAGCGACCCATCGTCGCCGCCCTGCGCTCGACGCGCCGCCGTCGGCGGTTCAGAGCCGCCAGCGGCGGATCTGGTCCGCGCACGCGTAGACGTCCGCGCGTCCCGCCCGGACCTGTTGCGCCAGGTCGCTGAGAGCCCCGTACGGAGCATCGACTGCTTCGCCGGACGCCGCCATATAGGCCACCGCGATCAGCGCCCCGTACATGGCGTTGCGAGCCGGCAGCGGACGCACCGAGACGATCTCATGGAAGAGCGCTGCCGCACGCCAGGCGGCATCCACGGTGTAGTCCAGCGTCGGAGCGTTCACCCGGTGGCGGGCGACCGCTGCGACCAAGCCGGAGAAGTCATGCACCGACGGCTCCTTCGGCAGGACCTCGGCCTGGCGTTCCAGCAGCCAGCGGATGTCGACCTGCAACTCCACCTCAGGCGGCCCGTCCGCTGGCGCTGTCCGGTTCCTCTTCCGGGAACGCCTCGGCAAACTCAGCGGCATGCTTGGCCAGGAACGCAGCAGCCGTCGCAGCCCCGCCGTCAAGGCGCGGGTCACGCTCGGCGGCCTGCGTGATCAGAGCGGTCACCGTGGTGCCCTCGGCCTCCGCGCGCGCGACGAGACGGGCATGAACGGCATCATCAAGCCGGATATTGATCTGCTTCGCCATACCCCCACTGTATAGCACACCGCTATACAGTGGGGCGCACGTGGGATCGGTTGGTGCCAGGCCCGCGGATGACCCGGGGCCCGGACCGGCACGGAAGGGTAATCCGAATGGCAACCGTGCCCCGGCCATATGGCCACCCGCGACACCACCGACGCCCACGGCCGGGATTATCAGAGGGGCTGGGCGCTCGGCGTCTGCGGTGTGACCTCGCCTACCGCTGCTCGGCCCCTGTGCGCGCGTAGTTCCTCCGGGTCCTGGTGCTCGGGGTCGATTCAGGCGTCGTGTAGTCGGCGGCCGCGATGGTCAGCGGCACCGAGTTGCGTGACGCGACGGCCCGCCCCTGCCGCCCCCGGGGACCGCCTGACGGCCGACGCGGGTGCGGATACGGTCCGTGACGGTGGGTGGCCGCGTCACCGGAGTCCCCGGCCCGGCCCGAACGGGGGTTGCCACCACGTCACCGGTGTCCCGCGTGGCTCGGGCTTCGCCTGGCACGGCTGTGGCACGTTCGATCCCCTCGATGCGAAGTTCGGGCAGCTCAGTCGACTGTCAGCGCCGCTGGTTAAGGTGCTGCCGACCTGGTCTACATCCAGACTGCGAGGTTTCCATGTGCGACGAGATCGAGTGGCTGGCTGGGTGTGGTCTGTGTGATGGACATCGCGTTGATCACCGCAGGGCAGATGCGCCGCTACTGTCTGCGCCATGTTCTCGTCGGTGACGGCCGCCCGCCCGAGGCGTGCCGCAGACGCGGCCCATCCATCGCCCGGGCGGGACGCCGGCGTCCTCCTAGGCCCGAGCAAGGGCGTGCGGGATCGGTGGGCGGGGAAGTGAACCTGGAAGGCGCGCAGGCGTTCAAGAGCTCGTCGGCGTCAAATCCTGCAAGCCCACCACACGCAGCAACTGCAAGCGCTCGTACGACTCTGTGCCCGGGCGGGCCGTGTGGATGACGAGCTGCTGGTTGTGGCCGGAGTTGGCGAGGATCTCGCAGTCGAGTTCGAGGATGCCGATCGAAGGGTGCCGGAAGCGTTTCGTGGCGGCGCGACGAACGGCGACCTCGTGTTCGTCCCAGAGGTGGGCGAACTCCTCGCTGGCGGCGCATAGTTCTGCGATGAGGGAGGCCGGTTCGGGATCCGTGGGGCGGGCCGAGGACACCGCTCGTAGGCCGGCGACCTGCTCGCGGGCGCGCTCGGGGCGGTCCTCGGGTGGGAACAGCTCCTGGGCCGCCGGGTCCAGGAAGAAGCGGCGGATCATGTTGCGTTCTCGGGGCGGGCGGGCGAAGAGGTCTCCGCTCAGCGCCCGTGACAGCGCGTTTTGTGCCAGTACCTCGCCGTAGTCGGTCACCACCATCGCCGGGGTGTCGTGCAGCCGGTCCAGCACCAGGAGCAGGCCCGGGCGCACGTGCGTGCTGGTCGCCTCCTGGCGCGGCGGCTGTTCACCGGTGAGGTGGAAGAGGTGGTCGCGTTCGTCCTCCGTCAGGCGCAGGGCGCGGGCCAGCGAGGTGAGCATCTGGCGGGAGGGGGTCGGGCCCCGGGACTGTTCCATCCGCGTGTAGTAGTCCACGGACATGCCGGCCAGTTGGGCCACCTCCTCTCGGCGCAGCCCCGGCGTACGGCGGCGGGCGCCTGCCGTGAGACCCACGTCGGAGGGGTCCAGGCGGGCGCGGGCGCGGCGCAGGAAGTCAGCGAGTTCGGCTCGGTTCACCTCTCCAGGGTGCGGGACGCCGGCCGGTCTATCCAGGGACTCCCGATCCCCTGATCGAGAGGTCTCTGCCGGTCGTTTCCGCATCCGCCGAGGCTGGTCATCAACGACAGGCGACACCGTGCGTGAGGAGCACATCATGCTGACCTTGGTGACCGGTACGACGGGACAAGTTGGACGCCGCTTCGTACCAAGACTGCTGGCCCAGCGACAGCCGGGCGAGCAAGTGCGAGTCCTGGTGCGGGACGCAGCACGTGGCGAGCGCTTCGCAGAGCTGGGCGCCCATCTCGCCATAGGAGACATGCGCGATGAGGAGACACTCGGCAAGGCCCTCGCCGGCGTAGACGCCGTCGTGAACGTCGCCGCCTCCTTCCGCGGCGTGCCGGATGAGGAGGCGTGGGCGGTAAACCGGGACGCCGCGGTGGCCCTGGGCCGCGCCGCGCAGGCCTCCGGCGTGGAGCGGTTCGTGCAGGTCAGTACGAACAATGTGTACGGCGTCGGACGGGGCCGCCCACTGACCGAGGACGACGAGAGCCGACCGGGTGGCGAGTTGTGGGGCGCCTACCCCGAGTCCAAGGCGGAGGCCGAGCGCGAACTCCTCGCACTCAAGAACCTGGACGTACGCATCGGTCGGCTCCCCTTCGTCTACGGCGAGGGCGATCCGCACCTCGCCAACGCCTTGCACTGGGCGTCCGGTTGGGCGCCGCACCAGCGCCTTCAGATGGCCCACCACGCGGACGTCGCCCAGGGCCTGATGCGTCTGCTGTACGCACCGGGTATCGCCGGCCGGATCTACAACATCGCCGATGACGCCCCCGTCACGACAATCGAGTTGTACCAGCTCAACGGCATCGAAGCACCCGCCAAACACAGGAAGCTCGCCGACCCCGACCCCTGGTTCGGAATCGTGTCCAACCAGCGGATCCGCCGAGAACTCGGCTTCCGCCCGATCTACCCCAGCGCCTGGACAGCCCGGGACGCCGGAGCCCTATAACCGTCACATCCTCCCCGAGTCCTGCAAACAGGCCGCGTACTTCAGCCGCGCGAGGTTCGCGGTGAGGGATGCGAACCTGAAGAAACCGTCGCAACCCTTCCCGCGCCCGCTCACGGCTACGCGTCAGCGGGGCATCAAACCGATGACCGCGCGCCGCGGCGTCGCCTACGGTTCCGGACTGGGCAAGGTGCGCGGGGTCGTCGAGCGCCTTCGACTGGCTGCACCAGTTCAAACGACTCCGCACCCGCTACGAGCAACGCACCGATCTTCATCACGACCTCTCGAACTGGCCTGCAGCCTCATATGCCTGCGCCGCCTGCGAACCTCATCCGGAAGCGATCAGTTGACTGCGCTGAACCACCTCGGCCGCACCCCAGTCAGAAGCGGTTGCAGCAACCGCACCGCGGCCCGCAGGTCCTGGCGTCGGCAGTGGCCCCAGCTCTTCGCCTACGGCGAACCTCGAACTCAGCATCTGCCGCAGCCTCAAGATCGTCCTCATCTACATCTAGGCATGGCGGGACGTCATCGAACTGCCCTCCCCCACCCCCGGTGAGACCCTGACCTTCCCTGCCGCCATTACCCACCAGCAGGTCACGCAAGCAGTCGACCAAGCATGGCCGGGGCCTCGTTGTAGTCCTTCCCGCGCAGGCGGGGGTGGTCCGTCCTGCCGGAGGGGATTGCGAGGGTTCCGTCGGTCCTTCCCGCGCAGGCGGGGGTGGTCCGGGCGCTGAGACCGCGTCCAGCCCGACGCGGCTGTCCTTCCCGCGCAGGCGGGGGTGGTCCGCGGTAGTCCCGGCGGATGATGCGCGCGGGGCTGTCCTTCCCGCAGCTCGCTCACGAACGTACCGAGACCCAGGTGCATGACGGCCAGGCCGCGCAACTCTGTCAGCACGCGTATGGCCGTCACCTCGCCGATGCCCCACTCGGCAGCGATCTGCAGCACGCCGGGCAGTTTGTCGCCGCGAACGAGCGTGGGTTGCACTCCCACTTCCCCATCGGTGACTCGGCTATCGCCGAGCCGCTTTCGTCATTGTGACGCAAATAAATGGAGCACTGCATGACCTCCGGCTACCTCTGCGATGCTTGAGATCCATCGAGAGGGGCCGCGGGATGCAGTGGAAGATCCACGGAGAACGTCCGATTTACGAAAATACATGGGTGAACCTGTGGTTGGCCGATGTGGAGCAGCCGGACGGGCGTCGCTGGGAGCACCATGTCGTCAAGCTGCGGCACTTGGCGGTGGCGGCAGTGGTCAACGGTCGGCGTGAGGTGTTGATGATGTGGCGCCATCGCTTCATCACAGATGCGTGGGCGTGGGAGTTGCCGATGGGGTTGGTGGAGGAGGGTGAGACGCCGGCGGAGGCTGCTGCTAGGGAGGTCCTGGAGGAGACGGGCTGGGTTCCGGGGGTTTTGAAGCCGTTGATCTACGCGGAGCCGGCGAATGGCATCACCGACTCGCAGCATCACGTCTTCCGGGCTGACGGGGCCAGGTATGCCGGTCCGCCGACGGAGAAGAACGAGTCGGATCGGATCGAGTGGATTCCGCTTGCCGATGTGCGCGGCATGATCGATCGTCGGGAGATCGTGAGTAGTGGGTCCTTGGTGGGGCTGCTGTATGTGCTCATGGATGACGCGCTTCGTTGATCGCGGTGGGGAGCGTTTCGCGCAGCCGGGCTTCGAAGACGACTGCGGGGGGTGTCTGGCGGTGTGGTGCCAACTGCTCGTAGAACTCGGTCAGGTGGCCTCGGACGCGTTCGGAGGTGATGGACGCTGCGGGTGCCAGGGCGCTGGTTGCGGTGTGGCAGGCCTGGTCGATCTTGCCTCGCTGGAGTTGGGTTTTGGCGAGCCAGAAGGTGTGGAACGCTCGCCCGCGGTGATTGGTGTGTGGTTCACGGTTGAGGGCATCGGCGATCAGTGGTTCGGCAAGGGCTGTTTCGCCGAGGCGTCCGTAGGCGATGCCGGTGTCCGCGATGAGTTTGGGTTCGTCGAAGTAGGCCACCCATGCTGGGTCAAGGTCGCCGGGGTGGATCCGGCCGAAGTGGGCGTGTGCCTGTGAGATGGCCGCATGGGTGGCGGTCCGGTTTCCTAGCGTGGCCTGCGCGAAGGCTTCACGCATCGCGAGCATCGACAGGACTCTCGGGGTCGTGGCTTGACCGGCTCGTGCCTGATCCTGAGCTGCGGTGACTAGCGCCAGGGCGTCGCCGGGCTTGTCCTGGTAGGTCGCTTGAAGGCTCATGCATGCCAGGACGTTGGCCATGAACGGATGGTCTTCGATGGGCTTGACCAGTCGTAGGGCCTCGGTGAAGTAGGTGCGGGCCTGGTGGTACTGCCGGGCATCGAAGTGGGTCCAGCCGGTAAGCCGTGCTAACTCTGCGGCGACGGCGTACAAGTCGTTCTGCAGGGCCGTTGGCCGGCCTTCCTTCAGCAGCCCGATGACGTAGCGGAGCTGGCCGACAACGGCTGGCCGTAGCGCCTCTCCTCCGTGCTCGTCGTCCCGTCGCCAGTAGTCCTCGATCGAGGAGCGAAGAGCCTGGAGGGTTGACGCGCTGGGGCTGGCGCCAGCAGCAAGTGCGAGGATTCCGTCGACTTCGGCCCCTGGTAGCGCAGAAGCCGGCTGTCGCGCTGAGTCCGGGTCCGGCGCCGTCGAGGCCGCGTCCTGTCCGGTCGGCTGAAGGTGGGCGGGGGTCTCCCCCGCCCGGCGGGCAAGACCAAGCATGTGGCCTGGAATGTGGAGCCCGTCGGCGACTCGCTCAATAACATCGATATGAACGAGCTTGCGACGTCCGGACATCACCTCGCCCACGCGGCTCGGTGTCAAGTCGCATCGCCTGGCGACCATGGACGGGTAGATGCCCGCCTTGATCTTCACCAACCGAAAGATCGTCGCGAAGTCCCGGGTCCTGCAGGCCGTGATCATCGCAGGATCTGACAGCAGACCGGCGGGGAGTTCCTTCGCAGGTGGGGACTCGGACATCGGCAACTCCGACAGGCAGATACGAAACGCTCCGGGACCGCAACCGATAGTGATGTTACCCAAGTTGGATAACCCATCGGGCCTTACCGCGCGGGCAGCTGCATCGAGAGGCTGCAGCCATGGCAAATCGACAGAGCGCGGTCTCTGAGGCGGCCACGCCACGAACAGCCGCCTGCGGCGAACAGAGCGCGCGGTGACCGCCGCGCACGGCACAGAGAACCGCGTGCTCCTGAGCGAGGTGTCCCTCGGCTCCGAGCGACACCTCGCTCAGGGGCAGTACAGCAGGGAAAGGGCCCGCCATGATGCGGCCGGACCGCTTGCTGCCGCGGGCTGTGAGACTGACATGAGCGACCTTGCCGCCGCTATCCGAAAGCTGGTGCACAACGCCTACAGCGGTTGCGCGGAGGCCTTGTGCGGGGCGGACTGGGACATCGTGCTCACCTCGTACGGCGACGCTGGTGACCGCGTGGTGCGGTGGATGGACCGCTTCCAGGTCGGCGGGTGCGGCCCGGTCATCGCGAACCACGAGCGTGACGCACTGATGTGGCTCGTACCGCCCGGCACCGTCCACACATGGGAACACCCGCACGGGTTGTGTTTCGGCGGCCCGTTCAAGGTCCTCCTGCCGCGGGCCGGCGCCCGCACCGCACCCGGCCCACATTGGCGCACGCCGCCCAGACTGAGCCACCTGGTGGACGCGGACTGTCTGCACCACGCCCTAAACCGGTTCCGCCCGGACCTCCCACGACCGGTACTACGCCTTGCCGGCACACCCGCGCTACCCGGCACACCACCCTTACCCCTGCTGCCTTCATGAACCCCCGCGGTAGCGCGCACCTACCAGAGCTAACCAGCGCCGAACACGCACTGCTCGACGCCCGCCCCTGGACGACCGGAGCGTGCCTGCTGTGCGGGGCCACGCAGCTGCCGGTGACCCCCTTTGTCACCGTCTACGCCGCCGACACCGCTACAGCCAGGGCCAAATGCCAGCCCTGCGTGGTCACCGGCCTGGTGGCGCAGCGTGCCACAGCGGCCGCGCTCGAGCGCCCGTACGTCCCCACGCTGCCCCCGATACCCGAAGGAAGTCTCATGTCCCCGGAACCCGCCGCAACCTCCGTGCTGTCCCCCGCTGTACGCCCGGCCGCCCGGCCGTTACCCCACCGGATCGGCGTGCTCAGCCTGGGGATTCCTCGGCAACACCGCCGACCTCCCCTTCAGACGGCTGCCCGGCGTTCGGGCTGCCGGCGCGGACCATGGGCATGAGGCCGTCGATGAGGTGTCGGCAGGTGGCGAGCTGCTCGCCGACGTACGTCCCGAACGCCTCGGAGGCTTCGCGGTGCAGGCGGGCCCGGCCACGCTTCCACGCCTCGTAGGTGTTCTTGACGTCGGCGTCGATGCGCTCGGCGATCTCCCGGAAGGCCGAGCCGGTCGCGGGTGCGGAGCAGCATGACCTCGTATTCGCACTGCCGGGCGACGTCGCGGTTGGTGTCTGTGGGTCCGGGCATGGCTTTACTCCTCCCTGGTCGGGAGGGTACGGAAAGCGGGCGGGGCCTGATCTTGGCTGCTGCAATGCGCGGTGTAGCAGGACCGATCGCATTGACAGTTGGCTTCTGATGCCATGCAAGTTCCGCCCTTGAGGGTGCACATGACGGGACGTCGCCTCGTATGGGCGGCTCGCTGCCGGGGGCGAGCCGGTCGGGTACCGGGGTGCGAAGCGCCGTCCGCGGGGGGCGTTCTGCAAAGTGCTGGGGGCTGCGGACTGCCGAACACCGCCCCGTGTGCGCTTGTCCCTCGTGGACGGCCACCGCGATTGTTTGCTGCGGGTTAGGGCCAGGCGTAATCTGAGATTGGCCGCAACATTGCGGAACGCGACACTTACGTTGCCACGTGAACCATCAGGTGTACTCATCAACTTCCTGACGTGTCGGCCGCATCTGACGTTGATGGCATTTCAACTAATGCTGTATCGGATGCGGTGAAGAGAAATGCTGGCGCCACCCGACATTCGGCGCCTTCGGCAATTCGGGGAGCCTTCTAGCTACGCATCCAGTGGAAGAAGGCTGCCCATTGGAGGTCACCATGCGAACTCGCAAAGCAATCGTATCCGCAGCGACAGCACTGGCACTGGCGGGAAGCGTGCCTATGGCTTCAGCCGCCACAACGGGATCCATCGAAGGCGCTCCCCGCCTCGCCCCGACACTGGGGATCAACGGCGCCACGCTTTATGGGGTTCGAGAGCATAGTAACGGCGACCTGTGGGACATGAAGATCGACTACAACGTGAACTTCACCACGTCCGACAGGATAAACCAATACCCATTTGAAACGTGGTGTGACATTTGGGAACAGGACAGTGATGACGACGACCTCATCACGCGAGGCGCGCACGGCAACATCTCCGCTGCAAATCAGAGCCGCACGGCGTCGTTTAGGAACATCGCGAGTAGCAAGATAGACACCGAAATAGGGGCCGAGGAGGTCTACGGTAGGTGCTTCGTGAGGAATAAGGAGACCGGCGCCCAGCCTTCCAGCTATACTACGCGCATTCAGATCTCACCAGGCTGACGGCGCGTAGCAGAACTGCGGCGGTGGTGTTGCGCAATGGATCCCCTTGTGGATTGAGTCGGGGGCATCATGCGCCGTTGTGGGAGGGAGGCCCCGCCGCACGGGGGACGCGGCGGGGCCTCGACTTCCAGTATGACACTCAGTGCCCGCAACCGGGCTTCGTCCCCACCCGCACGTGGCGCAGTAGTCGAGGAGGGTCGCAAGGAGGCGTGCGATCATCGCCGCTCACCTCCCGCCAGCATCTCCAGCGCCGAGGCGAGGTGGTCGTCGAACCCATCGTCAACGGGCGCGGCCAGGGCGGTCGGTTGCTCCCCAGTAGGTAGGTGCACAGTCCACGCGACCCCTTCCGAGACGGGCCGCTTCTCCGGGATAGTGGGGTAGTGGCCTGCGGAACTACCCCAGCCCAGCGGCCGGCCACCACGCACCACACCGCGGCAGCTGGCCAGAGCAGCACGGCGGCGGCGAAGCACATCGCGCCGACCAGCCACGCCAGGGCGATTGTGCCGAAACCGCGCGCAGCGGCGGACCGGACGCCGCACGAACCGCTCGTGCGAGGCGGTATGTACGGCAGCTGGATCCTGCACGGCCCGGCCGGCTGCGTCGTCCAGCGGTACGGCCTAGCCGGTCCGGAGCTCACGATTCACGCCGACCGCCCGATCCCGGGTACTGGGCTCGGCGTCCTGCCGAAGGAGCCGGGAGTCACGTTCCGCGTGCGGGACATCAGCCGCCCCGGCCTCGTCGGGCGCGTGGACGGCGTGACCGCGGCGGTCGTGGGGATCGACCTCACCGAGGAGGGCCGCATCGGCCGGATCTGGCTCATGATGCATTCCGACAAGCTGCACGCGTGGCACAACAGGGACGGCTCCTAGTTCCACATTCCCTGGTTGATGGGTCATGCGGACGGAGGAAGTCGGTGACCCCGGACAACGGCCGCGAGAGAGGCCGATGCCGGGCGCCCGTCATCCGCGCCCATTGTGCCCGTGTTGCCATGCATATGGACGCGCCACGGCCGGATACTGCGCATTGGTGTTCGTTGCCCCGTAGCCATGAAGAAGGAGTCTCCCGATGGTTGATGAGCCGATCCTGGTGCTTGCCGCAACCGGCGGACAGGGCGGAGCGGTGACCGACGCGTTGCTGGACCGCGGGGCGAGGGTGCGGGCGATGGTGCGGGACCCCGGGCGGGAGGCCGCGCGGCGGCTGGCCGATCGGGGCGTCACCGTGGTGGTGGGCTCTCTGAATGACGGCGTTTCGCTCGCCGCGGCGATGGGCGGGGTGGCGGGGGTCTTCGCGTTCACCACGCCCTTCGAGGCCGGCGTGGACGCCGAGGTGGCCCAGGGGCGGGCCATCCTGACCGCCGCCGCAGAGACGCGCGTACCGCATCTGGTGTTCAGCTCGGTGGCCGGGGCCGACCAGGGGAGCGGCGTGCCTCACTTCGACAGCAAGGCACGCATCGAAGCCCAGCTGGCCTCCGGCGACGTGCCCCACATGATCCTGGGGCCGACGTACTTCTACGACAACGCCCTCGGCGGCGCGGAGCGCATCCGCGGTGGGGCGCTCGACCTTCCGCTGCCCGCCGACAGGCCGCTGCAGCAGCTCGCCCGCGCCGACCACGGCGCGTTCGCGGCCGAGGTGCTGCTCAACCCCGCGCCCTACCTGGGGCGGCGTATCGAGCTGGCCAGCGACGCACCCACGCCCGCGCAGATGGCGGACGCGCTGAGCGCGGCCCTGGGCCGGGACGTCCGGCACGAGCGCGTACCCCTGGAGGCCATCGGGAACCCGGACATGCACGCGATGTGGACCTTCCTCAACGGCCCCGGCTACCGCGTCGACGTCCCCGCGCTGCACGCGGCGCATCCGGAGATCGCCTGGACCGGCTTCGCCGACTGGGCGCGGGCCGCCTTCGCCCCTACCCACTAACTGATCGTTTCAGAATGAGATCGGCGTGTCGGCTGGCAGTCAGTGATCTTCGTCGGCAGGGTCTGCGGGGTGTCCGATGATCTTGTCCCCGATGACCTGTGGGAGCGCACAGCGCCGCTGCTGCCGCCGCAGCCCGAGCGAAGGCACCGGCACCCAGGCCGACTTCGGGTGCCTGACCGTGTTGCGCTGGCGGGCATCAACTACGTGCTGCGCAAGGGGGTGGCCTGGCGGGACGTTCCTGCTGGTGTGGTGGGCTGCTCGGGCGTGACCGCATGGCGCCGTCTGCGGGACTGGACCGAAGCCGGTGTCTGGCCCCGGCTGCACGCGGAGCTCCTTGCCGAACTGCGCAAGACCGGCTTGCTCGAGATGGACGACTGCGCAATCGACGGCTCCCACGTCAGGGCCCTCAAAGACATCTCAGGGGGCTATGAAGTCAAGCCGCCTGCTCGGTCGGGGGTGACAGGAGCGGTGCGAAGGCGTGCTGTTCGTCAAATTGCTGTCGGGTCTTGAGGCAGTGATGGAGCTGGCCAAGGAAGCGGTTCAGCAAGTGCCTTTGTGCGGCGGCATGCCAATCACCATGCTCGCGTCGGCGCCGGTAGTTCGCGTTCGCTCCTGGTGAGGCGGTGAGGGCGGCGAAGGCCCAAAGGAAGCCAGCGTTGATGAGGCGATTGTTCTTGACGAACCGGCGGCCGACGAAACGCTTCTTGCCGGAGGCCCGGGGATGGGTGCGGATCCGGCGTACGACTTCAGCGCCCTCGCGTCGGGGAACCGTGCCCGGTCGTCGCCCAGCTCGGCGAGCACGCGGGCCCCGAGCATGGGCCCCAGGCCGGGGAAGCTGAGCAGGATCTCGCTGTCGGCGTGCTGGTGAAAAGCGGCTGTGGCCGCCTCCGCGAGATCGTCCGCGGCCTGGCAGGTGGCGTCCAGCTGCTTGAGCAGGGCCAGGAGCTGGTGACCGAAGGCGTCCTCGACACCGGGCAGCTGGTGGGCGTACTCGGCGCGGAAGATGTCCCGCAGCCGCTCGGCTTCCGTGTCGCAGCCGCGGAGGCGGCCACTGCGTTTGAGGGCAGCCCGCAGCTGGGCGAGGGTGAGCTTCGCGGCCTTGGCCGGAGTCGGCACCAGGGTGAGGATGACGCGGGCGTCAGCCCTGGTCAGACCGCCCTGCTTGCTTTGGAAGGCCAGCAGAGCAGCGGGATAGTACTCGCGCAGGAGCGAGCGGACCTGGTTGGCGACCTGCTGGCGAGTCCAGACGGCGTCCTGCTGAGCTCGGGCCAGGACCGTGATGGCCTGGGCGAGTTCGGAGTCGGCTGGCAGGGGTCGGTGGGCGTGCATGTCGGTGCGCAGGATGTTCGCCAGGACCAGGGCGTCGCCCGGGTCGGACTTTTTGCGGCTGACGCCGTGGCGGTCGCGGTAGCGAGCGGCGGCGAGCGGCGGCGAGCGGGTTGATCGCGAAGACACGGCGGCTGCCGGTGCGCAGGGT
Organism: Streptomyces sp. NPDC008238; assembly: GCF_042956445.1. Lineage (NCBI taxonomy): Bacteria > Bacillati > Actinomycetota > Actinomycetes > Kitasatosporales > Streptomycetaceae > Streptomyces > Streptomyces sp. NPDC008238. The sequence continues at coordinate 3,082 of NZ_JBIBGK010000052.1, read as the reverse complement.
CGCGACCAGGAGGCCGTGGCTGGTCTCGATGGCCACCGGTATCGGGTCTTCGGGGCTGTCGCCGTGTTCGGCGAGGAGGGCCAAGAGCTTGTGGTAGCCAGACGCGTCGTCGGTGATACGGGCTTTGGCGAGCAGAGTGCCGGCTTCGTCGAGGAGGGCGACGTCGTGGTGGCGCTCTGCCCAGTCGATGCCGCAGAACACGGTCAAGCGGTCCTCCAAGATCTGTCCGTTTATGCAGGTCACGAGCACATGCGGGTCACGCGGCGCCCTAATCCAAGGACTCGTTGTTCCGCCATCTCAGTAGCCGTTCGCGACACCAGTGCACTCCAGGGGCTCGATCTTCTGCAGAGCTCGTGGGCTCGCGGATGAACAAGAGGTCGACCCTGGAGCGGGCTCGCGCCGTGACGATCAACGTCCGAGCGGTCCATGCGAGTTTCGCGGTGACCACGGAGACGCCGGGCTCGCCACTCTTGGCGCAAGCCTCAAGCCCGGCGCCCGCGCCATCACCGCGGACAGCGATGCCGCTCTTTGAGGAGGCCTTGACGGCCAGGGGGGATCCAGGCATTCGCTGTCCTGCGCGAGCAGCTGCCCCGGGTCGTTGCATGGTCCTGGGCCGTCTGCTTACGCACTGGATTAGGGGGGATCACGTCGGGCCTTCACCGGTCGACCGAGCCCGTCCCGGCTCCAAACACCACCTGATCGTCGACGGCCGCGGCACCCCGCTGGCCGTGTCCGTGACCGGCGGGAACCGGCATGACGTGACACAACTGATCCCGCTGCTGGACGCGATCCCCCGAATACGGGGACTTCAAGGGCGCCCACGCAGCAAGCCCAAGCGGTTATTTGCCGACCGCGGCTACGACTACGACAAGTACCGCCGCCTGCTATAGAAGCGCGGCATCAAGCCCCTCATCGCCCGACGCGGCGTCGCCCACGGCTCCGGCCTGGGCAAGACCCGCTGGGTCGTCGAGCGCACCTTCGCCTGGCTCCACCAGTTCAAACGACTCCGGACCCGCTACGAACGCCGCGCCGACCTCCACCAGGGCCTCCTGGAACTCGCCTGCAGCATCACCTGCCTCCGACGACTCCGCACGTCATTCTGAAACGATCAGTAAGACCGCGGGTGCCAAGGCTTTGCTGATGGTGTGGCCTCAGGGGGCGGTGGCGTGGACGAGATGGCAGCCCGACGGCGACCGCATGGCACTACCCGCCATGCGGACCTCTTGGACCCGCGGGAACGCCCTGCTGCAGCGTACGAAGAAGGGCAGCACAACGCTGAGCTTCTCCGGCACTGTGCGGAGCCCGTACTTGTACGACGTGGTTCAGGCCTCCACGGGATCGGTTCCTCAGCACCTGGTCTACACCGTCTCCGAAGCCAACACTGCGACGGTCCGCTCTACCTACACGCGCACCGGTGCGTCTTCGTGGGCCAGCGAGCAGCGCTTCGGATGGCGGCCGTACCAGGACATCGCCTGGAACCAGCACAGCCGCTAGGTACCCGTCGGCCAGGCCCGTACCGAATACGTTTCCGCCGGCAGCACGCTCTGGTACCACATGGTCCACCACAACGTCGTCGACAGCCCGGACACGGCTTTGCAGGCAGGCATGCGCGATATCACGCATAGCTACCGGCCTGGTCAGCACGTTGCCGAGCGGTGGTTCGCCGCTCCCGCACGCCCCTCCATCCCGCAAGGCGCGCCGTGGGCGTCCGTCCGCAACGGCGACACCCTGTCGCTGTACGTTCCCGAGTTCGCCGACGCTGCTGCGGGGCATTGGGCCTTTGCGGAACGGAGCGGCTTTGGAGGCTTGAGCACCGGTGCTCGGTCGGATGCCGTCGACGATACGGCCCGAGCAGTGCTGTACCGCGACGGCAAGCAGATCACAGCATCCGACACCGGCGCGTGGGGCACGGTCGAAGTGCCCTCCGGCAAGGCTGAGTACCGTTTGGACCTCACCACCGCCCGCGTTTCGGACGACTGGCATTTCGGTACGTCGACGAACACTTCGTGGATGTTCCGCTCGGACACCACCACCAGCCCCGAGACGCTGCCGCTGCTCCAAGTGGACTACAGCGTGCCCGTCGACGCGCAGAACGCGGTCGGCAGCGGGCGCCGGCACACCATCGGCCTGAAGGTCCGCATGCAGGACGGCATGGCCACACCCCGAGGAGTCACGCTGAAGGTCGAAACCTCATACGATGACGGAAAGAGCTGGGCGACGGCCCACACAGCTCAGCGCGGCAACAACCGGTTCACCGCCACCATCGAACGGCCGTCACGCCTGCGCGGCGACGCGTACGCAACCCTGCGGATCACCGCATCGGACGCCGCCGGTAACACCGTACGGCAGACCGTGAACCGCGCCTACCTGCACAGTGGTACGAGGTGATCTCACAACCCTCAGCTCGTTGAGGACGTGCGGTGGGTGTCAAGCGCGTGAAGCGCTGGTACCCACCGCACCACGTTGGACTGCGCCACCATCGCTAGATCTGCCACCTGAAGCACAGCTTACGGCGCAAGACTTGAAACCCGGTGGCATGCGCGTCGCGAGGCAGGTCGCGTCCCGCGCTGAGGTGCCCAGCATGGGCTGACGCTCTGAGTGCTCACACTCCAGGGTGAGGCGCGGGCGCTGATCCTCCATCAGGTCCGGAGCGGTTCGCGAAGGAAGCGTCGGAGGCGCCCGAGGTCAGGTCCATTTCGGCCCATACGACCTTTCCACCCGGGATGAGGCGGGAGCCCCACCTACTGGCGAGCTGAGCGACCAGAAAGAGTCCGCGGCCGTTCTCATCGCTGGTGCTTGCGCGACGTAGGCGCGGTGGGCATGCCTCGGTATCGAGCACTTCGCAGGTCAGGCATTGGTGCTGGATCAGGCGAAGGCAGATGGGGCCGGTGCTGTGGCGGACGGCGTTGGTGACCAGTTCGCTGACGATCAGCTTGACGGTGTCCTCGAGTCCTGCCTCGCCCCATGCGGTCAGCTGACCGACGGTAAGAAGCCGTTTCTCTATCGATCATGGTGAGCATCGGTTCGAGTGTGGCGACTCGGTCGGGTGATCTCCGGGATGTCCGGGCATGAGGGTAGGGCC
>NZ_JBIBGK010000051.1:0-29654 GCF_042956445.1 Streptomyces sp. NPDC008238 | reverse complement strand
CTGAACTCCACAAACGCCGCCGGCGTCGCCATCACCGTCACACCACCAGCCAGCGCCAGATCACACTCACCACTCCGCAGCGCCTGCACCGCCAGGTGCAGGGCGACGAGCGAGGACGAGCAGGCCGTGTCGACGGTGACCGCCGGACCCTCGAGCCCGAACGCATAGGAGAGGCGGCCCGAGATGACACTCGCGGCGTTACCCGTGCCGAGGAAGCCTTCGACGCCCTCGGGGAGCACCGACAGCCGGGACGCGTAGTCGTGGTACATCACACCCGCGAAGACACCGGTCCGGCTGCCGCGCATCGTCGTCGGGTCGATCCCGGCCCGCTCGAACGCCTCCCACGACGTCTCCAGCAGCAACCGCTGCTGCGGATCCATCGCCACCGCCTCCCGCGGCGAGATCCCGAAGAAAGCGGGGTCGAAGTGACCCGCGTCCCGGACAAAGCCACCCTCCCGGGCGTAGCTCGTCCCCTGCTGGTCGGGATCGGCGTCGAACAACGCCTCCACGTCCCAGCCACGATCCTCAGGGAAGCCGGAAATCGCATCCCGGCCCTCAAGAACCAGCCGCCACAGATCCTCCGGGCTCTCCACCCCACCCGGATAGCGGCAGCCCAGACCCACGATCGCGATCGGCTCGTCGTCACGGACCGGGACGGCGACCGGCGCCACCGCTGCCGGGGCAGCTCCGACGAGCTCCCCACGCAGGTGCTCGGCCAGGACCACGGAGGTCGGGTAGTCGAAGACGAGGGTGGCCGGCAGGCGCAGCCCGATCGCCGCCCCGAGCCGGTTGCGCAGCTCGACGGCGGTCAGCGAGTCGAAGCCCAGCTCACGGAACGACCGATCCGGCTCCACACCCTCGGGGCCCGCGTAGCCGAGCACCGCCGCGACCTGGGTGCGGACCAACTCCACGACGTGAGCCTTCTGCTCGGCCACTGGCAGTCCGGCCAGGCGTTCCGCCTCCGGCCCCGCGCCGACAGCCTTCGCGGCACGACGGGCCGGGACGCGGACCAGACCACTAAGCAGCGGCGGCAGCATGCCGCTGGCCGCCTGCGTACGCAGCGCGCCCAGGTCCAGCTTCACCGGTACGAACTCCGCGTCCTGCGAAGCGGCGGCCGCGTCGAACAGGGCCAGGCCCTCTTCCTCCGACAGCGCGCTGACGCCGCCTCGGCCCAGCCGGGACACCTCATCGGCGTCGAGCTCGCCGGCCATGCCGCCGTCCCACAGCCCCCAGGCCAGCGACGTCGCGGCCAGGCCCTGCGACCTGCGGTGAACAGCCAGGGCGTCCAGGAAGGAGTTGGCCGCCGCGTAGTTCGCCTGACCCGCATTGCCGAACACACCGGCAGCGGAGGAGAACAGCACGAACGCCGACAGATCCATGCCCTGCGTCAGCTCATGCAGGTTCCACGCCGCATCCACCTTCGGACGCAGCACCGCCGACAGACGCTCAGCCGTCAGCGACCCGACCACACCGTCATCCAGAACACCCGCGGTGTGCACCACCGCCGACAGCGGACGCTCCACCGGAACGCCCTCCAGCACCCTGGCCAGAGCGTCCCGATCGGCCACATCACACGCCGCCCACACCACCGACGCACCCAGACCCGCCAGCTCAGCGGTCAACTCAGAAGCACCCGGGGCGTCCCCACCCCGCCGACTCACCAACAGCAGATCCCGCACCCCGTACTCGGACACCAAGTGACGCGCGAACAAACCGCCGAGCTCACCACTGGCACCCGTCACCAACACCGTGCCGTCCAGGACCAGCGGCCCGGGCTCCGCCACCGCACGGACCAGACGCGGCACCCGCACCGCGCCCTCGCGGGCGAGCATCTCGGACTCCCCCGCGGCCAGGGCCGCGGCAACCGCCTCCGTGGGCAGGGCCCTGTCGTCGAGGTCGACGAGGGCGAACCGGCCGGGGTGCTCGGTCGCGGCCGAACGGACCAGGCCCCAGACCGCCGCGCCGACAAGGTCGTCGGCCGCCATCGCCCCGCGGGTGACGAACACGAGGCGGGAGTCGGCGAAGCGGTCCTCCTCCAGCCAGGCCTGAACAAGGGCGAGCGCGCCGGAGGCCCCGGCGTGCACCGCTTCCCGCACTTCGCCCTCGGCCTCTCCGAGGGTGACGAACACCAGGTCCGGCACGACGTCGGACGCATCCGCCAGGGCAGCAAGGTCGGTGTGGATCGGGCAGTCCAGACCCGGTATCCCGGCGCCCACGACCGCACAACTGGCCGTCAGCGACGGCGAAGTCCGCTCCCGCTCGGCCGGACGTCCGGTCCATTCGAGCCGGTAGAGGGAGTTCTGGCGATTGTCGTGCGCGGCGTCGATCTGGTCGGGCGAGACCGCGCGCAGCGCGAGCGACTCGACCGACACCACCGGGGCGCCTGTCGGGTCCGCCAGCTCCAGCGACACCGCACCGTCCCCGGCCGACGCCACCCGCACACGCACCGACGACGCGCCGGCCGCGTGCAACCGCACACCACTCCACGCGAACGGCAACCGCGCGCCCTCATCCGCGCCCGTGAGTACCCCACCCAGCGCCAGGCTGTGCAACACCGCGTCCAGCAATGCCGGGTGCACACTGAACCCCTCGGCGTCACCCTGCAGCTCCGCGGGGAGCGACACCTCCGCGAACAGTTCGCCGTCACGCCGCCATGCCGCACCGAGCCCCTCGAACAGGGGCCCGTACGTGAGACCGGCGGCGTCGAGCACCTCGTACGCGCTCGCCGCGCTCACGGCGGTGGCCCCGGCGGGAGGCCACACGGACAGGTCGCTCACCTCGGCCTGGACGCTGTCCGTCAGCAGGCCCACCGCATGGCGAACCCAGGCCTCGTCGTCACCGTCCGGACGCGAGTACACGGCAACGGAACGACCGCCCGAGCCGTCGGCCTCACCGACCACCACCTGCACCTGAACCGCGCCGGACTCCGGCAGGACCAGAGGCGCCGCAAGCGTCAGCTCCGCCAGACCCGGGCACCCCGCACGCTCACCCGCATGCAGCGCCAGCTCCACAAACGCCGTCCCCGGCAACAACACCGAGCCGAACACCACGTGATCGGCCAGCCACGGATGCGAACGCAACGACAACCGACCCGTGAACACCAGGCCGTCGACATCGGCCAGGGTCACGGACGCGCCCAGCAGCGGGTGCCCAGCGGCGGCAAGCCCGAGCCCTGCGGCGTCACCGGGGAGCGGGTGAGCGGCGTCGGGCCAGTAGCGGGCCCGCTGGAAGGCGTAGGTGGGCAGGTCCACACGCCGCGCACCGGTGCCGGTGAAAGGGGCCTCCCAGTCCGCGGCCCCACCACGGACGTGCAGGTGGGCAAGGGCCGTGAGGACGGTTTCGGCCTCCGGACGGCCACCGCGCAGCGCCGGGGCGAAGACGGATCCCTCGTCGGTCACGCACTCCTGCGCCATGGCGGACAGGACGCCGTCCGGACCCAGCTCCACATACGTGGTGACGCCCGCGGCCTCCAGGGCGCGGATGCCGTCCAGGAAGCGCACGGCCTCACGGACGTGCCGCACCCAGAAGTCGGGCGAGGACACTTCGTCCGTGACGACGGCACCGGTCAGGTTGGAGACGACCGGGATGCGCGGCGCCGCGAACGACAGCCCGGACACCACCTCACGGAACGCGTCGAGCATGCCGTCCATGTGCGGCGAGTGGAACGCATGGCTGACCGTCAGGCGCTTCGACTTCCGATCCCCCAGGGACTCCACGATCGCGACCGCCGCGTCCTCGTCACCGGCGATCACCACAGCCTGCGGCCCGTTCACGGCCGCGATGCTCACCCGCTCGTTCAGCAGCGGCAGGACCTCGTCCTCCGACGCCTGCACCGCGATCATCACACCGCCGGAGGGCAGCGCCTGCATCAGCCGCCCGCGAGCCTCGACCAACGTGCACGCGTCGTCCAGGGACAGCACCCCGGCCACATGCGCAGCCGTGATCTCACCCACCGAATGCCCGGACACGAAGTCCGGACGCACACCCCACGACTCCAGCAGCCGGAAGAGCGCGACCTCCACCGCGAACAACGCAGGCTGCGCCAACTCCGTCCGGTCCAACGCCTCCGCGTCATCCCCGAACAACGCACCCAGCTCAAGGCGCTCACGCACCGCGTCCAACGCCCGCGCGAACACCGGATAGGCGGCATACAACTCACGACCCATCCCCAGCCGCTGACTCCCCTGCCCCGTGAACAGGAGCGCCGTGCGACCGCCCTTGCTGACCGTGCCGGCCGTGAGCCCGGGAGCGGGGTGCCCGTCGGCAAGGCCGTCGAGCGCGGCGGCGAGCGACGCGTCGTCCGAAGCGACGACAACAGCGCGGTGGTCGAAGGCGGCCCGGCCGGTGGCCAGGGAGTACGCGAGGTCTCGCAGGGACGTGCCCGGGTGGGCGGCCAGGTGTGCGCGCAGGGCGCGGGCCTGGGCAGACAGGGCGTCGGTGCTGCGGCCGGACAGCCGCAGCGGAAGCGGGCCGTGCGAGGCAGGGGTCTCGGGCGCCGCAAGGGCGGCAGGTGCCTGCTCGATGATCGTGTGGGCGTTGGTGCCGCTGATGCCGAACGACGACACGCCGGCCCGGCGCGGACGGCCCGTCTCGGGCCAGGCGACGGCCTCGGTGAGCAGCGAGACCGCGCCCGCCGACCAGTCCACGTGTGCCGAGGGCTCGTCGGCGTGAAGCGTCCTGGGGAGCACGCCGTGCCGCATCGCCATGACCATCTTGATGATGCCCGCGACGCCCGCCGCGGCCTGCGTGTGGCCGAAGTTGGACTTGATCGATCCCAGCCACAGCGGCTGTTCGCCGCCGCGCTCCTGGCCGTAGGTCGCGAGCACCGCCTGCGCCTCGATCGGGTCGCCCAGCGTCGTGCCGGTGCCGTGCGCCTCCACGGCGTCCACGTCCGCCGCGGTCAGTCCCCCGCTTGCCAGGGCGGCGCGGATGACACGCTGCTGGGACGGGCCGTTGGGGGCGGTCATGCCGTTGCTGGCGCCGTCCTGGTTGATCGCGGAACCCCGCACCACGGCGAGCACCGGGTGGCCCTTGGTGCGCGCGTCGGACAGGCGTTCCACCAGCAGCATGCCGGCGCCCTCGGCCCAGCCGGTGCCGTCGGCGTCGGCGGAGAAGGCGCGGCAGCGGCCGTCGGCGGACAGGCCGCGCTGACGGCTGAAGCCGACGAAGGTGCCGGGGGTGGCCATGACGGTGACGCCGCCCGCGAGGGCCATGTCGCATTCGCCGTTGCGCAGCGCCTGAACGGCGAGATGCAGGGCCACCAGCGACGATGAGCACGCCGTGTCGATGGTGACGGCAGGTCCTTCGAGGCCGAAGGTGTACGAGACGCGGCCGGACGCGATGCTGCCGGTGCTGCCCGAGCCGAGGGAGCCGTCGGCGCCGTCGGCGCTGCGTTCGAGGAGCGTGGCGTAGTCGTGGTACATCACGCCCGCGAAGACACCGGTCCGGCTGCCGCGCATCGTGGCCGGGTCGATGCCGGCCCGCTCGAACGCCTCCCAGGTGGTCTCCAGCAGGAGCCGTTGCTGCGGGTCGGTCCCGACGGCGTCGCGCGGGCTGATGCCGAAGAAGGTGGGGTCGAACGCGGCGGCGTCGTGGAGGAAGCCGCCGTGCCGGGTGTACGAGGTGCCGGGGTGGTCCGGGTCGGGGTCGTACAGGGCGTCGAGGTCCCAGCCGCGGTCGTCGGGGAAGCCGGAGACGGCGTCCTCGCCGTTCTCCAGCAGGCGCCACAGCTGCTCGGGGGTGGTGACGCCGCCGGGGAAGCGGCAGCTCATCGCGACTATGGCGATCGGGTCGTCCGCGAGGGCCCCATCGGTGACGGCTGTGGCAAGGGACGGGCGTGTGGCCGCGTCCGTCCCGGCCAACTCCATGAGCAGGTGGCGGGCGAGGGTGAGGGAGGTGGGGTAGTCGAAGATCAGGGTGGCGGGCAGCCGTCGGCCGACCGAGGCGCCGAGGCGGTTGCGCAGTTCGACGGCGGTGAGGGAGTCGAAGCCCAGCTCGCTGAAGGCGTGTTCGGGCTCGATGGCGTCCGGGGAGCCGTGGCCGAGGACGTCCGCCACGTGAGCGCGGACGAGGTCGAGGAGCAGCCGCTCCCGCTCGGCCGGGTCGAGTACGACGAGGCGCTGCTCGAGCGCGGTACCGGCGGAGCCGCCGGCTGCGGCACGGTCCCCGGTGCTGGTGACGAGGCGCCTGCCGGGGCCGCGGACGAGGCCGCGCAGCAGGGGTGCGACGTCGGCGCCGCGCGCGCCGTGGGGCAGGGTCAGCCGCATGGGCACCAGCAGACTGCGGTGGGAACCGCCGCCATCGCTTACCCCGGTACCGAGGGCGTCGGCGACGTCGAGGAGCGCGAGTCCTTCGGCGGCCGTGAGGCCCTGTACGCCGCCGCGCTTCATGCGGTCCAGGTCGGCCTGGTCGAGCCGGCCCGCCATGCCGTCGGTGTCCTCCCACAGGCCCCAGGCGAGCGAGGTAGCGGGCAGGCCGTGGGCACGGCGGTACTGGGCGAGGGCGTCCAGGAAGGCGTTGGCGGCGGCGTAGTTGCCCTGGCCGGGCGCGCCGAAGACGCCCGCGGCCGACGAGAAGAGGACGAAGGCGGCGAGGTCGAGGTCGCGGGTGAGCTCGTGCAGGTTGAGGGCGGCGTCGGCCTTGGGGCGCAGGACGGCGGAGAGCCGCTCCGGCGTGAGGGAGTCGATGACGCCGTCGTCCAGGACTCCGGCGGTGTGGATGACAGCCGTCAGCGGACGCTCGACGGGCACGGCCGCCAGCACCTCCGTCAGCGCGTCACGATCCGCGGCGTCGCACGCCGCCCACGACACCGAGGCACCCAACGCGCCCAGCTCAGCCGTCAGCTCGGCGGCACCAGGCGCTTCGGCGCCACGCCGGCTGAGCAGCAGCAGATGCCGTACGCCACGCTCCGCCACCAGGTGACGGGCCACCAGCCCGCCGAGCGTGCCGGTCGCTCCGCTGACCAGCACCGTCCCCTCGGCGTCGAACGCGGGAGCCGAGGCCTCGGCGGGCACGGCGACCCGGGTGAGGCGGGCGGCGTGGACGATGCCGTCGCGCAGTGCGAGTTGGGGTTCACCGGTGGCGAGTGTGCCGGGCAGGGCCGCCAGGGACGCGTCGGTGCCGTCGGTGTCGACCAGCACGAAGCGCCCGGGGTTCTCGGACTGCGCCGAGCGCACCAGACCCCAGACGGCGGCGTGGACCGGGTCGGGGACGCGGTCGTCGTCGCGGGCGGCGAGGGCGCCTTCGGTGAGCAGGACGAGCCGGGTGTCGGCGAAGCGGTCCTCCGCCGTCCAGGACCGGAGCAGGGCGAGCGTGCGGTGCGCGGCCTCGTGCACGGCCTCGGCGGTGAGCGCGGCCGGAGCGGCGTACGGGACCAGGACGGTACCGGGTACGGGGGCGCCCGCGTCGCAGGCCTCGATCAGCGCGGCCGCGGAGGCGTGCCGGGTGCCGGGCAGGCCCGGGACGTCGTCCGAAGCCGGGCCGGTGAGCACGACCCAGTCCTCGACCGTCGTCGCGGGGGTGTCGAGGGGCGTCCAGTCCACGGCGAACAGGGCGTCGCGGTGGCCGCCGTGCCCGGTGCCGAGCTGTCCGGCGGAGACCGGGCGGAGGGTGAGGGAGGCGATGTCGGCTACCGGGCGGCCGTCCTCGTCCGCGAGCGCCAGTGACACGGCCTCGGGGCCGGTCGCCGTCAGCCGTGCGCGCAGCACCGAGCCGCCCACGGCGTGCAGGGCGACCCCGTTCCAGGAGAAGGGCAGCCGGCCGCGGCCGGTGTCCTCGACGAGTCCGGTGAGGCCGATGGTGTGCAGGGCGGCGTCGAGCAGGGCGGGGTGCAGGCCGAAACGCGCCGCGTCGGCGCGCTGTTCGTCGCCGAGGGCGAGTTCGGCGTACGTCGTCCCGTCGGGGGCGCGCCAGGCGGCGCGCACGCCCTGGAAGGCGGGTCCGTACTCCAGGCCCGCTTCGGCGAGTCCGGCGTACAGGTCGGTCACAGGCACGGCGGTGGTACCGGCCGGCGGCCACACCTCCGGGGCGAAGCCGGGGGCGGGGGCGCCGGTGGTGAGGACGCCGTCGGCGTTCAGCGTCCACGGTGCGTCGTGCGCCGTGTCCTGCGGGGTCTCCCTGGCCGGTTCGGGCCGGGAGTGGACGCCGAGGGTGCGGCGGCCCGTGGCGTCCGGTGCCCCGACCCACACCTGGACCTGGACGGCACCGTCGTGCGGCAGCACCAGCGGCGCGTGCAGGGTGAGCTCTTCCAGCAGGTCGCAGCCCACTTGGTCGCCGGCGCGGATCGCGAGTTCCACGAAGGCGGTGCCGGGCAGCAGGACAGAGCCCATGACGGCGTGGTCGGCCAGCCACGGGTGGGTGTCCAGCGAGAGGCGGCCGGTGCAGAGGAAGCCGTCGAGGCCGGCGAGCGCGACGGCGGCGCCGAGCAGCGGGTGGTCGGCGGCGCCGAGTCCGGCCGCCGAGACGTCCCCGGCGGGGCGGCCGGCGTCGAGCCAGTACGCCTCGCGCTGGAAGGCGTAGGTGGGCAGGTCGACGCGCCGGGCGCCGCTGCCCGTGTAGTAGGTGTCCCAGGCGACGGGCACGCCGCGGACGTGGAGCCGGGCGAGGGCAGCGGTGACGGTCTCGGCCTCGGGCCGGCCGGTGCGGAGCAAGGGGACGAACGCGGCCGTCTCGCCGACCGGGCCCTCCTGGGCCATGGCGGACAGCACCGCGTCGGGGCCGAGTTCCACGAAGTGCGTGACGTTGCGCTCGGCAAGGGTGCGGACGCCGTCGAGGAAGCGGACGGGCTCGCGGACGTGCCGCACCCAGAAGTCCGCCGAGGCCATCTCGTCGGTGACGACGGCGCCGGTCAGGTTGGAGACGACGGGGATGCGGGGAGCCTCGAACGACAGCCCGGCAACGACGGCACGGAACGCGTCGAGCATCCCGTCCATGTGCGGGGAGTGGAAGGCGTGACTGACCGTCAGGCGCTTGGATTTGCGGCCCACGAACCATGCGGCGATCTCCAGTGCCGCGTCCTCGTCACCGGCGATGACGACCGACTGGGGGCCGTTGACGGCGGCGATGCCCACCCGGTCGGTGAGCATCGGCAGGACCTCGTCCTCCGACGCCTGCAGCGCGATCATCGCGCCGCCGGCCGGCAGCGCCTGCATCAGCCGTCCGCGCGCCTCGACCAGCGTGCAGGCGTCCTCCAGCGAGACCACGCCGGCCACGTGCGCCGCGGCGATCTCGCCCACCGAGTGCCCCGACACGAAGTCGGGCTCCACGCCCCAGCTCTCCATCAGCCGGAACAGCGCCACCTCGACGGCGAAGAGCGCGTGCTGCGCGTGCTCCGTGCGGTCCAGCGCCTCGGCGTCGTCGCCGAACAGCACGTCCCGCAGCGGTGTGCCGAGGTGCGAACAGACCTCGTCCAGGGCCCGCGCGAAGACCGGATACGTCCGGTACAGCTCCCGTCCCATGCCGAGGCGCTGGCTGCCCTGCCCCGTGAACAGGAACGCCGTCTTGCCGGCGACCAGGCGGCCGCGCGTGACGCCCGGCACGGTCGCGGTCGCCTCGTCGGCGCCCGCGTCCGCGAGGGACGCCAGGGCGTCGCGGAGTCCGGCCGGGTCGCCCGCGGTGAGTACGGCGCGGTGCTCGAAGTCGGAGCGTCCGGTGGCCAGGGAGAAGGCCACGTCGTCGGTGTGCAGGTGGGGGTGGGCGGTCAGGTGGTCGCGCAGGGCGGCCGCCTGGGCGCGCAGGGCCGCCGGTGTCTTGGCGGAGAGGTTCCAGAGGGCGGGCACGGGTGCCGGGGCCTCTGCGGTCTCCGGGGCCTCGACGGCCTCGGCCTCCGGGGCCTGCTCGATGATCGTGTGGGCGTTGGTGCCGCTGATGCCGAACGAGGAGACGCCGGCCCGTCGCGGGTGGCCGGTGTCAGGCCAGGCGACGGACTCGGTGAGCAGCGAAACGGCGCCCTCGGTCCAGTCGACGTTGGGCGTCGGCCCGTCGACGTGGAGGGTCTTCGGCACGACGCCGTGCCGCATCGCCATGACCATCTTGATGATGCCCGCGACACCGGCGGCGGCCTGCGTGTGACCGAGGTTGGACTTCACCGACCCGAGCAGCAGGGGCTGTTCGGGCGTGTGCTCTTGCCCGTAGGTGGCGAGCAGGGCCTGGGCCTCGATGGGGTCGCCGAGCGTGGTGCCGGTGCCGTGGGCCTCGACGACGTCGATCTGGCCGGCGGACAGGCGGGCGCCGGCGAGGGCGGCGCGGATGACGCGCTGCTGGGAGGGGCCGTTGGGCGCGGTCAGGCCGCTGCTGGCGCCGTCCTGGTTGACGGCGGAGCCGCGCACGACCGCGAGGACCGGGTGGCCGTTGCGGCGGGCGTCCGACAGCCGCTCCAGCAGGAGCATGCCGGCGCCCTCGCCCCAGCCGGTGCCGTCGGCGGCGGCCGCGAACGACTTGCAGCGGCCGTCACCGGCCAGCCCGCGCTGGCGGCTGAACTCGGTGAAGGTGCCGGGTGTCGACATCACCGTGACGCCGCCCGCCAGCGCCAGCGTGCACTCGCCGCCGCGCAGCGCCTGGGCGGCGAGGTGGAGGGCGACCAGCGAGGAGGAGCACGCGGTGTCGACGGTGACCGCCGGGCCCTCCAGGCCGAGGGTGTAGGCGACGCGGCCGGAGGCGATGCTGCCGGAGCTGCCGTTGCCGAGGAAGCCCTCGATCTCCTCGGGGACGCTGAACAGCCGGGCGGCGTAGTCGTGGTACATGAGTCCGGCGAAGACGCCGGTGCGGCTGCCGCGCAGGGAGGCGGGGTCGATCCCGGCCCGTTCGAGGGCCTCCCACGAGATCTCCAGCAGCAGCCGCTGCTGCGGGTCCATGGCCAGCGCCTCGCGCGGCGAGATGCCGAAGAAGCCGGGGTCGAAGTCGGCGGCGTCGTGGAGGAAGCCGCCGACCTTCTCGTAGGCGTCGATCCCGCTGTCGGGGTCGGGGTCGAAGAGGACGTCGGTGTCCCAGCCGCGGTCGGTGGGGTACGGGGAGACCGCGTCGCCGCCGTGGGCGACGAGCTCCCACAGCTGCTCGGGGGTGGCGACACCGCCGGGGTAGCGGCAGCTCATCGCCACGATGGCGATGGGCTCCTGGTCCTTCTCCTCCATCTCGCGCAGCCGCCGCCGCGCCTCGCGGAGATCGGTCGTCGCCCGCTTGAGGTAATCGAGGTACTTCTCCTCGTTCACCATGTACGCCATCCCCGGGATCGAAGTCGGAAGGCTCGCGCGGAGCCGGTGGATCGGAGGCCGTGGGCCGGGCCGCGGGACTGGCCGCGGGCCGGGCCGCGGGCCGGGCCTCGGGCCAAGCCGTGGACCGGGCCGGGTCGTGTCGGGGAGCCGGCCGGCCCGGGGCCGTTCAGGACAGCCCCAGTTCGTCGTCGAGGAGATCGAAGATCTCCTCGGCGGTCGCGGACTGGATCTGCCGCTCCTCGGCGGCGCTGTCCTGCGCACCGTGCGTTCCGTTCCACTGCGCGAGCAGGTCCCGCAGCCGGGACGTGATGCCGGCGCGTTCGACGTCGTCGGGGCCGACCGCCGCGAGGACCGCCTCGAGCCGGTCGAGTTCCGCGTGGACGGGCGGGCGTGCCTGGTCGCCCTGGCCGAGCCGGTCGCCGAGGTAGCGGGCGAGGGCGGTGGGCGACGGGTAGTCGAAGATGAGGGTGACCGGCAGCCGCAGTCCCGAGTGCGCGGTGAGCCGGTTGCGCAGGTCGACCGCCGTGAGGGAGTCGAAGCCCAGGTCGAGGAAGCCGCGGGAGGCGTCCACGTCGTCCGCCCCGCCGTGGCCGAGGACCGCGGCGACCTGGGTGCGGACCAGGTCCGTGAGCAGGCGGTCGCGGTCGCCGGCCGGGAGTCCGGCCAGGCGTGCCTCCAGCGAGCCCGTGGCATCGGCGCCGGGGCGCGTCGCGCCGTGGGCACCGGTGTCGGCGACGCGGCGGGCCGGGACGCGGACCAGGGAGCGCAGCAGCGGCGGCAGCGTGCCGTCGGCGGCCTGGGCGCGCAGTGCGGCCGGGTCGACGCGCATGGGGACGAGGACGGCGTCGTCGAGGGTGGTGGCGGTGTCGAAGAGGGCCAGTCCCTCGTCGGGTGCGAGGCCGAGGACGCCGGAGCGGGCCATCCTGCCGAGGTCCGTCTCGTCGAGGGCACCGGCCATGCCGCCCTCGGTGGCCCACAGGCCCCAGGCGAGGGAGGTGGCGGGCAGTCCGCGGGCGCGACGGTGCTGGGCGAGGGCGTCGAGGAAGGCGTTGGCGGCGGCGTAGTTGCCCTGGCCGGGCGCGCCGAAGGAGCCGGCGACGGAGGAGAAGAGGACGAAGGCGGTGACCGCGCCGCCTTCGGTGAGCTCGTGGAGGTTCCAGGCGGCGTCGGCCTTGGGGCGCAGGACGGTGTCGAGGCGCTGGGGGGTGAGGGAGTCGATGATGCCGTCGTCGAGGACACCGGCGGTGTGGACGACGGCGGTCAGCGGACGCCCGGCGGGGACGGCCGCCAGGACCGCCGCCAGCGCCTCACGGTCGGCGGCGTCGCATGCCGCCCACGTCACGGTCGCCCCCGACGCGACGATGTCGGCGGTCAGTTCGGCGGCACCGGGCGCGTCGGAGCCGCGCCGGCTGAGCAGCAGCAGGTGCCGTACGCCGTGCACCGCCACCAGGTGACGGGCCAGCAGGCCGCCCAGGGTGCCGGTGGCGCCGGTGACCAGCACCGTCCCGTCGGTGTCGAAGGCGGGGACCCCGGTCTCGGCGCCGTCTCGCGCGACGCGCCGCAGCCGGAAGGCGTGGGCCTCGCCCGCCCGCAGGGCGAACTGGGGTTCGTCGGTGGCGAGCGCCGCGGGCAGGGCCGCCAGGGAGGCGTCGGTGCCGTCGGTGTCGACGAGCACGAAACGCCCGGGGTTCTCCGACTGCGCCGAGCGCACCAGCCCCCAGACCGGGGTGTGGGCGAGGTCGGTGACGTGCTCGCCCTCGGCGGCCGCGACGGCTCCACGGGTGACGAGGACGAGCCGTGCGTCGTCCAGCCGCTGCTCGGCGAGCCAGTCCTTGACCAGGGCGAGGGCGTGGTGGGCGGCCGTCCGTGCGTCCGTCGCGGGCCCGCCGTCGTCCGCGGACGGCAGCGGTACGAGGACGACGTCCGGTGCCGGGGCGCCCGCCGCGAGCGCGGCGCGCAGCGCGGGGAGTCCGGGGTGGGTCTCCAGGGACTCGCCGCCGACGCGCAGGGCAGCGGCGTCCTCGCCGAGTACGGCCCAGCGCTCGCCCGCGGGGACCGCGGCGGCCGGCAGGGGCAGCCTGGTCCATTCGGCGGCGAACAGGGACTCGTGGTGGGCGGCCCGGTCGTCGCCGATCTGCCCGGCGGTGACGGGCCGCAGGACGAGGGACTCCACCGAGGCGACGGGCGCGCCCGCCGCGTCCGCCAGTTCCAGGGCCACTCCCCCGGACCCGGCGGGGGTCAGCCGGACGCGGATCGAGGCGGCGCCGACCGCGTGCAGCCGGACGCCGGTCCAGGCGAACGGCAGCCGGGCGCCTTCCGCCTCGCCGTCGGCGGGCTCGCGCAGGCCGATGGCGTGCAGGGTGGCGTCGAGCAGGGCGGGGTGGATGCCGTAGGCGGGGGCGTCGGTGGTGTGCTCCTCGGCGAGTGCAATCTCGGCGAACGTCTCGCCACCGCGCCGCCACGCGGAGCGCAGGCCCTGGAACGCCGGTCCGTAGCCGAGCCCGGCGGCTGCGGCGGCCGGGTAGAACTCCTCGGTGGGGACGGGTTCCGCGCCGGGCGGCGGCCACGCTGCCAGGTCGGACGGAGCCGTGGCAGCAGTGGTGGGCGCGAGGATTCCGGCGGCGTGCCGGGTCCACGGCGTGTCGGCGGGGGCGTCGGCGCGTCGTGCGTGCAGCGTCAGGCTCCGGCGGCCCGCCTCGTCGGGAGCCTCCACCGCCACCTGGAGCTGGATGGCGCCCTGCTCGGGAAGGATCAGCGGGGCCTCGACGGTGAGTTCCTCCAGCGTGTCGCAGCCGCACTCGGTACCGGCGCGCAGGGCGAGTTCCACGAAGGCCGAGCCGGGCAGCAGCACGGTGTCCATGACCGTGTGCTCGGCCAGCCAGGGGTGCGTGGACAGGGCCAGGCGTCCGGTCAGGACGAGCCCGTCGGACGCCGGGAGCGCGACGGCGGCGCCGAGCAGCGGGTGGTCGGCGGTGTCGAGTCCCGCGGCCAGGACGTCCTCGACACCGAGGCCCACGTCGAGCCAGTAGCGCTTGCGCTGGAAGGCGTAGGTGGGCAGGTCGACGCGCCGGGCGCCGGTTCCCGCGAAGTACGCCGCCCAGTCGACGGCGGCTCCGTGGACGTGGGCGCGGGCGAGGGCGGTGACGAGGGTCTCGGCCTCGGACCGGTCGCGACGCAGGACGGGGGCGAAGACCGCCTCGCCGCTCGCGTCGTCCTCGTCGCCGGTGACGCATTCCTGGGCCATCGCGGACAGCACGCCGTCGGGGCCGAGTTCGAGGTACGTGGTGACGCCGGCCGCTTCCAGGGCGCGGATTCCGTCGAGGAAGCGGACGGCCTCGCGGACGTGCCGGACCCAGAAGTCGGCGGAGCCCATCTCGTCGGTGACGACGGCCCCGGTGAGGTTCGAGACGACCGGGATGCGCGGGGCCTCGTAGACCAGGCCCTCGGCGACCTTGCGGAACTCGGCCAGCATGCCGTCCATGTGCGGGGAGTGGAAGGCGTGGCTGACGGTCAGGCGGGTGGACTTGCGGTCCGGGAAGCGCTCGACGAGCGCCGTGGCCGCGTCCTCGTCGCCGGCGACGACCACCGAGCGGGGGCCGTTGACCGCGGCGACGCTCACCCGGTCGTCCAGCAGCGGCAGGACCTCCTCCTCCGGGGCCTGCAGCGCGATCATCGAGCCACCGGCGGGGAGGGCCTGCATCAACCGGGCACGTGCGGCGACCAGTTCGGCGGCGTCCTGGAGCGACAGGACGCCCGCGACGTGGGCGGCGACGATCTCGCCGACGGAGTGTCCGCTGACGAAGTCGGGGGTCAGGCCGAGCGATGCGACGAGCCGGAACAGGGCCACCTCGACGGCGAAGAGCGCGGGCTGCGTGAACTCTGTACGGTCGAGAAGCTCCGCGTCCTGTCCGAACAGCACGTCCTTCAGCGGTACGTCGAGGTGCCGGTCGAGTTCGGCGCAGACCTCGTCGAGGGCGGCGGCGAACACCGGGTGCGCGGCGTACAGTTCGCGGCCCATGCCGGGTCGCTGGCTGCCCTGGCCGGTGAAGAGGAACGCCGTGCCGCCGGTGCGGGCGGTGCCGCGCAGCAGTCCGGCGGTGTCCTCGCCGCGGGCGAGGGCGTCCAGGCCGCGCAGGAGGCCGTCGCGGTCCGCGGCGACGAGCGCGGCGCGCTGTTCGAGCGCGGAGCGGGTCGTGGCCAGGGAGAGGGCGATGTCGGTGGTGCCCGGGGCGGTGTCGTCGCTCAGCTGCGTGTGCAGGCGGCGGGCCTGGGCGCGCAGCGCCTCCTCGCCGCGGGCCGACACGACCACGGGGACGAGGCTCGGCGCGGCCTCCGTCTCGGGCGCGGATACGGCGGCGGGAGCGGGGTCGGGGGCCTGCTCGATGATGGCGTGGGCGTTGGTGCCGCTGATGCCGAAGGAGGAGACCCCGGCCCGGCGCGGGCGGCCGGTCTCGGGCCAGGCCACCTGCTCGGTGAGCAGGGACACCGCGCCCGACGACCACTCGACGTGCGGGGTGGGCTCGTCGACGTGGAGGGTCTTCGGCACGACGCCGTGCCGCATCGCCATGACCATCTTGATGACGCCCGCGACGCCGGCGGCGGCCTGGGTGTGGCCGAGGTTGGACTTCACCGACCCGAGCAGCAGCGGGCGGTCGTCGGTGTGCTCCTGCCCGTAGGTGGCGAGCAGGGCCTGCGCCTCGATGGGGTCGCCGAGCGTGGTGCCGGTGCCGTGCGCCTCGACGACGTCGACGTCCTTCGCGGCGACTCCGGCGCCGGCGAGGGCGGCGCGGATGACGCGCTGCTGGGAGGGTCCGTTGGGCGCGGTCAGGCCGTTGCTCGCACCGTCCTGGTTGACGGCGGAGCCGCGCACGACCGCGAGGACCGGGTGGCCGTTGCGGCGGGCGTCGGAGAGGCGTTCCAGCAGGAGCATGCCGGCGCCCTCGCCCCAGCCGGTGCCGTCGGCGGCGGCCGCGAACGACTTGCAGCGGCCGTCGGCGGCCAGGCCGCGCTGGCGGCTGAACTCGATGAAGGTGCCCGGGGTGAACATCACCGTCACGCCGCCCGCAAGGGCCAACGAGCACTCGCCGCGCCGCAGGGCCTGCGCGGCCAGGTGGAGGGCGACCAGCGAGGACGAGCACGCGGTGTCGACGGTGACCGCGGGACCCTCCAGGCCGAAGGTGTAGGCGACACGCCCGGAGACGACGCTGCTGGAGCTGCCGGTGCCGAGGTAGCCCTCGACCACGTCGGGCACGGCGTGCAGGCGCGCGCCGTAGTCGTGGTACATCACGCCGGCGAAGACGCCGGTGCTGCTGCCCCGTACGGAGGACGGCGCGATGCCGGCCCGCTCGAAGGCCTCCCAGGTGGTCTCCAGGAGCAGCCGCTGCTGCGGGTCCATGGCCAGCGCCTCGCGCGGCGAGATGCCGAAGAAGTGCGCGTCGAAGTCGGCGGCGTCGTGGAGGAAGCCGCCCGCGCGGGCGTAGCTGGTGCCCCGGCTCTCGGGGTCGGGGTCATACAGCGCCTCGGTGTCCCAGCCGCGGTTGCGCGGCAGGGGTGTGATGCCGTCCGCGCCGGCCGTCAGCAGCTCCCACAGGTCCTCGGGGCTGCGGACGCCTCCGGGGTAGCGGCAGCTCATCGCCACGACGGCGATCGGCTCGTCGTCGGCGGCCACGGGTGCCGGGGTGGTTCCGCCGGACGCCGCGGCGGTGTCGCCGGTCAGTTCGGCGCGCAGGTGGCGGGCGAGAACGGTGGGGTCGGGGTAGTCGAAGATCAGCGTCGCGGGCAGGCGCAGCGCGGTCGCGGCGGCCAGCCGGTTGCGCAGCTCGACGGCGGTCAGCGAGTCGAAGCCGAGTTCCTTGAAGGCGCGGCCGGGCTCGACGGACGCCGCTCCCGTGTGCCCGAGCGTCGCGGCGACCTCGGTACGGACCAGGTCGAGCACGGCGCGGTCCCGCTCGGCCGCGGGGAGCGCGGAGAGCCGGGCCCGCAGCTCGGACTGGGCCGCCCCGGTGGCGGCGGAGGCGTCGACGGTACGCCGGGCCACGCCGCGCACGAGGCCGCGCAGCAGCGGGGCGAGGGTTCCGGCCGCCGCCAGGGAGCGCAGCGCCCCGGCGTCGACGCGCATGAGGGCGAGGGACGCCTCGGGCAGGGTGAGCGCGGTGTCGAACAGCTCCAGGCCGTCGGTGGCCGTCAGCGGCGGCAGCCCGGCGCGGCGCATGCGGTTGACGTCGGTGGCGTCGAGGGCCCCGGCCATGCCGTCGGCGACGTCCCACAGGCCCCAGGCCGTCGCGGTCGCGGGCAGGCCGCGTGCGTGGCGGTGCCGGGCGAGGGCGTCGAGGAAGGCGTTGGCGGCGGCGTAGTTGGCCTGTCCGGGGCCGCCGAAGAGCCCGGAGGTGGACGAGAACAGCACGAACGCCGTCAAGTCCGCGTCCTGGGTGAGCTCGTGCAGGTGGAGGGCGGCGTCGACCTTGGGGCGCAGGACGGCGGAGAGCCGCTGCGGGGTCAGCGAGGAGACGACGCCGTCGTCAAGGACGCCGGCGGTGTGCACGACACCGGTCAGCGGGTGCTCGGCGGGGATCCCGTCGAGGACGTCGGCGAGGGCGTCCCGGTCGGCGACGTCGCACGCGGCCCAGGTCGCCTCGGCACCGGAGGCGGCGAGGTCCGCGACGAGCGCGGCGGCGCCGGGCGCCTCCGCGCCGCGCCTGCCGACGAGCAGCAGCCGCCGCACGCCGTGGCGGCCGGCCAGGTGCCGGGCGACGAGGCCGCCGAGCGCGCCGGTGGCGCCGGTGACGAGCACCGTGCCGTCGGGCCCGAAGGCGGGGCCGCGGTCGCGGGCGTCGTCGTCCCCGCCAGTCGTACGGTTCTCGGCGCGTGCCAGGCGCGGCACGAGTACGGTGCCGCCGCGCAGGGCGAACCGCTCCTCGTCACTGGTCAGGGCCGCCTGCAGGCCGTGGCGGGTGCTGTCGTGTCCGTCGGCGTCGATGTCGATGTCGATGTCGACGAGGGCGATCCGGCCCGGGTTCTCGGTCTGCGCGGAGCCGAGCAGGCCCCACACGGTCGCCGCGACCAGGTCGTCCACGCCGGGCGTGTCGGCAGCCATCGCGCCCCGGGTCACGACCACCAGGCGGGAGGCGGCGAAGCGGTCGTCCGCAAGCCAGGCCTGGGCGAGGGCGAGGGCGTCGTGCGCGGCCTCGTGGACGACCGGCGCGGGGACGGTCCCCGGGTGGACGGCGAGGACGGTGACGACCTCGTCCGGGACGGCCGCCCCCGCGTCGACGGCCGCGGCCAGCGCCGCGAGGCCGGGGTGGGTGTCCGCGTCCGTGCCGGCGAGCAGGGCGCGGGCCGCGTCGCCGAGGGCGGCCCAGCGGACCGGGGAGCCGTCGGTGAGGACGGCCGGGCCCGGCAGTTCGGTCCACCGGGTCCGGAAGACGGACTCGTGGTGGGCGGGGCGGGTGGCGAGCTGACCGGCCGTCACGGGGCGCAGCCCCAGGGACTCGACGCTCGCCACGAGCGCTCCGGAGGCGTCCGCGATCTCCAGCCGGACGCCCTCGGCGCCGGCCGGGGTCAGACGTACCCGCAGCGCGGCGGCGCCGCCCGCGTGCAGGGACACCCCGCTCCAGGCGAACGGCAGGCGTCCCTGGCCGTCGGCGGCGCCGATGCCGCCGAGGCCGATGGCGTGCAGGGCCGCGTCGAGCAGGGCCGGGTGCAGTCCGAAGCGGCGGGCCTCCTCCTCGACGCCCTGGGGCAGCCTGACCTCGGCGAAGACCTCGTCGTCGCGCTGCCACGCGGCGTGCAGGCCGCGGAAGGTGGGCCCATAGGCGAAACCGATGGCGTCGAGTCCCTCGTACCGGCCGTCCAGGTCCAGCGGGCGGGCTCCGGCCGGGGGCCAGGCGGTGAGGTCGGCGGCGGCCGGCGGCCGGCCCCCCTCGCCGAGCACACCGGCGGCGTGCCGCGTCCACGGTTCCTCGGCGGCGCCCTCGGGGCGCGAGTGCAGGGCGAGCGGACGGCGTCCTGCCTGGTCGGCGGCGCCGACCCACAGCCGCAGTTGGATGCCGCCGGTCTCGGGCAGCACCAGCGGCGCCTCGAGGGTCAGTTCCTCCAGCAGGTCGCAGCCGAGCTGGTCGCCGGCGCGGATCGCGAGCTCGACGAAGGCCGTGCCGGGCAGCAGGACGCTGCCGAGGATGGCGTGGTCGGCCAGCCAGGGGTGGGTGGCCAGGGCGAGCCGTCCGGCGAACACCATCCCGTCGGACTCCGGGAGGGCGACCCCGGCGCTCAGCAGCGGGTGCGCGGTGTCGTCGAGGCCGATCGCCTCGACGTCGCCGAGGTAGAGGGAGGGCAGGGCCGGCCAGTAGCGCTGCCGCTGGAAGGCGTAGGTGGGCAGGTCGACGCGCCGGGCACCGGTGCCGGCGAAGTACGCCTGCCAGTCGACCGCGACGCCCCGGGTGTGGGCGTGGGCGAGGGCGGTGGTGACGATCTCGGCCTCAGGGCGGGTGGAGCGCAGGACGGGGACGAAGGCCGCGCCTTCCCCGGTCACGCACTCCTGGGCCATCGCGGACAGCACACCGTCCGGGCCGAGTTCGAGGTACGTGGTGACGCCCACGGCCTCCAGCGCGCGGACGCCGTCCAGGAAGCGCACGGCCTCACGGACGTGGCGGACCCAGAACTCGGGCGAGGTCATCGCGTCGGTGACGACGGTGCCGGTCAGGTTGGAGACGACCGGGATGCACGGCGCCTCGAAGGACAGCCGGGACACCACCTCGCGGAAGGCGTCGAGCATGCCGTCCATGTGCGGGGAGTGGAAGGCGTGGCTGACCGTCAGCCGCTTCGACCGGCGGTCCGCGAAGAGCTCCACGACCGCCGTGACGGCGTCCTCGTCGCCGGCGATCACCACCGACCCCGGTCCGTTGACGGCGGCGACGCTCACCCGGTCCGTCAGCAGCGGCAGGACCTCGTCCTCCGACGCCTGCAGCGCGATCATCACGCCACCGGCCGTGGGCAGCGCCTGCATCAAACGACCGCGCGCCGCCACCAGCGTGCACGCGTCCTCCAGCGAGAACACCCCGGCGACATGCGCGGCGGCGATCTCACCGATGGAGTGACCGGAGAGAAAGTCCGGCTTCACCCCCCAGCTCTCCAGCAGCCGGAACAGCGCCACCTCGACGGCGAACAACGCGGGCTGCGTGAACTCCGTACGGTCGAGAAGCTCCGCGTCCTCCCCGAACAACACCTCTCGCATAGGTACTTCGAGGTGCGGGTCCAGATGGGCGCACACCGCGTCCAGCGCGTCCGCGAACACCGGGTGCGCGGCGTACAGCTCCCGGCCCGTGCCGAGCCGCTGGCTGCCCTGGCCCGTGAACAGGAACGCGAGCTTGCCGGCCGCCGGGGAGTCCGTCACGACCTGCGCGGCGGGCCGGCCGTCCGCCAGCGAGGCGAGCCCGGCGAGCAGTCCCGCACGGTCGTCGGCGACGACCGCCGCGCGCCGTTCGAAGGTGGTGCGGCCCGTGGCGAGGGACAGGCCCAGGTCCTCCGGGCGCAGAGCAGGGTCGGCCTCGGCGCGGGTGTGGAGGCGTCGCGCCTGGTCGCGCAGTGCCTCGTCGTCCTTGGCGGAGAGCACCCACGGCACCACGCCGGGACGGTACGTCGCGGGGGCGGCGGACTCCGCGGTCTCCGGGGCCTGTTCGACGATGGTGTGGGCGTTGGTGCCGCTGATGCCGAACGACGAGACGCCGGCCCGCCGGGGCCGCCCGGTCTCGGGCCACTCCCGTGCGTCGGTGAGCAGGCTGATGTCGCCCGCCGTCCAGTCGACGTGCGGGGTGGGCTCGTCCACGTGCAGGGTCGCCGGGAGCACGCCGTGCTCCATGGCGAGCACCATTTTGATGATGCCCGCGACACCGGCCGCGGCCTGCGTGTGCCCGAGGTTGGACTTGACGGACCCCAGGAACAGGGGCTGTTCGGGCGAGCGGTCCTGGCCGTAGGTGGCCAGCAGCGCCTGCGCCTCGATGGGGTCGCCGAGCGTGGTGCCGGTGCCGTGCGCCTCGACGGCGTCCACGTCGCCGGCCGCCAGACCGGCGCTCGCCAGGGCCTGCCGGATCACCCGCTGCTGGGACGGGCCGTTGGGAGCCGTGAGGCCGTTGCTGGCGCCGTCCTGGTTCACGGCCGAGCCCCGTACGAGCGCGAGGACCGGGTGGCCGTTGCGCCGCGCGTCCGACAGCCGCTCGACGAGCAGCATGCCGACGCCCTCGCCCCAGCCCGTGCCGTCGGCCGCGGCGGCGAAGGCCTTGATCCGGCCGTCCTCGGCCAGGCCCCGCTGGCGGCTGAAGTCGATGAAGGAGGCGGGCGTGGACATCACGGTGACGCCGCCCGCCAGGGCCATGGAGCACTCGCCGGCCCGCAGTGCCTGCATCGCCCAGTGCAGGGCGACCAGCGACGACGAGCAGGCGGTGTCGACGGTCACCGCCGGGCCCTCCAGCCCGAGGACGTAGGAGATGCGGCCGGAGACCACGCTCGCGGTGTTGCCGGTGCCGATGAAGCCCTCGGCGCCGCCGGGGGCGGCCAGGATGACGTTCAGGTAGTCCTGGCCGTTGGTGCCGGTGAAGACGCCGATCTGCTCGCCGCGGACGGTCGTGGGGTCGATGCCGGCGCGCTCGAAGGCCTCCCAGGACGTCTCCAGCAGCAGCCGCTGCTGCGGGTCCATGGCCAGCGCCTCACGCGGCGAGATCCCGAAGAACGCGGGGTCGAAGTCAGCCGCGTCCTGGAGGAACCCGCCCTCGCGGACGTAGCTGGTGTCGCCGGCGGCCTCGGGGTCGTAGAGGCCGTCGAGGTCCCAGCCGCGGTCGGCGGGGAAGCCGGTGACGGCGTCGCGGCCGCCGGCGAGGAGCTGCCACAGGTCCTCGGGGCTGCGGACGCCGCCGGGGAAGCGGCAGCTCATCGCGACGATGGCGATGGGGTCGTCGTCGGCGACCGGGACGGCGGTGACGGGGGCGCGGCGGGCCGCGTCCGTGACCTGGCCGCCGAGCACCTCGCCGCGGAGGAAGTCGGCGAGGGTGTGGGAGTTGGGGTAGTCGAAGATCAGCGTGGCGGGCAGCCGCAGGCCGGTGCGGGCGGCGAGGCGGTTGCGGATCTCCACGGCGGTGAGCGAGTCGAAGCCGAGGTCCCGGAAGGCGGTGCCGGGGTCGACGGACTCAGGTCCGGCGTGGCCGAGGACGGCCGCGACCTGGGCGCGGACGAACTCCAGGGCGAGTGCGTCGCGTTCGCCTTCCGGGGCGCCGGCCAGCCGGTGGGCGAACGTGTCGCTGTCGCCCGCGGGGTCGGCGGCCGTCCCGGGCGCGGCGGCGAGCGCCTGCGCGGCCTCGGGGAGGTCGGCGATCAGCGGGCAGGGGCGTACGGAGGCGAGGCCGGGGGCGAGCCGTTGCCAGTCGATGTCGGCGACGACGGCGGAGGTCTCGTCCAGGGCGAGCGACGAGCGCAGCGCCGCGAGGGCGAGGTCGGGCGGGAGCGCGGGCAGGCCCGCGAGCCGCAGCCGCTCGGTGACGAGTTCCCCGGTGGCCATGCCGCCCTCGGCCCAGGCGCCCCAGGCGAGCACCGTGGCGGGCAGGCCGTCGGCGCGCCGCTGCTCGGCGAGGGCGTCCAAGTGGGCGTTGGCGGCCGCGTAGTTGGCCTGTCCCGCGGCGCCGAAGGTGGAGGCGACGGAGGAGAACAGCACGAACGCGGACAGGTCGAGGTCGCGCGTCAGCTCGTGCAGGACCTGCGCGGCGTGCGCCTTGGGCCGCAGGACGTCCGCGAGACGGCGCGGCGTCATGGCGTCCAGGACGCCGTCGTCGAGGACGCCCGCGGCGTGGACGACGGTGGTCAGGGGGTGCTCGGCGGGGATGCCCGCGAGCAGTGCGGCGACCGCCTCGCGGTCGGCGACGTCGCAGGCCGCGAAGGTGACCTCGGCGCCCAGGGCGTTCAGTTCGGCGGCGAGTTCGCCGGTGCCCTCGGCGTCCGCGCCGCGGCGGCTGACCAGCAGGAGGTGGCCGGCGCCGGCGCGGGCGAGCAGGCGGGCGACATGCCGGCCGAGGGCTCCGGTGCCGCCGGTGACCAGGGCGGTGCCGGAGGTGGTCCACTCGGCGGCGGGGGCCTCCTGGCGGGCGGCGCGGGCCAGCCTGCGGACGAGGACCCCGGTGGAGCGCACGGCGAGGTGGTCCTCGGTGCCCGCGCCGCCAAGTATGTCGGCGAGCCTGCCGGCGGCGCGGTCGTCGGCCGTCTGCGGCAGGTCGATCAGGCCGCCCCAGCGGCCGGGCAGTTCGAGTGCGGCGGTGCGGCCGAGGCCCCAGACCGCGGCCTGGGCGGTGCCGGCGAGGCGGTCGGAGCGGCCCGTGGAGACCGCGCCCCGGGTGGCGTTCCACAGCGGCGCCTCGGCTCCGGCGTCGCCGAGCGCCTGGACGAGGGCGGCGGTGGCGGCGAGCCCGGCAGGCAGCGCCGGGTCCTCGGGGTGCGGCCGCTCGTCGAGGGCGAGCAGGGACAGGACGCCGGCGAACTCGACGGAAGCCGTGCCGTCCTCCTCCAGGCGCCGGGCGACGGCCGCGCGGTCGTCGGCGGCGGGGTCGAGGACGAGCGTGCGCACGCCGGCGCCGCGCGCGGTCAGGATCTCCCGGGCGGCGCGCGCCCACGGGTCGTCCTCGTGCGCGGCGGGCAGCACGAGCAGCCACTGCCCGGTGAGCCGTCCGGGCGGCAGGCCGGTCAGCGGCTTCCACTGGACGCGGTAGCGCCACTGGTCGATCCGGTCGCTGTCGCGGTGGCGGCGGTGCCAGGCGGACAGGGCGGGCAGCACGGCGCTGAGCGGCTGGTCGCCGTCGATGCCGAGGGTGTCGGCGAGGGCGGCCAGGTCCTCGCTGTCGACGACCTCCCAGAACCTGGCGTCGGTGGCGGAGGGCCGGCCGTCCTCGGGGAGTTCCGTCAGGTAGGAGAAGGCGTCGCGCGGCCAGTACGCCTCGCGCTGGAAGGCGTAGGTCGGCAGGTCGACGCGGCGGGCGCCGGTGCCGGCGAACAGCGCGGTCCAGTCCGGGGAGTGCCCGCGCGCGTGGGCGCCGGCGACGGCCGCCACCAGCGACCGAACCTCGGAACGGCCGGTGCGCAGCGCGGGCAGGAAGGCCGCGGCCCGGTGCCCGGTGGCGGTCCGGCACTCCTCGCCGAGCGCTGACAGGACTCCCCCGGGGCCGAGTTCGAGGTACGTGGTGACGCCCCGGCCCTCCAGGCGGCGGATGCCGTCGAGGAAGCGGACGGCCTCGCGCACGTGGCGCACCCAGTAGTCCGCGGAGGCCATGTCCTCGCCGGCCAGGTTGCCGGTGACGTGGGAGACGACCGCGATGCGGGGCGCCTGGAACGTCAGCCGCGCCACGACCTCCCGGAAGGCGTCGAGCATGCCGTCCATGTGCGGGGAGTGGAAGGCGTGGCTGACCGTCAGGCGCTTGGACCGCCTGCCCTCGAACCGCGCCACGACGGCGTCGGCCGCGTCCTCGTCGCCGGCGATGACGACCGCGCGGGGGCCGTTGGCGGCGGCGATGCCCACCCGGTCGGTGAGCAGCGGCAGGACCTCGTCCTCCGACGCCTCGAGCGCGACCATCACACCGCCGGCCGGCAGGGCCTGCATCAGCCGGCCGCGGGCGGCGACGAGCGTGCACGCGTCCTCCAGCGAGAACACGCCGGCCACATGCGCGGCGGCGATCTCGCCGATGGAGTGGCCCGCCAGGTAGTCGGGACGGAGGCCCCAGGATTCGACCAGCCGGAACAGGGCCACCTCGACCGCGAACAGCGCCGGCTGGGTCCACTCCGTCCGGTCGAGCAGGTCGGCGTCGTCCCCGAACAGCACGTCCCTCAGCGGCCGGTCGAGGTGCGCGTCCAGATGCGCGCACACCGCGTCCAGCGCCTGCGCGAACGCCGGGTACGTCTCGTACAGCTCCCGGCCCATGCCGAGCCGCTGGCTGCCCTGGCCGGTGAAGAGGAAGGCGAGCTTGCCCTCGCCGGCGCTTCCCTCGACGACGTCGGCAGAGGTGCCCGCTTCGGCCAGCGCCGCGAGCCCGGCGAGCAGGCCGTCGCGGTCCTCGGCGACGACCGCGGCGCGGCGGTCGAGGGCGGCCCGGGTGAGCGCCTGCGAGTACGCGACGTCGGCGATGCGGAGGTCCGGGCGGGCGGTGACGTGGGCGTGCAGCGCGGCGGCCTGCGCGCGCAGGACGGCCTCGGTCCGGCCGGACAGGACGACGGGCAGGACGGCCGGCGCGGTCGTCTGGCGGATGGGATCAACGGGTTCGGCCGGGTCGGACGCGGTCTCGGCGCCCTCCAGGATGATGTGCGCGTTGGTGCCGCTCATGCCGAAGGACGAGACACCGATGCGGCGCGGCCGGTCGCCCTCGGGCCAGGGGCGCGCCTCGGCGAGCAGCGACACCTCTCCCGCCTCCCAGTCGACGTGCGGCGTCGGCTCGGTCAGGTGGAGGAGGCGCGGCAGCACGCCGTGCCGCATCGCCATCACGCTCTTGATGACGCCCGCCACGCCGGCGGCGGCCTGCGCATGGCCGATGTTCGTCTTGAG
Source organism: Streptomyces sp. NPDC008238 (assembly GCF_042956445.1). Classification (NCBI taxonomy): domain Bacteria; kingdom Bacillati; phylum Actinomycetota; class Actinomycetes; order Kitasatosporales; family Streptomycetaceae; genus Streptomyces; species Streptomyces sp. NPDC008238. Next base: position 3,887 of record NZ_JBIBGK010000051.1, on the reverse strand, counting down.
CGAGCCGACCCACAGCGGCTCGCCGTCGGCGCGGTCCTGGCCGTAGGTGGCGATCAGCGCCTGCGCCTCGATGGGGTCGCCGAGGCTGGTGCCGGTGCCGTGCGCCTCGACGGCGTCGACCTCGTCGGGGGTGAGCCGGGCGTTGGAGAGCGCCTGCAGGATGACGCGCTGCTGCGAGGGGCCGTTGGGCGCGGTGAGGCCGTTGCTGGCGCCGTCCTGGTTCACGGCGGACCCGCGGACCACGGCGAGGACGGGGTGGCCCTTGCGGCGGGCGTCGGACAGCCGCTCCACCAGGAGCACGCCGACGCCCTCGGCGAGGCTGAAGCCGTCGGCCTCCGGGGAGAACGCCTTGCAGCGGCCGTCGTCGGCGAGGCCGCGCTGCTTGCTGTAGTCGACGAACGTGCCGGGGGCGGACATCAGCGTGGCGCCGCCGGCGAGCGCGAGCGTGCACTCGCCGTTGCGCAGCGCCTGGACGGCCAGGTGGAGGGCGACCAGCGAGGACGAGCAGGCGGTGTCGACGGTGAGCGCCGGTCCCTCGAGGCCGAGGGTGTAGGAGAGCCGGCCGGAGGCGACGCTCGCCGCGTTGCCGATGCCGATGTAGCCCTCGATGTTCTCCGACGAGCTGAGCAGCGCCGCGAGGTAGTCGTGGTTGCTGGTGCCGACGAAGACGCCGACCTGCTTGCCGCGCATGGACGTCGGGTCGATGCCGGCCCGCTCGAACGCCTCCCACGACGTCTCCAGCAGCAGCCGCTGCTGCGGGTCCATGGCCAGCGCCTCACGCGGCGAGATCCCGAAGAGCGACGGGTCGAAGCGGGCGATGTCGGAGACGAAGCCGCCCTGGTCGGCGTAGCTGGTGCCCGGGTGGTCGGGGTCCGGGTGGAACACCGCCTCCAGGTCCCAGCCGCGGTCCGCGGGGAAACCGGAGATCGCGTCGACGCCCTCGGCGGCGATCCGCCAGAGGTCCTCGGGGGAGGTCGCGCCGCCGGGGTAGCGGCACGCCATGCCCACGATGGCGATGGGTTCCTGGCTCTTGGCCTCGGCCTCGCGCAGCCGCTGACGCGTCTGATGCAGATCCGCCGTCACCAGCTTCAGGTAGTCCCGCAGCGTCTCTTCGTTCGCCATTTAACGCAACCACCTATTTGCCGCGGGCGCCGTCAGAAAATTATCGGAAAGCCGGGAATCGCATCTGGTATTCAGCCGCCTCTTCGGTGATCAAATCGGCTGGCCAGCGGCCAGAATATTCAGCTCGCGATTCCGCGGACAACCCCTAACGGCCCCCTACACACCCCTGCATCGCAGGTTGCACGGGTCATGGCCACCGTGCGGCAATTCAAAGGGTGTCGACCATGGTGACCGGCGGAGGACACCGCCGTCAATAATGTTCCGCCATCTGTTCCGTAATTCCCGGGCCGGACGGGACGGCGGCGGCCCCGGATTCGGTAATTCGGGGACCCCGAAGGGGCCGGGGGGCCGCTGCACCGGGGAACCCCGGGGGCCGGGCCGCCACTGGGCGGCGGCCCGGCCCCCGGACCGCGGTTCAGGCGCGGCCGAGCCCCTTGTTGATGAACGCGAACAGCTCCTCGTCGCTGGCGTCCTGGAGCTGCGCCACCTCGTCCAGCACACCGTCGGGCGAGCCCGCCCCGGCACCGTCCTCGGCCTCCGCCGCCACCGGCACCGCCGGACCGGCCGGCTCCGGCTCGTCGCTCTCGTTCCACTTGGCCAGCAGCGACTGCAGCCGCATCGTCACCCGGGCCCGTACGACGTTGTCGCCGGTCCCCCGCTGCAGCACGGCCTCCAGCCTGTCCAGTTCCTCCAGCAGCGGCGCCCCGCCCGCAGCGGCGTCGGGCACGACACCGGCGCGCAGGAAACCGGCGACGGCGGCCGGCGTCGGGTGGTCGAAGACCAGGCTGGCGGGCAGCTTGAGCCCGCTCACGGCCCCGAGGCGGTTGCGGAGTTCGACCGAGGTGAGCGAGTCGAAGCCCAGTTCCTTGAACGCCCGGTTCGCCTCCACGGCCGACAGGTCCGCGTGGCCCAGGACGGCGGCGACGGCGGTGCGGACGAGGTCGAGGAGCAGCCGTTCCTGCTCGGCCTCGGGGAGCCCGCCGAGCTGCTTGGCGAGCGGCACGCCCCCCGCCAGGTCGTCGGCGGACTCGCGCTCGGCGGACTCGATCACGCGCCGGGCTTCGGGGAGTTGGCCCAGCAGCGGCCGGTCGCGGTCCGCGGTGAAGGCGAGGGTGAAGCGCTTCCAGTCCATGTCGGCGACGGTCAGCGTCGTCTCGTCCCGGTCCAGCGCGTGCTGCAGGGCGGACAGGGTGCGCTCCGGCGCCATCGTCAGGATGCCGTGGCGGCGCATGCGGTCGCCGACCGCGCTGCTGTCGCCCTTGCCGCTGCCCCAGGGGCCCCAGGCCACGGACGTGGCGGGGAGGCCGGCCGCCCTGCGGTGCTCGGCGAACGCGTCCAGGAAGGCGTTGCCCGGCGCTTGGTTGCCCTGGCCGGGCGCGCCGAAGGTGGCGGCGAAGGAGGAGAAGAGCACGAACGCCGAGAGGTCGAGGTCGCGGGTCAGCTCGTGCAGGTGCAGCGTCGCGTCGACCTTGACGCGCAGCACCGCCTCCACCTGCTCGGGGCTCAGCGCCTCGATGACCCCGTCGTCCACCGCCGCGGCCGCGTGGACGACGGCGGTCAGGGGGCGGTCGGCGGGGATGGCTTCGAGGAGCGCGGCGAGGGCGTCGCGGTCGGCGACGTCGCAGGCGGCGACGGTCACTTCCGTGCCCAGCGCGGTCAGTTCGTCGCGCAGATCAGTGGCGCCGGGGGCGTCGACGCCCCGGCGGTTCGCGAGCAGGAGGTGGTGGGCGCCGTTGGACGCGAGCCAGCGGGCGACGTGCGCGCCGAGCGCGCCCGTACCGCCGGTGACCAGCACCGTGCCCTGCGGTCGCCACTCACGGACGGTGCTGGTCTCCGCGAGGCGCGCGCGCACCAGACGACGGCCGAGGATCCCGGAAGCTCTCAGTGCGACCTGGTCCTCCGCGCCGTCACCACCGAGGACACCCGCCAGGCGCGCCAGCGTACGGTCGTCCGCGGTGTCCGTGCCGGGCAGGTCGACGAGGCCGCCCCAGCGGCCGCCCTGCTCCATGGAGGCGACCCGGCCGAGACCCCAGATCAGCGCCTGGGCGGGATCGGTCACCTGCTCGGAGCGGCCGGTGGCGACCGCGCCGCGGGTGACGCACCACAGCGGGGCGGTCACCTCGGCGTCGCCGAGTGCCTGGACGAACGCGAGTTCACCGGCGAACGCGCCCTCGCCGCCGAGGGCGAGGAGGGAGAGGACGCCACTGGGCGCGGTGCCGTCGAGCGCGGCCTTCACGGTCGCCGTCAGCTGCTCGCGGTCGGCCGTGCCGTGCTCGACGCGCACGGCACGCACCTGCGCCCCGCGCTCGGCGAGCGTGCGCTCGACGGCGGCCGCCCACTCCTCGTCGGTGCCGGTGAGCGTGTCGGGGACGGTGAGCAGCCAGGTGCCGGTCAGGTGGGCGGAGGCGGGCTCGGGCACCGGCTTCCACGTGACGCGGTAGCGCCAGCCGTCGACGGTGGACTGCTCACGGCTCTGCCGGCGCCACGAGGACAGACCGGGCAGGACATCGCCCAACGAACCGATCGCTTCCGGGGTGTCCAGAGCGAGGGTGCCCGCGAGGGCTTCGAGGTCCTCGCGTTCGACGGCCTCCCAGAAGCGTGCGTCGACCGTGTTCTCCACCGGCGCGTCGGCCTCGGAACGCGCGGTGATCTCGGGCCAGAACCGCTGCGGCTGGAAGGCGTAGGTGGGGAGGTCGACGTGGCGCGCGCCGGTCCCGGCGAAGACCGCCTGCCAGTCCACGGACGCGCCGTGCACGTAGGCCTCA
>NZ_JBIBGK010000050.1:0-29894 GCF_042956445.1 Streptomyces sp. NPDC008238 | reverse complement strand
CCGACGAGGACGGGCTCCGGCCACAGCACCGTGCCGTCACCGAGGTCGAGTCCGCCCTGCTCGCGCAGGGCGAGGATCGAGCGGACGAGGTGCTGACGGTAACCCATACGTCCGGTGACGCCGTTCATGGCGATCCGCACGGTCTTACGTGTCACATCGTTCCCTTCGTGTGTGCTGGACCTCGTGGCCAACACAAGGAGAGCAAGCGCTTTCTATGCGGAAACGCTAACCTCTGTACGGCACTTTCAACAAGACTGTGCCAGTCACGAGATACACAGTGTCAAGGACTGGGAGAGCGAGGCGGCTGTGACGGCAGTAGTGACCGCTCCCGGACCAGAAGCGCGAACCGGAGGACGACGATGACGGTAACCCTGGCTGACGTGGCCGCGCGCGCACAGGTCTCGCCTGCGACCGTCTCGCGCGTGTTGGCCGGTAACTATCCCGTGGCGGCGTCTACGCGGGAACGGGTGCTGCGCGCGGTCGCAGACCTGGACTACGTACTCAACGGACCGGCGAGCGCCCTTGCAGCCGCCACATCTGACCTGGTCGGGATCATAGTGAACGACATCGCGGATCCGTTCTTCGGAATCATGGCAAGCGCCATCCAGTCGGAAATCGGAGGGCCCACGGGGAGGACGGGCGCCGAACGGCTCGCCGTGGTGTGCAACACGGGCGCGTCTCCGGAACGCGAGTTGACCTACCTGACGCTACTGCAGCGGCAACGGGCGGCGGCTGTGGTGTTGACGGGCGGTGCAGTGGGGGACGGTATTCACATCGAAGCCGTGGACGGCAGGCTGCGAAAACTGGCCGCTGCGGGGACTCGCGTGGTGCTCTGCGGGCGGCCGCCGGTGGCCGAGGGTATCGCGCTCACTTTCGACAACCGTGGTGGAGGACAGCGGCTGACCGAGCACCTGATCGGGCTGGGACACCGGCGCATCGGCTACATCGCGGGACCTCCGCAGGGCACGACGACCCGGCACCGGCTGGAGGGACACCGAGCTGCTCTGGCCGCGGCCGGGATTGAGGAAAAGCCCGGGCTGACCTTGCACGGGCCCTACGACCGACGCTCCGGCTACGAGGCGACGCTGGAACTCCTACGCAGGGACGGGACAATCACGGCGATCGTGGCGGCGAATGACACCGTTGCCCTGGGTGCATGCGCGGCTCTGCGTGACTCGGGGCGGCACATCCCGCAGGACGTGTCCGTCGCAGGCTTCGACGACCTGCCGTTCGCAAGCGATGCGGTACCGGCACTGACGACGATACGCCTGCCGCTGTCGGAAACGGGCGCCCGGGCGGGAAGGATCGCGATGGGCCGCGAGGAACCACCTCCGGGGGGCGTCTCCATGGTTGCGGGGGAATTGATGGTCCGCGGCTCCACAGGGGTACCGCAGAGCTGAGCGGAACGTCGAGTCGGCTCAAGCACCCGGTAACCGCCGGTTCGCCGCCCAGCCGAGCGCGCGCCAGATGGAGCCGGCGGCCTGGAAGGGTGCCCGGGTCGCTTGCCTACCAGCCGGCCCGATAGCGGTCACCGCCAGCGCTCGGGCCAGCACAGATCCTCGAAGCTCACGTGAGCCATAGCGCAGGCACAATGAGATTTCAACGGATCTACCTCGCCGCCTCGCCGCGCGATGCATCGTGTGACACGGTGCCACGACTGACCGTCGGTAAGCGCTTACCAAACATTCGCTTTCCGTGTAGTGTCTCGTCGCATCCGATCGGCCGTGGCCCGCAGGCCTTCCGGCTCGTGCTCACGCACGGCACCTCGCCACCTTCTTGGGTCCACGTGCCCCGGGTACGGGCGGCGCCCCGGTCTTGTCAATCGCCACCACAACCTTTAGACACACCTTTGCCGTCGGCGAACGGAGCCAAAGTGATCGACCAACCAACTGCGTTCCTCGATGCGGATACCTCCACGATTCGGGTGACGCTGGGCGAGGCGCCCTTCGGGACCTACCACTTCGGGTCGGCGGAGCCTCGTCCTTACCTGTCCAACGTGGTAGGGCCCGGTAACCGGCAGATCACCAGGCACCATCCGGCTGCCGAGGGCGCCGACCACCCCCACCACCGCGGCGTGTGGACTGGCCATCGCAATGTAAACGGGGCGGACCTCTGGACCGAGTTTGCGGGGCATGGCCGGATCGTCCACCGATCCCTCGATGAGCTGGTCCAGGAGCCGGGCGCCGTCCGTCTGCGCCACAGCCTGGAGTGGCTGAACAACAACGCGATGCCACTTTTGGGCGAGTCTCGTGTTCTCCGTCTTCACGGCCCCACCTCGGACGGGTCCCGGCTGATTGACGTCCGCACCACCCTCACCCCGGTCGACGGCCCTGTCCGACTCGGCGACACCAAGGAAGCCGGCATGGTGGCGATCCGTGTGGCGCCCTCGATGGAGGAGACGAACGGTGGCCGCATCGAAAATTCCGAGGGCGGTGTCGGCGAAGCACAGTGCTGGGGGCATCCCGCCGCGTGGTGCGACTACTCAGGCATGGTGGACGGCGAAGTCGTCGGTGTCGCGGTGTTCGATCATCCTGATAACCCTCGTCACCCGACGCCTTGGCACGTGCGTGGTTACGGGCTGCTTGCCGCCAATCCGTTCGGCTATGGGGACTTCTACCCCGGCCAGAACAGGGACGGCAGTCTCGTCCTCGATCCGGGACAGTCGGTGACCTTCGCATATCGCCTGCTCCTGCATGCCGGCGATGCGACCGCCGGCCGTGTCGCCGACCGCTACGCCGAGTACGTCGCCGAGCGGAGCGGGTGACCATGCGCTTCGCGATTTGCAATGAACTCCTGGACGATCGACCGCTCGACGACGCTTTCCGACTCATCGCCGAGACCGGCTACCAGGCCGTGGAACTGGCGCCCTACACCCTCACCGACGCGAGCGGCACAGTGTCGCCAGAGCGCGTCGAAGACGTCAGGCGCCTGCTCAGCCGCTACAGCCTCGGCGTCACCGGATTGCACTGGCTTCTGGCCGGGACCATCGATCTGCACGTCGGGGCGGCGGAACCCGATCGGCGGCAACGCACCCTCAGCCATTTGAGGATGCTGACCCGCCTGTGCTCCGATCTCGGCGGCCGCGTCCTCGTGTTCGGCTCACCCGCCCAACGCAGCACGCCGCCCGGCGCCACCCAAGCGGACACCCTCGCCCGGGCCACTGAAGTCTTCGCCGACTGGGGTGAAACCGCACGCGAGCTCGGGATGACGGTGTGCCTCGAGGCGTTGCCCACCGCCGAGACGGACCTGCTGAACACAACGCAGCAGGTCATCGACGTCGTTCGATGCATCGACTCGCCCGCCGTCCGCATGGTGCTCGACGTGAAGAGCATGAGCGATGAACGGCACCCCGTACCGCAACTCATCCAGCTTGCGGCACCGTATTTCACCTACTTCCAGGCCAACGACGCCAATCGCGGCGGACCGGGCTTCGGAAGCACCGATTTCGTCCCCATCTTCCAGGCGCTGTCCGAGGTCGGCTACGACGGCGACGTGTCCGTCGAGGCGTTCGACAAGAGCCCAGGCCCCGAGACAGTTGCCCGTAAAAGCCTGGCCTACCTGCGCGAGAGCGCCCAGCAAGCCGCGCGAACCACCATCACCACCGACGAAGGAACAGCACCGTGATCCATGCCAGTAGGCTCACGTCCCACAAGCCGGCCCAGATGGAGCTGGAAAGCCACGAACTGAGTGAGCCCCCGCCGGGCGGCATCCTGGTGCGAGCCCAGGCGACACTGATCAGCCCGGGCACAGAAGTCGCGAACTACCTCGGACGTACCACCCAGCGGACGCTCACCAGCACCGAGCCCTACTACCCTGGGTACTCCTTCGCCGGTGTCGTGGAGGCGGTCGGAGACGGCATGGACCGGTTCCGGCCCGGCGATCGGATCTGCGGGCCGTTGCCCCATGCCTCCTACGCGATCGAGGACCGGCCGGAACGGCTGGCACGCATGACCACGATCCCTGACGGCGTCACCGCCCGGCAGGCTGCCATGACTCAGCTGGCCTGCATCACTCTCAACGCCGTCCGGCCGGCAGCCATCCAGCTCGGAGAGACAGTCGCCGTCGTCGGAGCCGGAATCGTCGGTCTGCTCGCGGCGCGGATGGCCCGACTCGACGGCGCTCACCGCCTGGCCATGGTGGAGCTGCTGGCCGAACGCCGCGAGGCAGCACACTCGACCGGTGCGAACCTTGTGGTTGACCCGGCGGACCAGGGCTCGGGCAACCGGCTCGAGGCCCTGGCTCCGGGCGGGTTCGACGTAGTCATCGAGGCCACCGGAGCCCCGTCAGCGTTTGTGCCAGCCCTTGAGCTCGCCGCTCGCGGCGGCCGCGTCATCCTGCTGGGCAGCACTCGTGGGCAGGTGGCGAACTTCGATCCATACTCCTCACTGCACCTGAAGGGTCTCAGCGTCATCGGCGCCCATGTCTCCACCGCGCCGAAGACCGGAACCGTCCACGACAGGTGGACGGAGGCCGCCAACCGGCGGGTAATCCTCGAACTCATCGGCGACGGAGCCCTCGAGGTCGACTCGCTCATTACGGACGTGGTGTCACCGGAACAGGGCCCTGCCGCGTTCCACATGCTGGCTGAGGAACCCGCCAGCCACCTTGGCGTGATCATCGACTGGTCCGTCTGAGGACAGCCCGTCTTCAGGCCGAACAGCGGCAGCAGCGCAGTTAACCGACCCAACCTCTACCGCCGACAGACGCCTCCAGCACGGCCATCTGGCGCGAGTGGTTCTTTCCGCCGTACACACAGGAGTGGATCGCATTGAACATCAGAAGTGGACTCACCGCGGGACTCCTTCTCGCACTGACCGTCGGCTGCACCACCAGCGCGCCTCCCGACGACTCTGCCGGGGACTCCGAGGTCGCCAAGGAGATCACCGTGTGGACGGTGGAAGACGTGGAGGACCGGGTCGCCGCGACGAAAGAGATCATCAAGGGGTTCACGGCAAAGAGCGGTATCAAGGTCAAGCTCGTCGCCGTCGCGGAGAGCCAGTTCGATCAGATCGTCACCACCGCCGCTGCCAGCGGCACTCTGCCCGACGTCGTCGCGGCGCTCAGCCCGGCGGGTGTGCAGTCCATGTCGGTGAGCGAACTGCTGGACACCAAGACCTCCGGCGACATCGTCGACGACCTCGGGCGTGACACCTTCTCACCCGCCGCGCTGAGCCTCACCCGAAACGGCGACGAGCAGATCGCCGTGCCCGGTGACGCCTGGACGCAGCTGCTGTACTACCGCAAGGACCTGTTCGCCAAGGCCGGCCTGGGCACGCCGGACACCTACGACAAGATCATGGCCGCCGCCAAGAAGCTGTCCGGTGGCGGCACTGCGGGCATTGCCCTGTCGACGAAGGCCGGCGACCCGTTCACCGACCAGCCCTTCGAACACCTGGCGCTCGGTAACGGGTGCGAGATGGTCGACCGGAAGGGCACCGCCACTTTGGACAGTGCGGCCTGCACGGAGTCCTTCACCTTCTACGGTGACCTGTCCCGCACGTACTCCCCCAAGGGCAACCAGGACGTCGACACCACCCGAGCGAACTACTTCGCCGGCAAGGCGGCGATGGTGGTCTGGTCCTCGTTCCTGCTGGACGAGCTCGCCGGGCTGCGCAACGACGCACTGCCGACATGCCCCGAGTGCAAGAAGGACCGCGGATACCTGGCCAAGAACACCGGCATCGTCGGACCGGTCAGCGGTCCCTCCGGCGAGCCCAAGCAGTACGGCCGTGTCACGTCATGGGCAGTGACCAAGCAGGGCAACGCCCCCGCCTCGAAGCAGTTCGTCGAGTACATGATGAACGACGGGTACATCGACTGGCTGGCGATCGCACCGGAGGGCAAGGTCCCGGTACGCAAGGGGACCCAGGCCGAACCGCAGAAGTTCATCAGGGCATGGGGCGGCCTGAAGGCCGGAGTGGACAACAAGGCTCCGCTCACCGACTTCTATCCCGCAGACGTGATCCAGACCCTGATCACAGGCCCGGACAAGGTCTCCGCCTGGGGCTTCAGCCAGGGACAGGGCGCACTGGTCGGAGCCGCCAACGGGCAGCTCCCGGTGGCGAAGGCCGTCAACGACATCGTCAACGGAACGGCACCGCAGGAGGCAGCGGAGCAGGCCGACGCGACGGTCACTGAAATCGCCGAGTCACTGAAGTAGCACCACCGAAGGGAGAGCACGCCATGGCGGCTCGTCGCAGAAGCCTCAGCGAGCGCGATGCCAGGATCGGCCTCGCGCTCGTCACCCCCACGCTGATCGTGGTGCTGCTGGTCGTACTGATCCCCCTGGCCTGGACGATCTCACTGGCCTTCCAGCACGTCACATTGTTGAACATCCGCTATGCGGGATTCTTCGGAACGTTCACGCTGGACAACTTCCGAGAGGTCTTGACGTCCTCGGGGTTCTACTCAGCACTGTGGACCACCCTGCTCTACACGCTCGGATCGACCGCCGGCTCCATCGCAGTGGGCGTCATCGCCGCACTCGTCGTCCGGCGGCCGTTCCGCGGCCGGTCCGTTGTACGGGCGCTGATGCTGCTCCCGTACGTCGCCCCAGTCGTCGCCGTCACCTTCGTGTGGTCGGTGATGCTCAATCCGCAATTCGGTATCGTCAACGAGTGGGGCACCCGGTACCTGGGGTGGAGCGACTCGGTGCCGTTCCTGTCCCAGCCCTCCACCGCCCTGCTCACTGTCATCGCCTTCGAGATCTGGCGGTACTACCCCTTCGCCTTCTTGTTCATGATGGCCCGGCTCCAGGCCGTGCCCGCATCCATCGAAGAGGCCGCTCGAGTAGACGGCGCCTCGCCCTTGCAGACCTTCCGGCACATCATCCTGCCGCAGCTGCTCCCCACGATGGGCGTGCTCTTCGCCCTGCGGTTCGTCTTCACCTTCAACAAGTTCGACGACGTGTACCTGCTCACCGGCGGCGGCGCCGGAACCGAGGTTGTCAGCGTCCGAGTGTTCGACTTCCTGACCGCCCGGAAGGACGTCGGCGCCGCATCGGCGCAGGCAGCGGTGCTGGCCCTAGTCCTCGTCGGCTATCTGGTCTTCCAGTGGTGGGTCGGCCGTAGAAAGGAAGCGGTGGAACTGTGACAACCACTGTCCGCGAAACTTCAAGGCTTAGCCGAGTGGATCACGTATCGGCCGGGCCGCCCCGTCGGCCATGGACCCGCGAGCGGATCGAAACCGCCGTACTGCGCGTCCTGCGCTGGGTGGCGATCGCCTGCTTCGTCCTCGCTTCCGCGATCCCGTTCTATTACATGCTGCTGCTGTCGGTACGCAGCATCGACGAAGTCCTGCTCAACCCTGCGTCGCTGTGGGTGGATCTGAGCACCGTCTCCCTGGATGCGTACGAACGCGTCCTGAAGTCCGTCGATGCCGGCGGCCAGGGATTCCTGACGCTGATCGGGAACAGCCTGCTGCTCTCCCTCGTCACCGTGGTCGTCACGCTACTCGCGTCCATACCAGGGGCCTATGCGATCAGTCGCATCGCCTTCCGCGGGCGGCGCCAGGTGAGCGCCCTGTTCCTTGCGGTCTACTTGTTTCCTGCCGTGATCGTGGCGGTGCCGCTGTTCGTCATCTTCACACGCATGGGACTGCGTGGATCACTCTTCGGGCTCGCGGCCGTCTATGTCGCTCATACCGCGCCGGTCGCCATCTACATGCTGCGTGGCTACTTCGCGACCATCCCAACCAGCCTGGAGGAGGCTGCGCTGGTCGACGGCTGCACGCGGCTGCAAGTGATCCGCAAGATCAGCCTGCCCCTGGCCAAGCCGTCGGTGATGGCCACCGCGTTGTACGTCTTCATGATCGCCTGGAACGAGTTCCTGTTCGCTCAGCTGTTCCTCGTGGAGCAACGGGACCGCTGGACAGTATCGCTGGGCTTGTCCCAGCTGTCCGGGAGTATCGAGATCCCGACCACCGTGCTGATGGCCGGCTCGGTGGTGCTCACCGCGCCCATCATCATCCTGTTCTTCGCCAGCGAAAGGTTGTTGGTCGAAGGACTCACCTCAGGAGCAGAGAAGGGTTGACGAGCAGTGGGACGGCCGCCTTCACCGAACAGTGCAGGCCAATTGCTGCAGTTGTTCCGACGGGGCCGGGTCTCCACCCGTCGGGAACTGAGTGAGGTCAGCGAGTTGTCCCGCGCCACCGTTACCGCCCGGCTCGAGCAGCTGGTCGCTGCCGGCTACTTGCGAGAGGGCGGTACCTCCTTCTCCGGTGGACGTCCGTCGGTGACTTGGAGCTTCGACGACGAAACGCCGACCATTCTGGCAGCCGACCTCGGGGCGACCCGCAGCACAGTGGCGGTCACCGATGCGGCCGGCCGGATCCTGGCCGAACGTGTCGTGGACAGCAGAATCGACACCGGTCCGCACCGCGCCCTGTCTCGGATCTGCGACTGCTTCGACACGCTGATGGACAGGGCCGGGCGTACCGCTGCGAGCGTCTGCGGCATCGGGATCGGGCTACCCGGACCGGTCGACTTCCGGAACGGTCGAGTACTGCGGCCTCCGGCGATGCCCGGTTGGCACGACTTCAACGTGCGGACCTTCGTTGGTCGGCGGTTCGCCGTCCCGGTGCTGCTCGACAACGACGCCAACCTGATGGCGCTCGGCGCATGCGGGCAGGCAGGGCCGGACACCACATCGCTCATCTTCGTCAAGGTGGGTACCGGCCTCAAATCGGGCCTGGTGATCGGCGGTCGGTTGTTGCGTGGCGCGGACGGTACGGAGGGGGACATCGGGCACATCCGTGTTCCCGGCGTCACCGATGTCTGCGCCTGCGGAGCGGTGGGCTGTCTGGAGGCCGGCGCCAGCGGCTCGGCGATCTGCCGACGTCTGCGCGCACTCGGGGTGGAGGCCGGCTCCGGCCGGGACATCGTCGCCCTCGCCCGGCAGGGCCATCGACAGACGCTCACCGCTATCGGCACGGCTGGTGCACTCCTCGGCGAAGTCCTGGCCATGGTAGTGAGCCTAGTGCGCCCCCAGCGCCTCGTCCTGGGCGGCGACATCGCCGATACCGGTGACACGTTTGTGAACAGCGTCCACGAGACGCTGCTGGCGCGAACCCAGCCGTTGGCGACCCGACACCTCGCCATCGCGACGTCTCACCCGGGCGATCGTGCTGCCATCGCTGGAGCCACCGCGGTGGTACGCGACCACGTCTTCAGTGCCGCGGCCGTCGACCGGCGACTGGCCACGCTGTGACCGACGATGCCGCTCGCATCAGTCCCGACTGGTCGAGGCGCCGATCCATGCAGCAGCGGATCTGTCAGCCGACGGGCTGACACCGATTAATCGACCTGTCCTCAAGACGAACATCGCCGTGCGTGACCGGAACAAGACCTTCACACCTTACGGACACGAATCAAGGAGGCCACCATGTGCATACTCGACGGAGAAGCAGCGGGCACGTCACCTGCAACCGGCCCAGAGCCGGCGCTGCCAGGAGGGATCGGCATCTCGCTGCTCAAGGTGTACGACCTCCAGGCCCCCGACGGTCTCACCGGCGGGACCCCGCACGTACACCTCGCATGCTCGGAGGGATACTACGTCATCGCCGGCTCAGGTGCCGTGCAGACGCTCAACTCACAAGGATTCGCCGAGACGGCACTCCAGCCCGGTGCGGTGGTCTGGTTCGACCCAGGCACCATCCACCGCCTGGTGAACCACGGCGGCCTGCAAATCCTCACCCTGATGTCGAACTCAGGCCTGCCCGAAGCCGGTGACGCCGTCCTCACCCTTCCGCCTGAGCATCTCGCCGACCAGGCGTCCTACCTGAAAGCGACCGCCCTCACCGGCGAGGGCGAGGCACAGACACCGTCGGCCATGCGCCGGCGCGACCTCGCCCTGGAAGGCTTCTCCACCCTGCGCAGCGCCTACGACACCGGAGGGCCGAGCGCGCTGGCGGAGTTCTACCGGACGGCGATCGGAATCGTCCAGCCCCACATTCCGCTCTGGCGGCGCCGTTGGGAGCAAGGAGCCCGCCGACTTGCCGACGAGACCGGAGCCGCCCTCGATGCTCTCGCTATCGGCACCGCGGATCACCTGCGCACCGCGGAACTGCACGTGCTGTCCAGGGCGACGGAATTCGCGCGCCACGGCATGTGCGGGCGTCTGAACACCTACGACACGGCCCGCGCATGACGGTCCGTCCCTGAATGCGCAGCAGCGCGACTGCGCCGAACCTGCACGGCAGCCATGCCCTAGCGCTGCAGCATCCGCCGAGACCGCGGAGGCCTTACCTACCGCGGTCCGTGACTTGGACTGGTATGGATGCTCGGACCTACTCATCGCTAACTTGGACCGCGCTGATGCCGCACGACGTGGTGCCGGGGGGGCACCCCAGACATCGGCAGCGACGAACCTTGCTCTGGCATAACCGACAGGACTTTGATGACCGGTCCAGCCCGTTCGGCGGCCGGGGCGCGATGCCAGCCGGGGCTCCCATCATTCAGGACACCTGTGCACCCCGAGCGCGCCTCATGAAGTGTTCCTCGGTTCCCTCCGGGCACATACAGCGAACGGCCGGGGGTGAACGACTCACGCGCTTCCGTCACAAGACGACTAGCTACCTGGTCGTTACATATGCAGGCTGGTCCGGGACAGGGAATCCGTGGGGCCCCGGGGCAGCCTGCACCCCGCCCGCAATCCAGCGCGGCACACATATATCTCGGCAGGCGAGTGCTTCAGAACGACGCACTCGGCGGTTCTGAACTGCGGCCGAGTGACCACGTGCAGCTCGGGGTCGACCGCCACTGATCTGAGAGATGCACGCAATTTTGCAACATCGATCGGGCATGTGCTGGAGGTTCACACCGCAGCGCTAGTGCCGGCCCGAGTAGTTGACGCGGCCGTTGCCGACGCGGTCGCTCTGGACACGGGGTCCCCTCGACCATCATGCGCTTCGCCCAGCGTGCCGGTCAGTCCCGGCGTACGGCGCTACTGAGGATTAATGCCTGATGTCGCCGGGGTTTGTGGCGAGGCCGGTGCCGATGAGGCAGCCGGTGATGATGGTGGGTCGGTACTGGATCTGGCGTAGGCCCCGGCGAACTGCGGTGGACCTGATCCCTTCCACGGGGTTGAGGTCTGGTGCATAGGCCGGCAACTGGAACACCGTGAGCCACTCCCGAGCCGTGGCCCAGGCCCGCATCGCGCGACTGAGGTGCAGGCCGACGTTGTCCCAGACCAGCACGACCGGCCCGCCGAGCTTGGTGTGGGCGGCGGTGAGCAGGTCTCGTAAGTCCTTCCAAGAGAAGCCTTTGCGGCCGTCGACCCGCCGGTCACCGGTGTGCCGCAAGACCAACCGCGGCCGCTCGCCAGGCTTGTAGCAACACAGCGCGGCCACGGACAGGTGACGCCTGCTGCCACCGTTGACCCGGATCACCGGGGTAACACCTGTGCAGGACCAGGTGCGGGCGGTGTGCGGCGTCATCGAGAACCCGGCCTCGTCGGCGAAGACAGTCCAGGCCCCGAGCGCCGCCGCGGTGGTTCCATGGCCGGCCAGGTCTCCTTCACCCACGACGCGACCGCCTCATCGTCGCGCTGCACGGCCCTGCGAGCCGGCACCTGGGGCGACCAGCCGTGCCGGTGCAGCAACAGGCACACCCCGGGCACGGTGTAGCTCTTGTGGAACATCCGCCCGATCAGCGTCCTGATCCGCGCGAGCGTCCAGCGCTCATCGGACCAGCCGTGCGCCACCGCCCCCAACGCCAAGGCCGCCTCCAGCTTCACGAACAACTCGTCGCTGAGCTTGGGCAATGACCCGGGCCCCTTCGAGGCCAGGCCCGCTTCACCCCGCTCGGCCCACTCGCGCCGCCAGCGCTGTACCGAGCGCACATGCACCCGCAGCACCTTCGCCACCTCGGCGTTGTCGCTATCAGCCGCGAACATCTCACCCGCGTCCAGACGGATCTGCTCGCGAAAAGCCCTCCGCTCGGCAGTCAGCCCGCCACCCTGCGCGTACCTCATGACCGTGGTGTACCGCGACGATCACGACCTGTCAGCACCCCACGACATCACGCATTACATGTCAGTAGTCTTAACAAAGACCCGTACAGGCGAATGCGATCCCAGACGCGGGTCACACACGTACCACTTGTCCATGATGTAGCCAGACCAGACCTACTTCGCCGCCGCACACTCGTGTTGGGAGGAGTAGCTGCCGATTAGGCTGTCCTGCGCGGATGCCGTGGAGCTACAGGTCAGCGTCACCGCAGCACAGGCACCGGCACGCTTGATCGTTCTCATGGGGCACTCCCTACGCATATGGCTCCATCAAGGTCTGCTCGGGCACTCATTGCACGAGACAGACCCTGCCTTCCGATACCCGACCGGACAACGCGCGCAAGTGTACGACCCTTCCACGCGTCGGGAGCGGTGAACAGCAGCCTGCTACTTGGAGTTGCAGATCATTGGACTTGGCTGCCGAGTCGCCGCGCTGTCAGCACTCTGGGCGCCGCGCCGCTGGCACTCAGACCCGGCACGATGGTTCCTCTGTGCACGTTGACTGCCAGGGCGCTTGCCCCACCCCCAGTGATGCTCAACCTGTCGGCCTGCCCGTAGACAGATCCACGTGTCGGCGAGAGGTCGCGCCCGTCGTCAGTGATCACGTACGGCGCAAGAAGCAGTCCCGCAGCTTTGCCGCCGCAAGCTTTCGACGCTTGTGAAGGCCAGCGGTCACGGTCCGAGCGCTCGGGAATGCGCCTGCTTCCGCAGGCGTAGATCGAGACCCTTGCCCACTCAGCGAGCCGAGGCGCAATGCCAGGCCGCACGAGCACATCCGACGCTTGTGCTGGGGCTTAGGACCCTGTACCACGTCCATTTTTAAGTACAAAATGAATCTTCCCATTGGGGCACATCCGCCGGCGGCCGTCACATTTCCGGAGCCTCTCTTGTCGTAACGACGAAAGCACATGCGTGAGAGCGCCGATCTTGGGATCTCGATCATGAATAATCCCGTTCTCGAGGCTGCAGCCCTCGAAGTCGCAGAGGCATCGGCGAATGCGCCTTTTCTCTGCGATCTGGGTCCGGAGAGCGCTCGTAAGGTACTCGAGGACCTACAGGGGGCGCCCGTGGAAATGTTCGACGTGCACGACAAATGGATCACGGTACCTTCCGAGGTGGGTGACGTACGGGTGCGCATCGTCAAGCCCGTCAACGTCGGCGGCAATCTGCCGGTTGTGCTGTACCTGCACGGTGGCGGTTGGGTGCTCGGCAACGCGGACACGCACGACCGCCTGGTGCGGGAGCTGGCCGTGATGGCACACACAGCAGTGATCTTTGTGGAGTACGACCGCTCCCCGGAAGTCCGGTACCTGGTGGCGATCGAGCAGGCGTATGCGAGCGCCCAGTGGGTGATGACGCAGGGCGCGCTGGAGGGACTGGACGCGTCTCGCATGGCCGTGGCCGGCGATTGCGTGGGGGGCAACATGGCCGCGGCGCTGACCCTCATGGCGAAGCAGCGCGGCGACGTCAGCTTCGTACACCAGTCGCTCTACTACCCGGTCACGGACGCTGCCCAGGACACAGACAGCTACCGCGAGTTCGCGGATGGGCCGTACCTCACCGCGACGGCCATGGCCTGGTTCTGGGACTGCTACACCACCGACCCGGCGGAGCGGGCGGAAATCACCGCCTCGCCGCTCCGGGCTAGCCTGGAGCAGCTCCAGGGACTGCCGCCGGCGTTGATCATCACCGACGAGAGCGACGTACTGCGGGATGAAGGCGAGGCATACGCCCGAAAGCTTACGCAGGCCGGTGTTCGCGCCACCAGCGTCCGCTACAACGGCACCCTTCACGACTTCATGATGCTTAACCCCCTCTGGTGTTCCGAAGCCACGACCAGCGCGATGGAACAAGCAACCAGCGCCATGTACACGGCACTGCACACCAACTGACTTCCTCGCTGGAAGCCGCACCGCACGGACGGGAGGAGGGAGGATCGCGGGAAAACCGACCAGATCGGGCAGCACGCCGACAGCATCGCGCGTCTGCGGCTTCCGCACCGTCTCGCCACTGACCCGCGGCCCGGGGCACAAGCCGGCCGCGCACCGTAGGGCAGCGAGCGCGGACCGCACCCTGCCGCCGAGTGGTAACGCCATGCCCGGGCCCACTGCAGTGAGGACAGATCGCGGCCGGGTAGACGCTGCTTTGGATACCTCGAATAAGGAGCCGGCTCAGTAGATGGCACAACAGGACACGGACTGCACGGGGCTGCCATCGGCGGTCGAAGAGTGCGCTCTGTACGAGCGCGGCCGTCGGCTGCCCGGCCACATGGACCTGAATGCGCTCGTGGATCGGCGAGACGAACAAGCCGGGCGGTTCGCCTGGATCGGTCTGTACGAGCCCACTGCCGACCAGATCCAGCGGGTTGCAGACCTCTTTGACCTGCACCCTCTTGCCGTGGAAGATGCCGTCCACGCCCACCAGCGCCCTAAACTGGAACGCTACGGCGACACGATGTTCCTGGTCTTGAAGACGGCCGTTTACGTCGACCACGAGAAGATCACCGCGTCCAGCAACATCGTAGAGACTGGCGAGATCATGGTCTTTGTCGGCTCCGATTTCGCCATCACCGTGCGTCACCGCAGCGCTCCGCGCCTCGAGGACGTGCTTCGTCAACTACAGCAAAACCCGGAGCAGTTGCGACGCGGACCGGTCGCTGTCATGCACGCGATCGCCGACCTTGTCGTCGACCGCTACCTGGACGTCGCCGACGCTTTCGACGGCGACATCGACGCCCTGGAGAGCGAGGTCTTCTCGCCTCATCTCCCCGTCGACCCTGCCCGTATCTACCAACTCAAGCGGGAGCTGATGCAGTTCAAGCGTGCCGTGATGCCGCTTGCTCCTGCCCTACAGCAGCTAAGCGAGCATTCGACCTCGCACGCACCGGACGAGGTACCCGCCTACTTCCGTGATGTCGCCGATCACCACCAGAGGGTCAGCGAGCAGATCATCACCTTCGAGGACCTCGTCAGCGGCATCCTCGGCGCCAGTATCGCCCAGCTCAACGTCCAGCAAAACGCTGACATGCGCCGCATCAGCGCCTGGGCAGCCCTGGTCGCCTTCCCCACTTTGGTCGTCGGCATCTACGGCATGAACTTCGACTACATGCCCGAACTAAGAAGTAGATACGGCTACCCAGCAGTTCTTGTACTGACAGCCCTCATCTGCACCGTCATCTACCGCACCCTGCGTCGCAAACGCTGGCTGTGAACGCTCACCCGCCCGATCAGGGTCACTTCGCCAGATCGCATCGGAGCGCAGACCTTGCGGCAGCAGCCGGGGCGGTCCCGGTCCAGACTGAGATCCCCACCCCCGGAGTTACAGCAGGGCACACGAGGAATGGTGCAGTCACACCGGGACCCGCTTGGTGGAAAAAACTGTCAGCCGCCGCGAAGTAAGGCGCCGCGACGCCGCGGATGTTGGTAAACATAGGTCATGCACGGCGGTCCGCAGGCTGGCAGCGCTGCTACAAGACTGTGCCGGAGCTCAAGAACGTCCAGCCAGCGGCCCGACTCCGCTCACTTTCACCCGTCGCCGACAGCCAGCCGCGTCGGGCATGGCCGCGGCATCGCCCGCACGCCGGCCCCGTCACGTCCGCTCAGCTGGTAGCGCCTTGGAACCGTCCGCCAGGCCATGCGCGCTCCCGCAATAGCTCGGCGGGAGCGCGATATCGCGGTGCCGGTAAGCCAGGTGGGCTTACGTCCATGAAGGCTACGAAACGTGGCCCGGTAAGTGACGGCGTCTTGAGGCCCTACCAGGGACCCAATGCGGTCGCCCAGCCTTTGCTCTGTTCAGGGGCTCGGTCGGCCGGAAGTGCAAACGTGACTTCTACCTTCTGTCGGGCAACACGCGATACTACTCGGCCAGGGAGTATCCATACTTCACCGCCATGCGGGCCATGAGCTCATAGTTGCGAGGCTTCGGTGGCGCGAGCACGCCGCGGATTCCGGGGCTGCCTACGTCCGTGAACAGACCGTCCATGCCACCGGGCGAGAAGAACGCCAGCATGCGGACTTGCTTGCCGCTGCGGTTTACGAAGTGGTGCCTGGTGCCCTTCGGAACGTAGACCAGACCACCTGGCTGCAGGATGTGCTCCTCGCCCCCAGCAATTACGACAACTTCGCCCTCCAGGACGAAAAATGTCTCGGACTCATTGTGGTGGATGTGCGGCGGAGTCCCCGTACCATCCGGGATCTGACATTCAACCAGCGAGAACTCCCCGTTGCTCTCTGCTTTCGACATGAGCGTGGTGTAAGTGTGGCCGTCTAGAAAAACGGCAGTCCCGCCGTCTGCCGGAACATGGACCGGCTTGCCTGCATGCGGCATGATAACCCCTCTGCTTTCAATTGCTTCGGAGGCACGGATTCGAATCGTGTACCCATACGGCCCGCGGTCGGGGACTGACGATCAATCCAGCCCCGTCTCTTGAGGGGGCGGCCCCGCACCAGGCGCGCGTGCGTCCGGCGTCTGGCATATCGGGGGCCCGCTTCCGCGTGCGGAGAGAGACGTTGCTCGCCCATGGGCACGACCGGACACTGCATGCGGGTGTGACGGCCTCGTGCCCTGGTTGAACCACACGTGAGGGGCAGTGTCCTCTTTACATCGCGTGATGGGTGGATCGAGCGCGTTGAGCCAGTCCGGTTCCATCGACCACACCTGCCCAAGGAGCTTGCATGACAACTCGTGGGGACCGCCTGCCCCGGTGGGGCCGAGCCGTACGCGGGCATCCGCAGGAGCTGGGAAACGTGGGTCTCGGCGGTCTCCTGCGACGTCGTGCGTTGTGTAGACGGGCTGGGAGAAACCGCGGGCACTGCTCAGGTGCAGGATGCGCTACTGCGGGACATCAATCGGGCTTGCAGTGACCGTGCGCCAGTGTGCGCCCATCGCTTGACCGACTGTGAGTGCAGCGCCCATATGGGTAGCTGCCTCGCGGCCGTCTGTGCTGGACTTACTGTTCCGCTGTTGTCAGCTGTCGATGAGGGTAAGGGTTTCATCGAGTGGCGCCCGACCGGTTCGAGGGAGACTTACTGTGACGTCCTCGAACCCGATCGACATACCGCAAAAGAGGATGAAGTCGTCTGGAGGCCTGACCATTTGCGCGACAGTCTGGTGAAACTTGGCCCAAGCCATTTGTGTGCAACTGTGTAGTCCTTCAGCGCGGAGCAGGAGCATGACGGTCTGTAGATACATCCCGAGGTCGGACCACTGGGGCCGGCCCATGTCACGGTCGATGTAGCAGAACAAGGCCGCAGGGGCGCCGAAGCAGTCCCAGTTGTCGGCAGCGGCTCTCTGCCGTGCTTCGACGTCTTCGTGCGCAATGCCGAGTGCCCCGTAGCGCTGTTCACCAAAGGCGGCCCGGCGCTCGCGGTAGGGAGACTTCAGTGCCGAGGGGTACTGCTGGTACTGCGGGTCGTCCCACGGGTCGTCCGCTGCTAGTCGTTTACCTGCACGCTTCTTGAGCTCGGTCAGCGGCTCGCCGGTGAGCACATAGATGTGCCAGGGCTGGAGGTTCGATGCAGAAGGTGCCCAAGCTGCTGTCGACAGCACGCGCTTCAGCACTCCGCTGGGTATCTGCTCGCGGGTGAAACTGCGCACTGCCCGCCGGCTGGTAACTGCCTCGTATACGTCCATGGACCGCGCTTGCCCCAGTCGACACGGTTCACTCGCCGAGGCGCAAACGTTGTGTCGTGCGAACAGTGTGATGCATCCCGGGAATCACGGCGACCGCTACTACCGGCC
This sequence comes from Streptomyces sp. NPDC008238, assembly GCF_042956445.1. NCBI lineage: Bacteria > Bacillati > Actinomycetota > Actinomycetes > Kitasatosporales > Streptomycetaceae > Streptomyces > Streptomyces sp. NPDC008238. Next base: position 12,150 of record NZ_JBIBGK010000050.1, on the reverse strand, counting down.
CTGCGACACAGTCCCACACCCCATGGCGGTTGGTGGACGACGCTGCCGCGAACACTGAGTTCAGGCCGTGAGGTGCTCCCTGTGCCGGAAGACATCGTCGTGCCACATTCCAGATGGTTTCGGGACGTAGCTCGGTGCCCCCACGGCCCTTGTCACAGAGAGGGCTCCCGCCTTGTCTTCATCATAGAACCGGAACACTGCATGCTGACCGGCCATCAGGACTGTCCCCGTGCACGACAACACATCTGGCCGGCGCCGCCGGTCGCGCAAGGAACTGCGGCTCCGCCGCAAGGCAAGGCGACGACGCGTCATCGGTACGACGGCCACGACCGTTGTGGCTCTCAGCGCTACCTTCGGCTACCTCACCACCCGAGACCCTGACGGCAAAGCTCAAGCGGCGTCAGGCAAGTCTTCGACATTCACGGCTACCCCCCGCCCCTCCCCGTCGCGTTCCGTTCCGGCGCCGGTGCCGTCGGCTTCCGATTCAGCGGCAGTGGATCTGTCATCCGCGCTCAAACCAGTGACGACTCTCTTCGGGCAGAACCGAATGGCCGTGGCCGTACAGGAGATCGGCAGCAGACGAAGGGCGACGTTCGGAGAAGGTTCCTTCGACACGGCCAGCATCGTGAAGGTGGACATCTTGGCAGCGTTGCTCCTGCAGGCTCAAGATGCCGGACGCACGCTCACAGATGAGGAGCGCGCCTATGCCGCCGCAATGATCCAGAAAAGCGGCAACGCCTCAACGAGTGTCCTGTGGGAGGTGATCGGCAGCGCCGCGGGGCTTGACGCGGCGAACCGGCGCCTCGGTCTGATCGAAACCCGAGGCGGTATAGGCACGGCGTGGGGTATCACCCAGACCACTGCTGCCGACCAGATCACACTGCTCCAGGCGGTCTTCAGTGCCGCTTCGCCGCTCAGCCCCGCGTCGCGGTCGTACATCCAGGACCTCATGTACCACGTCTCCGACGATCAGGACTGGGGCGTGTCCGCCGCGGCGGAGCCGGGCAAGCCGGCCGCGCTGAAGAACGGCTGGCTGCAGCGGAGCCGTACCAAGAGGTGGGACGTGAACAGCATCGGCCGAATAGAGAGAAACGGGCGCGTCTACCTCACCGTGGTACTGCTCAACAACTGCAGTACGCAACAGGTTGGCATCCGGTTGGTCGAACAGGCAGTTTCTGCAGCAGTCACGGCGCTCGCCAAGGCCGCCACCTCCTGAGGCCGGAACCTCGAGTCGTGCTCGTTGATCGCGCCCGGCATGTCACCTTGCACAGTCCGGACGCCTAAGCGAGGGGGATCATGGCGCGTCAGCAACGCTGCGAGCGCACGTCAGGTCAGCGACTGCGGCTCTTGCGCAGCCGCAACCGGTGACATGGAGGCACGCCTACCCCCGTAGGCGAAACCAGGTCTGCTAACGCGTCGTGGGTAGGCGCTGCCGCTCCCACCCTCATCCGCCCGGCTCAGGTCCCACCGAATGGATGCGGGATCTTCACAACCGAGACAGTGTTACACGGTGTTACACAACTAATCTAGATCTGTCGCCCACGCCTAACAACAGGAGTCATCCCATGCCCAGCGCCCGGACGGCGGGAGGCCGTCACCGCAAGCCCAAATCCATGAGCCCGACAGTAGGCCGCACTCTCGTCGTCGTTGCGGCCGCTCCGGTTGTCGGAGTCCTGTTCACGGCGCCGGCCGCCTTCGCAGCCGACCGGCTCTCCCCGACCGAGCAGCGGATTGCGGACAACCTCGAGTCCCGAGTCGTCGACGCCCGCATCGGCACGAACGTCAGTGGTGTTGTGCTCAACACGAAGTCAGATGAAGTCATCTGGGGCCACAACGCGCACACGGCGCTGATGCCCGCTTCCAACACCAAGCTGGCCACAGCAACCGCCGCTCTGACCGTTCTGGGACCCGACCACAGATTCACCACGCAGGTGGTCTACGGCAACGGCACCCTTACTCTCATCGGCGGCGGAGACCGTACCCTGACCACCGACGGCGTCTTCGCGCTCGCCAGGGATGCGGCCGCCGGCTTGAAGAGAGCTGGCCTCGACACAGTGAAGGTCCGGATCGACGACAGCCTTTTCGCCGAGCCGGGACTCGCCATCGGCTGGAATAAGGGCTACTACGACGGCGTGATCGCGCCGGTGCGGGCGCTGTCCCTGGACGGGAGCTTGGCAGCAGACACGGGCATGGAGGCCGGTGAAAGCTTCGCCAAGCAGCTCGGTGAACAGGGCATCACCGTCCACGGCCACGTCACCCGCGGTCGGGCTGGCAATGGCAACGTCCCCGTCGCAGAGCACACTTCGCAGGCTCTGTCTTCTGTCATCAAGCAGATGCTGAAGAAGAGCGACAACGACATCGCCGAAGCGCTGCTGCGGATGACCGCGCTTGCCGCTGGGCAGTCGGCTACCTTCGAGGGCGGCGTTCAGGCGGTGCGCACCGTGCTGAGCGAGCAGTACGGGGTGTCGATGGAAAATTTCGTCATCCATGACGGCAGCGGGCTCTCCCGCGCCAACCGCATTCCGGCTCAGACCATCGCCGATATCCTCGACAACGTCACCGAGCCGGTCTACCGGGCTGTGCTGAGGTCCATCGATGAGGGCCTCCCGGTCGCTGGTGAAGCGGGCAGCACCCTCGGCCCCGAGTGGGGCCGCTTCGACACCGCGGACTCGGAGTGCGCGGTAGGCAAGGTCAAGGCGAAAACCGGCACCCTGACGGGCGCTATCGCACTCAGTGGTCTGACCAGGGGCGACGACGGTCGCTGGCGGGTGTTCGCTTTCGTCGAGAACGACTCCACCGCAGACCCGGCGGACATCAAGGACGCCCTCGACGGCCTCGCCGCGACCGTTAACGGCTGCTGGGAGTAGCCCAGGCCCCGAGTCTCGCCTCCGCGTGGCCCCGACGCAGGCATGAGCGTCCAGGCTTCCGTGCCCGGGGGCCACGCACACGCGGGCAGTGCCGTGGTGCTGCTGGTTCAGACTGTGTTCGTCGTGGTGGGGGACTCTAGTCGGTGACTGCGCCGTCCAGAGCATGCCTCGTGAACCGGTCGGGCGCCCAAAGCGCGCATGCTCCTTCGGGCAGGGCTCCGGATCAGGGTGCCGACTGCGCTTCGTCGCTCATGTCCCCGCGCGGCTGCCAGCACACGAGGCCCGGTTTCTGTCACAGGCACTGAGGTGGCTTTGTCGAGACAGTAGACAGCCCTTGTTTGGAGGTACGCATGAGTGCAGACCACCCCCACATGCCGCCTGGCGTCGAGGTGATCGCAACGCTGGCCGAGGCAGCGGCCCGGATACCGGAGGGCGCCGAGGCCAGGACCATCCGGGTCACCTTGCCGCCCGGCGATGTTGGGGCTCCGCCGCACCGGCACCCCGGGCCGCTCTTTGGCTACGTCACCCAGGGCGAGATCCTCTTCGAACTCGAAGGGCAGACGCCCCGGGTCCTCAGGGCTGGCGACGCCCTTTTCGAGCCCGGCGGCGACGTCATCCACTACCAGGGCGCCAACAACCTCACCGACGCGCAGTCGCAACTAGTGGTGACCATGTTCGCAGCGCCCGGCGCCCCGATTCTGACCGTGGTCGGCGCGGACGAGCTTGCCGAACGACGGCACTTGCGGGCATCTCGACCCTGATGATTTGAGCAGCCATCGGCCACGACCATGCGCCGCGGCGGGGCGGGGGCCGCTGCTCCTCTCACTTGTACGGGCACGGAGGTAACCAGGGTGGTTGGTTGGTACTGCTGGCGCATGCCGTAGTCACGTTCGCGCCAGGCAGTCACACCGCGGGGCCACCCAGTCAGCCATGGTTTGTCGCCTGCCGGATCACGGAGGCAGTGTCCGGTCGCTGGCCCTCCCCCGGGCTGGCACAGGATCTAGCTGCAGCCCGAAATCCAAGTGGACATAACTCCGCTATCGCTGCGGGCGAGGAACGGCTGAGGATGACGCAGCCCGGGTGCTGGCCCGCCATGGACCCGCGCAGCTAAGGAGCCAGCACAGCCAGCCTTTGCGACGGCCCACGTCTTCGTCAAGGTCACCAAGACGACCTGGTGGAGGCTAGGCGCGCCCGCGGGCCGCATTCGGCACCTGCGTATAGGCAAAACCTCCGCGCCAGGCCGACCTGCTCGGTTCCGGCACATCGGTGATGAGTCGCCCTCGAGGAACTCCGGCGGCTCACTGTCGTGTCCACTACCGGTCCTCGCGCGAGGACCGACCCACTGACAATCGCTTGGAAAGGCCTTCTGTGACCCGCCATTTTCAGTACCGGAACGTCAGGAATCCCCTGCCCCTCTCGGCGGCTGTGTCCGCCAGCGCCGGCCTCCTGGGCGCTGTCGTAGCTCCTGAGGACGCCGTAGAGGCCTCGGGTGAATCCACTGGGGACGGCAAGCCAACGATCGTCCTCGTTCACGGTGCGTTCGCCGACTCCTCGAGTTGGAACGACGTCATCAAGCAGCTGAAGCAGCACGGCTATCCGGTGGTGGCCGCGGCCAATCCCTTGCGCGGACTGACCACCGATTCCGCCCAGGTGAAGAGTCTCCTGGCGAGCATCGCCGGCCCGGTGGTCCTCGTCGGACATTCCTACGGCGGTGCCGTCATCACCAACGCTGCTCTTGGCTCCGAACAGGTGAAGGCATTGGTCTACGTCGCCGCCTTCATCCCGGACAAGGGCGAGAGCGCCGACGGCCTGGCGAAGAAGTTCCCAGGTAGTTCGCTAGGCGAAGCACTGCGGCCTGTCCCGTGCACCCTGCCCGACGGTTCTCCCGGTGTCGACCTGTACATCGACCCGGTCAACTTTCACCATCAGTTCGCCGCGGACGTGCACCCGTACACCACGAACCTCATGGCGGCTACCCAGCGCCCCGTCACCGTCGCGGCACTCGAGGAAGCTTCCGGCGAGCCGGCATGGAAGGCGATTCCGTCCTGGGCTCTGGTGGCCGGAGAGGACCTCAACATCCCGCGTGCGGCCCAGATATTCATGGCCAGGCGCGCCCAGTCCCACATCATCGAGATCCACTCGTCCCACGCCCCGAGTGTGTCTCACCCGGGTGACGTCGCCGACATCATCGAAAAGGCAGCGCGCTCTGTCCGCTGACCAACCGGTATTTCACGCTGGGGCGCTGACGTGCCCCCCTCTCGTCACCGCACGAGCCATCGTCAACAGCTCCACGCCGATCTGTCTCGGTCAGCAACCCCCGACCCGAACTCCGCACGTACCGGATCACGCCTCGTCCCGATCCGTCTCAACGAAAAGGAAAGGTCCGCCGTGCTCGACGCGCCCAACGCCGGCCCTTACGACAGTCTGACCCCGCAGAACGCAGTCGTCCTGCTCATCGACCACCAGCTCGGGCTGATGCAGCTGATTGACGACATGCCTCCGGAAACAGCGAAGAACAACGTCATCGGGCTCGCCCGGGCCGCCAAGACTCTGGGGCTACCCGTGATCCTCACCACCAGCCGTGACTGGGGGCCTAACGGGGTTCTGCTGCCCGAGCTGGCCGCGCGGTTCTACGAAACCGAGATCATCCGCCGCCCTGGCGTCATCAATGCCTACCGTTGGCCTGCATTCCGTGAGGCACTGGAGGCCACCGGCCGTAAGAAGGTCATCATCGCCGGGGTCACTGCCTCGACGTGCCTGTCGTTTCCGTCCCTCGACATGGTGGCGGACGGCTACGAGGTGCACGCAGTCATCGACGCTTCCGGCGCTGAGGCGCCTGGCGAGATCGTCCGCGACGCGGTCGTGGCGAACCTCTCGCGGGCTGGAGTGCACATCAAAACATGGTTCGGCGTAGTGGCTGAACTGATCGCCGACTGGCGACGCGACGAGGCTCTTGGGTGGCCCCTCGCTGTCGGAGCGGTCCACGACCACCTGCCCAGCTGGGGCTACCTCCTGGACACCGATATGGCTTACGGGACCGGGCGGATGACCCCGCCCGAATGGTTCAAGAAGGGCCAGTCCGAACCGACAGGCCGCACTCCCGCCATGGGCTCGCCCCAGCACAGCGGGTAATCGGGCCGCGCGCAAGGAACCGGGTTGTCGATCTCCTCGCTGCCTGGTTGACCGACCGGGATGGTGTGGGCGATGCCCCGCTCCCCCAAACCAGCTGCGATGGCCCGTGAGCATTGTGCTCATATCGCCGGGTGGCAACTGTTGCCGGACGGCAAATCTTTATCCTGCCATAGGCTGGCGTTGCCGCAGCGCGTAACCGGGATGGCCGCTGGGCTCGGGCGACCCAGGCCCTGTGCGTGGCGCATGGGAACCGGCCTGCGGGGCAGACGCGATGTCAGGAGGTCATAAGACATGGTTCCTTTGTTGCTTGTCCTGCTGCTGGCCCTGATTCTGTTCGGTGCCGGCTTTGCCCTCAAGGCGCTGTGGTGGATCGCCATCATCGTGCTGGTGGTGTGGCTCCTCGGCTTCGTGTTCCGCAGCGCCGAAGGCAGCGGACGCCGCCGCTGGTACCGATGGTGACCTGACCTATCCCCCTCCCCCGCGCAAGGGTGGGGTTCGTGCCGCCGCAAGGGCCGCGAACCCCACCCTTCGCACTGCCCGCACCCATACCGGGTAGACGCCACCATAGGCGGCTCGCCGGCAACGTGGACCTCCCCGGCGAGCCGCCGCCTGCCACCACCTCCTCGCACGCAGCGGCGCGGGCAATCTGAGGCGCCGCAATGGGCGGCCACTCGAGGCAAGGCAGGGTCAATTGAGCACAGCCCTGTACAGCTACGCGTTCTGCTGCCCTTCCCCGGACAGGACACGGCCCTGCAGCATCTGCGCGGCATAGCCGGTCGCCGCGTGCGATCACCACACCCCGGACCCGGCTGTCACCGGTCATTGAGATGCCCAGGTGGGTGGCCGTGGGGTGTCCAGGGTGGTGGCCATCAGAAATCCATGCCTGTGGCCAGTAGTGTTCCTGGGGGTGGGGGTCAGTGCAGGGGGATCACGCCCTTGCCGGCGAGGGCCTCGGCGAGGCGGTGCGAGTCGCCGGTCGTGGTGACGAGGTGGGCATGGTGCATCAGGCGGTCGGTGCTGGCTCCGGCCAGGGTCTTGGGCATGATCGTGTCGAAGCCTGAGGGGTGAATGTTGCTCGTTACTGCGATCGAGCGGCGTTCGTAGGCGGCGTCAATAATCCGGTAGAACGCCTCGGCGGCGTCCTCGCCGACGGGTAGCAGGCCGATGTCATCGACGACTATGAGGTCCGCCCGGCAGATCCGTGCAACAGTCCGCGCGGTGGACCCGTCGACCTTCGACTTGCTGATTGCCGCGCTCAAGGTCTCCAGGGTGAACCAGGCCACTCGCAGGTCCTTCTCGATCGCGGCCTGTGCCAGACCCTCGGTGAAGTGCGACTTTCCAGTGCCCGACGGACCGGCGATCACCAAGTTCTCCGCGCGGCCGATCCACTCCAGGGTGACCAGTGAGTTCTGGGTGGGCTCGGGAATCGTGGAGTTCTCGGCTCGCCAGGAGGCCAGGGTCTTGCCGGTGGGGAAGTTCGCCGAGTGGCGTCGTAGGCGGCGGGTGGCGGCGTCGCGGCCGGTGACCTCTTCGGCGATCAGCAGCCGCAGGACCTCGGCGGGGTCCCAGCGTTGCGCGCGGGCGGTGGCCAGCACGTCGGGGGCGGCTTTGCGCATGTAGGGCAGGCGCATCCGGCGCATCAGCTTGTCCAGCTCCTCGGGCAGGGCCGGGGCCTGGGGAAACGTCACGGTCGTATATCCCTTCGCTGGTCGGGGCGGGCGCCGATAGGCTCGGCCGGTGATCAATATGGCGGTGCGTGGTGACAGCGGAGACTTCGTGGCTCGCGCCAAGGCCGGTGTGGTGTGGACCGCTGACTTCGCGGACCTGGACCCGGCGGACTTTCCGATGTTCTGGGCCCTGACTCCGTATGGGGATGCGGTGTTCAACCAGCGGCAGATGCCGCTGCTGCTGGCGGAACTCGACCGACTTCCTGCAGCCTGTGGTGGTGACTGGGTCGCGCAGGCCCGCGAGTTGTGCCAGGTCGTCGAGCGCGGGCTGCACCTGTATCTGTGGTTCATCGGTGACTGATCCCGATCGACGAGTCTTCAACTGGCCTGGGGCCGACGCCTATTGGCCCAGGGCCTGCCAGCCGATCGTGCCGCTCTGGACGGAGTGCGTCTCGTCCGCGCGTACGAACTCGCCGGCGGGTCTGTTCGCCGCGAGATGCTCCAGGATGGAGAGCAGGTCGTCGTCGGCGAAGCGTCCGGCGGTCGCGGCCAGCCCCAGAGCCTGATCGACGCTGTCGGAGCCCATGACCGTGGCGAGCTCGACGGCACGGGCCATCTTGGCGCGGATACGGACCGCGCCGGCGGGTCCGGCCTCCTTGAGCCAGCGGCCAGCTCCCGGGCCGATGCCCACGAACGCGATCTCCGCTTCCGAGCGCGGTTGCAGTCTCGGTTGGTGGACGCCGCGGCCGTCGGGGTGGTCGGGGTAGTGCGCATCGATGATCTGCGGAACCCCTGGGACCGACAGCTGGTGGCGCCAAATTTCCGACAGATTACCGGAGTTGGTGCGAGCGGTGATGGACAGTTCCTCGCCGACCACCCGGCACCAGACCCGGGCGCCGGTATAGCCCGGCGGGGTCGAGTAGCGCACCGCGTTGAAGCTGATCGTGCGGTCCGAGCCGACCACCCACTGCTCGCCCAGCGCAAGTGCCAGCGGGTCCATCGGGAGGACGTGCAGCGTGGTGCGTTCGATGTCGAGACGGTCGGCGGGTATCTGTCCGGTCGCCCGGTGGCGACGCGAGTTCACCGCATCACACCAGGTGAGGCAAGCGTCTGCGAGCTCGGCGAAGGTGTCGTAGGCAGGCAGCAGGTTCGCATCAGTGGGCACCAGGTTGGCCTTCGCAATACGGACCGTGGCCTCCGCACCGCCTTTGGACTCGGGGTCGCAGGGGACACAGCTGACCACTTGGCAACCGTAGTGCCGGCCTGCGGCGACCATCTGCGGATGCCGGACCGGGATCCCGGCGATGTGCTCGACGGTGACCGTCTTCGCGTTGTCGGTCAGTACGTAGGTCGGCGCCCCACCGATCCGACGGAATGTGGTGTCCAGGCAGGCGACCAGGGTGCCCAGGGTGCAGTCCCAGACCGGGATCACCACCCGGAAACGGGACCAGGACAGCCACGCGCAGAACAGCCAGGTCCGGCGCCCGCCGATGCGAGGCCCTTCTCCCCAGTCGAACTGCAGCCACCGCCCGGGCTCGGGGATCCACGGCCGGTAGGTTCGCCGCTTGCCCGCTTTCCATGCGGTCTTCGCCGCGTTCACCGCCCGCCGGGTCGAGCGCGCGCTGCCCAGGTAGCCCATCTTCACGAGCTTCTCGTGGACGACGTCGGCGCGGATCGTCGCCTTGGACTGCTCGACCCACTCCTCGATCTTCTCCAGGAACGCGTCGATCATCTTCGGTCGCGGCTCGCGTTCATACGGGTTGCGCCCGCTGGCGCGGGCATCGACATACCGTTTGACCGTCTTCGGGTCGTGCCCCGTGAGGGTCGCCGCCGACCAGACCGTCTCGGTCAGGTCGTACGCCTCAAAGATTTCCATGATCTCTCTGTCAGACTTCGTCACAGGACCTCTCCGGCCGGTTGCTGATGCTCGCAAGCACCAGCAAACCGGACGGAGGGGTCTCCGTCAGATAAGGGAGCGATCAGGAACAACAGGCCATCCACCTGGATTTCCGGTGGCCATCAGCCTGGACTCGACTGGCCGCACACCTGGACCTTGCCACGGCCGCCGACACCGGCCCTCGCCGTCAGCAAAGTGCCGCAGACCGCATACGACCGGCATGGCGTGGGGAGATGTGAAGACGCGGCTCCGTCCACCTCCACAGCGGACGGGGCCGCGCCAGTGCGACACCCCGGGATCACCACGGTGACGAACCGACCGGGGGCGGGCGTCGCACGTGGAGCGGCTACCCATGCCTTGCACGCCCACACCGCGGGCTCGGACTCTCGACGCCGCCGGATGGGCCGTACTCGAAAGTGGTGCCGGCGACAAAGCGCATCACAGCACCTCAGCTGGCGGCCTTCCGCTGTGCCCACCAGTGTCCGACCTCGCAGGGCCGTCGGGATGCCCAGTGGGGGTCTACCAGGACCACCGGGGACCTTCACCACCATCAAACGGGAGCTGCTGGCCACGACCGCCTGCCCCAGCCGGACCGCCGCCCGCACCGCGATCTTCGACTTCATCGGGATCGAAAGATGGTGCAACCTGCACCGTCTGCACAGTAGCCTCGGCTACCGCAGCCCCGCCGAATACGAAACGGCACACGCAGCCTGCCACCACACCAACGGTGTCCATCCATGCGAAACAAGCTCAGTGTGGATATCCTCACCCCAGCGGGTTGCTCAGTTCCATGGAACGCAAAGCTGCCGCAAGGGCAGGTTCATCAGCAATATCGAGGGCAGTGTCTGTCAGCTTGATGACGTGCTCGTCACCATGTGCCAAGGCTAGTTCGAAAACCTCTTCGGGCGTGAAGCTGCCGGGTGCGGCGTATGCAATCGGGGTATGTGGTGCGTACATCGCGGTCACTGCCGCCGAGGCCGTCCAGGCTGCCTGCAGGCTCGGTTGCCACATGGCGGGTGGGAGCGCGGGCAGGGTGCGCAGGATCGCGTTGGGAGCCGTGGCCGCGTGGACAAGCATCGTTTCCTCGCCGTGGCCGTGCGTGGCATACCTGTGTGTTGCCGCCCGCACCAGTTCGGTGAGGTGGTGGTGCGCTTCGCTTGGTTCTGTGACTGCTGGTGCCCACACCGGCAGGGCCTCGACGCGGTCGATTCGGGCGGAGAAGCCACCGTCCTGTAGGGCGAGGGGGGGTACCGCCTCGAGAGCGTCGGCTGCGCTGTCAGTGCTGGGAAGAGGGGAAGGAACCGCGATGGGTCGGTGGCGCGCGGCCCAATAGCCGAGACCGTGAGCCAGCTCAGCCAAGCGTGGTTCGGTGATCTCGGCGGACAGGAGTGCGCGAACGGCGTGGCCGACTCGGATCACCGGATGCGTCGAGCCACCGTAGATGCCGGGCAGGAGACGCGGCCACCACTGCGTGAGCACCTCGCGCCACAGGCGTTCGGCGACCTCGCGTTCGAAGTAGTCGATCCAGTCGGCCGCGCGGCGCGGATCGCCAAGCGCGGAAGACCAATTCGCTTCCGTCACCGGCTCGACGCGGGACGGGAACTCCTCAAGCTTGTGCGCGTACAGGTCGAGCCAGCGGTGCACCGCATGTGCCTGTCCGCGAGCAGCGAGTGCCTCGACGGCCATCGGCGCGTGGTTGGTGAGCCGCCCGAGCCGCTCGGGCCCCGTGCTGTGCAGTCGCTCAAGTGCCTCATCCAAAGTCCCAGTCTTATCCATGTCATGGACAGTAGGCAGGACGCGGCGGCGGCGTAACGGACTACAGACGCAGACTCGACCTAGAAGACTGGTGAAGATCTTGGTGTGGGGCTGTTCGGCCGTAGGCCGGACAGCCCCTGTTCTGCTATGCGGTGGCCGGGTTGAGGTGCCAGGTTCCGTCGGTGTGGGTGAGTCCGAGGTTGATGAGTCGGCGGAGGTTGAGGGCGGCGGCTCGGGTGTGGAGCCAGGTGTTGTTGGCGATGGTGCCGCGGTAGCGGAGTTTGCGGTTGCCGTGCTGGACGAGCCAGGCGACGGCGCGTTCGACCGGTGGTCGCCAGCGGCGGTAGTCGGCCTGCCAGTCGGGGTCGGTGGCGGCCTGGTGGCGGGCGGCCGCGAGGAGGTCGTGGTGGGGGCGGATGGTCAGGGTGCGGCCGGCTTTGGCGTTGGTGCATCGCTGACGCAGTGGGCAGTCGGTGCACCGGTCCTTGAAGGCGGCCGTGCGCTGCAAGTGTCGTCCGCCGGGGTCGGACAGGGGGACGGTGTGTCCGGCGGGGCAGGTCACGGTGCCGTGGGTGGTGTCGATGGTGAAGTCGTCGAGGGTGAAGCCGCCAGGGACGGCTGGCCGGAGTGGGGCGGGCTTGAGGAACAGCCGGTGACCTGCCTGTTCCAGGGCTTGGCGGGCCTGGCCGGTGGAGTAGGCGGTGTCGCCGAAGGCGTCCACCGGCCCGTCTTCTTCGGCGAGCAGGTGCAGGCCGACGGTGGCTTCGTGGTGCTCGGGGCCGGCGCCGGGCGTGAGGGTGACGGCGGTGTATAAGCCGGTCTCGGGCTCGAC
>NZ_JBIBGK010000049.1:0-30678 GCF_042956445.1 Streptomyces sp. NPDC008238 | reverse complement strand
AGACGACACGACACACCATCCCTCCCGCCGAAGCACCAATCTCACGCCTGACCAGCGGAAACGCAGCTACCACCTTCGGAAAGACAACACCTTCTAAGAGAAGCGGTCCCGCCGCGGCCGGCAGGCAGGTGATCGGCGGGACCGCGATTGGGGCCTGCCTGACCACAGCTTGACACCGCACGGCCAGACGGGCGCCGGATCGGCTTTCTCATCAGCGACCAGGGAAGCGTTCCGTGATCTCTTGGAGCACCCAGCCGTTGCCGTCGGGGTCACTGAAGGAAGCGTAGGAGCTGTAGGTTGCGTGATCTGGGTGCGGTCCGGACAGGCGTCCCTGCCCCATACCGTCGTGGGTGACGGAGCCGGCCTCGTGACCGTGGTACAGCACCCCATCCGCGTCGTGGAATACCTCACTGACCTCGATACCGTGGCCGACGAGCTGAGCGCGGGCCTCCTCGATGCCGGAGACGATGAGGTATAGACCCTGGGTCGAGCCCGGGGTAGCTGCGGTCATGCCCTTGCCGAACATGATCGAGCAGTGGGAGCCGGGCGGCGTGAGATGCACTAGGCGGTAGTCATCGCTGAAAGTTTGGTCGACGTCCAAGCGGAACCCTGCCGCCTCGTAGAACGACTTGGCCCGATCCGCGTCGGAAACAGGCAGAACGATAACCTCTAGCTTCAGATCCATAGGAACTCCCACAGCCGGATGCAGTACGCATCATCCGGATAGGTCAGCGCAGTTCCCTGAGCGGCCTCGCCGTCCGGGCTGGTTGGCAAGGCCGCCCCTCCAGAGTGCGCCGCCTTCTTGTTCGCACCCGGGGGAGCAGCACCTCGGTCGCGAGCGGCACCGTTTTCCGGCCGGCCCCATCCGCAGGAGACGGCGGCCCTCGCGCGCAGCAGCACGTCGGGATGGCGTCGACGGCGTTGCTGCTGCGCTGTGGGATGGTCGGCGTGCCTGTCGTGGGCCGGGAGGTGGTCGCGTCCCGCTCGTCGGTACGGCGGTAAACCGGTAGAGAAGCAGCTCTCCGGGGGCGGCAGTCCGCCCGGCTCGGGATCCGACGACCGACGTGATGCGGACGCGGGCCAGGTATCGCCTCAGAGTTTGCGCGTGTCACGTGGCTCCGCGTAGGGCTCCTCATCAGGCGGGTGGCCGGCCTGGATGGCTCGGGCGCGTTCAAGTTCGGCGTTGAACTCCAGGCCGAGCAGGATGGCGATGTTGGAGATCCACAGCCAGACGAGAAAGATGATGATCGCGGCCAGGCTTCCGTATGCCTTGTTGTAGTTGGAGAAGTTCGCGACGTACAGTCCGAACAGGGCGGAGGCAACGATCCAGATGCCGACTGCGAGAAGACTCCCGGGGCTGACCCAGCGAAAGCGCCTCTTGACGTTCGGGGCGGCCCAGTACAGCAGGGCAAGCACCAGGCTGAACAAGATAATCAGAATGGGCCACTTGGCGATGTTCCAAGCGGTGATGGCAGCATCACCCAATCCCAGGACTTGCCCCGTCTTCCGTGCCAGAGATCCGGTGAAGACTACTCCGATTGCCATCGCGGCCAAGATCACAATGACGACCAGGGTGATGGCCACTCGGGTGGGCACCGTCTTCCATGCGGGCCTGCCCTCGCCGATGTCGTAGACGGCGTTGGCGGCCCGCATGAACGCCGCGACATAGCCCGAGGCGGCCCAGAGGGCGATCACAATGCCGATGATCAAAGCGAGGCCGGCTTTCCCCTGGCTGCTTTCAAGCTGACTCAGCATGCTGTTCAAGGTGTTCCGGACGGGACCCGGCGCCAAGGTGCCCACGTTGTCCATGAGGGGCTTGATGCTAGAGCTTCCGAAGAGGCCGACGATGGAGACCAGGGCAAGCAGAGCCGGGAAGATTGCGAGTACCCCGTAGTAGGTCAGGGCCGCTGCCCAGTCGGTGAGGTCGTCTGCCTTGAATTCCTTCACCGTGCGCGGCAGCGCAGCTCGCCACGATGACTTCGGCAGATCCGTGGGCTTCTGTGCGGGCTCCCGGGCGCTCGGAGCAGAGAGCCGTCCAGAGCCCTTACTCGTGTACCTTCCCATGTTTCACCGCCTTGATCGGCAGGTGCCCGGCGCCGCAGGCGAGGGGGCGTCCTTGTGCCCTATCTGGCCGCGGGGGCACAGTCATGCACTGCGCCTGAGGGCTCTCACGGTTCGGCTAACCGCCTCAAACTGACCAAAACCGCCGATGGCCGCCTCATGTGGTTCGCACGCCGCAGGGAAGCCTTGACGGGGATTTCAAAGACCCTCGGGCCGCCTCGCATCATTGCACCGGGTCGCTGCCCGGGCTGGCTCCGGAGACGGAGGACGTGGAGGTGACGGATGTGAAACGCAGCCGAGGCTCGACGTGCCCGTCCTGACCGGGATGCACGGGACGTACGCTCCCTGGCTGAGCCACTGCCGGGTATGCCGGCGATGAGGCCGCCATCCGGCACCGAAACCTTGGGTGCGCGACGAACGCGAGGCGCAGGAGTCAGAATCCCATGCACTGCGCCGGGGCCGGCCGCCGCATGGCCGACCTCCTCGGGCATCCTGCGTTCATAAATCCGTCGGCGGCCCGGATGACGATGCGCGCCGAGAGGTCATGGCTGCGCCGGCTGCTCGGTCCGCAGGTGCCGGGCTCGCCGTGACTGCGTCCAGCTGACCGATCCACAAATGATCGGGCGTGGCCGCGGTCCCGAGGTAGGGGAATGACGGCGCGGCCTCGCCCGGCGGGCGAAGCCGTGAACAGTATTCACGGCAAGCTGGGCTGGTCGGCCGCAGATTCACGGGCTCAGCCGCGGTCACGCCCTTGTCCACGCGATGGCCGCCGGCCGCTGGCAGGGAGGCGGCGAGCTGGACTCCTTTTGCGACTCAGCATCGCGCTTGGGGCAGCGTGGCTCGTTGTCGCGGGTGTCACTGCCTGAACAAGCGAATGCCTGTACCCATCCATCGGGCATGAGCGAAACGACCTCGGGTAGGCGGTTCGCAACGGGGACGTGGCGGCATCGAGAAGGGCAACCTAGGGACGAGGAACCGAATATGACGACCAAACGGCAAAGCGAAGAGCGGTCCGGTCAGGGCACCGACCCTCAGCACGACGGCAGTGAGGGTGACTCCTCGAGCACGTCGACGGACGTTAAGCCGGTGGAAGCTCTGCGGAAGGCTAGCGAGCAACTGTCGCTCATGCTTGGGCGTCCGCCCGAGGCAGTGTCGTCACTAACGCGAACCAAGGACGGCTGGTCCGCAGACGTCGAAGTCATGGAACTCGAACGGGTTCCGGACTCCACCAGCGTGCTGGCGACCTACACCGTAGTGCTCGACGCCGAGGGTGACCTTGTCGGATACGAGCGGGTTCGTCGCTACGCCCGGGGCCAAATCGATCGGTCCTGACGAGCCTCTCCGGGCACCTCAACGGGGCCGGCTGCCCGTCATAGGTGTCCGTGTCGAGCGTCCCCACACATGTACTCACACCCAAATCCCCGAAAGGGGGGATCGACCATGACTGTAGTGCCGCATCAGGGCGCTGCTCCCCGAGCGCAGAAGACCGACGGCGGTCTCTACGACATCCTCGAACTCATCCTCGACCGCGGCTTGGTGATCGACGCCTTCGTGCGCGTTTCCCTGGTTGGCATCGAGATTCTGCGCGTCGATGCGCGTGTGGTGGTGGCCAGCGTGGACACATATCTGCGGTTCGCTGAGGCCTGCAACCGGCTGGATCTGGAGAACAAGGGCGGCGTCGGCCTGCCCGACCTGGTCGGTGACACCGTCGAGAAGGGCGCACGTGGCAAGAGTCGCGGTGCGCTGACTGGTGCACTGGAAACGCTGACCGACTCGTTCAAGCAGGGACGCGACGATGAGTCGGCGCAGGAGGAGCGGCCTCGCGCGCGGCGTAGCACCAGCAGCACCGCCTCCCGCCGGAAGGAGGAGTCCTAGTCCATGAGCGTGTACGTGTACGCGATCACAGAGAAGGCGCACCCTCTAGTGCTCGACGGCCTCACGGGCGTGGGCGAGGAGCCGGCGCCGTTGCGTGTCGTGCGAAGTGGCAAGGTCGTCGCCGTGATCGGCGATGCGCCGGAACATCTGCGACCCAAGCGCCGGGACCTGAAGGCCCACCAGGAGGTGCTGCAATCGCTGACGGCCGACGGGGCGGTACTGCCCATGCGGTTTGGGCTGCTGGCGCCCGATGAGGCCTCCATCGAAGCGGAGTTGGAAACACGTCAGGAAAACTACCTGGAGCGTCTGGAGAAGCTGCGAGACCGGGTGGAATTCAACGTCAAGGCTGTCCAAGACGAGGACGCCGCGCTGCGCGCTGTACTGACGGCAAGCCCTGATCTGCAGCGGTTGAACGAGCGCACTCGCAGCGGAGGAAGTCACGATGACCGCCTGGCGCTGGGAGAGGCCGTCGCGACCGGCCTGCAGGCCTACCAGCTCCAGCTAGGCGGCGAGATGGCGGGGGCCCTGCGGCCGCTGTCCGCGAGCGAGGTCGTGTCGGAAGCCACGGGGGAAGCGTTCGCGAATGTTAGCTTCCTGGTGGACCGCGAGCGCGTGGACGAGTTCCAGGATTCAGCAGACAAGCTTGCTCGAGACTTCGGACGCGGCGTGGACATTCGGGTCACCGGGCCCCTGCCTCCCTACAGCTTCGTGTAGGTGATGCAGCCGTGGGTCTGCTCACTGGTTTGCTCACCTTGCCCGTAGCGCCGCTACGTGGCGTGACCTGGGTGCTTGACCAAGTGGTGGCGGAAGCGCAACGGCAGCACCGCGATCCGTCCGTGGTCGAGCGGGAGCTGGCCGAACTGGAGAAGCAACTGCTGGCGGGACGGATCTCGGAAGAAGAGTTCGACCGCCGCGAGGACGAATTGCTGGACCGCCTGGAAGCTCTGCGGGACGCAACGGAACCTTCTGGCTTCGGGCAGGTACGGCCCCCGAACGGATGAGGAAGTAAACGACGTGAACACCAAGACCCAAATCGCCGCCGCTTTCGCCGGCGGGTATCTCGTCGGCCGGGCGCGTAAGGCCAAGATGGCGCTCGCGGCCGCCATGTGGCTGAGCAAAAGGACGCCGCTGAGCCTGGATCAGATGCAGCAGCGGGTCAAGCACATACCGGGCCTGACCGGGGTCAGCGAGCGCCTGCACCCGGACATGCTGAAGGCGGCGGCGAGCGGCACCGCTGAGACCGTGACACACGGAGGTGGCCGGCTGTCCGGCGCTCTGGGCAGGGCTGCCAAGGCCCTTCATTCCGGAGATGCTGCCGACGCGGGCCAGCCTGCGGCAGCGAAGGCCAAGGGGCCCGGTTCGCGGGCTGAGGCACCTGACGGAGCCGACGACGATGTTGAGGGCAAGCAGTCGGAGAAGCCGACGTCCCGGCCTCGTCGTAAGACGGCCAGCACGCAGGGCAAGTCCGCCGCCCGGGAGACCGCCGGCACGGCCCGGACTGCGGCAGGCGGCGCGGCCAAGAAGGCACCTGCTCCCCGCAAGCGCGCCAGCAGCGCCTCCCGCTCGAACCGAAAGTCGGCCAGCGGGAGCGAGGACGATGGCTGACCGCCACATTCGGCTTCGGCAAGACGGCGGCCGGCACCAGGCGGTCGAGGGCTTGCAGCAGGCAATTGAGCAGTACCTGTTGGCATGGTTGCATCGGGTACTCGTCGCTGCGGGCCAACGCCTGGGCTCAGTGAGCGTACGAGTGGAAAACGATCCTGCAGCTACCCTGAACGTTCTAGCTCAAGGCGGCCGCAAGCTGTCGGAAGGTAAGAGCCCTGCTCGGGTGATCCTGGAATTGACTGGCGAAGCAACCAAGTCCCACTTGCGTAAGCGGCTGAGCGCGCTGACCCCCGGCCGTGGCCGCGCTGCCAAGACGCTGACCATCATCGCGTCCATCGACGTTGGCGTCCCTCTTGCAGTGGCATACGACCAGTGGGCCCAAGTCGACGAGTACGGTCTGTGGGCGGAGGGTGTCAAGACCGTGGAAACGGCCGACGACACAACGATTCACTGGAAGGGCCGCCTCCTGGGCATCCGCGGCGGCCGCCCGATGAAGATCAGCGAAAAGGTCATCGACCGGCGGATCGCCTGGACCAGCGGCGAGACCCGGTATGTCAGTCAAGCGGTCGCAACCTTTCACCCTCTGGCCGATGACCTCACAAAGGTGGTCCTCACTCTTGTCTATGCTCCGCGCGGCCTGACGGAGAAGGCGGCGGCACTGTGCCGGATCCCCGTTCGTCAAGCTCACCGCGACCTGATGCTGTTCGCCCGGTATGTAACGCTTCAGCATGCTGCCCTCGGTGACGAAAAGCCTCCCGTACTTCTGCATGAAGCCAGCGCCGAGGGCGAGACGTACGAAGACGAGGACGGCGGCGAGGACGACGAGCCCGAGGGGGAAGCCCACGGCTCCCAGTCCGCGCCCGGCACCGGCCGCTAAGCCTGCGAACGAAGGACCCCGTGATGAGTCACCCGGTATACGCACCCTCCGCGCAAGGCGGCTCGGCCAACCTTGCCGACATCTTGGAACGTGTGCTGGACAAAGGCGTGGTCATCGCCGGCGACATCAAGATAAACCTGCTCGACATCGAGTTGTTGACCATCAAGCTGCGCCTGCTGGTGGTCTCGGTGGACAAGGCGCGAGAGATGGGCATCGACTGGTGGGAACACGACCCCTCCCTCTCCTCCCGGGCCCACACATCCGCGATCAAGAGCGACCGGGAGAGCCGCACTTTGCAGCAGGAGAACGAAGCGCTGCGGGCCCAGCTGGAGAGCCTGCAAGGCACGGGCAAGGAAAGGCTTCACGATGAGGCCGAAGGGGGCGCTGATCGATGATGACAGCCCTGTACAGCTACGCGGTGCTGCTGCCCTTCGCCGGACAAGATCAGGCCCTGGAAAACCTGCAAGGCGTCGCGGACTGCCCAGTGCACATCGTTTACACCACGGGTTTGGCAGTAGCGGTCAGCCCTGTCCCCGTGGCCGACTTCGATGCCGAGGCTCTCAAGCGGCACCTGGAGGACCTGCCTTGGCTGGAGGCTACCGCCCGCGCCCACCACCGCGTTGTCGAGGCACTGGCTCGACACACCACCGTCCTCCCGCTTCGACTGGCCACCATCCATCGGGACGAAGAGCGGCTTGCGGCGTTGTTCGCCCAAAAGCATCAGGCGTTCACCGACTCGCTGGCCATGTTGGCCGGCCAGCTGGAGTGGGGCGTGAAGATCTACGCTCTACCGGCCAGACAGGGGCCGGCCCAGCCCGCGGCGCCGGGAACGAGCCCCGGCAAGGCCTACCTCCTTCAGCGCCGTGCCCAGCGGCAGCACGCTGAAAGCACCGAGCAGCAAGCACTGGCCCTGGCCGACCGCATCAACGCCGACCTCGCAACCCTGGTTACCGCTTCACGCCAGCACCGTCCCCAGGCAGGACAACTCGCCGAAGGCCCCGGGGTCAATGTCGCGAACACCGCGTACCTGGTGCACCGAGAGAAGTCGGGAGCATTCGCCTCACTGGTCAAGCAGGCCGCAGGGGCCGCCCCCGACGTACGTGTCGAGCTCACTGGGCCCTGGGCACCTTACTCCTTCATCGGCACCGGAGAACCGTCGTGAACGAGACGTCAACCATGCCCAGCACGCCCCTCCATGAAAGGCAGATCGCGCTCATCGACCTGCTGGACCGACTATTGGCCGGCGGTGTCGTCCTCACGGGAGATCTGACTCTCGCCATCGCCGATGTCGACCTGGTCCATATTTCCCTGCGCGCGCTGATCACGTCGGTCGAAGCCCATCTGCCGGCGCAGATCCCGACCGCAGAGGCCCCCTCATCATGACCGATCCCGCAATTCGTGATGCCGATCCCGCTTTGCGTGATGAGCAGCAGGGCCGCGAGGCCTCCTCAGTGCTGCACCAACGACTGCAGCTGGATCACGACACCGTTGAGCGTGACCTGGTCAAACTTGTACTCACCGTGGTGGAGCTGCTGCGCCAGCTCATGGAGCGGCAGGCCCTGCGGCGCGTCGACCAAGGTGATCTCACCGGTGACGAAGAGGAACGCGTGGGACTTACCCTGATGATCCTCGAGGAGCGCATGGCCGATCTGCGTGAGCACTTTGGGCTGAGGCCGCAGGACCTCAACATCGATCTAGGTCCACTAGGCCCGTTGCTTCCCCCGCAGTGACTTCGCATACGGACGCACATCCTCCCGTGCCGCAGAGTGCTGTGACTGCCGATCGCCGTGGCATAACGCCATGCCGCGACTGATGGAAGCCGGGCCTCCCGAAAGGCGTCGATGGCGACGGCGCCACATCCCGGAGCGTCGTCAAAGCCCACGCGTCCAGAGGCGGGTCATGGCCTGCGTCGGTCGGATGCACGGTGATGAGGGTGTTGCAGGCGCCAACGCCACCGCAAGGCCCATTCCGCAGCACCCAGGCCGGCACACTCACGAGCCTGAAGAGCGCGGTGTTCCACGCACGTTCAGTCCTGAGGCACCATCTGCTCGGGTAGCCGCGCCAGGATGCGTGTCAGCAGCCTCGAAACGTGCATCTGGCACACACCCAGCTCTTGTCCGATCTGTTTTTGCGTCATGGCTTGCCCGAAACGCATGTCGATGATTTTGCGGTCACGGTCAGGGAGTTCGGCGAGCAACGGCTTGAGGGCGTGCAGGTCCTCGACCTTGCCGTAACGGGGCTCCTCGTATCCGAAGCGCTCGGCCCAGGCGGTCCCAGAGTCTGGACTCTCCTCAGGCGGCGGAGCGTCGAGCGAGACAGCCGAGTAGGCGTTGCCGGCTAGCATCGCTTCCAGCACTTGGTCCTCGGTGACGTCCATGCGCTGAGCCACTTCCGCAACGGTGGGCAGACGGTCGAGCTCCGCAGCCAACACATCCGTTGTCTTGACCAGGTCAAGTCGTTGTTCCTGCAGACGGCGCGGGACATGCACCGACCAACTGGTGTCGCGAAAGAAGCGCTTCATCTCTCCCACGATGGTGGGCAAAGCGAACGTGACGAACTCGGCCCCATAGTCGGGATCGAACCGATCGACCGCCTTGATGAGCCCGATCGTCCTGACCTGCAGGATGTCGTCCATGTGATCAGCACGTTGAGAGAACCGCCGTGCCGCGAAACGCACCAACGACATTGAACTGCGAGACGGGCGAACAGCACCCTAGACATGTGCCTGACCTGCGCAATCGAGCGCGTTCCTTCAGCTACTGCGACTGGCTGCTTCTGGATCTCAAGGGCAAGGCCATCCGGCGTGGCAACTGTGCTGTCCTCACCCGCATACGACGCAAACGTCATCCCAGCGTCCCTCCACGTGCGGAGCGTGCAGCGTTCAATCCGCCTACCCCCGCTCCGCAGAGGGCATGAGCGAGTGGCAGCAGCGAATCCAAGGGGTGCTGGCATCCGTAGTCAAGGTGGTGCGGCAAGCCCCGGGGTAGGCCCCAAACGCTAGCCCAGGTCGGGCCTGGACTCGCACGAACGACGTCTTTCCGCCTCAGGCACACAGCACACAGGGCATCCGATGCGCCCGCCAAGACGCCCCCGGGCGCCCGGGTGCTGAACGCAGGCATGACCGTCCGCGCAGAGCCAGCTTGTGTATTGATGCCGAGACCACCGGACCTACAGGAGTCCGCCGGCCCACTTGAAGGCACCCGAGGTACTGGCGGCGGGCTATGGGGAAAGGCGGCCCTTGCTTCCGGTAAGGAGTTGTTCACTGGCGGGGAGCCGGACGCCAAGTGGCGAGGCCGTCTAATCGCTTGCCCAGCCGGATCGGCGACGACACACGTGAAGATTACTTCACGACACTCGCACATAACGTCCAGATACTAGTTCCCTCACCCAGGCCAGGCGCAACGCAGTGCATGCCATCACGGCGGCTACGGAGAGTAAGGCGATCATGGACAGACTCATCAGCCGACTTCCCATGCGTCTTTGCACAGACGGCGGGCCGAGCGTCGACCTTAAGGTCAGCTGTTACTACAGCGCCGATGATCCATACGCGGTCAAGATGAACTTCGGACGCGTCGGTGACGCCGAGGAGGCTGTATGGGTGGTCTCCCGAGAACTGCTCATGGTGGGCTTGCAGGCACGCGCCGGTCTGGGTGACACGTTCATAAGGCCGTGGGATGACGGCCATACACTCATCACTTTGTTGGGGGACACCGGTAGGGCGCTACTGCGTACGCCCACTCGGGAACTGTCCGCGTTTCTCGCCGCAACCGCCCAACTCGTGCCGGTAGGAACTGAGAGCACTCGCATCGATTGGGACGCCTGGATCGGCCACATCTTGTCCGCGTAGAACCGCGCCAAAAGTTGGGTGTCCGTTCGGCGGTACGCCTCACGAGCTCATGCCAGGGGGCGCGCTGTTGCTGTGTCAAGAAGGCATTACCAAGATGCGAGACAAGCTAGGCTGGCGGGCCCTCGGGCGGAAGGCGGCAAGGGCTCACCAGCCTTCCGTGCACCGATGCAACCTTTCAATGATCTACGGGCCAAGGCGACAACTGGCGGCAGAATACGAGTGGCGCTCTGCTGACCTCGGCGGGCTTCACCATGCTGGTGGCGCATTCTGGCGTCGAGGGTATAGGCCACGCCCGCCGCACCGGCGTCGGCACTACCCTCACAGACCTCGCCATGGGAGTGCTTTCCGTGCCGCCGGATCCCGGTCGGATATCTACTGAACCCCGTAAAGAGAGCATGTTGGCGGCCTAGTGGGGGCCGCGGCCGCGGCCAGTGGGCGTGGGTGCTTCGCGCCTTAGTAGCGCGTTGGGCCCTTTTGTTCGTCGTTAGCCGAACGTGCCCCGCTTTCTGCACTCGCGAGGTATCCAGCGGGAAAACCTTCGGACTCCGCCAATCCGCGTCGGCTCAGGTGTCGTCTCGTTGGCGGCTCTCGTCGGCTGTGGCGGAACGCTGCTTGGTATCGGCGAGCTCTTGCTCGGGCGGCGCATCCGGTTCGCCGGTCACGCGCTCAAGAGGGCTGTCGCTAGGTTGTGCTGCTTCGCGCTTCTTGTCGTCCGGCTGCTTCATGAGACGCTCCAATGTGTCTGTCGTACTGACTTCGGTTAGCTGAGACATACGGGCCTGATGCTCCCCCGATCATCGTGCTGGCCCGTTTGTCTGCTGGGAGCCGCTCCAGCCGCCGGTGTGGTTTTTGGCTGTGCCCTGGTTTCGGTCGAGGCGACTGCCGGGACGCATCGATGCTGCGGCGAGCGCGAGGATGAGGCCGATCACGCCGACGATCACGTTGTTGGTGATGGTGCGGGTTGTGCTGACGTCGCCGGCGACGCACCAGGGCGAGATGACCACCCAGAGGGCGATGATGGCGGCTGCCCAGGCCTTGGAATGGGTGCGGTCGAAGCCTCGTCCCACGCCACCCATGAACAGCGCGTAGGCAATGCCTGCGATGAGCGTGCTGACCGTGATCGACGACAAACCGTTGAAGCCCACGATCCACGGTGAAGCAGCCAGGTACGTGCCGGTGACCAGTCCCATGGCCTCCGTCGCCTGGCCCCGGTTGGTGGCGGTCGCCCGCTCGTAGTCGTCCCGAAGTTCCAGCAGATCAGGATGCTGCTCGATACCAGGTCGTGTATGAGTCATCCGGACCATCTCCCGTCAAATTCCTGGTGGTGGCTACCCTCGCGGCAGTCGAATAGCCGCCGATCGGGGCCCAGTGGGGAGGGGGCCCCGATCTACTAGGGCGCCGATTGCCGAGGGGCGGATGGCCCTTCGGGGAGTCACCGTACGGGCAGGCTTGCGGCGCTCCGCGAGGTCGCCTTACCGCTCGGAAGCCGCCGAAACCCCCCGTGTCCTCATACCGCGTTGCCGCAGTTCAACGGTGCGCCGTCTTCGGAGCTCGACGAGTTCCCACGCGGCGCAGCCCGCTTCGCGGGTGGCCTCTTGGGCCGGCCCGGAGCCGCGTGGAGCACGCATCCCTTGGCGACGGAAACAGACGCCGGGCCGCAGTCCCTGGGATGCCTGTGAACGTATGGCCACCAATGAGCCGTCCGTCGTCGTCAATCCACCCGCAGGCGGCCGCAGACGATCAACGGGACGTACTACGGGAGTGCCCGCGACATGAAGGAACTGGAGCATTTCCTGTGGCTCCCGGGTTCGATCCCGCATGGTTCGACTTCGCCGATCCCGACTTGATCGACTGGCGCGGGGGCGGGGCCGACGTATGGTGACCGAGCGGGCGGCCCCGCGGGTGAGGCACTGGCTCGGCGCCGAAGGCATGCCCCGCCGCTACGCCGACTACCTGGCCGCCGACGGCTTCACCACCCTGAACATCATCTCCTCCATCGGCGCCTTCCACCCCGCGATCGCCGCGATGGACCAGGAGCTCAACGCCGGCCGCCGCGACGTGATCGAACCCGGCAAGGGGGTCGCGAAACCGCTCGGCGAGGGGGATCAGAGGTGAAACGACGGCCTCCCCACGCTGGGTCCGGCGCAACGACGGCCGCCGACGGCTTCGCCGAATGCGAAGACTTCCTTTCCTGGCACGCGGAGATCAACGACGCCCAGGCCGCTGCCAGGGGCTACGCCGACCGCATGCCCTGGCTGACCACCTGCCAGCGGCACGAGGTCGTATGTCTCTATGTCGCCGACCGCGTCAGCCTTGTCCGCGAAATGCGCACACGCATCACGGAACGCAACAGCACGCTGCACAGCGAGTACAGCAGACGCTGGGTGCCGGGCCAGCATCCGTCGCACTACGCGCCGCGCGCTCCGGTCGTCCTTGTCGAGCTGGAGAAGGTCGTCGCCGAGGCGGAGTTGGCGCAGGAACGGGGGGCACCGGGTCGGCGTCTTTCTTCCTGCCGCCTTCGCCGGTGCTGGGGTGAAGGCGCACGCGGTGGTGGCGGTCCCCGGTTCGATGGCCGCCTACGCGCGCGGGCTGTACAAGTTCCTGCGCGAGCTCGACCAGCAAGGGTGCGACCTCATCGTCGCGTCACTGCCGGCGGAGCAGGGGCTCGGACTGGCGATCGCCAACCGGCTCCGCCGCGCCGCGGGGCCCCGGACCACCCTGTGACCCGGGCCTCCGCCGCTCTCTTACTGTTCCTGGGTGCGGGGGCCTGGCGGATTCGTGGGTTCGGCTGAGCTTCCACCGTTCTGGCAGGCCGGGCACAGGTCGTGCCGCCCGTCGTCGGTGACGACCGTTCCCCATCCCCGGCACACCTCGCAGGCCGCGGCCCGCGCCAGGTCGGCGCGAGGGGCGGTGCTGGGCGCGTGGTCGGCTCCGTGAGCCATCGAGTGGGGCCCTTCGGGGGTGATCGAGCGGTGAACCTGGTGGGTGTTCCCTTCCACGTATACGGGTCTCCTCCGACCAGGGCAAATCACGTCGGGGGGGTGCCTCTATGTCTTTGGTCAAGGCGCCCCTGTCGGGTTTGGGGTGGTTGGGGCTTGCCGGGGTTATGCGGCGAGTTCGACGTTGTCGGGTGTGCGGGGTTGGTAGAAGGTGCCGTCGCGGAGCATGGCGAACAGGACGCTGATGCGGTGGCGGGCGAGGCGGAGGAGGGCTTGGGTGTGGGTTTTGCCGCGGGCCCGGCATTTGTCGTAGTAGGTGCGGGATGCGGAGTCGTGCAGGGCGGCGAACGCGGACAGGAACATCGCGCGTTTGAGTTGCCGGTTGCCGCTTCGGGGGGCGTGTTCGCCGTGGATCGAGGTCCCGGACGACTTGGTGGCCGGGGCGAGGCCGGCGTAGGAGGCCAGGTGGGCGGCGCTCGGGAACGAGCTGCCGTCGCCGACGGTGACCAGGAGGACTGCGGCGGTCCTGACGCCGACGCCGGGCAGCGACGTCAGGACCTGGGAAAGAGGGTGAGCCTCCAGCAGGGTGTTGATCTGTGCTTCCAGGGCCCGGCGCTGTTCATGGACGGCCGCGAGCGAGCGGGCCAGGGAGGGGACCACGATGTCGAGGGTGCCGGTGCCAGGGACGACGACGGTCTGCTCGTCGAGCGCGTCGAAGACGTCGTCGATGAGCCGGGTGGCCATGCGCGGGGCCTTCGGTCGGATCAGCTCGACGAGTCTGCGGCGGCCGGCTTTGCGCAGGGCGGCCGGGGACCCGTGGCGTTCCAGGAGCCAGGTGACGGCCTAGTGGTCGAGACGGGGCCCGAGGACGCGCTCGAGGGAGGGGTGGAACTGGGTGAGCAGGCCGCGGATGCGGTTGGAGGTGCGGGTGGCTTCGGCGGCGAGGTCCTGGTCGAAGCCCACCAGCACGGTGAGCTCGGCGGTGATGGCGTCGGTCAGTTCCAGCGAGCGCAGGGTGTGCGGCATGGTGCGGGCGGCGTCCGCGATCACCGCGGCGTCCTTCGCGTCGGTCTTGGCTTCGCCCGGGTAGAGGTCGGCGATCCGCCGCATGGCAAGGCCCGGCAGGTAGGCGACCTGACAGCCGGCATCGCGCGCGACCGCGAGCGGGAGGGCGCCGATCGAGGCGGGCTGGTCCACCACCACGAGGACCGTGCCGAACTTGTCGCGCAGCTTGTCGAACACGGCCCGCAGCTTCGGCTCGCTGTTGGGCAGCGGCTTGTCGAAAACCTTCTTCCCGGCCGGGGTCAGCCCATGGCCGTGATGCGTGCTCTTGCCGACGTCCAGGCCAAGGAAGACGCCCACACCGTCAGTGTCGATCACCGTGCCCCCACTCGTTCGTTGAGTGCTGACCTGGGCGTCGGGGCCGTTCTCGCGCATCCACGTTATGCAGACCTGCCGCCCGCGAACGACTAGGCATTGCGCCCGGTCAGGCGGCGGTCGGACCTCTCATCAGCGTCTCCGACGGCACCCCTCGGGCCCGGTGACACCACCCCCCAGGTCATCCGTTCGACAGGGGGACACAGTCATACCGGGCCCGGAGGCCAGCGGCCCTCTTGCAGGACCGCGAAAAACATAACGGGGGCAGCCACGGCCGGGGTGGTCAGGACGCGGCAGGGACCGCCGCATCGATGCCGCGAGAGGCGACAAGCTGTGCGCTGCCGTCGGCCAGCCGGTAGGACAGCCCCACCACACCGAGGCGGTCGGCGGTCACCCGCTCAGCCAGGACGCGGGAGCGTTCGAGCAGCAGGTCCACGGTGTGCTCGATGTGCTCGGCAAGGACCTCGTCGGCCGTCTCGCGTACGGCGGCTCGGGCTGCCAGCACGCTCTGGGTCACCCGTCCGACAACATCACGGACGAAGCCGCCGGGCACCCTGCCACCGTCGGCTGTGGCACGGGCGGCTGCGATGGACCGGAGCCGATCACGTCCTGCGAGTTTTCAACACCGTCGCCGACGCCGAGGCCGCCCTGAACAGCTTGATGAGGATCTTCGCTAACGGCCAGCCCCGCTCTCGGTTCCCCACTTGGTTGCTCGTGCGTCGAAGGCCAGCCGTAGTTGTCTACAGGCCGAAGGAGCCGCCTTCGATGAGGATGAGCAGGCCGATGGCGATCAGGACAACGGGGAGCAGGATGTGGCCCCAGCGGCTGAGGGCCTTGGCGATCACTGGGCGGGTGGCGAAGAAGCGGCCTGCGAGGCACCACAGGGCGACCAGGGCGAGGAAGACAAACACGTAGACGCTCATGCCGACGACGCCGGCGGTGGCGAAGACGGGGACGTAGACGCCGATGTTGTCGCCGCCGTTGGCGAAGGTGACGGCGGCGACCTCCAGGGCCTTCGGCCCGCCCTCGGCCGTCTCCTGCTCGTCGTCCTCGTCGTCGCGGTGCTTCCACGCTTGCCAGGCCGCCTTGAGACCGAGGGCAAGCGGCAGCAGGCCGAGGTAGGGAATCGCCGACTTGGGCAGGAAGGTGGCCCCGAACGCGGCGGCGACGGCGACGGCGAGGATGGCGGCGAAGCCGAGGTACTGGCCGATGACGATCCGGCGCGCGGAGCCGGGGCGTCCGGCGCCCTGGGCGAAGAACAGGGACAGGATCAGGATGTCGTCGATGTTGGTGACGGCGAACAGACCGACGGCCTGCCCGACGATGCCCAGGTTCACGAGTTGGTGCCCTTCTTCCTCAGCGCGAGTGTCCCGGTGACGCTACCGGGATCCAGGCCGAGCACCCCAGGGTGGGGAGATCAACTGAGGAAGCCGAGCGGGGGGGTGGGGATATTCAAGGAGCCTCATCAAGCTGACCCACGCTGCATGCATCCACCCCCTGTGTGGCCGCCGGCGACGGTAGGTAGTTGCCGCTGCGCATGACGGCTCTGGCGGCCGTCCACACCCGCCCGTACAGGCGAGTCACCCTGGATGGCGACCCCCAGGGTTGCGGTCGTCGGCGACGTGGGAGGGCGTGCAGGGCCGTTCGCCAACGCCGTTGCGCGGCGCCATGGCGGGCCTGGTCGAAACGCAGCCCCGACCCCAGTGGGCGACCCCGGGTGGCGAGCCGCGCAGGGGGCGATGCGGCCGACCGCCGGGGAGGCGGCCCTAGCCCGTCCGACCGCGGTCCTCTGCGGGTTTGGATCTTCCCGCCGTGTCTTCCGTCGGCCTGGGTGATTCCTGAGGCTTGACGGAGGCATTCGGGCCCTTGAGCAGGCGACCTATCCCGGTCAGCACCGTCACCGCATCGGCCGCCGGATGGCGCGGCGGTCCGGGTGGTCCGGGTTTTCGCGCCGGTCGGCGGCACAGGGCACCACCCGCGCTGCCTCCAGGCCGACCAAGTGCTTGACGTGTCAATAAAAAAAGAAGATGCTTGACGTGTCAATCACTCCGGTGTCGCAAGGTGCCGGTCCCTACCTCAGGAGTGCCCCGTGTTCTTCGACAAGACCCGTGACGCCGCATCCGCCCAGGCACCCGCGCCCGCGTCCACAGGACGCAAGAAGGTGATCGGCGCCATGACCGGCCTCGCCGTCGCCGTCGCCCTGGCCGCTGTGGCGGTCCCGGCCGCGGCGCAGAGCCCGGAACCGCGCGTCGGGTCGTCCGGCCACACGGCCCACCACCAATACCTGTCGCCGCTGCAGGTCACCTCAGCGTTCTACGCCACCTACAACGGCGACCTGGCCGCAGGCTTCGACCGCTACATCTCCAAGGACCTGGTGCTCCACGGCTTCAACGGCCCGGAGGACCGCGAGGACTGGCTCAAGGGCGACCTCAACATCAAGGCCGGGCTGACCGGCTTCAAGATGACCGTCCTGGACCAGATCGTGGAGGGTGACAAGGTCGTCACCCGGTGGAGCTTCTCCGGCCGCCACACCGGGACAGTCTTCGGCATCCCCGCCTCCGGCCGTGACGTCCAGCTCAGCGGCATCTCCATCGACCGGGTCATACACGGCCAGTCCGTCGAGCACTGGTCGGAGGGGAACTTCGGCGTCTTCCTCGACGAGCTCCGCGGCGAGACGCCTCCCGGCACCGTCCACCCCAGCACCAAATAGCGCTGCGCGGCCAGCCTCACCAGACCCCGACGCGAGATTCGGCCTAAGCCTGGTGACAGACCTCCCCCGGGTGCAGCGCTCCCGGCATGCACCCGGGGGCCGGCTGCGGCATTACCAGCCCACCCGCACCCGCCCCACCCGCACACCGCACCGCCCAGGAGTACTTCAAATGACACCTCTTCTTGAGAACAAGATCGTGCTGATCACCGGCACCGGCGCGGGCATGGGCCGCGTCGCCGCCCAGGTGTTCGCCAGAGAAGGCGCCAAGGTCGTCGGAGCCGACATCCATCCCGACAGCAACGAGGAGACCGCCGAGCTCGTCCGCCGTGCGGGCGGCGAGATGACAGGCATCGCGCCGATCGACCTCACCGACCCCGACCAGGCACGACGCCTCGTCGACGACGCCGTGGCCGCCTACGGCGGACTCGACGTCGTCTACAACAACGCCGCCTCACTTCGCTTCGGCCCGCTGCCTGACTTCTCCGTCGAGGACTGGCACACCACCATCACCGGCGAACTCGACATCCCCTTCTTCGTCTCGGAATTCGCCTGGCCCCACCTGGTGCGCCGCGGCGGCGGCGTCATCATCAACGTCGCCTCCATGGCGGGCATGATCGCCGGCGCGAACCCCCCGATGGTCGGGCACACCGCGGCCAATGCCGGCGTCATCGGCATGACACGGCAACTCGCCCTGGAGGGCGCGCCCCACGGCATCCGTGCGGTGGCGATCAGCCCCGGCCCCGTTCTGACCCCCGCCAGTGACCGAGACCTCGGCGACAACCAGGCGATGCGGGACGCCATCACCAGCAAGACCCTCCTCAAGCGCTTCGCCCGGCCCGAGGAGATCGTCGAACTGGCCGCCTTTCTCGCCTCCGATCGGGCCTCTTACATCACCGGGGCCAACTACGCCGTCGACGGCGGTGCCAGCGCCTGGTGACTCTGCAAATGCGGTCCCACGGCGATCGCCCCCTGTCGGAATACGCCAACACCAGGGCTCGGGACGAGACAAGCCGCATGCACCGCCCTGGGAGAAAGGGATCAGCGGCATCTACGAATGACCTGCGGCCAGGCGCCGCGAGCCGGCTCCGGTCGTTGGCTGCTCTGCAAGATGCGGTAGATCTCCTCGCGAGCGACGAATCAGTAGGCCGCCTAGAACTCTGCTCCGCTCCGCTCGGGCGCAGCTCGTTGTGGGTTTGGTCCCGCGAAGGGTAGGTAGGAGCTGTTTGTCGGTAATTCTGCCGATTTGATTGCGTGTGTAGCGGCGCGCACAGGTAGTAGCTATGACGGTGGTGCCCCAAAGCGGCGGTGGCGTGGCCGGCGGTAATGGTTCGGGCACGTGGTGCGACGTTCTTGAACTGGTCGTAGACCGCGGACTAGTCATCGACATGTTCGTCCGTGTGTCGCTGGTAGGGATGGAGATCGCCAAAGTCAATGCTCGTGTCGTGGTGGCTGGCGTCGATACGTGTCTGGGCTTCTCGGAGGCGTGTAACCGGCTGGATTTGACCGGCGCCGGGGATCGCATGGCGGAGTCCCCCGGCGAGCGCCGGGAGGCGCCCGAGAGGGCGATGACAGGCAGGGACGGGGCCGGTCTCGGTCGCGCCACCGCCAGCAGGATGAGGAGTGAGCGAGTATGGGGGTTTATGTCTACGCGGTTACCTCCAGCGGGCACCCCCTGCGCCTGGACGGGGTGACGGGCGTCGGGGATCCGCCGGAAGAGGTACGCGCCATAGCCGCGGACGACCTGGTGGCGGTCGTCAGTGACGCGCCAGAGGGCTTGCGGGCCAAGCGACGCGACCTTTTGGCCCACCAGGCGGTGCTGGATCGGCTCATGAGCGATGGCAGCCTGCTGCCTCTGCAGTTCGGTGCGGTGGCAGCCGACGAGGATGTGATCCGCCAGGTTCTGCAGGAGCGGGCGGAGAGCTACCGGGAGCGACTGGCCGCGCTGGATGGCTGTGTGGAGTTCAACCTGAAGGGCTCCTGTGAGGAGGATCCCCTGCTCAGGGACATTCTTGAGCAGTCGGACGAAGCCCGGGGACTCAAGGAGGACATCCGCGCGGGCCGCGGCGGTCAGGACGCCCAGATCGCGCTGGGCGAGCTGGTGGCCGCAGAGGTGCAGTTTCGGCACCAGGCCTTTGCCGGCCAGGTGGAGGAGGCGCTGAGGCCCCTGGCCAGGGAGGCTCGTCCGGCCGACCCCGTCGGCGACGATTTCGTCAATGGGTCCTTCCTTGTCGACAAGGACCGCATCGACGAGTTCACCTCGGCCGAAGCGGATCTGGAGAAGCGGTTCGGGGAAGCCTTCAGTTTCCGCCTCAATGGGCCGCTTCCACCTTTCAGCTTCGTCTGACGGAGAGCACCTCTCATGGCCCTGATCACTCAATTGCTGAGAGGAGTATTACGACCCGGCTCCCGTGCCGCAGGAGCTTGCTGCGCTGGAGCGGGCGCTGACTGCCGCGGAGATCGACGAGGAGACTTTCGATCAGCGCGAAGACAAACTGCTCAACCGGCTGGAGGAGATCGAACGCTTCCGCGAAAGCAAGCAGACGTAGCTCCTACCGTGGGGCAGTCTGCACACGTTGCGCGAAAACAGACCGCTCTGGAGGGAGGCACCATGACGATGGTGCCGCAAGGCGGGGCCCCTGTCGCCAGGTCGGGCGGCTCGGGCAGCCTGTACGACGTCCTGGAACTGATCCTCGACCGCGGACTCGTCATCGACGTCTTCGTCCGCGTCTCGTTGATCGGTATCGAGATCCTGAAGATCGACGTGCGCATTGTCGTCGCGAGCGTCGACACCTATCTGCGCTTCGCCGAGGCCTGCAACCGCTTGGATCTTGAAACCGGACGCAAGGCTCCGGCCCAGCTGACGGATCTTGTCGGGAACGCCACCGAGAGCGTCGCCAAGGGCAAGAGCAAGGGCGCTCTGACCGGGGCCGTGGAGTCGGTCACTGACACCATTCGCGAAAGCCTCGGCAGCGGACAAGAGCACGAGACCGCTGAGCGCAGGCCGCGCCGATCCACTCGGCGTCCGAACCGAGACGACGAATGAACAGCTTCGCGCAACCCGCCCCAAACATCGACCGAGAAGACGGACCCGCCCGGAGTCGACGCCGGTCAGGCGCCGCTGGCGTTTCTTGACGATCTGCGGTTCCAAGCTGCCGTCGCGGTCGCGCGGGACCGCGATCTCGACCGGGCCGACGTCGGTCAGCACGGTCTTGGCACGGACGCCGTTGCGGGAGTTCCCGCTGCCGGCGCCAGCCGGGTCCTGCTTGTCGTATCCGAGATGGTCGGTGATCTCGCCCTCGAGGGCGGACTCCAGTACACGCTTGGTCAGCTGCTGCAGCAATCCGCCCTCGCCGGTCAAGTGCAGCCCACTCGCACGGGCCCGATCGACCAACTGCCCGATCAACTGCTCATCCAACACGTCCGCCGACAGCTCGACCGGCCGGACCTCTTCAACCGCCTCAACAGAGGCACTTCGCTCATCAGGTGCTACTTCCTTGATCGGGAGTTACACCGTTCTTTGGACTCTGGCCCGTAGTCGGTGGTGACGCCGCGTAGCAGTCAAAGGATGCGGTGGCGGAGGAGGTCGAATCCGGCGCGTCCGTGCATCTGCCTCATGATTCTCTTGGTGCGGGTGTTGACGCCTTCGGTGCGGCCGTAGTGGTAGGGCAAGGTGCGGCCGGCGTTCACATCGGACCGGTCGATTTCCAGAACGTTGGTGAAGCTGCGCAGGTAAGGCAGGTCGATGGCCCGGGCGGTCGTGATCCATTCGGTGACTTTCACGTCGTTGCCCTCGGCCGGTTTAAGCAGGGTGGCGAAGCTGCGGACAAGATCGGCGAGTGTGGTCATCTCCGGGCAGGTCGCAGCGATCTTCTCCAGCAGGGCCGTTTCCTTCGGGCGCAGGTTCGGGGGTCGGTGAGCAGGAGGCGACTGGCGTGTCGGGCAGTGGTGAAGGGGCGGTCACCTTCGGCACGGCCCTGGTTTAGGTAGCGGACCAGCAGGTTGGCGCTACCGGTGTAGCCCAGCTCCCGGATCTCTTCGAGGAGGTGGGTGACCGGGGCGGCGGGATCCTCGGCCCGGCGCCGACGCAAGTGCTCGCGGTAGGGGTCCACGAGGGTGGGCCGGTAGGAGGGGGCAATACGCAGGGCCTGGGGTTCGGGCATGCGGGCGTAACGTTTGACGGTGTTCAGGGCGAGGTTGAGGCGGCGGGAGCAGTCGAGCAGGCCGATTCCCTGGCCGAGGAGCTCGTGGACCTTGTTCCAGCGTTCGCGGGTGGTCTGCCTTCCGCCGGAGCGGGGCGGGTTGATGGTGGCCCAGCAGCCGGCGTGGGCACGGCCCTGGAGCTGGACTTTGTCGCAGAGATTTCGCCAGAGGTGCCATCGGTCGCTGACCTGCACCGTGTCTGGCAGGGCTCGGCGGACGGCTTCGGCATAGGTCGCCGAGCCGTCCCGGCACACGACCTCGATACCAGGATGTTCGCGCAGCCAGGACTCCAGGGTGGCCGCCTCGCGGCCGGGCAGACCGCGACGCGTCGGCCGGTCTCGGCATCCGTGATGATCGTGACGTAGCGGTGGCGGCGGCGTAGGGCGAAATCGTCCACGCCGATCACTCGCGGGACCCCTGTTGAGGCAGCGGCAGGCGCCGAAGATGGCGCAGCGCGGTACTCCGGGAAACGGGCACGGCCAGAGTCGGCCAGGCGTGCGGCCGCCCGGCCGCATGACTCCCGCGCCACCTGGGATATCTGGCTGGCAAGCCGCCGTGCGGCGTTGCTGGTGCTCCAGCAGTCCGGGAGTCTGCTCTCGGAAGGTCTGCCGCCGGCAGCCAAGGACCGGACAGGCCAGCCGCCGTACGCGCAGGTGGACGACGACCTGGCGACCGTCGACCGGCACGTCCCTCACCGTTCGGCGGTGATAGCCGTGCACCTTCGCCGTCGGCGTCCCACACACCGGACACGGCATCGACACGTCCCAGGTCCGGGCCGAGACCACCACCGCGTCGCCGCGGTCCGCCACGTCCTCGACGACAAGCGCCGACAGTCCGGAAAACACCGTCCCCATAAGGGCGTCCGTCTGCGCCTGGGTTCGCGCACCCCACCTGGCGGCACCGGCTTTGAACGTTGCCGGGGTGCTGAGGACCGGCTGGTCGGCTCTCGCAGTGCTGGGGTTGTAGGCGTCATCCTCGTTGTCGACGTGTCGCTGTTGAGGGTGAGGGCGAAGATGGCAGAGCCGGTCAGGGCACGGCGATTGACCGATGAAGAGGGGCAGAGGCTGCAGCAGATCGTTCGGCGGGGGCGCCATGAGTCGGTGCGCTCCGCCGGGCACTGATCATCATGGCGTCGGCGTCGGGTACTACCGCGACGGCGATCGCCAGGCTGGTTGCCGCGCACGAGGACACCGTTCGGGACGTGATCCATGCGTTCAACGAGAAAGGGCTGGCCGCGCTGGACCCTCAGTGGGCGGGAGGCCGTCCCCGCCTGATCAGCGATGACGCAACCCGATCGAGGCCCAGTTCGGACCCTTACGCGCGTTCGTCATGGGCGGCTCCAACCACACCGTGCTCGCCCGCAGGCTCCAGGACTACCTGAGATGGCGCAACGCCAACGCCCGCCACCCCGACGTGCTGGCCGCACAACGCCGCGAACGCGCCAAGATCCGCAGCGAACGCCAGCAACGCTGGGGCCGCCCACGACCCAAAGCCGCCTGATCAACCCCGGCAACGTTCGTGGACAACGCACTAGCGTCCAGACCGACGGCGAGTCGCTGCGACGGACGTGTCAGGCCGACGTAGGTGGCGTGCCGCTGCCCGTATCGATGAGGATCTGCGTGGCGTCGGTGACGTTGTCGGCCTGTACGGCCCTGGCCATCGCGGTGCGCGCCGCGTCGGGCGATGTATCGGGAGGGACCAGCATCAAGGAGAAGTGGTCCCGGTCGCCCCGGGTGATGAGGACGGTGTCGTCACCGACCGGGAAAGAGTCGATGTGCACGACTCGGTCGTCGACCATTATCCGGGTCGGCAGTTCGTCCCAGGCATTGCCGTCCAGGCCGACTCGGGTGACAGGCCCGAGATGTTCGGTCAGCGCGGTGATCAGCGAGGGAAGCTCGGCAGCGATGTCCCGTGTCCGCGGCCACCATGCGCCGTCAAGGGTTCCCTCGCGGGCGTGTGTCGTCTCCAGCCGCAGCAGGGCCGTGCCGGGTTTCACCGACTGGTGGACGGCGTCCGGCAGGAGCCTGGGGACACTGGGGGTGTCTGAGTCGGCCATGGTGTCCGCCCGTCCGCACAGAGCAGTAGTTGGCGACCGCAGAGGGTGCGACCGCGATACGCCCTCTTCCACACCGTACTCCGCACGACACGCGAGCGCTTCGCCCGCCGGCCGCGGTGACGGAAACGCGCAACGGCTCCGGCGTATACCCGCCGGAGCCGCCCTTCCGGGTCATTGCACGTGAGCGTGCGCCGACCCGCATTCCACGTTACGCCAAAGGGATTGCTCCGGCATAAGCCATGCTTGCGAAGGTTCACTTCGGTCCGCAAAGCCGACGCGGCAGCTCAGCCACGGCGTTGCCGTCCTGGGCGTGGCTTACGTCACTACACGCCGGTGAGAACTCACCGCCCGAGTTGCTGGTGATCATGGTGTGCCGGCCAGGTCAGCCGATGATCACACGGGTCGGTTGAGGAGGAACGAAGGGACGGGCGCACTGGCGCGCCGCGTGGGCTGCCCCGGTCCACCTGGCATGCAGGATCGCCCATGACCTCTGCGGCGGTCAGCAGCCGCCGCTGTTTCGCAGGGTCCTGCCGGGCTCGGCCCGCTCGGAACCCCGAACGCTGTCCGCGGACCACGGTGCCGTCGCAGACCTGCCGGGCGGGCCGGGTGTGCCCGCTCGGGCCCGCCCGATCAGGTCCGGGCCCGTACGTCACCCCAGGCGGTTGTCGGTGGCCAGTCGGCTCGGCGGGCCCGGGCGGTGTCCGCTCGCTTGCGGCTCTCCGCCGCATCGCGTGTATCCGCCGGCCGAGGCGGAATCTCTCCCTCGTGCGGACGGCCCGTAACGGCCGCGTATCCCGTGCCCGCTCCGGACTGGAACGCCTCCACGGCCCCGGGGGGCTGCGTGGTGTCGACCGTCAGGTGCAGGCGGGTGCCGCCTTTGGGGGTTGCTGGATAGCTGCGCTGTTCCGTAGCCGCGAAGTGCCGCCGCAGCGTTTCAGCGACACGGCGGGCGGCCTCGGGGGTCGCGGCGATGACGCGAACCTCGGCGAGTGCGGTGCCGGGCGGCCCGGTCCGGCCAGTGTGCGCGGCAGACGGCAGGCGGTCCGAAACGGTGACACGATCGGGCGGGGCCGGCAGCCGTGCGGGTCGCTGCACACTCACTGCCGCCGAACCGGTGCTTAGCAGCCGATGGCGGCTTCCGCCTCGCAACTTGTCCCGCACGGTCCCGGCTGGGGTGTCCGCGGAAACGCTGGCGCTCTCCTCTGGGAGGGTGACGGTCCGACGACGGTACGGAAGCAGATCGCTGTAGCGGAAAGCGGCGATCCGCTGGTCGTGACGCTCGTTCAGGGCACGCATCAGGAAGGTGCCCACGGCGATCATCGCGAGGAGCACGGTAAGGCTGATGAGCATTGTCATCAGGCCCACGTCCCCCCGCCGCGGCCGGGCGCCGCGGCAGTACCAGCCGCGGACATGGTTCCGCCTTCCGACTCCCATTCTGCTTCGCCACTGCGGTCCGATCTCACGTCGTCGTCCGCCATGATGCCGCTCGCGGTGAGCTGGCACAAAGGATTGCCTGCGGCTGCCATCATCCGGATTGCTGCAGCCAGATCACATTCCGGCGGGATGACCAGCAGATCCAAACGGCCGATGGAGTAGGAGAGCAGCATCAGTTTGTTTGGATCCTGCTTGGTGGACCACCCGACGTAGACGACATGTCCCGAGGCGTGCACCCTGCGCGGGATGACAAGCCAGAGCGACGGGTGCACTGCGACTCGGGTCACTCGCGCCCAGCGGCGATCCAGTGTGTCGATCAAGGCAGGGAGTTCCCGCATGAGATCGCGGGAACGAGGCCACCAGCCTCCGTCCAGCAGGCCCGGGGCGGCCTTGGCCGGCTTCAGTGACAGCCGAGGCGGCGGCATCAGTGGTGAAGACTCCTGCCCGTCAGCGACGAGCGGGCGATCGAGGATGATGTTCATGACACGGACCTGACTCCGAGCGCGTTACCGCTTGCCCGAGATGGTCGTTCGCCGGGAACGACACCGGCATGAAGGCCCGTGTGCGAAATGCTCCTGGTGTATGCAGCCTACTCCGTGTGAGGAGCTGGCGGAGCGGCGGTTCAGCTCTGAGTTGATGTTGGTCATCCCCTGGTGTTGGCGGCCGGTGACGCTCGGAGGAGGGCTTGTTGGTGTACTGGCGAGCTGCTGTGTTGCTGATTGGCTCAGAAGCCGGGTTCGTAGTTTCGGGCGGCGTTTGGGGTGTGTGAACTGGGGTTGTACATGGGCCGCAAACAGACGCTGACCTGGACCGGCGGCGAGCGTCAAGTGGTCCCGCTCACCGGCGTACCGCTGCCGCGCATCGGCTCGATAAGGCTGGAGCGGCTGGTGTACCGCTTCCAGCCCGAGGTACGGCTCCCGGACATGTACATCCTGTGGCACGCCCTCACCGAGCGCCCCGGACCGCTCGGACCCCGAGGAAGGCGTGGCCACCTTCATTGCCATGCACCAGCTCGCCGGCATGTTCTCGGTCGGTCTGTGGGAGCCGGTCCGGGAGTCCGAGGCGCGGTCGAGAGTGCGGCTCTGGGCCGGGTGTCCCGGCCATCTGCTGCCCGCGCACGACGAGGGGGGCTCCTTCCGGGAAGGCAGCCTCCGGCAAGGTGGCGGCTTCCAGCGAGGCGGCCGTTCCCGGCACCCGGCCCTGGCACGACGTCCTGGCCAATACGCCAGACATCGGCTCTTGGA
The DNA here is from genome assembly GCF_042956445.1 of Streptomyces sp. NPDC008238. Taxonomy (NCBI): domain Bacteria; kingdom Bacillati; phylum Actinomycetota; class Actinomycetes; order Kitasatosporales; family Streptomycetaceae; genus Streptomyces; species Streptomyces sp. NPDC008238. The sequence continues at coordinate 4,453 of NZ_JBIBGK010000049.1, read as the reverse complement.
GCACCCGCACCCGCTACCTCGAACGGCTATTACGAAGCGAGCGGGCCGGAGCTGACCGGCCGCCTGCCCTGACCGCTGCAGGCCGGCCCGTCCTTGGGCGGTCAACTTGTCTCGTGGCGGTAGGTGGGGTTGTCGGATTCGTCGTTGGGGCGGTCGATGAGGATGGCTGCTACGTCGTCTGAACCGTTCCGGGTTCGATAGAAACTCGATTCCATGAAAGGATCGAGTCATGGCACGTCCCTCTTCCTCCCGCTGAGCTGCGCAAATGAGCGGTCCGAGGTTCGCGGGGTGACTACCCGAACGAGTCGGCCGCGTTGAAGGCGGTCGCTCAGAAGCTCGGCATCGGCTCCGCCGGGACGCTGCGGAACTGGATCAGGCGGGACGAGATCGACTCCGGGCAGCGTCCGGGGGACGACCACAGAGGAGTCCGCCGCGTTGAAAGCGCTGAAGAAGGAGAGCGCCGAGCTCAGGCGGGGCAACGAGATCCTGAAGGTTGCGGCGTCTTTCTTCGCGGCCGAGCTCGACCGGCCACACACACGCTCGTAGCGTTCGTCGACGAGCACAAGGGCCGCTTCGGCGGCGTCGAGCCGATCTGCCGCGTGCTGACCGCACACGACTGCAAGATCGCCCCCTCCACCTACTACGCCCACCACAAACGGCAGACCGCTCCCGCGGCCCGCACCCTTCGCGACGCCGAGCTGAGGACTTTGATCACCCAGGCGTACGAGGCCAACTACCGCGTCTACGGCGCCCGGAAAATCTGGCGGCACCTGAACCGCCAGGAGGCACGGTGGCCCGCTGCACCGTCGAGCGCCTCATGCGCGACCTCGGGATCAGCGGTGCGATCCGCGGCAGAACGTGATCACCACCATTGCCGACGCAAGCGCGGAACGTGCCCCGGACCTGGTGGACCGCGACTCGATGCGGAGTGGGCGGTCGTCCGCGATGCGATGCCGCTCCCGCCCCGCGGGAGGACTGTGGCATCAGACGGTGGACGGGATGAAGCTGAGGAGGGTGGCGAGTTGCTGTCGGATGCAGAGCCGGCCGGGCGGAGCCGTCCGCGGCGCGACCTTTCATCTGCCGGTGGCTGCCGTGTCAACCGTCACCCTGCTCGATGTCCAGATGGATCGGACCCCGAAGAACGGCGCTGGGCCGGTACGGCGGCGGGTCGGCGACCAGCCTGGGGCGGTCGAGCCGGCGTACCAACTCGGTCAGCGCGATCTGCGTTTCCCGCCGGGCCAGGGGGCCGCCGAAACACAGGTGGATGCCGCTGCCGAACCCCAGGTGCTGGTTGTCATGGCGATCCGGGTCGAAGCGGTCCGGGTCGTGGAAGCGCTTTGGATCGCGGTTGCCTGAGGCCAGCATGAGCATGATCCGCGAGCCCTGGGGGATGACGGTGTCGGCGACGGTGACGTCGCTGTACGCCACCCGCCAGGGGATGATGTGGACGGGGGGCTCGTAGCGGAGCAGTTCCTCGACCAGTGGTACGACGAGGTCCGGTTCGTCGCGCAGTCGCTGGAGCACCGGCGGGTGGCGTAGCAGTGTCAGCATCCCGTTGGTGATGAGGTTCACGATGGTCTCATGGCCGGCGATGAGGAGCAGTCTGGCGGTGGCGACGATTTCGGCGTCGGCCATCCGGCCGTCGGGCCCGTCGTCGTTGGCCAGCCGTGACAGCAGGCCGTCTCCCGGCCGGCGGTGGCTCTGTTCCACCAGGTCGCCGAGGCATGCGCGCAAGTCCTTGCGAGCCTGTACGCCCTTGTCCAGTTTCTCCTTCGGGTCGGTCGCGGGGTTGTAGTCGACCGAGTTCATCAGGTCGCTCACCCAGCGGTGGACATCCGGCTCGCTCTCGCGTGGCACGCCGAGCACGCGACAGGTCACGGTCACGGGGAACGGGAAGGCGAAATCGTCGACGACGTCGATCCGCTCCTTGCCCGCGACATCGTCGATCAGGCCCGCGACGACGGCGGTCAGGTCGCTTTCCATGCCGATCACCAGCCCCGGGGTGTGCGGGGGGCCGAAGTGACGCATCACCATACGCCGCAGGCGATCGTGCTCGGGCGGGTCCATGTGGATGAACGACGATGTGGCCGCTCCCTCGACGGGGGGTGGCGGATGCGACAGATTGCGCAGGTCGGAGCTCAGATGCGGGTCGTTCAGTACGTCCGTGATCTCACGGTACGTACTGATGACGTAGCTGCCGTCCTCCTGCCGAGCCACCGGCGTCCGACGCAGCTCGGCATACAGCGGGTACGGGTCCGCCCGGGCGGAGTAGTCGAAGATCCGTTGCAGTGTGCCGGGTGTCTCGGTTGTGGTGGTCCGGTCTTCCGCCTGTCGATGCTGGTGTACGGCCGTGATGCGGCGCCCACCCGGGTCCTGGCCGGTGACGACCACCGTGGCGCCCTGAGCGAGCAGGGCGGGGCCGGGGAGATCGACGGGCACCGGTTTCACGTCGGCCGGCTGGTCCGGCGTGGGGCAGGGGGGCGGGAATGGTGCGGCCGTCTCGATCAAGTGTCGGTAGTGGTCCAGCCACTTGCCGTTGTTGAAGCTCACGGCAGCGGTGACGCGGCCCCGGTAGCCGTATGCGGTGACGAAGCGGCGGTCGTCCAGCGAGCCCTGGGTGACGGCCACTTCGTCGGCGAAGGTCGGCACGCCTACGGACTTGATGTTGACGCCGAACTGGATCGACCAGAACAGCGGGATGGACAGGTGGGTTCGGTGGTCCTCCGGGGCGCTGACCATGTTGTGTGCCGCGACCTCTGCCTGCTCGACGGCGTTGACCCAGTGCTCCATCGATATGAGCCGGTTTTCGTAGACGGGGTTCGGGCAACGTGCCACGTCTCCCGCGGCGAAGACGTCGTCGGTGACGCGGCCGTTGATGTCGAGGGCGCGGCAGCCCGTATCGCACGTGATTCCCCATACACCCGCCGCCAGTCGCGACTCCCGCAGCCACTCGGTGTTTCGGATGCTCCCGAGTGCCACCACCGCCACATCGGCGTCGACCGTTCTGCCGTCGTCGAAGTGAGCTCGGCGAAACCGTCCCTGCCCGTCGCCCTCCAGCCGTGTGACTTTGGCACCGCACCGCAGGTCGACACCGTGAGCGCGCTGCATGGTGGCCGCGACCCCGCCGATCATGGCGCCGAGCGCCCCGACCAGCGGGGCCGGCGCGAGTTCGGCGACGGTCACCGGGATGCCCCGCTCGCGGCAGACGGAGGCGATCTCGGAGCCGGTGAATCCCGCACCGATGACCAGCACGCGGGAGGGCCCCGCGGCGAGGGCTCGCTGCAGGTTCTCGGCATGCTCGCGTGTACGGAGGACGAACACTCCGTCCAGGGCCGACTCGGACTCGACGAACCACGGCCGGGCCCGTACCCCGGTGGAGATCAGCACCCTGTCGAAGGGAACCTCGCGTCCGTCAGCGAGACGCACGTGGTTCGTCGCGAGGTCCAGCCCGCTGGCGGGCACGCCACGTAGCCACTCCGCATCGATGCCACGACGGCGGGGCAAAGCGGTGCCCCCGGCCGGCACCCACCCGGTCAGTACTTGCTTGGACAGGGGAGGCCGGTCGTAGGGCTCGCCCACCTCGTCACCGATCATGGTCAACGATCCGGTGAAGCCCTCGTCTCGCAGCGCCTCGGCAGCCCGCAGCCCCGCCAGGGAAGCCCCGACGACCACGATGCGGCCATCGCGCTTGAACGCTCGCAGATTGCCGGCACCGGTCATGGCTGTGAGCCCTCCGCCGGTGCGTGCCGCGCGTCCGGCTGGTCGACCAGGATCGCCTGGACCGGGCAGGCCGCCGCGGCGCGCAGCACCTGATCGCGCCGGGCGTCATCCGGATTCGGGTCGTACATGAGCGCTTCCTCACCGTGCATCCGGAACACCTGCGGAGCCAGGAACGCGCACTGCGCGTAACCTGCACAACGGGAAAGATCGACGACAATCTTCACCCCGACCTCCACAAGGAGTGGCCGCTGCAGTCCCTCAAGCCGACGCCGCTTTCGTCGCGCGAAGGATTTCGGCCGCTACCCCACCCCCCCCACGAAGCGCGAGGGGTACAGCGCGCTCGTCGGGTCACCCTGGAAAGAATTGATCATCGCGGCTCAGGTGATCGGCGCCTGACTGGGGACGTAGCCCTGGTGCGGCAGCATTATGGTCACGCATGGGGTGCCTTCGGATTGCCGTTCCGACGAAACCCATAGGCCACGTTACGCCGGAAAATCATCACAAAACCAGCGTAAGCGGAGCAGGCGGGTCCGAATGCGCGGGAGGCGCCTGCTCCCACGTCGACATCAACGACGCTGCTCTGCGGCGTACCGCGAGACGACAAGTCTGTAGAGGTCGGCTCGATCTCGTGGAGCGGTTGTCGGCAGCGGCCTAATGTGAGGCCAGTCTGAGCGGCTCAATCGTGGGCCATCGTGCGTTCTCGTTTGTCGTGTCAGTTGGTGTCGTTGCCGGT
>NZ_JBIBGK010000048.1:28279-31078 GCF_042956445.1 Streptomyces sp. NPDC008238 | reverse complement strand
CGCACGACGGCGCAGCTCAAGCGGGTACTGGGAAGGACGTGCCATGACTCGATCCTCTCAAACAATCGAGTCCCCACCGAACCCGGAACGGTTCAACGCCTGATCCGGTGGCGGGCTGCCCCCTCGCCTGTGCCGGCTGACGACCATGGTCGCCGGGTAGGCCGCGACGAGACCCGGGAGGAACGCGCCAACCGCCAGTGGCGGAGAACTGATCCAGGAGGTGCGCGTCACTCAGACGGGCGTCCAGATGCTCTTCGGTTTCCTGCTGACCGTGGTCTTCACCCCGCGCTACCCGCAACTCGGACAGATCGACAAGATCATCTACATCCTCACGGTCGTCCTGGGCGCCTACGCCACCGGGCCACTGACCGGACCGGTCTCCTTCCATCGCATCGTCGCTGGGCGGCGCATCAAACCGGAGACCGTGCATTGGGCCTCGGCGCCTCACCTTTGCCGGGCTCTTCCTGCTACTGGCCACGATGACCTCTGCCCTGCTGCTGGTCCTGCGGGTGGCGACCGACGACCCGTATCGCCGTACCTGGTGGCGAAGGTCCTCGCGTGGTGCCTGCTGTGCTGGTTCGTACTGCCCTTGTGGGCCCGCGCCCGCTTCACCGCCGACTGATCGCTGTCGGCTCAGTTCACCCGGTTGTCCCATCAAGTCGGATGTGACGATGCCGATACCGTGGAAGTGCCCTGAGGAATTTGATCGACAGGCTTTGTGCGTCCCGCGACCCCGGCACGTCCCATCCGTTGAGGCTCTGCCCGCCCCGGAAACGGCGTGGGCGCATGGCTTGGACCAGAGCGATGTGCTACTGCAAGTCGTACGGGAGTTATGCGCCCGCGGGCTGCTCACCCTGCGTTACTCGGGCACCGAGTCCGAGGCACGGATCGTGGCCGACCGCCGCTGAGAGGCCGGCTTGGGGCGGACGTCCCGGAGTAGCCGGAAGGCATCGGCGTACCAAGCCACCCATGGGGCGGGGACATGACGACGTTCGACCGGGCAGCCCGCTCGGCTCCGCGAGCCCGCGGCTGCCCCCTCGTGCACCAGCGACCACGACCTTTTGGCCTTGGAAGACGCGACGAAATATGTGACTACCCTCGTGTCCGCGATCAAACGAGCGGCGCTTCGAGAGCGGGACTATCGCCACACGGGACTGCCGTCGAGGGAAGTCAGCATGTCGCGTGGGTCGCCGTACACGGCGGCCGCGCCCGCCTCCTCCAGTTCGGCGCGGCTGATGCCGCCGGAGAGGACCGCCACGCAGGGCACCCCCGCCTTCCCGGCGGCCTCGATGTCCCAGACGGTGTCTCCCACGAAGACCGCCCGGTCAGCAGGTACGCCCGCTCGATCCAGGGCTTGCGTGACCAGGTCGGGCGCCGGTTTGCTCGCTGAGACGTCGTCCTTGCTGGTGGCGTCCGCGATGACGTCGTCGGCGTCGAGGGCGGCCCGCATCACGGCGAGTTCCTTGCCGTCGGCTGAGGTGGCCAATACGACCCGGAAGCCCCGGGCCGCCACCGCCCGCAGCAGGTCGGCAGCACCGTCCACAGGGGCGAGCGCGGGACCGTAGGCGCCGTACAGAGCCTTGTGGGCGTCGCTGATCGGGTCATCCTCGCTGCGGTCACGATCCTTGCCCAACAGGCGCTCCAGCAGGTGGTCGGAACCCATCCCGATGCAGCGGTGGATGTTCGCCATTGACACCACGTGCCCGGCCTGCCGAAACGCCTCCCACCACGACACCGCGTGGAGGTAATTGGTGTCCACAAGCGTGCCGTCCATGTCGAACAGCGCAGCGCGCTCGACGTCGTCCCTCATGATGGCCGCTCCTTCCCTTCAGCTACCGCAGTGGTTCATGCCAAGGCGGCTACCCGTCATCTCCGGCACGGACGCACGCTTCCGCTCCGCGATCCAGCGGCCAGCCAGCGTCTGTGTCAGGGCACGCGCTACCACTTTGGATCACTCAGGCGGCGTAACGCACCATGAGCATCCTGGGTTAGGCCCCTCCCCTCAGCCCCCGGTACCGAGAACCCCAGCGGTGGCTCCGGGTCGAGCGGAATCACCCACCCACTCTCCGGAAATATCGGTCACGATTGCGGGTAGCAGATCACCGATGGCCTCAAATTGATCACCTAGGGGTGAACAGGATGCCTGCAGGATCGAGCCCGAAGCGCGAGCGGCAGTACGAGCACATCAAGGACAGCGCCAAGGACCGGGGCGAGAGCGAGAAGCGCGCCAAGGACATCGCCGCCCGTACGGTCAACAAAGAACGCGCCCGGGCGGGCGAGTCCAAGACCGCCAGCCGCTCCTCCACCGAGGACATGTCCTCGGGCAAGCGCGGCGGACAGCGCTCCGGCAAGGGCTCCCAGGGGCCCACACGCGACCAGCTCTACGCCGAGGCCAAGCGCCGTAACGTCGACGGCCGCTCCCACATGAACAAGGCCGAACTCAAACGCGCCCTCGGCGACAGCTGAGCGCACGCGGCTCAACCAGCGGAGGACATCATGCTCATCCTCGGCATCATCCTGCTGATCATCGGCTTCCTCACCGGGATCTCGATCCTGTGGACCATCGGGATCATCCTAGTGATCATCGGCCTCGTGCTCTGGGTGCTGGGCGCCGTGGGGCACAGCGTCGGCGGGCGCAAGCACTACTGGTAGGCCGTGCAGATTGGGTCCGTCAGCCGCACCGGAGGGCCGGGCCCCCCCCCGGGGGGGGGGGGGCGGGGGCCGGGGGGGGGGGGGGCCCGCGGGGGGGGGGGGGGGGGGCGCCCCCCGGGGGGGGGGGGCGCCACAGGGGTTGGGGGC
>NZ_JBIBGK010000048.1:0-28269 GCF_042956445.1 Streptomyces sp. NPDC008238 | reverse complement strand
GGGGCCCGCGGGGGGGGGGCCCAACCCTAGCGGGGGCGGGGGGCCCGGGGGGGCCCCCCCCCCCCCCGGGGGGCGGCCCCCCCGGGGGGGGGGGGCGCCCGGCCCTCCGGTGCGGCTGACGGACCCAGGGCTGTGCAGTGTCGCGACGCCCAATTGCGTCGCGGTCACCAAGAGTGTTGGAGCGGATAACCGGGTCACTTCCGTTGGAGTGGTGTACGGGTTCCCACCGGATCCCGGTGGTTGTTCGGGCGTCGGAGTGAGGGTCCGGATATAGAGACGGCCACCGGCTGATCTTCGAGATAGCCGACCGCCGTCTACTTCCAGCGGCGTGGAATGTGCGCTATGCGGTGGTGACGCGGCCGAGCAGGGGGTCCCTGGACTCGCGGTCCAGGGCGAGGATGCCGCTCATCCAGCCAGCCGGACCCGGCGACCGGCGCATCCGAGGGCGGATACACGATCCCTCGGGATTTCACCCGCCCCGCCTGCGACGCAGTCTCGATGGCCGCAAGCTGGAACAACAATCTTGTCCGGGGCTTTCGGCGCTTCGCCCGCGTACACGCCCAGCGCGCTGCTGCGGAGTGACCGCCCGACACGGCAACCATCGAGGTCCGCAACGATGCACGACACGGATACGACCGCGCTCGTCGTGATCGACATGATCAATACATATGAGCACGAGGACGCAGAACTGCTGCTGCCATCTGTGCGAGAGGCGCTCCCCGGTGTGCGGAGGCTGATCTCACGCGCTCGCAACATCGGTGTGGACGTCATTTACGTCAACGACAATTACGGACGCTGGCGCTCAAATCATGATGAAATCCTCGACATGGCACTCGCTGCCCCACACGCCGACCTGGTCGAACCGGTCAAGCCCGACGCCGACTCGCTGTTCGTCGTCAAGGCCCGGCATTCGATCTTCTTCCAGACCCCGCTGGAGTACCTCCTGGACCGGCAGAACGTCGGCCATCTCGTGCTGTGCGGGCAGGTCACCGAGCAGTGCGTGCTGTACTCGGCACTCGACGCCCACGTCCGGCACCTGCCGACGACCGTCGCGAGTGACGCCGTCGCGCACATCCACCGCGACCTGGCCGAATCGGCGCTGCGCATGATGGAACGCAACATGGGCACCTACCTTTGCCCAGCGGACAAAGTCCCGCTGGGCAAGGAGGCCGGGACACCGCTCCCGCCACCATGACCGTACGGTCCGCCAACACGGCCAGAGCAAGTTCGCAAGGACGTTGGCCAGGACATCAGTTGCCCATTCGACAAGATCCCCGAGCCTGGTCGCCCCTGTCGCGGCTGGCCGCAGCGGCCGCTTGTACCCGACTGCGTTCAGCCGACGGCGCCCACGCCATGATCAGCGCCGGCCGGGGTGGTCAGCCTTCGACGCCCGTGGTGGTGTGCGAGGCGCGGCTGCCGACGGCAAGGTTGGATGCTCGTCGCGGCTCTCCGGGGTAAGGGCATCGCGGCGAGCGAGGGCAACCGACAGAGGCAGGCCCAGCCGCTCGGCCACGCGTCGGCGCACACGCACCTGTGCTCGGGTCCGGGGACGGAACGAGGTCAGCGGCGAGCATCCGCACCCTGGGCGGTGGTCGTAAGTCAGCCCCTCTGCAAGCACACTTGCAACGACGGACCAGGCCTTCGTGTCGCGTCGCCGGGGCGCAGCGAAGTCATGGCCAGCGAAGACGAGCTGCTCACAACAGCCAGGACAGATGCGCTTCCGGATCGGCCACGTGCTGCCCATGAAGGAGAGCCAGCACGCAACGCACACGTAGTGCCGGAAGGCACCGTTGAACGCGTGAAGCACATGGCCCAAGAGGCTACGCGTGGTCCGCGGGCGGGCCCAAACGGATTCGTCATGCCAAATCCGGCCATTCAGCCGGGCGTCCTCCCCGTGAGGAGGAGGAGTCGGGTGTCAGATCGTCTCGGGCCGCCGCTGCTCGGGCGGTAAACGCAAGCGGAACCGCCTACAGGGCCCGCCCGTCACGGGCGCCATCCTCAGCGTGGGCAGGAGTGGGGGGGATGGGAGACAGCCCCGATCGCCCTCCCCCCTCCTCTTGTGCTGCGTCGACGCCGCTGCCCGATGTCAGCTGGGCTGGGCCGTCGGCATGATGAAGACCTGCGGGAGGTTGACCCGCAGGGGCAGGGAGGCGATGAAGCCGACCGTCCGCGCGATGTCGTCCGACTGGAGCCAGTCGATGGTCTCCTTCGAGCCCTCCAGCCATGCGCTGGCGCCAGGGTCGGTGACGTGGCCCTGCAGTTCCGTGCCGACGATGCCGGGCTCGATTGCGGAGACCCGCACGTTCTTCGGGCCCAGCTCTACCCGAAGGTGCTTCGACAGGTGGGAGACGAACGCCTTGGTGCCGGCGTAGACGGCGAAGGTCGGGTAGAGGTTCTGCGCGGCGCTCGACGAGGTGTTGATCAGGTCGGCGACGCCGCGTGCGGTGGCCGCCTCGACCAGCTGCGGGGTGAACGCGCCGATGACGTTCATCAGGCCCGTGATGTTGAGGTCGATCTGCCGCTGCCACTGGTCGGCGCGCAGCTCCTCGATGGGCGCGGGCAGCATGACGCCGGCGTTGTTGAAGAGCAGGTCCGCACCACCGAGGTCGTTCTTGACCTGGTCGGCGGCGTCGGACACGGCCTGGACGTCGGTCACGTCCACGGTGATCGCCAACGCGGTGCCACCGTTCTTCTCGATGCGGGAGACCAGCTCGGCGAGCCGGTCCTCGCGCCGGGCCAGCACGGCGACCTTCGCTCCCAGCGATGCCAGGTGTTCAGCAGTTGCTTCACCGATGCCGCTCGAGGCGCCGGTGACGACGGCGACACGGCCGGCAAAGGGGGCGACAGGGGTCTGCGAAGTCATTGCGGGGGTACCTTCCGTGGAACTTTCGGGGGGTGGCGGTCCGCTCGTCCGGGCCGCTCATCCAGCTCACCACCGCGAGACCCACCGAAAAGGCCGCCTACCCCACCCTCCCGAGGCTGGTACCGACAGGGCCACCCAAACCGGATATGCCGCACACAGTGGACGCGACACTGGGTGTATGGACAGCCGAAGCGAGCTCGCTGATTTCCTGCGCACTCGGCGTAGTCGTCTGACCCCTGACCAGGCAGGGTTGCCCGAGGACGGCCGCGCACGCCGGGTTCCGGGGCTGCGCCGCGACGAGGTCGCACGGCTCGCCGGAGTGAGCACCGAGTACTACACACGGCTCGAACAGGGGCGAGCCGGCAACCCCTCACCGGAGGTCCTTGCGGCCCTGAGCCGGGCCCTGCACCTGGACGCGTCCGAGACGGAACACCTGCAGGATCTGCTGGCCCGGCCGAGCGCCGCCACTCGCCGTACCCCCGTCGGTCCGCAGAGAGTCCGTCCAGGCTTGCACCTGCTGCTGCAGACACTGCAGCACGTGCCGGCCTACGTCCTCGGCCGGCGGACGGACGTCCTGGCCTCCAACCGACTGGCCAGGGCCATCCTCACCGACTTCGACGCCCTGCCGGTACCGGCCCGCAACCTGGCCCGCTACTACCTGCTGGACCCCTCCGCCCGGCAGACCGTCGGCGACTGGGAACGCATCGCCGCCGAAACCGTCGGGATCCTCCGCCTGGAGGCCGGACGCCGCCCCCATGACCGGCAGCTCGCAGACCTCGTGGGCGAGCTCATGCTGCAGTCACCGGAGTTCACGACCTGGTGGACCGACCACCGGGTACTGCGCTGCACCCACGGCGCAAAGCTGCACCATCACCCCGTCGTCGGTGACCTGCACTTCGACTTCGAGTCCTTCCCCGTTCCCGGAGACGCAGAACAGACCCTGTACGTCTACAACGTGGAACCCGGCTCACCGACCGAACAGGCACTGCGCTTGCTCGAGTCCTGGGACGCACCCACCCCCGACCGAAAACCGGTGCGCCCTGCGCCGCCCGCACCCTGATGCCTGGGGGACCTCAGCACCCCAGGACTTTGTGTGGGGGGGGCATCGCGAGGCCCTCACCGCGCAGCCCGCGGCGGCGAGGGCCTCTTCCATCTCCCGAGCGGTCCCACGTTCGCGTGGAGGCACTCCTGCGAGACCGCACTTTCAGCATGCGCGCTACCTGGCTTCGCCGCGCCCGGTGTAGCGCAAAGAGAAGGGCCCCCGCCTCTCGCACGGCAAGGGCCCAGCTCTCGGCCGAGGGAGGTCAGGTGGGAGGGGACGGTCCTTGGGCCTGTGCCCACGCTCCGCCTGCTGCAGCGAGCCCACAAGTTGAGGAGCGCACACGGGTGACGAGCGGCCCCGCCGCGGCGGGCGGTCCTGTTTTTGGCGGGGCCGCGTTCGTGGGCCCGCCCAGCCGCAGCTTAGCCCCGCACGGCCAGACGGGCGCATGAGCGGCCCCACCCCCCACCAGAGCCAAGGGAAGCAAGGCAGAGCCGCGTCCATAGGCGGTCCCGCCGGGGCTCGGGCAGAGCGTTCGACGGGACCGCGTTTTGGGGCGGCCCCGTCCTTGAGGGCTGAATCTCGTTCCGCTTGGACGAGGCCGCACTTCCACACTGCACCTCAACCGCCCCATGGGCATCCTGGCCGGACAGACAGCCCTGACGGGGGGATGGCAGCAGCGGAGCCGCCAGGGGGCGGTTCAGCGGATGAGGCCTGTGACGCGCTCTCGCATGATCAAGAGGACAGCCCAAGGAGGGATGCGTCAGGCAGGGCCTCACCTTCCGTGTTCGCGGTTACCCCAGTATGACTATGACGCCGCCGTTGCCGCCGTAGCCGTAGCCGGGTCCGTATCCATAGCCGTAACCGGGTCCGTACCCGAACCCGGGTCCGAATCCGTAGCCGCCGTAGCCGTAGCCGTAGCCGTAGCCACCGTAACCGCAGCCGTACCCCCAGCAACCGCCGTGGGCGATGACCGACTGCTGGGTGGAGGTGGTGGTCTGCTGTGGCGCGGCGGCGGCCGTGCCGACCCCGACGAGCGCGAGGAGGGGTGCCGCGAGAGCGGCGGCGGCGACCCGGCGGGCGGTGATGCTGTTGATGAACATGGTCGTTCCCAAGGGTGGCGGTCCCGCCGCGGCAGGCGGGTCAGTGTTTGGCGGGACCGCGTCTGGAGCCCGCCTGACCGCTTGCCTTGGCCCCGCACAGTCAGGCGAGTTGCTGCTTGAAGGATTACGGGCCGCGCTCCGCGTGGGCGGGCGTCAGGGTGCCAGCCGGCCCCGGAGCACTCCTGGGGAACCGGCGGAAAGGTGCGGCCCCGCACGTCCGTGCTGGTGAAGCGGTGACCTTGACCCTTGACCGCAGGTGCATTCATCGATACCGCCGGCGAGAACCTTCTCGCCGGGCCGGTGCAGGCGTTTTCTCGTCCATATGACCTCCTCGCCGATGTACCAGTGAGAGCGGTCCCGCCGTCCGTGTGCGGCAGGTCCGACGGGCGAGGCCGCACAGCCACGATGCGTCCGATCCGCCCAGGGGCACCTGGCCGGGAAGACACCAAGCTGACCGGGACGACGACATCGGGCGACCCGTGGGAGCTGTCCCTCAGCGGAGCACACTCTGACGCCTGTGGCGCCCCCTCGCGACGATGTAGACGAGGTCGAGCACGAGCACTACTACGCCGATGACCAAGAGATAGAACAGGCCATGGGCGACCGCGCCAATCAAACCCAGGATGATCGCTGCGATGACAAGCAGCAGGAAAAGCACCATTTCCGAGCACCTCCTCGACGCAGTCCGCGACGGGCGGGGGCACCGCCACCACTCCCGCGACGAAGTGGGCGGTGGCTCCAGTAGGGCGTCTTGCCCCGGGCATGCCTGGGAAACCACTACGCCGGAGTAACTCACCGCGCGCCGAACCGCCCCGCATTTAACGCTGTCGGTATGCGCGCGATCTGGACCGGCTACGTATCCTTTGGCCTGGTCACACTGCCCGTCCACCTCTACTCCGCGACCGAGGAGCACAGCAGCGGATTCCATAAGGTCCACGCGGCCGACGGGGCGCGCATCCGGCACCGGCCGGTGTGTGAGCGCGAGGACGTCGAAGTCCCGCAGTCGGAGATCGCGCGCGGCTGGGAGCGGCCGGACGGCCGTACGGTGGTGCTCCTCGACGAGGACCTGGCCGCGCTCCCCCTCCCGACGAGGAAGACGGTCGAGGTCCTCGGGTTCGTCGACGAGCGCGATGTCGACCCGGTCCTGTACGCGAAGCCGTACTGGGTGGGTGCGGCCGGCGAACAGGGGCAGCGGCCGTACGCGCTGCTCGTCGAGGCCCTCGCACGGCATGGCACGGTCGCCGTGGCGAAGGTGACGCTGCGGACGAGGGAGCGCCTGGCAGTGCTCCGGCCACGCCACGGGATGCTCGTCCTGCACACGCTGTTCTGGCCGGAGGAGATCCGGGAGCCGGACGACCTGTCGAGCGCGGTCCCGGTCACAGAGCGGGAGCTCGAGCTCGCCGAGCTCCTCATGGACGCCTTGGCGGGCGTCGAGATCCAGGAGCTTCACGACGGGTACGCCGCGGCGCTGGAGCAGTTGGTGGCGGCGAAGGTGGCCGGGGTCGAGGTGGAGGAGCCGGCCGAACCGGTGGAGGTCGTCGACCTGATGGCTGCACTCGAGGCCAGCATCGCCGCGGCGCGCCGAGAGTGACCGGGGGCCGCGAGCGGATACGTCACGCCAGGTCTTATCTGACCCGGGCGGCACTACCACCACCGGACGTCCACTCGTCCACTGCCTGCCGCAACGGGAACCGACAGGCGACGCTGCGGATTTCCCACCGTCATACCGCTCACCCGGCCGGTGATGAATCCCCGGCTATGACCGCTGGCATTCGTCGGAGCAGCCCTGGCCCCAGGGACCGCCCGCCATAATGAGACGTATGGCAGCCAGCTCGCACCCCCCGGTGTCCGGAACCGCAGACCAGTCCGGCGCGTACGCGGAAGACCTCGCGCTGTATCGGGAGAAGTTCCGTAAGCGTCTGCCTGCGTCGCTGGACGGGCTGCACGGCCCCACCGGCGGGACCGTGGATCTGCCACTGCACATCGCCTGGTCAGGGATGACTTCCTACGACATGGACAAACCCCGCCAGCGCATGGGCCTGTACCGCACCGTCCTGCACGACGGGCTGCGCGACGACCTGCCCCTCTACCTCAACGGGGATCTTCTCCTTCAGATGTGGCCGGTCCTGCGCACCCTCGTCGGACGTACCGTGCGTACCGTCTGGGAGGACGCCTTCCCGCAGCTCGCCGCCCGGGCCCGAGCCGCCGCATGACAGACATGCCAGAGCTGCACAGGCGGCTCCTGGCCGACGTCCTCGCCCTCGGCTCTCCGTATCCGCTGGTACTCACCGGCGGCTATGCCGTCCGAGCGCACCGTCTCGTCAACCGTCCCAGCCAAGATCTCGACGTCGCCACGCAAAGCCCGGAGCCCATGAGCGACATCGCGGTCACACTCCGTGCCGGGCTGGAGGCGCGGGGCTGGTGGGTCCAGCAGCTGGAGATCGCCCCACTCTCCGCCCGCTTCACCGTGTCCGACCCGGACACGGGACAGGAGTGCGAGGTCGACGTCCTCAAAGAGATCTTCTGGCGCCCGGTCGCCCACAGCTCCTACGGCCCCGTAATCGCCGAAGAAGACGTCATCGGGACCAAGGTCCGTGCTCTCGGCGACCGCGGCGCGCCCCGTGACCTGATCGACGTGTTCGCCGCGTCAAGCCGCTGGTCCACGACCGACCTGGAGGAGTTCGGCCGCCGACACGCCCGGGGCCGCTTTGAGCGAGAGGATCTTCAGGCCAACCTCGCCGGCGCCGAGTGGACCGATGACGAGGCCTTCGCGGCCTATGGCCTGGACGAGTCCACCATTGCCGCGCTGCGCTCCTGGGCCGTGCAGTGGGCCGACGAGCTGGCGACCCGGCTTCTCCAGGATCCCGGCGATCCCGATACCGACTGACGGCCGCACGCCTGCACCAGGCGTGGAGCAGTGTCGCGGTTTCCGATCATTCCCCTGGTGGAGCCGTCGGTCACGTCGTTGGCTGGTCCGGTACCTCGCACAGCGCCCGTGAGCGACCGTTGCGGCTATTGGATCATCGTCCACGAGTGGATGGCTTCGGCTCTGTATTCCCACAGGCTCAACGGTCGTGGCCGAGGCGGCTTCTTCTCGTGTTCGGCGTGTGGCTCGTCGTGGTGAGCGCCCGGCCCACCTCATCACTCACACCCGGACGACTCGGGTAGCGCGTAGCGCTACCGGCCCGTACCGTAACGGCCCTGTCGTCCCTTCACATGGCACGGATGGCGATGGCAAGCGCACCGGTAGAGAAGACAGCGGTCCTCGCTCCCGTCTCGGGGAACAGAGGAACTCCAAGAACGCGGCGACGGAGCCGTTCTGGTGGTTGCTCGCCCGGACCGTGAAGCGGACCACGCTGCGCCGCTTGTGCACCGTATCTTGGCCGCGGCAGTCGGTCTCTGGAGCGCCGTCCCACGGGACGAGTCCACCGGTTTTGAGATCATGGCCGGCGCACCGCAGGGGTGATTCCGGCGACAGCGGATCCGCTGGAGTCGGCCTGTGGGACAGCGGGCGCGCATCGATGCGGGGCGGGGTTCCGGAGGCGGGGATGCCCGGGGCACCGACGAGGCCCGGCCGGTAACACCTGGTCCGCGAGGAGCCCTCGCGTCGAAAACCGCATGCCGTTTTCCAGGTGCCCGAGACGTCCCCGCCGCGAACGGGATGCCCGGCGGCTGTTGATTTCCACGCTGGGCAGGTGCCGTGCAAGCCCGGGACAAATGCGTCCGAGGGTCTGACGTCATATCCATCATGACAGGTCAGCGCGGGTTTTCGTAGGACGAACGGCACAGCTTCCCGGCCTTGTTCGGCCCGTTCAGGCGCGCCCAGAATCTCCGCTATGAACCAATGGGGGGAGAGCCGATCAAGATGACATCGTGCGGGCACGGAATGTCCTGCTCGCATCGGGACGCCGGACCGCACGCGAGGAGGTTGATGCCTACCGGATCCTCGCCCAGGTCAGCCCCACCTCGTACCTGCCGCGCTTGGTCAAGGCATTGCTGCGCCTGACGTACGACACCAGCTCCGGCCGCAAACATCCCGCATCCCTCGCACTGCACGAAGAGGCTGTGGCCGTGGCGCGGTCCATCGATCCGACCGAAACTGCCCGTGCGGATCTTCTCTATGAGGCCCTCGACGGGTGCCAGAGACAGCTATACGACCTGGGCCGGCGCGCCGAAGGGCTCGCCATGCGCGCCGAAATGCTCGCAATCGGCCGTGCACAGGCCGAGATGTCCGGAGCCACTGCGGTCAGGGGACTGCACACGTGGGCTGCCGGCTTGTCCGAGGAAGGCCGGTATGCGGAGGCTGCCGATGCCATGACCGAGTTGGTCGCGGCGATCCTGCCCGACGGTTACGGCAGCGGATCTCTCGCCTGGTCACTCGTGGAGTGGATCGCCGCTCTCCACGACGCCGGTCGGTGCGACGAAGCGCTCAGCGCGTTCGGGACACTCGTCACCATGGAAGCCTCTGAGGCCGCGAACGACCGAGGCTCGATGGCGTGCCACCTCTACACGCTCATCGGGTACGCGCAGCTGCTCGACACCTACGGCCGAGGGGAACAGGCTGCCGCTGTGCGTCAGGAGGCCCTTGCGTTGCTGACGGAGCTGGCCGACACCGGTGAGCGGAAGACCTGGAGTGGCTATCAGGCCGCGTTTTGGGCGGTGCTGCTGTTCTTCTCAGGTGCCGACAGTGATCGGCCGCTGTCCGGTGAACCACATCCCCCCTTGGCGACGGCGCCCGGCCAGTGGTCGCCCGATATCAGGCGGCGTTACTTCGAGAGCCGTGACGCCCTCCGCGAGGAGGTCGAAGCCCTTGCGCCGCGAGCCGCCGAGCATCCCGACCGGCATCTGGCCGAACTGGTCCGGCTGCACCGGGTCCTCACCGTCCGCTCCGCCGTGTACTGGCAACACCGCACTCATCTGTTCGCGGAGCGCGTGCGCGCCCTGTTCGACGACGGAGTCGGCCTGGCATGCCAGTTGTCTCGGCACGATCCGGAAGGTGGTACGCGCACACTCGCAAGGACCCTGATCGACCGCTCGACCTTCCACGTCGCCGCACACGAGTTCAAGGCCGCGAGGGACGACTTCCATCAAGCCCTGAGCCACCTAGGAGAGGTCGACTGAGCACCCACCGATAACCGCGGCTACTCGGATCGTGAGCGCCAGTCCGGAAGGCTGAGGCTGCGGATCCTTCCGCTCCTAGGAGAACGCTGACCTGCGGCAAAGCGACCCCGTCACCGCTGTTCCCCGTGGCTCCCCGTTCTGCACCGCCTCACCTGGCACGGCTATGGCCCGCCCGTGCAGCCATGGCGGTACCGCCCCTGTCACTCACGGCAGCAGCAAGCGACCGTCCCGCGGTCTCCGGTTGGAGAGCGGTCGCTGGCTGTTCAGCCTGTTCCTTTAACCTGTTCACGTGATCGACTATGACGACTCCGGCCGCCCTGCAGTACAGGTGGGAAGTCCCGGCCCTGCCATCGTGCTCTTGTCGGAGCCGATTCGACGGTTGGGGGATGAAGAAATGCTCGACTTCCTCATTAGGGCCAGCGGGTCATGGGGAAGTGTCGAGACCTCGGTGGAGACGTTGGCCGGTGATGGCCTCGATGATTACCTCGCCTCACTCGCCGAAGATTTCCGAGGCTGGGAAGGAGTACGTACCTGGCACTCCCTGTGCTCTGACCTGACCCTCTCAGCCGAGCACCGTCCCGGTGGATACGTCGGGCTGACCTGGGGTATCTACGACCGGGCGCCGTCTGAGCAGTGGCGCTTCGAGATCGCCACGGTGCACGCGGCAGGTGAGGACATGCGTAACCTCGCCGCCGAAATCCGTACCTTTATTGAGGGCGTCACGGAGTAACTGGAGGAACCCCTGAGGTGGGCACCGAGCCGAAGCCTCCGGGAGGCGGAGCGGGTTTGGCCGGTGGCCTGCCTGGGGGGATCTGGCTGAAAGCCCAAGATTGGGAGGTGAGGGTGGCGGGAGTGTCTGTCAGGTGGGTTGACGTGGGAACGGAGCCCGGCGCGAACTGCGGGTGTCGAGGTCACGGTTCGAGGAGGGGCTCCGTTGTTGGTTCAGTGTGCCACCGGCCGGGCGGTTGAGAGCCGCTTCTGCGTGTGGTCGCCCGGTCATTCAGGGGTCGAACTCGTGAGGGGTTGCCCCCCAACACGCTTTCCCAGGGTGCCCTCACGCCGCGCAGGTGAGGGCAGGCCCGGCTGGCAGTTCCTCGTCAGGAGCGGGTGCAAATTGTCGCCGGCCCGGTCAGTGGTCCAAGATCAGGCGGCCCGGACGAGCCCGCCGTCGACGAGTAGTTCGACGCCGGTGACATAGCTGCTCTGTCCGGAAGCGAGGAACAGCGCGGCGGAGGCCTGCTCTTCAGGCCGCGCGACGCGACCCAGCGGGACCGAGCCGGCCAGCATGCCCTTGAAGTCCTCGTGGCTGACGCCTTCGGGAGCGGCCTCGTCCACACCAGGGGTGTCCGTCGAACCAGGTGCCAGTGCGTTGACACGAATACCGCGGCCCTTGAGTTCGCTGGCCCAGGTACGGGTGAAGGAGACGATCGCCGCCTTGGCGGCGGCGTAGACACCCAGTCCGGCTATGGCCGAGCTGGCGGCAATGGAAGACGCCAGGATCACCGACGCGCCGTCGTTGAGCAGAGGCAGAGCCTTCTGCACCGTGAACAACGTGCCGCGCATGTTGAGTCCGACGACCTGGTCGAAGTGCTCCTCGGTCACCGCCTCCAAGGGCACGAACCCGCCACCGCCGGCGTTCGCGAACAGAACGTCGACGCGACGACCGTCATTGCCGACCATGGCGAAAAGCGTGTCGAGATCGTCAAGATTGGTGACGTCGCCGGCTACGCCGGTGGCCGCCGGCCCAATGGAGGCCACCGCCGCGTCGACCTCTTCCTTGTTGCGGGCAGTGAGGTAGACGTGCGCGCCTTCCTCAGCGAAGCGCCGCGCGGCAGCAAGGCCGATACCCTTGCTGCCACCTGTGACGACCGCGACCTTGCCGTCGAGCTGACCCATTTCACGTACCCCATCTATTTCAGCATTCCGGATTGCGTCGGATTGCATCCGCTCCCAGCGATTAGACGTCCTCTCCCGAACGGGGATCAATGACGAATTCGATCACCACCCATACCCGTGAGGTATGGCAGGCTATTTCGGGCGATCGCGGAGCAGCAGGACATGCAGTCCCTGCGGCCGCGAAGCGGCTACGGGACGACGGCGATGCGGACGAGACAGATCAGGCCGACTTCGCCCTGCCGCGTCCGGTGGCCTCAAACTGCGTCGCGCCGAGCCCATGACATGCCTGTTCCCGGTTGCGCCTCGCCGTCCTTGTGGGCCTGCTGGCCTGCGTACCTGGCAGCACTGTTTCGGGCTGGACGCCCTCTCAGTGGACCCACCCGTCCGTCGGCGCTACACGGGGTGCCGACGACGGTGATCATTCGCGATGGGTCGGCCGACAGGTGCTCGGGACCCAGCGTCACAATGCACGGCACGTCCGACCAAGCCGTAGCCGGAGCGTCAGCGCCACGACTCCTGCCGCGTCCCACCATGCGTTTGCATCCATGCCACGTCTGTCGAAAGCGACTGGCAACGCAGCCGAGGGGAAGCAGCCCGGGCTCGAGACAGCTGGCCTCTGACCATCAAGTCAACCGTCCGCCCATGCACCACACCTGGCCGGGCCCTCGCTCGCGATCCCTGACACGCTGCCAGAAGGTAAGAGTCTGGGCGATGCATGACGCGAATAGGCCAGAAGGAACACTCCAGCACCGTCTGGGAGGTAGGCACGCCGGGGTACAGCAAGAGCCCACAGCGCACCTCACAGCTCACCGACCCGCAATACCGTGTGCCCCAGCAAGACGAGACGGAGCCCTCTAACGCTTACTGGGACAACGGGGCACCCGGAATCTATGTGGACGTCGTCTCCGGGGAGCCCGCCGGGCAAGCCGGACAGGTGACCGACCAGCCTTTTCGCGACCATCTGTGGGACTGTAGTAGGCATCAGAAGACTGATGCCTGGCATTCTTCTCGCCCCAACGATGACAGCGTGCCGTCCCCAGCACCGGCCCTCGGCTACTCGGTCGACACCCACGGGACCGGCTGTGCTGTGGGCGCTAAATACGTTTCAACATCGCCGACAGCACCGTCATCGTTGAACCCCACCGGGTGGTGGAGTCCAAGGATTTCCTGGTCACGACAGACAAGCGATATCCCGCCGGGCTGATTACACACCCCGCGATCAAGGCGCGGAAAGCAGATATCCCCAGGTTTCACGCCCACTTCACAGCGGCGCTTCGACCAACACTCACCAGCCCATTTATCGCGGCAATGAAGATGAAATCCGGTGAACGACAGACGGAGTTGCGACTTCAGGAATTAACTTCGTAATTTTTGGCTCCACGGCACCAGGACGGAACGAGCGGAAACCGATAATCGAGCACGCGATGAACGATACAATATATGCCAATCTCCGGTTCGATCCCGACCTGACGTCGCTTCACTCCCTCGCCCAGGATATGGCGAAAGCCTTCGGATACAAGGCCGAGCTCACCATAGACAGTCAACGCACAATTGATCAGATTGCGTGTCGCGCAGCTTACACCCTGTTCCTACTGTCTGATCTTGCATACGAAAACGGCACTCGAAAAGGGAATCAACCCAGATAAGGTCGCGCACCTGGCGAGCTGGCGTCAGAGTATGATGTTCCACGCTGCCGAACAGGCCGCGCTGGCGTACTGCGAAGGGCTGACAAACTACGATCTGAACGCGTTTCCGGCCCTGCACGAAGAGCTGACCAACCACTTCACGGAAACCGAGATCGCTGAACTCGCCGCCGTCATCATCAACATGAATGTTTGGACGCGTTTGAAGCTCGCCCAAGGCGCCACACCTGACGCCGTAACCGACGACGCGGATCCGGTATCCAGCTGAGTCCAACGGGACTGCTCGGGCGCTAACCTCCGCGGTCAGTCGGCTTCGGCCGGTCCGAGCGGCCATCAGACAGTGCCCGCGTGCTGCGGGCATCGCGGTCAGGACGTTATCGGGCTGCGATCTGGCATTCCCTCTAAGCCTCATAGCGGCCTCACGACACGCTGGCCAGATGATGCGGCCCGGCTGGCGCCGCCGATGCGCTTACGTCTCACCGAGCGCTCATAGCGTCAAGTCGCTGGTAAGAAGCCAAGTCCGCCCGACGCTAATCTCTGGCCGAATGCGTGAACTGGTTGCGAGTTCACAACGTGACGTCTGACTGAAGCCCGCTGCCATAACCGGGCTTGAAGAGCAATCACGGGGAGGGCGTCTCGAGCCTAGCTCGGGCGGACATGAGGGCAAATCTGTCCCAAGAAAAGGGATCGATAAGGGGAAAGAATGATGAAGGCAGTGGTTGTCGGGAGACCGTCGAGACCGAGGCCGCTAACGAAACGGTAATCAGCATCGAGGGTAATACCCACTTTCCGCCGGGCCTGTCAGGCACCCCTCGCACGGCATCTCGCCGCGGCGGCCCCTGTCCATTCGGAAGGATGCGGATGAGCAACCAGACGACCACCCATCGCGACGCCGGTGACCATCACCGCCCCGCGGACCCCGGCCCCCGCCCCGCCTCGGGCGCGCAGGAGTCCGGCATCAACGGTCTGGCCCACCTGGTGGACGACCTCGCCCACGCAATGGCCACCACGCCGGAGGCCATCCTGGCCGGCATGTCGGACGACGTGCTGAACGCGCTCTTCCTCCTCCACCTCCCGGAGGAACCGGTCGTCGGCCCCGGCCCCGGCGGCGCCCCGGTACCTGAGCCGGCCCCGGGCGTCGGGTAAGGCCCCCCTCGCCTGCTTACCTTCCTCCCGAAATGTACATCTACATGGTGAACGACCGATTGGCGCTGCTCGCCGCTGTGGAGAAAGGCATCGCCGAGGGCGAGCGCAGTGCCACGACGTTTTTGTCGGTGCGATGGCGCCTAGAGGGACGCTGCTTGGTGTTATCCGGACATCAAGGAGCCAGCGAGGACAAGTGTGGATCGAAATCTGACACAGCACATCGATAGCGCTGGACGATGGTAGATGCCATCGAGCTGGCCTCTTTGAGCCCGTGTGGCGCGACGCGGGCCAACCAAGGAGAGGAGTCCGTATGGACGCGTGGTGGCGTGACCGACTCCGTGGCACGGGGGACCGGAAAACCGTCTCGGCGTGGGGCCGCGACTACGCACTCAGCGCCGCGGCCGCGCTTTTGATCGTGGCCGTGCCGGTGGCGGATCTGTTCCTGCCGACGGACATCCACGTGGCGCACATCCTGGTGGTGCCGGTGGCGCTGGTCGCCGCCTTCGCGGGGCCCCTGCGCGGAGCCATTACGGCGCTGCTCGCCGTGCTGGCGCGGGTCGTCGCCGGCATCGAACGCGATGTCGTGACCACAGAGAACGTACTGGTGCAGTTGGCGTCGCTGGCATTGCTATCAATGCTGCTCGTGGTCCTCGCCCTGTCGAGCGAGCGGGGACGGAACGAACTTGCCAGCGTGCGCCGGATCGCCGAGGCGGCCCAGCGTGTCGTACTGCGGCCCCTTCCGTGTCGTTCGGGCCCGCTGACGATCGCCTCGGCTTACCGCTCGGCCGACGGCGGCGCCCGCGTCGGCGGCGACCTTTACGCGATCGCCCGCACCGCGAATGCCACGCGATTGCTCATAGGGGACGTCCGCGGCAAGGGACTGAGCTCGCTCGGCGAAACCCAGACTGTGCTCGGCGCCTTCCGGGCCGCGGCCCACCGCCAGGTACCGCTGCCGGAACTGGTCGCATCGCTGGAGGCCAGCTTGCATTGGGATCTGGTGGAGTTCTGCGACACACCAGCAGAGGCTGACGTGGGGGAGCGATTCGTGACGGCCGCGGTCGTCGAGATCCCCGACGACGAGCCGTGCGTCCACGTGGTCAGCTGCGGTCACCTGCCCCCGCTCCTACTGCACGAGGGCCGGGCGACCCTGCTCAACGTCGCGGAGCCCGCCCCGCCGCTCGGCCTCGGTGCCCTGGCCGAGAGCACGTACGCCCCCAGCATCTTCCCCTTCGTCGTCGGCGATCAGATGCTGCTCTACACCGACGGCCTCACCGAGGCTCGAGACGTCGAGGGCGGCTTCTACCCCTTGATGGAACGCGCCGCCGGCCTCACCGGCTCCGGTCCGGTCACCCTGGTGCAGGCGGTCACCCGTGACCTGCTGGGCCATGCCCACGGGCCGTTGTGCGACGACATGGCCCTCGTCGCCCTCCAGCGCGAACGCTGACGTCGTCGAGAGCTGATTCCGGCGGGTGCCGGCAGATGGAGTTCGACTTTTACGCACGATCCGCGAGCTCCAGCAGGTCAACGGACATCTGCGACAGGACAATGCTCCGTAAGCCGCAGGTGGCGCTCACGCTTCAGGACGCGGTGCTGCCCGCATCACAGATTCAATGCCAGCTGCGGCCAGACCGGTGGGGCTGGTCTCGGTGAGAAGGATGCCGCAGCGGGTGAACCGGAGCGGCATGGGGGCGTCGACGGCGGCCTCGCGTTGGCAGGCACGACCGTAGCCGGTGCGAGGCCAGATTGTGAGCTGCGGAACCGGGTCGTCGGTAGGCGCCGATTCTCCCGCTGCCGGCGCTGCAGCACGGCCGGGCGCTTCTGGTTCCGGCTCGGGTTCCGGCTCCGGGCCAACGTCCGAGACAAGGACAGTGACGGTGACGCGACGGGCCGGCGCCTCCGCGGCAGCCGCCGTCTGCGCCGGCGCGATCGCCTCGGGGAACAGGTCCGCTTCGGGCCGCAACTGCCGTACGACCGCTCCCCCGATCTCCTCAGGTGTAGCCGGCTCGAGGGCGGGGCGCTCCAGTGCGGCGGGAAGTTCGATCCCGGCCGCGGCCAGGCCGGCGGGGCCGGTCTCGGTCAGCGGTATGCCGTAGCGGGTGATGCGGAGCGGCATGAGGGCGTCGACGGGGGCCTTGCGGCGCCACGCGCGGCCGTAGCGGGCGCGGAGCCGGGCCTGGTAGATGAGGCGTTCCTGCTCGAGGCGGATGATGTCGTCGTAGGTGCGGAGCTCCCACAGCTTCATGCGGCGCCAGAGGCGGAAGGTCGCGGCCGGGGCGAGGAGCCAGCGGGCGAGCCGGACCGACTCCATGTGCTTGTCGGCGGTGATGTCGGCGATCCGGCCGATCGCGTGCCGAGCAGCTTCGACCGAGACGACGAAGAGGATCGGGATGATGCCGTGCATCCCGACGCCCAGCGGGTCCGGCCAGGCCGCCGCGCCGTTGAAGGCGATCGTGGCAGCAGTCAGCAGCCATGCGGTCTGGCAGCAGCGGGAACGGGATGCGCAGCCAGGTCAGCAGCAGGTCGAGCGAGAGCAGGACGACGATGCCGGCGTCGATGCCGATCGGGAAGACGTTGGCGAAGGCGCCGAAGCCCTTGCGGAGCGCCAGTTCGCGTACCGCGGCGTACGATCCGGCGAAGCCGATCACGGCGATGATCACCGCGCCGATCACGACGACACCGATCAGGATCCTCTGGGTACGCCCCAGCTGCTCGGTGTCCTGTGCTTCCCCCTCCACGACCGGCGGCCCCTCCTGCTTCTTCTGTCACAGGCTGTAGCCAGGGCCAACACTCTCACGACCCGGCAGCACACGGCACCCCACGAGCACAAGGTCAGGAGCCACCCCCGCTCGATCACCTTCAAGCAGCCGCAGCGCGACCAAAGCCGCCGGCCTCAGGCCTCGGGCGCCGTCGGGAACAGCGGGGCGCAGTGGTGACGTACAGGCGTCAGGGACGAAGCCCGCGCAGGGCGACACCGATGGCGGCGATACCCTCCTCGATGTCGTGGGCGGAGCCCGCCGCGTAGCCGAGGACCAGGCCGGGGGGCCCGGGGCCGATGCGATGCCAGGAGAGCGGATGTACCTTCACGCCCCGGTCGAGGGCCGCCGCGGCGAGGGCGCCGTCGGACAGGCCGGGGTCGTGCGCGCCGTCGGGCGAGTCGCCGAACGTGACCATGAGGTGCAGGCCGGCGGCTGTCCCGTGCACGTGGGCACCGGGGAGGTGCTCCTCGATGGCCCTCAGCATCATGTCCCGGCGCCGGCGGTGGCGTCCCCGGACGTGGCGCAGATGGCGTTCCAGCTCGCCGGAGTCCATCAGCCGGGCGAGGACCAGCTGGGTGAGGACGCCGTTGCCCAGGTCGGCGTACCGTTTGGCGGCCACGACGGCGTCCAGCCGGTCCGGCGGTACGAGGAGCCATCCGATGCGGAGTGCGGGCGCCAGCAGTTTGGAGACGCTGCCCGCGTAGCAGACCCCCTCGGGCATCAACGAGCGCAGCGCCGGCACCGGTGGCCGGTCGTAGCGGTGCTCGGCGTCGTAGTCGTCCTCGATCACCACCCCGCCCTCGGCGGCCCAGCCCAGCAGCTCCGTGCGGCGTTCCCCGTCGAGCACGACACCGGTCGGGAACTGGTGGGCCGGGGTCAGCAGCACCGCCCGGGCACCACTGGCGCGCAGCGCACCGACATCGAGGCCACCGGCGTCCACCCGGATGGGCACGATCGAGTGGCCTCCGTACTCCAACTGCTGGCGCGCTCCGAGGGATCCGGGGTCCTCGACAGCGATACGGCGGACGCCGTCCGCCAGCAGCCGCCGTGCGAGCAGGCTCAGGGCCTGCGCCACACCCGCGACCACCACGACCTCCTCGGGGTCGGCGCGGATGCCTCGGTTGCGCGCCAGCCAGCCCACGACCGCTCGGCGCAGGGCGGGCGCGCCCCGGGGATCGCCGTAGCCGAAGTCGGCCGGGGTGGCGTCCGCGAGGACGGCACGCTCGGCGCGCAGCCACCCGGTGCGGGGGAAGGCGGCGAGGTCGGGGACACCGGGTGACAAGTCGATCTGGCACGGCATGGCCCGCAACGCGTCGACGACGCCGTCGCTGTGGCCGGAGGTGAAGATCGCGGCCCCGGATCCGGCTCCGGTCCCCGGCACGTCGTGTGTGCGTCCGGGCGGAGCGGCCGGAGCCGCCACGACCACCGTCCCGAGTCGGCCGCGACCGGCGATCTGTCCCGACTCGGCGAGCCGCCGGTAGGCCTCGGTGACCACGCCCCTGGTGACGTGCAACTCCTCCGCCAGGACCCGGCTGGCGGGCAGCCTCGCTCCGACACGCAGCCGGCCGTCGGCGATGGCGGACCGCAGCCGGTCCGTCAGCCAGGCGGTGCGCCCGCCTGCGGGTACGTGGCCGATCTCCAGTTGAAGGAAGTCCGAGCCCGGTGAGGCAGCGCGGTCCGGCACCTGGTCCGCTGAATCCTCCGCCTGATTGGACCCCTGCACCGATGCCTTTGTGGACCTGTCCATGACGTCCATTGTGGGGGCAGCGTGGGCGGTATGCGCACACCTTTCGCTTCCCTCACCCCGCTTGTGCCCGGCATGCTCGGGATGGCGCTCGTCGGCAGCAGCGTCACCGTTTCGCACACCCTCGTGGACGCTCCGCTGTTCACCCCGCAGGCGGTTCGCTATGCGATGGCCACGGTGCTCCTGCTGGTCGTCGCCAGGCTCGCCGGCACACGGCTGGTGTGGCCGCAAGGACGGGAGTGGCTGTGGCTCGCCGGGATCGCTGTCACCGGTCTGCTGCTGTTCAACGTGGCCGTGGTCCGGGGCGTCGCCCATGCCGAGCCCGCGGTGGTGGCCGTCGCGGTCGCCTGTGCACCGGTGGTCCTCGCGGCGGTGGGCCCGGCGCTGGAGGGGCGCCGGCCCAGCCGGCAGATCTTGTTGGCGGCACCGGTGGTCGTGGCAGGAGCGGTACTGGTGGAGGGGACGGGTCGCACAGACGCCGTGGGGGTGGCTTGGGCGGCGCTGGCCCTGGCGTGCGAGGCCGCCTTCACCCTTCTCGCGGTACCGGTCCTGCGGCGGCACTCCCCGTGGGGGGTGTCCGTGCACGCGATGTGGATGGCCGCCGTGCTCCTGGCCGTTCTCGCCGCGGTCCGCGAAGGGCCCTCGGCCGTACGGGAGTTGTCCGGCGCCGACTGGGCCGCCATCGGCTACCTGGCGTTGATGGTGACGGCGGTCGCCTTTGTCCTGTGGTACTCGACGGTCCGCGCCGTCGGCGCCGGGCAGGCTGGACTGCTCACCGGCATCGCGCCGCTCGCCGCGGCGGTTGTCGGCGCCATCTCGGGCAGCGGCACGCCGAACCCGTCGGTATGGCTGGGGATCACCGTGCTGATCCTCGGCCTGGTGCTGGGTCTGCGCCCGCAGCGCGTTCCTGCCGTCGAGGTCGCACGAGTGGATCCGACCGCCTCCGCACGCAATAGGTAGCCGCTGCCAACTGCGCGTCGCGAGCGCCCTGCAGGGGGCGTGGCCTGGCGCTGGCAGCGCCGCGGCTCGTGACGTCACGCGATCCGGCGGTACCGCCCGGTACCGTGGCGCGTCAGCTCTGCTCCGAAAGCGCCGAATGGCCCTCGCCAAGCGAACCGGCCGACCCGGCACCTGGGACGCACACCGGCGGGATCTCCGCTCCTGGATGATCCCCGACCGCCACGGGAACCACCGCCGGCTCTTTGGCCGCCCAGTCACTGGCCGTTCCCTTCACCACGTACCGCCGGCACCTCACCAGGGGCACAGAGTTGCTCTGCGACCGCCTCTGGCGGCAGGAACTCGCCAAGGACGACTGACAGTGAGGATGTGACGTGGTGACGCTGCGGGTGGGTCTGACCCTCCGACTGACTGACGTCTCGACTGTCCTGTTTGGGATTTGTCGGCCCGCCGGGCGTCACCACGCACGCGGCCGGACGGGCGTTTGTGACCTAATAGGAGCTTGGTCCAGAAGCCCCGTCACTGTCTTGTCCACCCGCCCGACCGGCGCGTGCCGCCCTCGGAACGGACACGCCACAAGGACGGACATGACCAGCATGACGCACCACGGCCCGCCGCAGATCACCGGCGGGGTCGACACCCACGGCCTGACCCACCACGCCGCGGTGATCGACCAGATCGGCAGGCACCTGGCCGACCGGGAGTTCCCCGCCACGATCCGCGGCTACCGCGACCTGCTGGACTGGATGCGCTCGCACGGCGCACTCGCGACGGTAGGGGTCGAGGGCACCGGCGCCTACGGAGCCGAACTCACCCGGGTGCTGACTGCCGCCGGAGTCACCGTCGTCGACGTGGACCGCCCGGACCGTAAGACGCGGCGGCTGAAGGGCAAGTCGGACCCGGTCGACGCCTACGCCGCCGCGACAGCCGTGCTGTCCGGCCGGGCCACTGGAATCCCCAAGAGCCGGGACGGCGTGGTCGAGGCGGTGCGGGTGCTGCGGATCGCCCGCCGCAGCGCGGTCAAGGCCCGCACGCAGGCGATGAACCAGATCCGGGGCCTGCTGGTCTCGGCCCCGGCGATGCTGCGCGAGCAGGTCGGGGGCCTGGAGCGGGCCGCGCTGATACGGACCCTGGCCCGGCTACGGCCCGGCGACGACCACTCCCGCCCGCTGACGGTGACTCGGGCAGCGCTGCGGCGGCTCGCGCGCCGCCATCAGGCGCTGGACGAGGAGATCGCCGAGCTGGACACGCAGATCGGCCCGCTGGTCAAGCGAGCCGCCCCGCAGCTGCTGGAGCTGTTCGGTGTCGGGCCGGAGACCGCCGGCCAACTGTTGGCCTCGGCCGGCGACAACCCGGAACAGATGCGGTCCGAGGCTGCGTTCGCGCACCTGGCCGGTGTCGCGCCGATCCCCGCGTCCTCCGGACGCACCCATCGCCACCGCCTCAACCGCGGCGGCGACCGGGCCGCGAACAACGCCCTGCACACCATCGTGCTCACCCGCATGCGCTTCGACGAACGCACTCGCGCCTACGTCGCACGCCGCACCAAGGAAGGGCTGAACAAGAAGGACATCATGCGCTGTTTCAAACGATTCGTCGCCCGAGAGGTCTATCGCGCGCTGACCAGCACACCAACCGAACAAATCACTCAAACCGATCTTGCTCCAGCGGCTTGACAGCCATAGGAGCATCCACCGGCCGGCCGCGCGTCATCGAGGTGATCGCCGACTCCGTGGCCGTACTCGGATACCCGCCGTCGAAGCCGAGAGACCGGTCAGGCGGTGGCACTCCGCCCCGCTGGACGAGATCCAGCGGGGCGGGTTCACCAACGGCGTCCGCGCGGGGTCGGGGGTCGTGTCGCTGTCGTGCTGCTCGCTATTGCACGTCGACGTAGTCGCTGGCTGCGGAGACGGCCGGGGTGGTGGTCGTTCCGGCGAAGCTGAAGCGCCAGTAGCCGTCGGCAGAGGCGGTGACGGTGGTCTTCAGGGCTCCACCGAACGACATGATCGTCTTGATGGTCGTGTAGGTGGTGGTGCCCTTCTTGCGGAACTGGAGCTTCACCGGCTGGCTGCCGTAGCCCGCATAGGCCTTGGTGTCCGACTGCCAGTCCGCCTGGGTCAAGGTTCCGGTGATCGTGAGCGTCTTACCCTTGGCGATCGGCTCAGGCGAAGCGTTCGCCGTGAGCTCGGAGTCGCGCTGCACGAGAACGCTCTTGGCTGCGTGCAGGTCGGTGTGGCTGGTGCCGTCCTTCGACCAGGCCCAGGCGGCGACCTTCCAGGTCCCCGCGAGAGAGTTGAACCCAATGGCGGAACGCGGCCAGACGTAGGCCAGCTGCGTCTCACAGATCGAGGTGCTCGCGGACTGCGAGGTGCAGGTCGCAGGCCACGTTCCGAAGAGGACGCCGTCAGGTGCGCCGTATGAGCCGTGGTACAGGAACAGGTCGCCTTCGGCGATGCCGGAGGGGTCGGTGGCGGTGAAGGTCGCCTTGAACTCCTGGAGCTCGTCGGTCGTGAGGACCACCGGCTTCCCGCCGTTGACGACCAGGTCCGAGATCTTCGTCGTGCCGGCCTGCTCGTCGCCCTGGACTCCCAGTCCGGCGAAGGCGCGGATCACGGTACGCCGGACGCTGCCGCCCTCGTCGTTGACGGCTGTGGCGCGCAGCGAGACGTAGGCCGCGGTGATCGGGACAGTCAGTGTCGCGGCGGCGCCGGTGTCGGTGGTGGTGAGCGGGAGCGGGGTCCAGTTGGTGCCGTCATCCGTGGAGTACTCCAGGGCGGTGACGGTCTCCACTGCCTCGGAGTTGCGGGTCGCGGCTGTGACGTCCACGGTCACGGGGGCGGTGCCGGCCGCGTTGCGGGCGTTCAGTGTGGATACGGCGAAGGACGTGTCGATCAGAGGCAGCGCGCGGGAGGTGCTGCTGCCCGTTGAGGTGAACGTCCACTCGCTGCGCACCAGCGTCGACAGACGTGAGTAACCGTTCCTGCGCGTGACGGTGTGGGTCAGCTGGTAGGTGGCGGTGGTGCTCGGGACGGTGGCGGACAGCCCGGAAGACGGCGACAGGCCGTCGGCCGACGCGAGGGTCTGCCCACCGGAGGTGAGCAGGTAGGAGGACAGCGAGCGGCCGTCGGTGCCGGGGTTGCCTGCCGCGTCGCTCAGGGTCGCCGACTCGGTCAGGCTCATCTTCGTGGAGCTGCGGGTGGAGCGGCCGCCTGCTGTGGCGGGGCCGAAGGGGGCCGTACCTACGGTGGGTCCGGCCGTGGTGGTGCCGGCGGCCAGGGAGCGGTCGGGCAGTGAAAGGGAGTGGTCGCCGGTGCCGTAGTCGACCAGGCGCGAGTACGAGATGCCCGGGGTGACGTATTCGGTGGTGGTCGCGCCGCTCTTCACCCAGCCGCCGATGAAGACACCGGTCCACTCACCGGTCTGCGGCACGGTTTGCAGATACGCCCGCATGGCGACGCCCTGGGCGCGGATCGGGGTGGTGGCCTTGGCGAGACCCGCCTGTCGTACCGACGCGATCGGCGAAGACGGCACGGTGTTGTCGAAGGAGTGCGTCAGGTCGTACCGGTACGGGCTTGGGGCGGAGGCGGAGGACCCCTTCTTGGTCAGCACCTCATGGACGCGCAGGGAAGCCCCGGTGACCGAGAAGGGCGTGGTGTAGACCTTGTCCATGCCGCGGCCGGCGAAACCCGCCAGGTTGCCGCCGGGGACCGAGATCCATACCGCGGCCGCGGCGCGGGCGGCGGTGGTGTCGTCGGTCCTGATCGCCGTCTCCTTGGCCAGCTTCTGGTCGAGTTTCACCGTCAGACCGGAGGTCGTCACGGTGAACGCACGGGTGAGGAGGTAACTGGGCTGCCCGTAGTCGGAGTGCAGTGCGACGGCGAAGTAGCTGCCCGGCGCGAGCTTGGCGGTGGCGTCCGGACCGTAGCCGTCGTCGTTCACCGGCACCGCTCCCCAAGTGGAACGGTTCCACAGAGCGATTGACTTCGTCGTGACGTTTGCATTGGTGATGGAGAACTTCACCGAGTACGTCGCCGTCGCCTGGACCGCCGCCATGGGCGCAAGTGCCGGCGTCGCGCCGACGCGCATCCGCGTCCCGGCGGTGGGCTGCTGTCGACCCATGGGGCGGACGCCGATTGAGCCGTCCGTCGAAGTGATGGCGTAACGTCCCGCGTCTTGCCCGTTTCCCTGTGCGATGTCGAGATACTTGCCGTTCACCAGTTCCGCCCGCTCCCCCGTCGCCAGATGGGCGACGTCCGGGGCGTCCTTCATCTGCGCGACCGTGCCGACCACTCGACGGCCCTGAGCGGATTCGGACCCCGCTGCCGACTCGGCACCGACACCCGAAACAACCAGAGCCGATGCCGTGGCCACGGCACCCGCGAGGACTGCCAGCCTCACCACGCGGAGTGTCCCGTGTCTTCTGCGACCCGCTCGTACGGTAGGCGCCATCTGCGTCCTCCCCCTGCCATCCCTCGAGCTCGTCGAATGCGAACCCGTCGGCGGACACCCTAAGACCGCACTGTCAGCGAACCCACCGCGGGGCCTCGTGCAAGAGCCACCGCTCGATGGACAGACCCGTGCCCGGGGTCGGTACAACCGGGTGCCTCGCCCCTGATAGGCACAATCTCGCACCGCAACCGGAAAGAAAGCGCGTCTTGGAGCGCGCTCCCAGGCAGGCTGGGTAATTGTCGACCGATCGACTACTGCGCCTTGAAGTAATTGATCGGAACGTGAACCGCCCGGACGACTCCCCCTGGAGACAACCGCCACGCCCAACCCTGGAGAAGGTCGCCGTAATCACCGGCGCGTCGCAGGGCAGCGGCGCTGCCCTGGCCGAGACCTACCACGAGCTTCGTTACGGCGTCGTCGCGACGTCGCGCAACATTTCCGCCTCGCGGAAACCGGAGGTTCTCACGGTTCAAGGCGACATCGCGAGCCCGGTAAGGGCCGAGCGGGTCGGCCAGGCTGGTGACGACGCGTGAAGCTGGTTCAGGCACGGATTCCGTGACGTCGATCGTGCTTCCGTGCGCTTGGCAACGCTCCGTCCTATCCAGGCCTACTGCTGTCGGAGCACGGTGAGCGCGCGACTGGCTATCTCGTCGGGTGTGCCAACAGCGTCGACCGTGACGAGGAGCCCTTGCCTTGCGTAGTGCTGGATGATGGGCTCCACCATCGCTTCGTATCTGCTGAACCGACTGCGGATGCTTGTCTCTTTGTCGTCCTCACGCTGATAGAGCTCACCGCCGCAGACGTTGCAGGCGCCATCGACGTCGAGGGTGTCCACCGCCGGCTCGTAGACGTGCGCCGAGTCGTTACGGCAGACGCGACGGGCGGACTGATGGCCAACGCGGCCCTCCACCTCCTGTTCGGGAAGGTGCAGGCGCAACACGCCGTCCAGGGGCCTGCCGAGTTCGTGGAGCAGCTCATCGAGAGCAAGCGCCTGGGTGGCGTTGAGCGGGTACCGATCGAGGAGGAAAGCCGCGGAGGCCGCCTGGCACAGTTTGTCCCGGACGATCGCATTGACGATCTCGTCTGGAAGCGGCCTGCCGGAGTCCATGATCTCGGCGGATCGGATCCCCAGGTCGGTGCCCTGGCGGAGGTGAGCGCGTATGAGATCGCTGAAGCTGATGCGCGGCACTGCCAGGGCCCGAGCCAGCGAATGATTCGGTGTCTCCCACAACCACGCCGGTGGTTGCAAGATGGCGATGCGCATCGAGCCTGTCGCCATCAGCGGCAGATCCAATAGCTGTCGCGGATCGGGTTCGTGTATCGCTCACCGCTCGAGCGCGTCACCACGAGACCGCCGTCCTGGTAGGAGATCCGGTCGCCCGCCGCGACGAGCACGGGTGCGTCCAACCCGACCTGGAAGGCGGCGTAGAGCTGGATTTCGCTGAGCAAAAGCATCCGCGGCACCGGGGAAACTCCATCGCTGTTCAGGCGCACAACCCAAGCATCCCGCAGGGGCCGGTGCGGCCGCGACTGGTTTCGGTCCGTCGGCGGTTGGAACGGGGGGTGGGGCATGGATTCCGTGAAGTTGATCAGCCGGTCGTGGCGTGCCGAGGTCGTTGAGCAGCAATCCATCCTGCTGTCCGCTCGCCAGCATCGGCCCGGGCGCGGTCGGCAAACAGGGCGGCGGTCTCGGCGAGTGGGGGCACAAGGTCATGATGCCGCAGGGATGGTTCGGGGAGCAGCGAACTGTCCCGGCACTAGCGTCAGGGCCATGACGTCGACGATGCATGAGTTCGACCGCTATGAGGACGTGCGAGCGGCGCTTGCCGACGCGGCACTGGTCCCGGAGCTGCCTGCTGCCGACGACGGTCCTGCAGGGGCGAGTGTCGCGTGGCTGCGTGCCACCGTGGCCCGATTCAGCTCTGGTGAGCAGCACCGGCGGCGGCGCGCTCTGGTGGAGGACGAACTGTCCCGGCTGGAGCCCGCCTCACTACGGCGGGCGGTGGCGGCGGGGCCGGAAGGGGAGGTCCGCGTGCGGGTGGTGCATACTCTCGCCGAGGCTCTGGGGATGTCGGAGCCCAGGATGGTCGCGGAGGCGGTGACCGTGGTTGCCGGGGCCTACTTCGGGGGTACGGACGCAGCCGCTGACGAGGCGGTGGCCCATCTCATGGCGCAGTTGGCGCCAAGGAACGCGACCGAAGACGGCTTGGAGGCCGCTGCCAACCGCATCGGGCTGCTGGTGCAGGCCTGCTCGGCGACGGCTGCCCTGGTGGAGACCGCGGCCGACAGCGACGTACCGCTGGCCCGGGTGCTCCTGGAGGCTCCGCCGGTATCGGCGATGCGCCGGGTCGCCACGCGTTCCACCCGGGTCGCCGGTCGGGAGATCGCCGAGGGCGATGTGGTTCTCCTGGATCTTGCGGCCGCCCATCGCGTGCACCCCGTATCGCTCACCTTCGGCGCACCACCGCGGGTCTGTCCCGGCCGGGCCCATGCACTTGCTCTGGCCGACGGCCTGCGCCGACGCCCGCTGACCGACTTCGCCCGCCTGCATCACCAGGCCACCCCGCTGCTGCTTCCCAACGCCTGGGACTACGCCTCTGCGGCCGCTCTGGCGGCGCAGGGCTTCGCGGCGATCGGCGCCACAAGCCTGGGCGTGGCTGCGGCCGTCGGCCTGACGGACGGGTCGGCCGCGACCGCCGAAGCGACCTTGGCTCTGGCCCGCCGACTCGGACGTGGCTCCTTCCTGTACACCGTCGATGCTGAAGGGGGCTTCAGCGACGACCCGGAGGAAGTGGCTGAGCTGGCCCGGAGGCTCTCCTCCGCAGGAGCCGCAGGCATCAACCTCGAAGACGGCCGCCCCGACGGCACCCTCGCCCCCGTGGAGTTGCACGCCGCGAAGATCGCCGCCGTCAAGGCCGCCGTGCCGGAGCTGTTCGTGAACGCCCGCACCGACACCTACTGGCTCGGACGCCAGGAGGAGACAGCGGCGCGCCTCGCGGTCTACGAACAGGCCGGTGCGGACGGGGTGTTTGTGCCAGGGCTGTCGGACCCGGACGAGATCGCCGCGCTGACGGCAACCCTCGTCGTCCCGCTGAACATTCTGTACACACCGACCGGACCCGCCCTCACCGACCTGGCCGCACTGGGTGTGCGCAGGATCAGCCTCGGCTCGATGCTCTACCGCAGGGCCCTGGCGGCGGCTGTGGCCACCGCGACGGCCATTCGCGACGGCCGGCCGGCGGATCACGTGACCCTCTCCTACGCAGAGGTGCAAGCATTGGGAGAGCCTGAAGGGATGCCGCGGGCTACGCGTCCCGGGCCAACCCCGTAGAGGCCCCCTTCGGGCCGCTGCGGCAGTTCACTGTCGCCAACTCCCACCAGCGCAACCACACCGTCCAGAACCGGGCCTTGCAGCCCTACCTGCGATAGCGCAACCAGAACGCCCGACACCCCGACGTCTGAACCGTTCCGGGTTCGGTGGGGACTCGATTGTTTGAGAGGATCGAGTCATGGCACGTCCTTCCCAGTACCCGCTTGAGCTGCGCCGTCGTG
>NZ_JBIBGK010000047.1:0-39421 GCF_042956445.1 Streptomyces sp. NPDC008238 | reverse complement strand
AACGCCCGCGCCGACCCGAAAACCAATTTCGCCCCCGACTCACCGATCCGCACCTGGACCAATTACCCGGCCAAGGCTGCGTGACAAGCCACTAGAATGACCCTGCCCCTCACCAGGGCGTCCCCGCACGTCGGGCAGCACAGGAGAGCACCGTGACCGTCGTCGCCGTCCCCGGATCGAAGTCCGTCACCGCCCGGGCGCTGTTCCTGGCGGCGGCGGCCGAGGGGACGACGACACTGCGGCGGCCGCTGCTCTCCGACGACACCGACGGCTTCGCCGAAGGACTCGTCCGGCTCGGCTACCGCGTGGACCGCGGCGCGCAGGAGTGGCGCGTCGAAGGACGCCCCGCCGGCCCCGCGCTCCCCGAGGCCGACGTCTACTGCCGCGACGCCGCCACCGCCGCCCGCTTCCTCCCGGCCCTCGCCGCGGCCGGGCACGGCACCTACCGCTTCGACGCCTCCGCCCAGATGCGCCGGCGTCCCCTCGCCCCGCTGACCACCGCGCTGCGGACGCTCGGTGTCGACCTGCGCCACGAGGAGGCGGAGGGCCACCTGCCGCTGACCGTCACCGCCGACGGCATAGCGGGCGGCGCGCTCGACCTCGACGCGAGCCTTTCCTCGCAGTTCCTCACGGCGCTGCTCCTCGCCGGCCCCCTCATGCGCGACGGACTGCGCGTCAACGTCACGGGACTGGTCTCCGTCCCCTACGTCGAGATCACCATCGCCATGATGCGCTCCTTCGGCGTCGAGGTCGGCCGCGAGGGCGACGTGCTCGTCGTCCCGCCCGGCGGCTACCGCGCCGCGGACTACACCGTCGAGCCCGACGCCTCCACCGCCGGCTACTTCTTCGCCGCCGCCGCCCTGACCGGCCGCGAGGTGACCGTGCCCGGCCTGGGCACCGGCGCGCTCCAGGGCGACCTCGCCTTCGTCGACGTACTGCGCCGCATGGGCGCGCGCGTCGAGACCGGCACGGACGCCACCACCGTCTCCGGCACCGGCACGCTGCGCGGGATCACCACCACGATGCGGGACATCTCCGACACGATGCCGACGCTCGCGGCGATCGCGCCCTTCGCCGACGGCCCGGTGCGCATCGAGGACGTCTACAACACCCGGGTGAAGGAGTGCGACCGCCTCGAGGCCTGCGCGGCCAACCTGCGCCGCCAGGGCATCCGGGTGGAGACCGGCCGCGACTGGATCGAGATCCACCCCGGCACCCCCGCCCCGGTCGAGATCGCCTGCCACGGCGACCACCGCATCGCGATGAGCTTCGCCGTCGCCGCACTCCGCACGGAGGGTGTCACCTTCGACGAGCCGGGCTGCGTGAAGAAGACCTTCCCCGAGTTCCACGAGGTGTTCGGCGAGCTGCGCGAGGAGTGGGGCCTGTAGGGCCGGGGCCGGAGCGTGCCGCCCCGCCGTCCCGACGATCGTCCTGTCCATGCCGTTCGTGTCCCTTCCCCCGGTGGTGTCCGTCGTGGCCGTGACGGCCCCGACGGCCGTGCTGCCTCGACGTCCCTTCGACCCGGGAAACCGCCATCGCCACCGATCGCGTTGCACGCCAGCGCCGAATTAACCGGATGCGGTGAACCCCCTGCCCTGCGAAGCTGCGCCGATGGAACGACGCCGCATCTCGCGCATCGCGCACACCCACCACCCGATCGCCGCACCCCTCGACGACGCGGTGGTGCGCCACCTTCTCGGACGGGCGCTGCGCCGGGGGGACGAACGCGTCCTCGACCTCGGCTGCGGGGAGGGCGCCTGGCTGCTGCGGGCCCTCGACGGCCGCCCGAAGGTCACGGCGGAGGGCGTCGACCTGGACACCGGCGCACTGGAGAAGGCGGCCCATGAGGCCACCGCGCTCGGCGTCGGCGACCGGCTGACCCTCCACGAAGGGGACGCCGGCGGCTTCGCCCCGCCGTACCTCTTCGACGTCGTCCTCAGCGTCGGCGCCGCACACGCCTTCGGCGGCCTCCTGCCGACCCTCGCCGCGGCCCGGGAGCACCTCGCCCCCGGCGGCACCGTGCTCATCGGCGACGGCTTCTGGGAGCGCGAACCCACCCAGGACGTCGTCGACATGCTGGGGGAGTACGAGGACCTGCCGAGCACCGTGGACCGGATCGTCGCGGACGGCTGGACCCCGGTCCTCGCCCACGTCAGCAGCATCCGTGAGTGGGACGACTACGAGTGGTCCTGGACCGGCTCCCTCGCCGAGTGGGCCCTGGACCATCCCGGCGACCCGGACAGTGGCGCCGCCCTCGAAGCCGCCGCCGTCCACCGCGCCGAGTGGCTGCACGGCTACCGCGGCACGCTCGGCTTCGTCACGCTGGTGCTGCGGCGCACGACCTCGGGCGCTCAGCCGCCCGGAAGCCCCGTCGGACGGGAACGGAAGCTCGCCACCACGATGTGGAGGCTGACGACCAGCGCCCACAGCGGGAAGACCAGCTCGGCCAAGGGCACGTTCGGGACCACGAACAGCAGCGTGACGCCCACGAGGTAGCCCAGCAGCACCAGCCAGCGCGGGAAGGACCCCAGCCGCAGCCCGACGGTGGAGGCCGACAGCACGAACACCGCGGCCATCCGCATCGAGTACGTCGTCAGCAGGCTGTAGGTGAGGTGCTGGCCGAAGTAGGCCAGCTCGGCCCGCGGGGTCCCGGGCGAGGCGACCTGCGTGGTGGCCAGCAGGCTGCCGGCCGCCGCGGCGGCGCCGAAGAGCGTCGCGACGAACACCAGACCGCTGCCGAGGAACACCGTCGAGAGGAACTTGTCCTCGCCCGGGCCGACGTGCGCGCGCACCGCGCCGATGAACCACAGGAAGAAGATGCCGGCGAAGGGGATGAGGGCCAGTGCCGTCTGCACCCCGCTGCGCGAGGAGAGACTGAGCGGCGACTCGGTCAGCGCGCCCTCACCGCTGGGGATGGAGGCCCTGACCAGCACGATGGCGGCGCCGATCAGCACCGCGAACGCGATCCCCACGAGTCCCGCCGCACGGGGCGCGCGCAGCGCCCGGACCTTCATCGCCATGAAAGGTCCTTCCCTCGTGGACCGCCGGGACCGCCTCGTCCCAGCAAGCACCGCCCCGGGTGATCACGCCACCCGGGGCGGACCGCGGGGGTGACGTGCTCGCGGCGCCCCGCGGGGT
Source organism: Streptomyces sp. NPDC008238 (assembly GCF_042956445.1). Taxonomy (NCBI): domain Bacteria; kingdom Bacillati; phylum Actinomycetota; class Actinomycetes; order Kitasatosporales; family Streptomycetaceae; genus Streptomyces; species Streptomyces sp. NPDC008238. Next base: position 36,283 of record NZ_JBIBGK010000047.1, on the reverse strand, counting down.
CACCGCGCGCGCGTGCCGGCGTGCTCCGCGACCTCGGCCATCTCGGCGACCGTGACCGGCCGCCGCTCCCGGCGCGAGACCTCGCACGCCTCCGCCACCAGCAGCGCGTCGAGCGCCTCGCGCCCGTCGCAGGGGTTCTCCGAACGACCCGTCACGACCTGCAGGAAGGCGCCGATCTCCGCCCGGTACGCGTCCCCGAAGCGGTCCACGAACCCGGTCCACGGGTCGGGCACGCCCGGGGCCGCGCCCGGTTCCACGGACGTGACCGGCGTACGGGGGCCGACGCCGACGGCGATCTGGTCCAGCGATCCGGCGAGTTCCATGCGGATGTCGTAGCCGGCGCCGTTGTAGCGGGTGGAGGTGGCGGTGGCGAGGGTGCCGTCGTCGAGGGTGAGGAGCGCCGCCGCGGTGTCCACGTCGCCCGCGTCGCGGAAGAAGGCGGCCCCGCCGTTGGCGCCCGTGGCGTAGACCTCGACGACCTCACGGCCGGTCACCCACCGGACCGCGTCGAAATCGTGGATCAGGCAGTCCCGGTAGAGCCCGCCGGACAGCGGCACGAACTCCGGCGGCGGGGGCGCCATGTCGGAGGTCAGCGCCCGCACGGTGTGCAGCCGTCCGAGCCGTCCGGCCCGGACGGCCTCCCGGGCGGCGCGGTAGCCGGGGTCGAAGCGGCGCTGGAAGCCCATCTGGAGGACGGCGCCGGCCTCCTCGACCTCGCGCAGCGCGGTGACCGTCGACTCCAGGTCGAGGGCGACCGGCTTCTCGCAGTAGACGGGGAGCCCGGCCCGCACGGCGCGGGAGATCAGCTCCGCGTGGGCGGAGGTCGCCGAGGCGATGACGACCGCGTCCGCGCCGCCGGCGAACGCCGCGTCGACCGAGGACGCGGCCCGCGCGCCAGAACCAAGCCGCGCGGCGGACGCGGCGGCCCGTGCGGCGTCGGCGTCCGCGAGGACCAGTTCGGAGACCTCGGGATGGGCGTGCAGGGTGGCCGCGTGGAAGGAACCGAGGCGCCCGACACCGAAGAGGACGACGCGCATGTACGGGGATGCCTTTCTCACGGATGCGGTGGAGGCGCGGGCGGGGCGGCCAGGGAGTAACCGTCCCACCCGCGCCGGATCCGGGGTGGCCGGGGACGTGCGTCCCTCAGCGGTAGAACGCCGGTCGGTCGGCCAGTTCGACCTCGACGCGCCCGCCCGTCTCCTGGGAGCGGACGCCGGCCTCGCAGACCGCGGCGGCGGCGTAGCCGTCCCAGACGCTGGGGCCGGTGACCTCTCCGCGCCGGGTGGCGTCGACCCATGCCTGGACCTCGCGGTCGTAGGCGTCGGCGAAGCGCTCCACGAAGTCCTGGGCGATCGTGCCGCCCCAACGGCCCGCGGTGTTGACGAGCAGGTCGTGCGCGTCGCCGATGCGGGCGCTGCCGCGCTCGCAGACCGCCTCTGCCTGCACCTGGTAGCCGAAGCCGCAGTTGAGGAAGACCTCGACGTCGACGACGGCCCCGCCGTCGGTCTCGAAGACCACGAACTGCGGGTCGTCCAGGCCCGCGGGCGCGTTCGCGGACGGGCGGGGGCGCAGCACGGTGACGGCGGTGATCTCCTGGCCGAGCAGCCAGCGGGTCACGTCCATCTCGTGCACGAGCGAGTCGTTGACGAGGTTGGCGTTGGTGAAGCCGGGCGGGATGCTCGCGTTGCGGTGCCGGTTGTGCAGCATCAGCGTCCGGCCCAGTTCACCGCTGTCCAGCAGGGCCTTGAGCTTGCCGTACTCCGCGTCGTAGCGCCGCATGAAGCCGACCTGCACCCGCCGGTGCCCCAGGCGCTGCTCGGCCTCCATCACACGCAGCGCGGAGGCGGCGTCCGGTGTGAGCGGCTTCTCGCACAGCACCGGCAGGTCGTGCTCGAAGGCCGTGAGCAGGGCCGCCTCGTGGGCGGGGCCGGGCGAGGCGATGAGCACGGCGTCCACGTCGGCCGCGGCCATCGCCGCCGCGGGGTCGGTGTACGCCGTGCAGCCCTCGACGCCGTCGGCGACCGCCTTCACGCGTTCGGCGTCGACGTCGACGACGGCGGTCACCCGGGCGCCGCTCACCACGTCGTTGATGCGGCGTACGTGGTCGGCGCCCATCTTGCCGGTGCCGATGACGGCGACCCCGAGCGGTCCGTGCTGCGTCATGATGCGTGTCTTCCCTTTCGTGGGCGGTGCGTCAGGCACCGCAGGAGCGCAGGAACTTCCGGGTGCGCTGCGCGATGGGCAGCGGCCGCTCCGGCTCGCAGGGGTACATGTCCTGCTCGACGATCGCGAACAGGTCGACGCCCAGGCCCTGCGCCGCGGCCAGCACCGGCTCCAGGGCGGGCACGCCGCCCGGCGGCTCACACATGACGCCGCGCTGCACGGCCGGGCCGAAGGGGACCCCGTTCTTGACGACGTCGGCGAGGATCTCCGGGTCGACCTGCTTCAGGTGCAGGTAGCCGATCCGCTCCCCGTAGGTCTCGATCAGCTTGACGCTGTCGCCGCCGCAGTAGGCGTAGTGGCCGGTGTCCAGGCAGAGGTTGACCAGGCCCGGGTCGGTGGCGTCGAGGAAGCGCTCGACGTGCTCCTCGGTGTCGATGTGCGTGTCGGCGTGCGGGTGGACCACGATGTCCAGGCCGTAGACGTCGCGGACCTGGCGGCCCAGGCGCTCCATGCCGGTGGCGAGGTGCCCCCACTGCTCGGCGGTGAGTTCGCGCGGCTCGATGATCTCGGCGGTCTTGTCGTCGCGCCAGAAGGACGGGATGACCACCAGGTGCCGGGCGTCCATGGCCTGGGCGAGGGCGGCGACCTGGCCGACGTGCTCCCAGGTGGCGTCCCACACCGAGGGGCCGCGGTGCAGGGAGGTGAAGACGGTGCCCGCGGAGACCTTCAGGCCCCGGCGCGCGGTCTCCTCGGTGAGCCGGGCCGGGTCGGTCGGCAGGTAGCCGTACGGGCCCAGCTCGATCCACTCGTAGCCCGACTGGGAGACCTCGTCCAGGAAGCGCTGCCAGGGCACCTGCTGGGGGTCGTCGGGGAACCAGACGCCCCACGAGTCGGGCGCGGAACCGATCCGGATCCGGTCCAGAACGGGGGAGGGGGCAGTCATGAGGAGGGCTCCTCTCACCGGTCGCCGCGGACCGGTCGTGGTTCGGTAGGGCGGCCCGTCAGGGCGGTGGTACGGATGCCCGCGGAGCTCCGTGGTCCCGCTGGAAGCTTCGCCGTCCGGCCGGGCAGCCGTCAAGAGTTAGTCCTGACATACGGACGTCATGTCAGGGTCGGGGGGAAGGGCCGGGCCGCCCCTCACGGGGAGGTGCGGCCCTCGGCCAGGTCCTCCGGACCGGGCAGTTCGTCCACGTCGACGCCGCGAACCTGGGCCAGTTCGTGCTTGAGCGCGGCCAGCTCGGTGCCGCCGGCCATGTGGTGGGTGAGCTCCTCCAGGGAGACCTCCTTCCGTGCCGCACTCAGTTCCAGAGTGCCCAGCCGCAGCACGGAGAAGTGATCGCCGACCATGAACGCGTGGTGCGGATTGTGGGTGATGAAGATGACGCCCAGACCCCGCTCGCGTGCGGCCGCGATGTACTTCAGGACGACGCCGGACTGCTTGACGCCCAGTGCCGCGGTGGGTTCGTCCAGGATCAGCACCCGTGCGCCGAAGTGGACCGCGCGGGCGATGGCCACGGACTGCCGCTGGCCGCCGGAGAGGGTGCCGATGGGCTGTTCGAGGTCGTCCAGGACGATGCCCATCGCCCGCAGCTCCTCGTCCGCGGTCCGTTTCATCCGGGCGATGTCCAGGCGGCGTACGGGCCATGGCCCGCGCGTCAGCTCGGAGCCGAGGAAGAAGTTCCGCCAGACCGGCATCAGCGGAACGGTCGCCAGGTCCTGGTAGACGGCCGCGATGCCGCGGTCCAGGGCCTCCCGCGGGGTGTTCAGCCGTACGGGCGCGCCGTCGATGCGGAACTCGCCCTCGGTGTGCCGGTGCAGCCCGGAGACGATCTTGATCAGCGTGGACTTGCCCGCGCCGTTGTCGCCGAGGACGCAGGTGACCTGCCCCGGCCGGACGGCCAGGTCGACGCCGTGCAGGGCGCGGACGTTGCCGTAGCTCTTGCCCACCCCGTCCAGTTCGACGAGGGGCTCGGGGGCGGCGGCGGTGCCGCCGGGGGTGGTGGTGGCGGTGGTCATCGGGCTCACCTCCGGGTCGCCGTGCGGCGGACCCACAGATTGACGAGGGTCGCGATCAGGAGCATCACGCCGAGGAAGAACTTGAACCAGTCGGGGTTCCAGTTGGCGTACACGATGCCCTGCGAGACCATCCCGAAGATGAAGGCGCCGAACACCGAGCCGATCGCCGAACCGTAGCCGCCGGTGAGCAGGCAGCCGCCGATGACCGCCGCGATGATGTACAGGAACTCGTTGCCGACGCCTTCGCCCGACTGCACCGCGTTGAACGAGAAGAGCAGGTGCATGCCGGTGAACCAGGCGCCGAAGCCCACGGCCATGAACAGCGCGATCTTGGTGAAGGCCACGGGTACGCCGACCGCCCGCGCGCTGTCCTTGTTGCCGCCGACCGCGAAGGTCCAGTTGCCGAACCGGGTGCGCAGCAGCGCCCAGGTGGCGAGCGCCGCGAAGCCGAGCCACCACAGCACCGTCACCTTGAGCTGGACCCCGCCGACACCGATCTCCGAAGCGAACAGCGCGCGCGCCTGGCCGAAGCCGTCCATGTCGCTGATGGAGTCGGTGGCGACGTTGCCGGTGAAGATCTTGGTGACGGCCAGGTTGAGGCCCTGCAGCATCAGGAAGGTGGCCAGGGTGATGAGGAAGCTGGGCAGCCCCGTCTTCACCAGCATGTAGCCGTTGAGCGCCCCGATGCCCAGGGACACCACCAGGGCGACGGCCACACCGGTCCACACGTTCATGCTGAGCTGGAAGCTGAACATGCTCGCGGTCAGCGCCGACGCGGTGACGGCGACGCCGGCCGAGAGGTCGAACTCGCCGCCGATCATCAGCAGGGCCACGGGCAGCGCCATGATGCCCATGACCGACGCCTGGTAGAGCACGGTCGCCAGCGATCCGGCCTCGCGGAAGGACGGCGCCACCGCGAAGAAGAAGAGGTACACCGCGACGGCGGCGATCAGCGCGCCGATCTCCGGGCGGGCCAGTGTCCGGCGCAGCAGCGAGCGTTCGGCGGTGCGGCCGTCCGCCTTGGAGGCGGGTGCCGCGGGTGGTGAGGGGGACGCCGCGGGGGCGGCTGCCTGGGACACAGGGATCACCGGGTGCCCTTCGCGGCGAACGCGGCCACGGACTCGACGTTGTCCTTGTCGACGAAGGCCGGGCCGGTCAGGACCGGTGCCACGCCGCCGCCGCTGACGTTGCCGTTGGTCTTGTACAGCCACAGGGAGTCGACGGACAGGTAGCCCTGCAGGTACGGCTGCTGGTCGACGGCGAACTGCACCCCGCCGTCCTGGACGGCCTTGACCAGGTCCTTGTTGAGGTCGAAGGTGCCGACCTTCGCCTTGCTGCCGGCGTCCGCGACCGACTGGACGGCCGTCAGCGCGAAGGGCGCGCCCAGGGTGACGACGTAGTCGATGCCGGAGTCCTGCTTGAGCTTCGCCGTGATCGTGGACTTCACCGACGGCATGTCCGTGCCGTTGACGTAGAGGTTCTCGGTCTTCCCCTTGAACGTCTTCTTCACGCCGGCGCAGCGGGCCTCCAGGGCGACGTGGCCCTGTTCGTGGATCACGCAGACGCTGTGCTTGGCGCCCAGGTCGTTGAGCTTGTCGCCCAGCGCCTCGCCGGCGACGCTCTCGTCCTGTCCGAAGTACTCCAGCAGCCCCTGGTCCTTCCAGTCGTCCAGGCCCGCGTTGAAACCGACCACCGGGATGCCCGCGGCCTCCGCCTTGGCGACGACGTCCTTCATGGCGTCGGGCTTGGCCAGGGTGACGGCTATCCCGTCGACCTTCTGGTCGATCGCGTTCTGGATCAGGTTGGCCTGGGTCGCGGCGTTGGGGTCGTTGGAGTAGACCAGCTCCACGTTGTCCTTGGCGGCGGCGGCCTGGGCGCCCTTGCGGATCAGGTCCCAGAAGGTGTCGCCGGGGGCGGCGTGGGTGACCATCGCGATCTTCATCCGCGGGGTGTCGGCCTTTCCCGCGGCGGGGGCGCCTGCCGACTCCTCGGCCTTCTTCCCGCCTGAGCTGCTGGAACAGCCGGCTGCGAGGAGGACGGCGGCGGTGGAGAGGGCCGCGACGGCGGAGATCCGACGGTATCTGCGAGAGCGTTCCATGTTCCTGCACCTCACTGCGGTGGGAGGGAGAAGGGGACGGACGTGTTCACATGGCCGGGTGCTGCACGGGAGCAAACCCCTCCCCGGGGTCCCTGTCAAGACTTTGTCAAGACATCAATTCATCTCGACGTAACGACAAGGTAACGAGCCGGATGTCCGGCGGTCGGTACGTTCGTATGTAAGGACATAGTGTTGACAGCGCTCGGCCGGGCGGGCTAGACCTGACAGGGCCGCAGAGCGACCCCCAGGTGACGCACGACGAGGAGTCACGCCCATGACCGAGCCGTACGACCTGATCACGATGGGCCGGATCGGGGTGGACCTCTACCCGCTGCAGACCGGTGTCCCGCTGCCCCAGGTCGAGACGTTCGGGAAGTTCCTCGGCGGCTCCGCCACCAACGTCGCGGTCGCCGCCGCCCGCCTCGGCCGCGCCACCGCCGTCATCACCCGCACCGGCGACGACCCCTTCGGCACCTACTGCCACCAGGCGCTCAAGGAGTTCGGCGTCGACGACCGCTACGTCACGCCGGTCGCCGCGTACCCGACACCGGTCACCTTCTGCGAGATCTTCCCGCCGGACGACTTCCCGCTCTACTTCTACCGGCTGCCCAAGGCCCCCGACCTGGAGATCCACGCCGGCGAACTGGACCTCGACGCGATCCGGGCCGCCCGCATCTTCTGGATGACCGGGACCGGCCTGTGCGCGGAGCCCAGCCGCACCGCCACCCTCACCGCCCTCGAGGCCAGGGCCCGCCGCGGCACCACCGTCTTCGACCTCGACTGGCGCCCCATGTTCTGGAAGGACCCCGACGAGGCCCGCCCCTACTACGCGCGGGCGCTGGCCTCGGCCACCGTCGCCGTCGGCAACCTCGACGAGTGCGAGATCGCCACCGGGGTGCGCGAACCGCGCGCCGCCGCCGAGGCGCTGCTCGCCGCCGGGGTCGAACTCGCCGTCGTCAAGCAGGGCCCCAAGGGCGTCCTCGCCGTCCACCGCGACGGCAGCACCGCCGAGGTGCCGCCGGTACCCGTCGACGTGGTCAACGGGCTCGGCGCGGGCGACGCCTTCGGCGGCTCCCTCTGCCACGGGCTGCTCGCCGGCTGGGACCTGGAGCGGATCATGCGCCACGCCAACGCCGCGGGCGCGATCGTGGCCTCCCGCCTCGCCTGCTCCTCCGCGATGCCCACCGCGACGGAGGTCCAGGACCTCCTCGGCCGCGGCTGACGGTCCGTCCCCTGCCCGAAAGTGAGCTCCTCTTGAGCATCAGCATCTCCGACCTGGTGAAGGTGCGGACCCACCACCCCGAGGCGATCGCCGAGGCCGCCGCCCGCCGCGTGCGCCGTCCGCTCGTCGGTGACAGCGGCCGGCTGATGATCCTTGCCGCGGACCACCCCGCGCGGGGCGCGTTCGCGGTGGGGGACCGGGAGTTCGCCATGGCCAACCGCGTGGACCTGTTGGAGCGGCTGTGCACCGCGCTCTCCCGTCCCGGCGTCGACGGTGTCCTCGGCACCGCGGACATCCTGGAGGACCTGCTGCTGCTCGGCGCGCTCGAGGGCAAGGTGGTCATGGGGTCGATGAACCGCGGCGGCCTGGCCGGCGCCTCCTTCGAGCTCGACGACCGCTTCACCGGCCACCGCGCCCAGGACATAGCCCGGCTCGGCTTCGACGCGGGCAAGCTGCTGCTGCGCATCAGCTACGAGGACAGCGGCTCGCTGAGCACCATGGTCGCCACCGCCCGCGCCATCGACGAGATGGCCGAGCACCGGCTCCCGGTCTTCGTCGAGCCGTTCATATCCCGTCGCGTCGACGGCAGGGTCCGCAACGACCTCAGTGCGGAGGCGGTCACCAAGTCCATCGCCATCGCCTCGGGGCTCGCCGGGACCTCCGCCTACACCTGGCTCAAGGTGCCCGTCACCGAGGACGTCGACGACATGGCGACCGTCATGGAGACCTCCACGCTCCCCGCCGTCCTGCTGGGGGGCGAGGTGGGCAGGGAACAGGAGGCGGTCTACGAGAAGTGGCGCAAGGCGCTGCGCCTGCCCACCGTCCAGGGCCTGGTCGTCGGCCGCACCCTGCTCTACCCGGCGGAGGGCAGCGTGGAGACCGCCGTCGACACCGCCGTCGGTCTGCTGTGACGTCCCGGTCGAACCGCGAGAAGTGCGAGGCCCCCACCATGAACGGCACCGAGGAGCACCTGCCCGCCGGGAAGGCCGTCGCCGGCCCCTACGCCGTCGACGTCGACCCCGGCCGGGCCGGCTGGGAGCACTCCTCCCTGCGGGTCCTGGAACTCCCGCCCGGCGGACGGCACGAGTTCGCCACCGGCGACAGCGAATGGATCGTGCTGCCGCTCTCCGGCGGCTGCGAGGTCTCCGCCCAGGGGGAGACCTTCCGGCTCACCGGGCGCGAGAGCGTGTTCACGGCGGTCAGCGACTTCGCGTACGTGCCGCGCGACGAGACCGTCACCGTCACCACCGCCTCCGGGGGCCGCTTCGCCCTGACCGGCGCCCGCTGCGAGCGGAGGCTTCCCGCCCGCTACGGACCGGCCTCCGCCGTCCCCGTCGAGCTGCGGGGCAGCGGCAGCTGCAGCCGCCAGGTCAACAACTTCGGCGCCGCCGGGGTCTTCGAGTGCGACCGCCTGATCGCGGTCGAGGTGCTCACCCCCGCCGGCAACTGGTCGTCCTTCCCGCCGCACAAGCACGACGAGGACCGCGAGGGCGAATCGCGCCTGGAGGAGATCTACTACTTCGAGATCGCCCCGGCGCACGGCAAGGACGGCATCGGCTACCAGCGCGTCTCACCCTCCGGCAACGGCCGGGGCACCGACGTCCTCGCCGAGGTCCGCAGCGGCGACGTCGTCCTCATCCCCGACGGCTGGCACGGTCCCTCGATGGCCGTGCCCGGCCACGACATGTACTACCTCAACGTCATGGCGGGCCCGGGGGAGGAGCGCGCCTGGCTGATCTGCGACCACCCCGACCACGCCTGGATCCGCGACACCTGGCCGGACCAGCCGGCCGACCCGCGCCTGCCCCTGTACACCGCCCCCGCCGCCACCGGCGAAGCCCCCGAGAGGTCCTGATGAGCAGCCAGTCCGTACGCCGCCTCACGGTCGCCCAGGCGCTGGTGCGGTTCCTGTCCGCGCAGTACACCGAGCGCGACGGGGTCCGCCGCCGGCTCGTTGCCGGCACCTGGGGCATCTTCGGCCACGGCAACGTCGCCGGCATCGGCCAGGCGCTGGTGGAGTACCGGGAGGAGATGCCCTACCACCAGGGCCGCAACGAGCAGGCCATGGTGCACGCCGCCGTCGGTTACGCCCGGCAGCTCAACCGGCTGTCCGCGCAGGCCGTCACCACCTCCATCGGCCCCGGCGCCACCAACCTCGTCACCGGGGCCGCGCTCGCCACCGTCAACCGGCTGCCGGTGCTGCTGCTCCCCGGCGACTCCTTCGCCAACCGCGTGCCCGACCCGGTGCTCCAGCAGCTGGAGCACACCCAGTACGGCGACGTCACCGTCAACGACGCGCTGCGGCCGGTCTCCCGCTGGTTCGACCGGGTCACCCGGCCCGAGGCACTGATCCCGTCCGCGCTCCAGGCGATGCGGGTGCTGGCCGACCCCGCCGAGACGGGCGCCGTCACGCTCGCCCTTCCGCAGGACGTCCAGGCCGAGGCGTACGACTGGCCCGAGGAGTTCTTCGCCGAGCGCGTCTGGCACGTACGCCGCCCGGCTCCCGAGGCCGCCGAACTGGCCGCCGCCGCGGACGCGGTGCGCGCCGCGCGGCGTCCGCTGATCATCGCGGGCGGCGGTGTCCACCACAGCGAGGCCGAGGCCGCCCTGCGCGCGCTGGCCGAGGCGACCGGCATCCCCGTGGCCTCCACCCAGGCGGGCAAGGGCTCGCTGCGCCACGACCACCCGGCCGACCTCGGCGGCGTCGGCCACACCGGCACCGCCGTCGCCGACGACATCGCGCGCACCGCCGACCTGGTCATCGGCGTGGGCACCCGCTACACCGACTTCACCACCGCCTCCTCCACCCTCTTCGCCGCCCCCGGGGTGCGCTTTCTCAACCTCAACGTCACGGGCTTCGACGCCCACAAGCTCGGCGCCCGCACCCTGGTCGGCGACGCCCGCGCGAGCCTGGAAGCGCTCGCGCAGGCCGTGGCGGGCCACCGCGTCGCGCCGGAGTACGAGGCCGAGTACACCGCCGGCAAGGAGCGCTGGGAGCGCGTCGTCGACGCCGCGTATGCCGCGGACGACACCGACCGCCCCACCCAGACCCAGGTGCTCGGCGCCCTCGACTCGGTGGTCGGCGACGACGACGTGCTGATCAACGCCGCCGGCTCCCTTCCCAGCGACCTGCACAAGCTCTGGCGGGCCCGCAGCCCGCGCCAGTACCACCTGGAGTACGGATACTCCTGCATGGGCTACGAGATCCCGGCCTCCATCGGCGTGCGCATGGCGGCGCCCGACCGGCCCGTGTGGGCGCTCGTCGGGGACGGCACCTACCTGATGATGCCGACGGAGATCGTGACCGCCGTGCAGGAGGGCGTGAACGTCAACCTCCTCCTGATCCAGAACCACGGCTACGCCTCCATCGGCGGGCTGTCCGCCGACGTGGGCGGCGAGCGCTACGGCACCGCCTACCGCTACCGCGCCGCCGACGGCTCCTTCACCGGCGACCCGCTCCCGGTGGACCTCGCCGCCAACGCCGCCAGCCTCGGGATGGACGTGCTGCGCGCCGCGACGGTGCGCGAGCTGCGCGAGGCGCTGGCCACCGCCCGCGCCTCCGACCGCCCGACCTGCGTGTACGTGGAGACCGACCCCACGCCGACGGCACCCGCCGCCCAGGCCTGGTGGGACGTGCCGGTCGCCGAGACCGCCTCCCGAGAGGCGGCCGTCGAGGCCCGCAAGTCCTACGAGCGGCACCTGGGCGACCGCCGCCGCCACCTGTGAGGCGGCTCCCCGGACCGCTCCCGGAACCCGGCACCACCGACCGCACCACCGACCGCACCGGCCCGTCCGCGGGCCCTGGAGAAGGCGTGGATCCACATGTTCGGACAATGTGATGTCAGAGTTTCCTGAGATCGATACCGGCGGATACGCTCCCCCTGTGTCCAAAGCAGAGTCCGCGCCGCTCGAGTTCGAGGTGGACCGCTCCAGCCCGGTGCCGCTGTACTACCAGCTCGCGCAGCAGCTGGAAGGTGCCATCGAGCACGGCAGGCTCGCTCCCGGAAGCCTCCTGGGCAACGAGATCGAACTCGCGGGACGGCTCGGCCTCTCCCGGCCGACCGTCCGGCAGGCCATCCAGTCCCTGGTGGACAAGGGCCTGCTGGTGCGCCGACGCGGCGTGGGCACCCAGGTCGTGCACAGCCAGGTCAAGCGGCCACTGGAGCTGAGCAGCCTCTTCGACGACCTCCAGGCCGCCGGGCAGAGCCCCGCCACCCGGGTGCTGCGCAACGAGACCGAGCCGGCCTCCGCCGAGGTCGCCGCGGCGCTCGGCATCGCCGAGGGCAGCGACGTCGTCGTCCTGCAGCGGCTGCGCTTCACCCACGGCGAGCCGATGGCCCACATGTGCAACTACCTGCCGCCCGGACTCCTCCCGCTGGACGACGCCAAACTGGAGTCCACCGGCCTGTACCGCATGATGCGCGCGGCCGGGATCACCCTGCACAGCGCCCGCCAGTCGGTCGGCGCCCGCTGCGCCACCGAGGCGGAGGGCGAGCTGCTCGCGGAGGAGCCGGGGGCGGCGCTCCTCACCATGAGCCGGACGACCTACGACGACACGGGGCGGGCCGTCGAGTACGGCAGCCACATCTATCGCGCGTCCCGCTACGCCTTCGAGTTCCAGCTGCTCGTGAGGGCCTGAGCGGCCGCGGAACCCCCCTTCCGCGAGCATCGCACCCTGTGACGGATACTTGGTCGGTTCCAAGACCAGCAGGGAAAGGCACGACGTGGAGAGCGCGAACAGGCGAAGGCGTGCGCTCGGTGCGCTACTGACAGTGGTCATCGGTGTGGCGCTGGCGGGCTGCAGCAGCACCGGAGGCCTGCGCGCCGAACAGCGGGCCAAGGAGGCCCAGGCCAACGGATCGGCCGTCGACACACCGAGGTGGACGGTCGCCATGGTCACCCACGCCGGCGCCGGCGACAGCTTCTGGGACATCGTCCAGAAGGGCGCCCGGCAGGCCGCCGCCAAGGACAACATCAAGTTCCTGTACTCCAACAGCGACCAGGGCAAGGACCAGGCGCAGCTGGTGCAGACGGCCATCGACCAGAAGGTCGACGGCCTGGTCGTCACGCTCGCGAAGCCCGAGGCGATGAAGGACGTCGTTCTGAAGGCGGAGAAGGCCGGCATCCCGGTCATCACCATCAACTCGGGGTCCGCCCAGTCCAAGGAGTTCGGCGCCCTGGCCCACATCGGCCAGGACGAGACCATCGCGGGCGAGGCCGTCGGCGGCGAGCTCACGGCGCGCGGCAGGAAGCACGTCCTGTGCGTGCTGCACGAGCAGGGCAACGTCGGCCACGAGCAGCGCTGCGGGGGAGTGAGGAACACCTTCGAGGGCACGACGGAGAACCTCTACGTCAACGGCACCAACATGCCCGACGTCCAGTCCGCCCTCCAGGCCAAGCTGGCCGCCGACCGTTCCATCGACGCCGTCGTGACCCTCGGCGCGCCCTACGCCGCCACCGCCGTCAAGGCGAAGGAGCAGGCGGGCAGCAAGGCCGAGGTCGACACCTTCGACCTCAACGGCCAGGTCGCGGGCGCGCTGGAGGCAGGCACCCTCGGCTTCGCCGTGGACCAGCAGCCCTACCTGCAGGGCTACGAGGCCGTGGACCTGCTGTGGCTCTACCGCTACAACGCCGACGTCCTCGGCGGCGGCGGCCCGGTGCTCACCGGCCCGCAGATCGTCACCAAGGACGACGCGGCCGCGCTGAAGGACTACGCGAAGCGGGGCACCCGATGACCGCGGACAGCCTCGCGCCCCCGAGGGGGCTCGGGAACCGCCTGTTCAGCCGCCCCGAGCTGGGCGCCGTCGTCGGCGCCGTGGCCGTCTTCGTCTTCTTCTCCGTGGCGGCCGACTCCTTCCTGCGGCCGGCGAGCCTCGGGACCGTCCTGTACGCGGCGTCCACCATCGGGATCATGGCGGTGCCCGTGGCGCTGCTGATGATCGGCGGCGAGTTCGACCTGTCGGCGGGCGTCCTGGTGACGTCCTCCGCCCTGGTGTCGTCGATGTTCAGCTACCAGATGACGGCCAACGTCTGGGTTGGCGTCGGCGTCTCGCTGCTCGTCACCCTCGCCATCGGCTTCTTCAACGGCATCATGCTGGCCCGCACCAAGCTGCCGAGCTTCATCATCACGCTGGGCACCTTCCTGATGCTCACCGGGCTCAACCTGGGCTTCACCAAGCTCATCGACGGCACGGTCAGCACCAAGTCCATCGCCGACATGGAGGGCTTCCCCTCGGCGCGTGCGCTGTTCGCCTCGCACCTGACCATCGGCGACGTCGACCTCCAGGTCACCATCCTGTGGTGGATCGCCCTGGTCGCCGTCGCGACCTGGGTGCTGCTGCGGACCCGCGCCGGCAACTGGATCTTCGCGTCCGGCGGCGGCCCTGACGCGGCCCGCGCGGTCGGCGTCCCCGTCACCCGTACGAAGACGGGCCTCTACATGGCCGTCGCCTTCTGCGCGTGGATCTCCGGACAGCACCTGCTGTTCTCCTTCGACGTGGTGCAGTCGGGAGAGGGCATCGGCAACGAGTTCCTGTACATCATCGCCGCGGTGATCGGCGGCTGTCTGATGACCGGCGGCTACGGCTCGGCCATCGGCTCCGCGGTGGGCGCGTTCATCTTCGGCATGACCAGCAAGGGCATCGTCTACGCCGAGTGGAACCCGGACTGGTTCAAGTTCTTCCTGGGCGCCATGCTGCTGCTGGCCACACTGCTCAACGCCTGGGTGCGCAAGCGGGCGGAGGCGGCGAAGTGACGGCCCTGGTGAGGCTGACCGACGTCAGCAAGGCGTACGGGCACGTGCGGGCCCTGGAGGACGTCTCCCTGGAGGTGCACGCGGGGGAGATCACCTGCGTCCTCGGTGACAACGGCGCCGGGAAGTCCACCCTCATCAAGATCATCGCGGGGCTGCACCAGCACGACCGGGGCAGCTACGAGATCGAGGGCGTGCCCGTGTGCCACGCGTCGCCCCGTGAGGCACTCGACCACGGCATCGCCACCGTCTACCAGGACCTGGCCGTCGTCCCGCTGATGCCGGTCTGGCGGAACTTCTACCTCGGTTCCGAGCCGCGCAGGGGCCGGGGCCCCTTCAAGCGCCTGGACGTCGCCCTGATGCGGGAGACCACGCGCACGGCGCTGCGCGACATGGGCATCGACCTGAGCGACGTGGACCGGCCCATCGGCACCCTGTCGGGCGGGCAGCGCCAGTGCGTCGCCATCGCCCGCGCCGTGCACTTCGGGGCCAAGGTGCTCGTCCTCGACGAGCCCACGGCGGCGCTCGGCGTCCGGCAGTCCGGCGTCGTGCTGAAGTACGTCGCCGCGGCACGGGACGCCGGCCTCGGCGTGGTCCTGATCACGCACAACCCCCACCACGCCCACCTCGTCGGCGACCGCTTCGTCCTGCTGCGCCGCGGCACGATGACCGGCACCTACACCAGGGAGGGGATCACGGTGGACGAGCTCACTCGGGAAATGGCCGGGGGCACGGACCTGGAGACCCTCGCCCACGAGCTGCGCCGCCCGGCACCGTGACGGCGGGCGGGCGGCCCCGGCCGCCCGCCCCGCGCACCCACCCGTCGTCGCCCGGGACCGGGGCCACGCCCCCGCGATCCCGGGCACTTAGAATCACTCGGAGAACCGCCCCCGACCCCGGAGAGACGAGCCTTGCGAGCGACGACCGAGCAGCAGTTCGGGACCGAGTCCGGGATCGGATCCACGGGGGTGAACCGATGAGCATGTACCGGGGTGCCGCCCGCTCCTCCAGCAGCTCCACGCTCCTGAGCACGGTGGGCCGCCGCGAGCGCCGCTCGCACCTCACCGCGCCCCGCGTCCCCACCGTCGGCATCGACATCGGCGGCACCAAGGTGATGGCCGGCGTGGTCGACGCGGACGGCAACATCCTGGAGAAGCTGCGCACCGAGACGCCGGACAAGAGCAAGAGCCCGAAGGTGGTGGAGGACACCATCACCGAGCTCGTCCTCGACCTGTCCGAGCGGCACGACGTGCACGCCGTCGGCATCGGCGCGGCCGGCTGGGTGGACGCCGACCGCTCCCGGGTGCTCTTCGCCCCGCACCTGTCCTGGCGTGACGAGCCGCTGAAGGCCCGTCTCACCGAGCGCCTGCGGGTGCCGGTCATGGTCGACAACGACGCGAACACCGCCGCCTGGGCGGAGTGGCGCTTCGGTGCCGGCCGCGGCGAGAGCGACCTCGTGATGATCACGCTCGGCACCGGCATCGGCGGCGCCATCCTGGAGGACGGCCACGTCAAGCGGGGCCGCTTCGGTGTCGCCGGCGAGTTCGGACACATGCAGGTCGTGCCCGGCGGGCACCGCTGCGCCTGCGGCAACCGCGGCTGCTGGGAGCAGTACAGCTCGGGCAACGCCCTGGTGCGCGAGGCCCGTGAGCTCGCGGCGGCGGACTCCCCGGTCGCGTACGGGATCATCGACCGGGTCGACGGCCAGGTGCGGGAGATCACCGGTCCGCTCATCACGGAGCTCGCTCGTGAGGGTGACGCGATGTGCGTCGAGCTCTTCCAGGACATCGGCCAGTGGCTGGGCGTCGGCATCGCCAATCTCGCCGCCGCCCTGGACCCTTCCTGCTTCGTCATCGGCGGCGGCGTCAGCGCGGCCGACGACCTGCTGATCGCCCCGGCCCGTGACGCCTTCCGGCGCCATCTGACCGGGCGCGGATACCGGCCCGAGGCGCGTATCGTCAAGGCGCAGCTCGGCCCCGAGGCCGGGATGGTCGGCGCCGCGGATCTGGCGCGGCTGGTCGCGCGCCGCTTCCGGCGGGCCAACCGGCGGCGGGTCGAGCGGTACGAGCGCTACGCGAAGGTTGTCGGCAAGTGAGTGCCATGCCCCCGAGGAGGCCACCGCGCTGGGTGCAGTGGACGGTCGTCCCGCTGCTGATCCTGGTGCCGATCGGCTACGTGATCATCTCCGCGGAGCAGAGCCGGGACAGCGGCGAGGAGAAGCAGGAGCAGGCGGCCGCCACCACGCTCACCTACCTGTGGCCCACGAAGGTGCAGCGGCGCATCTACGAGGTGACGATCCCGTCCGGTTCGGCGCCGGTGGCGTACCTGGAGACCAACAACTGGGCCGCCAGCTCCTTCTACGTGCAGTTCCGCACCAACCAGGGCGGCCTGGACACCTTCCTCGCCCAGTACGGCCGGAGCCGCTCCGCCCTCCGGGACGGCGACGTGACCGTGAGCCCGAAACAGGCCCGCGCCGTGCGCTGGGACTTCGGCGCGTCCGGCAAGTGGGCCGGCCTGAAGCTCAAGCAGCACGGTGACAAGCCGGACCACAACATCACGGTCGACTTCTCCAACACGGACCACCCCGTGGTCTATGTCGTGTCCACGATAAACTTCCGCTGACCGGCGCCCAGGCGCCCCAAGGCCGCCCACGCCGTCGCGGGGCCCGGCCGTCCCCGCCCACGAACGCCTCGATAGCGTGGAGCGAGTGAGCGACGAGCAGAGCACGCAGACCCTCCAGCACCGCGTCGACGGGCCGCAGGACGCGCCGGTCCTGGTCCTCGGCCCCTCACTGGGCACGACGTGGCACATGTGGGACCGGCAGATACCCGAGCTGACCCGCCAGTGGCGGGTGCTGCGGTACGACCTCCCCGGGCACGGCGGCGCACCCGCCGACGCCTCGGTGTCCACCGCCGAACTGGCCGACCGCCTGCTGCGCACCCTGGACGAGGCTGGCATCGAGCGCTTCGGCTACGCCGGCTGCGCCTTCGGCGGCGCCGTCGGCACCCAGCTGGCACTGCGTGCCCCGCAGCGCGTCGCCTCGCTCGCCCTGGTCTCCTCGGCGGCCCGCTTCGGGACGCCCGACGCCTGGCGGCAGCTCGGAGCGGTCGTCCGCGCCAACGGCCTGGAGCAGATCGCGCTCAGCGCCCCCGAGCGCTGGTTCGCCCCCGCCTTCCGTGCCGCCCAGGCCGCCATCGTGGACTGGTCCGTCCAGATGGCCCGGGCCGTCGACCCGGAGTGCTACGTCGCCGCCTGTGAGGCGCTGGCCTCCCACGACGTGCGCGCCGAGCTGGGCCGGATCACCGTGCCGACGCTGGTCCTGGGCGGCGCCGAGGACCAGGTGACACCGCCCGCCGACGCCCGGGCCCTGGTCGCCGGGATACCGGACGCGCGGCTCGCGGTCGTCCCCGGAGCCTCGCACCTGGTGCCGGTCGAGCAGCCCGCGGCCGTCGGCGAGCTCCTCGTACGCCACTTCGAGGCCACCTGGACCGAGCAGCCCGTCGTCGTGGCCGCGCCCGTGCAGCCCGCGGCCGTCGCCCCGGAGCCCGCACCGGCGGTCGCGGCCCCCGTACGGCCCGGGCCGCAGCACCAGGGGGGCGTCGCGCCCGGCCGCGTCGACCCGTACGCCGAGGGCGACCGCACCCGGCGCGAGCTCCTGGGCGACGCGCACGTCGACCGGGTGGAGGCCGAGGAGGCAGACGAGCCCGCCGGAGCCTTCGAGGAGTTCGTCACCCGCTACGCCTGGGGCGAGCTCTGGAACCGGCCCGGGCTCGACCGGCGGACCCGCAGCGTCATCACCCTGACCGCACTCGTCGCGGGCGGCCACCACACGGAACTGGCCGCGCACACCCGGGCGGCGCTGCGCGGCGGCCTCACCCCGGCCGAGATCGAGGAGGTGCTGCTGCACGCCGCCGTCTACCTCGGGGTGCCCGCCGCCACCTCCGCCCACGCGGTGGCGCGGCGCGTCATCCGGGAGGAGACTCGGCCAGGGGAGTGAGCCCGCGCGCAGGGCGGCAGCGTCGGCCCGCCGGCCCATCGGCGCCACCACCTGGATGCGGCGTGTGCGGCGCGCACGGCCTCGGCCATGATGGCCACGCAAAGGATCACCGCTCCGGAGGAGAGTCATGAAGCTGACGAAGAGGGGCCACGCCTGCGTCCGCCTGGAGAAGGACGGGCGCGTGCTCGTCATCGATCCCGGAGGCTTCACCGAGCCGGACGCCGCGGTGGGGGCGGATGCGGTTCTCGTCACGCACGAGCACGCGGACCACTTCAGCGAGCAGCAGTTGCGCGCCGCCCTGGAGGCCGACCCCGCCGCCGAGATCTGGACCCTCAAGAGCGTCGCGGACCAGGTCTCGGCCGCCTTCCCGGGCCGGGTCCACACCGTGGGCGAGGGCGACACCTTCAGCGCGGCCGGCTTCGACGTCGAGGTGCACGGCCAGATGCACGCCGTGATCCACCCCGACATCCCGCGCATCACCAACGTCGGCTTCCTCGTCGACGGCTCCGTCTTCCACCCCGGCGACGCGCTCACCGTGCCCGGCCGGTCCGTCGAGACGCTGCTGCTGCCCGTGCACGCCCCCTGGAACAAGGTCTCCGAGGTCATCGACTACCTCCGCGAGGTGAAGCCGGCCCGCGCCATCGACGTGCACGACGGGCTCCTCAACGACCTCGCCCGCACCCTGTACGACCGGCTGCTCGGCCCCGACGGGCCCGGTGTCGGCGGCGCGGAGCACGGCAGGCTGGCCCCCGGCGACAGCACCGACCTGGGCTGACGCCCCGGCCGCACGACCTGCCGCGGACGGCCGCCGGGAACGCCCCGGGACCGGTTGTCGGAGGCGGGCGGTACATTCGGGTCCATGCGCATCGCCACCTGGAACGTCAACTCGATCACCGCCCGCCTGCCGCGGCTGCTGGCCTGGCTGGAGAAGAACAGCCCGGACGTGCTGTGCATCCAGGAGACCAAGTGCACCGAGGAGCAGTTCCCGTTCGAGGAACTGCGCGCCCTCGGCTACGAGACCGCCGTCAACGCCACCGGCCGGTGGAACGGGGTCGCCCTCCTGTCCAAGGTGGGCCTCGAGGACGTCGTCGTCGGCCTGCCCGGCGGCCCGCTGTACGAGGAGGTCGACGAGCCCCGCGCGGTCTCGGCGACCTGCGGCCCGGTCCGGGTCTGGTCGGTGTACGTGCCCAACGGCCGTGAGGTCGGCCACGAGCACTACGCGTACAAGCTGCGCTGGTTCCAGGCGCTGAGCGCGGCGGTCGCGGAGGACGCGGCGGGTGAGCGCCCCTTCGCCGTCCTCGGCGACTACAACGTGGCGCCCACCGACGAGGACGTGTGGGACCTCACGGTCTTCGAGGGGATGACCCACGTCACCCCCGCCGAGCGCGAGGCGCTGGCACACCTGCGCGAGGCCGGGCTCAGCGACGTGGTGCCCCGCCCGCTGAAGTACGACCGTCCCTACACCTACTGGGACTACCGCCAGCTGGCCTTCCCCAAGAACCGCGGCATGCGGATCGACCTGGTCTACGCGAACCAGCCCTTCAGCAAGGCGGTCGGCGACGCCTACGTCGACCGCGAGGAGCGCAAGGGCAAGGGCGCTTCCGACCACGCCCCCGTCGTGGTCGACCTGGACGTCTGACCGGTCCTGGGCAGGCCCAGCGCGAAGCGCCCCCCGGCCCTGCGCTGGAACTCGACGTGGCCGCGCAGCCCCGGCGGGCAGGGCAGGTGCAGGGTCGCCGGGTGCGCCACCTCGCGCAGGTCCACCACCAGGGCGTCGTCCGGCAGTCCGGTCAGCACGGCGGCCAGCTCCGGGTCCGCCGCCGGCCGGGCCTGTCCCACCGGGGTGCCCCGCAGGTCGGGGCGGTAGGAGAAGACGTTCGAGGTCTCGGCGAGCCGTTCCAGCACCGCGGCGTGGTCCGGGACCGAGCCGTCGGCCCGGGCCGCCCCAGGCTCCGCATCGGGGGCCAGGCGTTCCAGGGCCGCGAGCCCCGCCCGTGCCAGCAGGGTGACCCAGTCGACCAGCGAGGGCGCGACGTACGCCCAGGTGTCGGGGAAGACCCCGGTCGCCGCGAACACCCGGCCCCAGGCGCCGGTGCCCCCGTCCACGTCGACGAAGAGCGTGTCCCCGCCCGACTCGTGCAGCAGGTGCGCGGAGCCGGGTGGCCCCACGGCCCAGCCGCCGGGGTGCAGACCCCGCTCGGGGGCGAGCCGGTACTCCTCCAGGCCGCCGATGCGGATCGACCGCACCCTGCCGACCAGGCGCCGCACCTCGCCGGGGAGCGGCACGCCCCACGCCGCGATCTCGGCGTCCTGCGCGCCGGTTGCGAGCCGGACCGTGCCCGGGGCCCGCGCCGCCAGCTCCTCCAGCAGCCGCCAGGCGCGGTCCGCCGCCCGCCCCCCGGCTTCCCGTTCATCCCGCATTGCGTGGCCCTTCTCGCGCCGGGCAGCCTTACGTCACGTATTGTGCGGCAACGGAACGTATACAACGTGTCGTTACCGTTGGCATACGCCCGCGCGTACGCTCCGGCCATGAAGAGCTTCTCCGTCGACATCGCCGCCGCCGTGCTCGAACCCGAACCCCTGGACGCGGGACAGATCGTCTCCGGCTCCCCCGAGGTCACCGGGAAGGTGCTGTGGCGGTCGGCCGACGGCACCCGCTCCAGGGGGATCTGGCAGATCACCCCGGGCGTGGTGACCGACACCGAGGCGGACGAGATGTTCGTGGTCGTCAGCGGACGCGCCACCGTCGAGGTGGAGGGCGGACCGACCCTGGAGCTCGGTCCGGGAGAGGTCTGCGTCCTCCGCGAAGGAGACCGCACGACATGGACCGTCCACGAGACACTCCGCAAGGCCTACGCCATAGGCTGATGCCCATGGACATCTCCTTCCTGGACAGGTGGCGCAAACGGTACGGCGAGGTCCGCGGCGCGGCCGTACCGGAGTCCCTCGCCGAGGACCAGGAAGGAGTCACCGAACTGCTCTCGGAGTGCGAGCTGCTGCGCGCCAGGGCCGAGGCCGAGGGCGTGGAACTGGACGACACTGCCCTCTCGTTGGAGCGCCTGGACCAGTTGGTGCCGCGCTGGCGCGACGACCCGGACGAGCTGTCCTGGCTCGGCAACGACGCCGGGCTCTACCTCGGCACGGTCGTGGTGCGCACCGTCCCGGGCGCGAGCTGGCAGATCTGGCCCAACGGACGGCCCGTCATCCAGCTGGCCTCCGGCCGTGAACTCGACGTCGTCGAGGCGGGCCACGAGTGGGCGGAGAGCGGTACCCCGGAGCTGTCCCAGGTCTACGCCGAGGCCTCCGAGGTCTGATCGCCCGCCGGGCCCGCGACGGGCACCCTAGATGACGCGTTCGGCCTCGCCGAGCATGGCCTCGAACCAGCGCTCGAAGCCGTAGAGCACCGAACCGGGCGGGGTGGCGGCGAGCCGGTAGACCAGCGAGCCCCGCGGGTCGGCCGGTGGTCCGATGACGGAGACGAAGGTGGCGCCGTCGAGGCGCACCAGCCTCCACACCGGTGGGGTGCGGTAGCGGTAGACCTCGAGCCGAATCGTTCCTTCTTCGGCGAGGGCACCGAGCATGTCCTCCGCGAAACGGAGGCTCGAGGAGAAGAAGCGCGGTGTCTCGCCGACCTCCTCCGCGATCCGGGCCACCGCCGGGCTCTCCGGGTGCAGCAACAGCAGCCGCATGCGGGCGGTCCCGGTCCGGTCCCGGCGGGTCAGCGGGCCGCGCAGCAGCGAGTCGCCGAGCGCCAGCAGGCCGAGGGCGCGTACGCCCACCACGTCCACCGCATCGGCGCTCGCCGCCACCTCACGGATCTCCGCGGCGGCCTCGGGCTTGGTCAGCGCGACCGCGGCCACCTGCGGATGGTCCATCAGGTCCCGGACGCCGTAGGAGCGCAGGCGGCGGGGTGCGAGCCCCATGAGCAGCCGTGCGTGGTCCGGCATGCGCAGTCCCTGCGCGATGCGCTCGAACACGTCGAACCGCACCACCGAACGGCGGCCCCGCACGATCTCGTTGACCCGGCCCTGCAGCAGCCCCGTCGCGGCCGCGATGCGCGACTGGCTCGCGCCGCCGTACTGCTGCGCGAACCGCAGGATGGCCCCGGCGTCGCGGGCCCGCAGGGCCTCCCGAATCTCCTCGCGCTCCCAGGCCCACGCGGGGATCTCGACGGCATCACCGGAAACCGGTCCCGACATCCACGACTCCCGTCCACCCCGGCGGCGGTCCACCGGCGTTACCAGCGGGTATGTCGTGGTGAGAATAGCGCGGGGGTATCGCGTGCACAGGTGCTTCGCGGGAATGCTCGGCGCCACCTACGACACCTGTGAGGTGGTCACATGGGGGACAACCTGGCCGCACGGCCGCCGTACCGGCGCGCCGCCCCCGGCGCCGGCCGCGGCGCGGGCGACGACTCGCCCCCGGACAACCTCCATACCCACGATCCGGCGGCCGAACCCGTCCCGTCCCCGCCCGCCACCGTGTTGCTGGGCGAGGTCTTCCTGCCCGCCGACGACCTGGCGCCCGCTCAGGCGCGGCGCATCCTGGCGGCGACCCTGGACGCGTGGGACCTCGGGTACCTGCTGGACACCGCGGGCATCGTGCTCACCGAGCTCGTCTCCAATGCGGTGCGCCACGCCGGGGGCCGGCGGGTGGGCGTCACGTTGTCCCGGCGGCTGACGCTGGTGCACATGTCGGTCCGCGACGGCTCCCGCACTCCGCCCTGCCTGGTACTGACCGGCCGGGTCCCCGACACGACCGGGAGCACCCGCGGTCTCCAGGTCGTTTCGGCCCTGACCTACCGCTGGGGGACAGAACTCCTGCCGGGCGGCAAGCGTGTCTGGGCCGAGATCGCCGTCTGACGGGGCGTCGGGAGGTGCATGATGGGGGCATGGACTCCCTGCAGCAGATGCCCAACATCGGCGCGGTCCTGGCCGAGCGCCTCCGCAGCGCCGGCGTGCCGGACGCCGACGAGCTGCGCCGCCTCGGATCCGGAGGGGCCTTCGCGATGATCCGCGAGGGGCTTCCCGAGGACGCCTGCACCCACACCCTGCTCGCCCTCGAGGGCGCGATCCGCGGTACCCGCTGGACCGCCATCCCCAAGGCAGACCGCGACGCGCTGGTCGGCCGGGTGCTCGGCGAGGGCCACGCGGGCGCGGCCGCCGGAGGCCGATGACGACCGGCCGCCGTCACCGGCCGGTGGGGCGCGCCCCCGCCGGGGCCGGTCAGGACGAGAAGTCGATGCTGTAGGCCACGCGCCAGCGGTCGGCGCGGATCACCGTGTCCGAGGTCTCGACGGCGCGGTCGTCGGCGTCGAAGTACGTGCGCTGGACCGCCGTCACGCACTGACCGTGCGCGCAGCCGAGCGTCTGTGCCTCCCAGCCGGTGGCGGGCCGCGACTCCAGGACCTCGCGGGCCCGCACCACCCGTACCCCGATCGCGGCCAGCCGCCCCCGCACCCCGCGGCGGGCGTAGGGGCCGCGCTCGGGGTGCGCGACGTCCGTGCCGTCGGTGACGGCCAGCGGCTCCCAACTGGTGGCGAGCTGCACGGGCCGGCGGTCGGCCAGGTACTCGTAACGCGTCATCACCACCGGGTCGCCGGTGACGATGCCGAGCCGCTCGGCGATGGCCGGCGGGGCGGTGGTGGTGACGGTCGAGGCCTCCCAGTCCACGGTCGTGGTGTCCCCGGCGACCCGGGTGGCGAAGGGCGAGTCCACGGCGCCCGTGCCGCGGTCGAGCGTCCCCAGGGTGGACCGGTCGACGACGAACACCCCCCGCCCGAACTGACCTTCGACGTAGCCCGCCGCCTTCAGCACGCGCACCGCGCGGTCGACGGTCTGGTCGCTCGCCCGGTAGGTCTCCTTGAGCCGGGAGCGGGAGGGGATGCGGCACCCGGGCTTGAGGAGTCCCTCGTCGATCCGCCGCATGAGGTCGTCGGCGATCCACTGGTACACCGGCCCCGGCTCGGCCATCCCCGCCCGTCCTCTCTCCCGCTCCTGGCACGACGTTAGGTACGGAGGCCACGGCTGCGTACCGAGGTACGCACGCTACGGGAGTGACGGTCGGCGAAGCGGTACGGAGACCCGCGACGGGTCCGCCGCCGGGGCGTTCCCGGCGTCCGGGGGCCGGTGCGGGAGCGGGGGCGGTGGCACGACCGCCGCCCTCCGGCGGCGGGTCCGGTTCCGACGCGCGGGTCGTGCGCGGCCTCCATGAGGGCCAGCCCGGCGCCGTAGGGGACGCCCGCCCCGCCGATCCGGCCGGGATCGGCGGGGGTGTTGGCGAGGGTCCGGTCGACGACCTCGGAGACGTCCGCGACGTCGAGCGGCCCGAACCCGACCGCCGGTGCCGTTCGCACCGATGGGGTGAAGAGGTTGCCCGTGAGGGTGATCCCACCGGCTCCCGGGATGTCGGCGAAGCGGACGGAGGGAGCGGTGGAGCCGCCGGCCGCGGGGTTCGCGCCGGCCGTCGCGGCCCGTGCGGCGGGGGTCGCGATGTCCAGTGCCGTGGTGGCGAGCAGGTGTGCGGACAACGTTCCCGCGGTGGTGCGAGGCGTTCTCATGGCGGCTCCCGATGTCCCCGGGACGAAGTGACCGGAGAGTGGCCAGGGAGACTTACCTCAGGTAATGGGCTGCATGTTGCGCGCCGGTAATGATTGCGGTGAGCTGAGGGAACGTCAGTCCATCAAGCGAACTTGCGACGCATCCATTGACTTGGGCCACGCGGGGCGCCGAATCTGAACCCGTCAGCGTCGACAGGGGGAGGGCCCGATGGGTGTCGGACGTGCATCGATCCTGGGAGCGGCCGCGGCGTCGGCCGCGATCCTGCTCACCGCGGTGAGCGCGGTCCCGGCCACCGCGCATTCGCGCGACGGCCGGCACCACGGCCATGGTCACGGCAACGGCCACCGGGACGCGTACGTCGCGCTCGGGGACTCGTACACGTCGGGACCGCTCATCCCCGACCAGGTGGACGCCAACTGCGCCCGGTCGAACCGGAACTACCCCTCGCTGGTGGCGCAGCGGCTCAGGGGCACCACCCTCACCGACGTGAGCTGCGGCGGGGCCACCACCGCCGAGATGTGGAAGGCACAGGGCAGCAACCCGCCCCAGCTGGACGCGCTCAACCGGCGCACCTCGCTGGTCACCCTGCAGATCGGCGGCAACGACGTCGGCTTCGGCAGCATCATCCGCACCTGCGCCGGCGCCGCGCTCTCCGACCCGACCGGCAATCCCTGCGAGAAGTACTACACGGCCGGCGGGACCGACCAGTTGCGGACCGCGGTCGAGCAGACGGCCCCGAAGGTCGACGCCGTGCTCGACGCCATCCGGCACCGCGCACCGCGGGCCCGTGTCGTGGTCGTCGGCTACCCGGCGCTGCTCCCCGACAGCGGCGTCGGCTGCCGCCCGGCCGTGCCCTTCGCCGACAAGGACTTCGCCTACCTCCGGGACACCGAGAAGCGGCTCAACGCCATGCTGGCCCGTCGTGCCAAGGCCGCCCACGCGACCTACGTCGACACCTACACCCCGACCGTGGACCACGACATGTGCACGGCCCCCGGCGTCCGCTGGATCGAGCCGCTCGCGCCCGCCGCTCCGGCCGCGCCCGCCCACCCCAACGCGCTGGGCGAGAAGGCCATGGCCGCCGCCGTCCTGGACCGGCTCTGCGTACGCGGCCGCATATGACGGGGCCGCGGGGTGCCCTGCCCCCGCGGCCGCCCGCCCCGTCCCGGGCCGTCACTCCGCGGTGACGGCCACGGGGAGGGCGGGGGCTGTCCTGGCCTCGCGGGTGACGTCGGCGACGACCTCCACCACGTCGGGTCCGTAGGCGTCCGAGTTGACGACCTTCAGCAGCAGGCAGAAGGTGCCGTCCACCCCGTACTTGCGGGACAGCCGCTGGTGGTGACGGGCGAGGTAGCGCACGGCGGCCTGGTTGGTCACCCCGCGCTGGCCGGAGGCGAGGAAGACCGGGCGGTTGTTCCCGGTGTTCTCGTCGGCGGCCAGCCGGGCCAGGAAGACGTACTCCACCTCGCCCTTCTCCATGCGGTAGGTCTCGCCGCCCACGGTCAGCGCGCCCTGGTCCTCGACGGGCCCGGTGAAGTCCTTGACCTGGAAACCGGGCAGCATGGAGCGCAGGTGCGCAGCCATTCGGTGGTTGGATATCGGGCCGCCGATGCAGAACTCCGTGCGGGCGCCGAAGCCCTGCCAGGCGGTGTCGTGGGGCAGGATCTCGGCGTGCGCGCCGCACTCCTTGATCAGCGCGGACAGTTCGATCAGCGCGAAGACGTCATGGCGTGCCACGCTCCATCCCCGCGTCGAGCCCGGGTCGCGGTTGATCACCATCAGGCACTCCGAGCCGGTGGGCAGCCCGAAGAAACGCTGCTTGCGGCGCAGCTTGCGCCGCCACAGGTACGTGCGGACGAACCAGCCCAGCACGGCGCTGATACCGCTCGCGGCCAGTCCCAGCACGATATTGCGCACGTCGTCGCTCATGGGCCGGGATCGTAGTTGAGGCGTTCCTGACGAGGAAGGCAGGGTGGGGTTAGGCTGCCCGGACGGTCGCCCCAGTGGAGGTCCACGTATGCGTCGTCACGCTGTACGGAGTCTGTCGCTGCTCGCCGTAACCGCCACCGCCGCGCTGTCGGTGGCCGCGGCACCGCCGGGGGCGGACGCCCCGGCCCGGGACGCGACGCCCGCCAAGGTCCCGCTCGCCGTCGGCTACGGAGGCGCGGTCTCCAGCGTCGACCCCGACGCCTCCGCCGTCGGCATCGAGGTGCTGCGGCGCGGGGGGAACGCCGTGGATGCCGCGGTGGCCACCGCGGCCGCCCTGGGCGTCACCGAGCCCTATTCCTCGGGCATCGGCGGCGGCGGTTACTTCGTCTACTACGACGCCGGGCAGCGCAAGGTCCACACCATCGACGGCCGCGAGACGGCCCCCAAGAGCGCCACCGACAAGCTCTTCGTCGAGAACGGCCAGCCGCTGCCCTTCAACGACGCCGTCACCAGCGGTCTGAGCGTCGGCGTCCCCGGCACCCCCGCGACCTGGGACACCGCCCTGAGGTCCTGGGGCAGCCGGAGCCTGCGCGACGTGCTGCGGCCCGCCGAGCGCCTCGCGCACGACGGCTTCACCGTGGACGCCACCTTCCGCAGCCAGACGGAGGCCAACCAGGCGCGCTTCAAGGACTTCCCGGCCACCGCCGCGCTCTTCCTGCCCGGTGGGCAACTGCCGGCCGTCGGTTCCACCCTCAAGAACCCCGACCTCGCCCGCACCTACTCCGAGCTGGGCCGCAAGGGCGTCTCCGCCGTCTACAGCGGGGGCATAGGCGCCGACATCGTGAACACCGTGCGCAAGCCGCCGGTGGACCCGGCCGCCACCCGGGTCGTCCGCCCCGGCGACCTCACGACGGCCGACCTGAAGGCCTACAAGGCCAAGCCGCAGAGCCCCACCCGGGTGTCGTACCGCGGGCTGGACGTCTACGGCATGGCCCCCTCCTCCTCCGGCGGCACCACCGTCGGTGAGGCGCTGAACATCCTGGAGCGGACGGGCCGGCTCTCCCGCCTGTCCGAGGCGCAGTACCTGCACCGCTTCCTCGAGGCGAGCCGGATCTCCTTCGCCGACCGCGGGCGCTGGGTCGGCGACCCGGCCTTCGAGAAGGTCCCGACCGCGGGGCTGCTGTCCCAGTCCTTCGCCGACTCCCGGGCCTGCCTGATCAAGGACGACGCGGTGCTGACCAGCCCGGTCGCCCCGGGGGACCCGTACCACCCGGCGCGCTGCTCCAGCGGTGGCAAGGCCGCCCCCACGACGTACGAGGGCGACAGCACCACGCACCTCACGGTCGCCGACAAGTGGGGCAACGTCGTCGCGTACACGCTGACCATCGAGCAGACCGGGGGCAGCGCCATCACCGTGCCCGGCCGCGGTTTCCTGCTCAACAACGAGCTGACCGACTTCTCGTTCGTCCCGGCCAGCGCCTCGGTCCACGACCCCAACCTGCCGGGACCCGGGAAGCGGCCGCGCTCCTCGATGTCGCCGACGATCGTGCTGAAGGACGGCCGTGTGGACTTCGCGCTCGGCTCGCCCGGCGGCGCCACGATCATCACCACCGTGCTGCAGGTGCTGACCGAGCACGTCGACCGCGGCCTGCCCCTGGTGGACGCGATCGCCGCGCCGCGCGCCAGCCAGCGCAACGCCGCGGCCACGCAGGTCGAGCCCGGCTTCCTCGCGAGCGACGTGGCGGCGGAGCTGAAGGACATCGGGCACAGCTTCGCCGACGCGGGCGAGATCGGCGCCACGACGGGCGTCCAGCGGTTGCGGGACGGCCGCTGGCTCGCCGCCGCCGAGACGGTGCGCCGCGGTGGCGGCTCGGCGATGGTGGTTCAGAGCACCACGCGGTAATGGGTCGTCAGGCGCCGCTCGTCGTCCAGCACGTGGAAGGCGACGCCGGGCGGCGCCGTACGGTCGGCCACCGAGCCGTCCGGTTCGCCCTCCCACGGCATGCGCAGCGTCCACGTCACCCCGGGTGCCGCGATCAGCGGCCGTCCGGCGAAGGTGGTGGCCGCGGGCGTGTGGGCGTGGCCGGTGAGGACGGCGATCACCTCGGGGTGCGCGCCCAGCAGTTCCTCCAGGGCGGCGGGCCGGCCGAGCCGGTAGCCGTCGGGCAGCGGATGGTGCAGCGCGACGGGCGGATGGTGGAAGGCCACCAGGGCCGGGGTGCCGGTATCCAGCCCGTCCAGCGCGGCTGACAGCCATTCCAGCGTCTCCTCGTCGAGGAGGCCGTCGTCCTCGCCCGGGATCGTCGAGTCGCACATCAGGACCGCGGTTCCGGCGACGAGGTGCGCCCGGTTCACCGGTCCCGTCCCTTCGGCCTCGCCCAGCAGCGCCTTGCGGTAGGCGGCGCGCCGGTCGTGGTTGCCCGGGCAGGGGAGCACCGGGAACGGCGCGTCGAGGAGCCGGGCCGCCTCCTCGTACTCGGCCGGGGCGCCGTGGTCGGCGATGTCCCCGGTGACCAGCAGCGCGTCGGGCGGGCTCGGCAGCCCGCGCAGGTAGGACATGACGCGGCCGGCGCGCTCCGTCGAGCGTTCGGTGCCGTCGAGATGCAGGTCGCTGATGTGAGCCAGCAGCATGGGCCGCTCCCCTCCAGGCTTAATGATTAATCTTTCCTTTGACGTTAGAACGGTAGAGTGCCGCCGGCGGACGATCAAGAGGAGGGGCGCCGTGGAGCGCTGCCTGGCCCTGGAACTGGTGAGCACGATCAGGCACGACGGCGACGGAGGGGTCGCCGACGACCTGGGCGACCCGTCCGCGCTCACGGCCTGGGTCCGCGAACACCTCCCGCAGGACGGCGGATTCGTCGCGGACGACACCGCGCTCGCCGAGGTGCTCGCGCTCCGCCGCGCCGTACGCGCGCTCTTCGCCCGTGCAGTGGCGCCCGGACCGGCCAGCCCGGCCGACGCCGGACGCCTGATGCCCGCCGAGCAGGCCCTCGCGCACCTCAACGCCGCGGCGGCGCGGGTCCCCGTCGTCCCGCGGCTGGTGTGGGAGGCGCAGGAGGCGCCCGTGGCCCGGCCGGCGCCCGCCGTGGAGTCGGCCGATCCGACCGCGCGGATCGTCGCCGAACTCGCCCGCGCTGCCGTCGACTTCCTCGCCGGCCCCGATCGCGCGCGGCTGCGCGCCTGCGCCGCGCCACGGTGCGTCCGCTACTTCGTCAAGTCCCACGGCCGCCAGGAGTGGTGCAAGCCCTCGTGCGGCAACCGCGCCCGCGTGGCCCGCCATTACCGCCGCCACCGCCCGGAGGCGGCCCAGTCCTGAGCGGCGGGACACGG
Organism: Streptomyces sp. NPDC008238; assembly: GCF_042956445.1. NCBI lineage: Bacteria > Bacillati > Actinomycetota > Actinomycetes > Kitasatosporales > Streptomycetaceae > Streptomyces > Streptomyces sp. NPDC008238. The sequence goes on along the minus strand of NZ_JBIBGK010000047.1, from coordinate 6,217 downwards.
CGGTGGCAGCCGTCCGTCCGCGGGGGCGCGCCGCCGTGCCTCCGCGCGGGGCCCGGGCGCCCGTGCAGCCGCCGCCCCCTGCGCGAAAACTCTCCGTAGCGCCGCTGTAACACGACGGGTGTCGAATGCCGTGCGGACCACACGCTTCCGCCGCCGGGCGGCGGGCAGGGAGGAGCGAGAGTGGAACGCGGGGTGCGCGGCCAGGTCGCCGACCCGGTCGGTGAGTTCGCCCGGTACCTGCGGGGGCTGGTCGGTGCGGCGGGCGGCACGCATGGCTGGTACGCGGTCTTCGCCGAACGCGATCCCGCGGGTGTGCGGGCCTGGCTCGACGGCACCGACGTCCCGCCGTGGGATGTCGTCCACGCCCTCCTCCAGGACGTGGCCGCCGCCCAGGGCACCCACCAGGCCCAGGAGACCGCCCGGCCCGCCCGTGGCCTGCACGCCGCCGCCGTTGCCGCCCACGACGCCGCACCGGGCGGCGAGGCGGCGCTCAGCGCGAGGCTGGACGCCTTGCTAAGGGAACGCCGGCACGTGGTGCTGCACGAACGCGCGGTCGCCGCCGCGCTGCGCGGCGCCGCCACACCCGCCGAGGCCGAGCGCCTCGGCAACGAACTCGCCTGGGCCCGCGACGACCGCGAACGGGCCGTCGCACGCTGTGCGGAGCTCCGGACGCGCCTGGACGCGGTGCGCTCACGTTCCGCCGTGCCCGAGGGGTGGTTACGCCCGCGGGCGGAACCGGACCCGCCGCCGGAGGGCGGCGGTCGTGCCACCGCCCCCGCTCCCGCACCGGACCCCGCACGCCGGGAACGCCCCCGCGCCGGAGCACGCTACGGCGGGGCCCGCTTCGCCGGGGCACCCGAGGCCGAGGTGGCCCTGCCGCCCGTCGTCGAGGCACCGGAGGACGGCGCCGGTGCCGCACCCCGCGGGGCCCGGTTCGCCGGCGCGGCGGGCCACGACGCCCCCGACGGCCACGAGCCAGGGCAGGACCGCGGCGACGTCCGTACGACCGCTCCCGCCCGCGGGCAGGCCGCCCGGGCGACCGCGGCGCGCATGGCGGAACTGCGCCGCACCGGCCGCACCGGTGAGGCGTACGTGCTGATGAGCGAGGCCGTGGCGGGCCCGCCCGAGGACGTCCCCGAACTCGCGGCCGCGCTGGAGCGCTGCGGACTGGCCGCGGACGTGGCCACCCTGCTCTGGGAGCTGGCCGCGCAGCCCCCGCACCGTCTGGCGGCCGCCGCGGCCGCCCTGGACTCCGCCGGCCGCGGCGACGACCGCCGGAGCCTGCTGCACCAGGCCGCCGCACGGCCCGCCGCCGAGGTGGCCGGGACCGCCGGGGCCCTCCTCGACGCCGGCCACCGGGACGCGGCACTGAGCCTGCTGGCCGCCCTCGTCGGCGCCCGCAGCCCGGAGGCGGCCGCCGGCATCGCCCACGAGGGTCCAGGGCTCGTCGGCCCGCTCCTGGACGCGGCCGGGCTGGTGTCGGCGTCCAAACGCCGCGACGTGGCCGCCGCACTGCGCCGAGCGGGTCTGCCCGGCCGCGAAACCTGATCGGCTTCGTTGAGTAAAGGCGCCGGTATTGCCACAGTGGGCTGTGGGCTCTTACGTTCGTCCCAGCGCCGGATCTACGTGCGTAGACCAGCCCGCCGTTCCGGCGTGACCTCGCGTCAAAGGAGCTGTCATGCCCAAAGTCGTACGCGCCGCGCTCGTCCAGGCGACGTGGACCGGTGACACCGAGTCGATGATCGCGAAGCACGAGGAGCACGCCCGCGAGGCGGCCGCGCAGGGCGCCCGGGTGATCGGCTTCCAGGAGGTGTTCAACGCCCCGTACTTCTGCCAGGTACAGGAGGCCGAGAACTACCGGTGGGCCGAACGGGTGCCGGAGGGCCCGACCGTGCAGCGTATGCAGGCCCTCGCCCGGGAGACGGGCATGGTGACGGTGGTGCCGGTCTACGAGATCGAGCAGGACGGCTTCTACTACAACACCGCCGCTGTGATCGACGCCGACGGCAGCTACCTGGGCAAGTACCGCAAGCACCACATCCCGCAGGTCAAGGGCTTCTGGGAGAAGTACTACTTCAAGCCCGGCAACCTGGGCTGGCCGGTCTTCGACACGGCCGTCGGCAAGGTCGGCGTCTACATCTGCTACGACCGCCACTTCCCCGAGGGCTGGCGGGCGCTCGGCCTGGCCGGTGCGCAACTGGTCTACAACCCCTCGGCGACCCACCGCGGGCTCTCCTCGTACCTGTGGCAACTTGAGCAGCCGGCCGCCGCCGTCGCCAACGAGTACTTTGTCGCCGCCATCAACCGGGTCGGCCAGGAACCGGCCTACGGCGACAACGACTTCTACGGAACGTCCTACTTCGTCGACCCGCGGGGCCAGTTCGTGGGCGACGTCGCCTCCGACAAGGAGGAACAGCTGATCGTGCGCGACCTGGACTTCGACCTGATCCCCGCGGTGCGCCAGCAGTGGGCCTTCTACCGGGACCGCCGCCCTGACGCCTACGGCACCCTGACGGAGGCGTGAACACGTCCATGACCATCACCGAGAACCCGCACGCCGCGCTCCACTCCCGCCACCGGGCCGTGATGCCGCAGTGGCTCGCGACGTACTACCGGGAGCCCATCGAGATCACCCACGGCGAGGGCCGCCACGTCTGGGACGCCGAGGGGCGGCAGTACCTCGACTTCTTCGGCGGCATCCTCACCACCATGACCGCCCACGCCCTGCCGGAGGTCACCGCCGCGATCCGCGAGCAGGCCGGGAGGATCCTGCACTCCTCCACGCTCTACCTCAGCTCGCAGGCCGTCGACCTCGCCGAGCGCATCGCCCGCCTGTCGGGCATCCCGGACGCCCGGGTCTTCTTCACCACCTCCGGCACGGAGGCGAATGACACCGCGCTGCTGCTCGCCACCACCTACCGGAAGTCCAACCAGATCCTGGCGCTGCGCAACAGCTACCACGGGCGTTCCTTCTCGGCGATCGGCATCACCGGCAACACCTCCTGGTCGCCGACGAGCCTGTCGCCGCTGCAGACGCTGTACGTGCACGGCGGCGTCCGCCATCGCGGCCCCTACGCGCACCTGTCCGACGCCGAGTTCACGGCCGCGTGCGTGGCGGACCTGGAGGACATCCTCGGCCAGGCCAACGGCCAGGTCGCCGCCCTGATCGCCGAACCGGTCCAGGGCGTCGGGGGCTTCACCTCGGGCCCCGACGGGCTGCTGGCCGCCTTCAAGGAGGTCCTCGACCGGCACGGCATCCTGTGGATCACCGACGAGGTGCAGACCGGCTGGGGCCGGACCGGTGAGCACTTCTGGGGCTGGCAGGCACACGAGGGCTCCGGCCCGCCGGACGTCCTGACCTTCGCCAAGGGCGTCGGCAACGGCATGTCGATGGGCGGCGTCGTCGCCCGCGCCGAGGTGATGAACTGCCTCTCTGCCAACTCCATCTCCACGTTCGGCGGCAGCCCCATCACCACGGCCGGCGCGCTGGCCAACCTGCAGTACCTCCTCGACCACGACCTGCAGGGCAACGCCCGGCGCGTGGGCGGCCTGCTCAAGTCGCGGCTGGAGGCCATCTCCGCCGGGCTCCCGGTGGTGCGCGAGGTGCGCGGACGCGGGCTGATGCTGGGCGTCGAGCTGGCCACGGCGGCCGCCGCGGGCGTGGTCCTCGAAGCGGCGCGTGAGGGCGGCCTGCTGATCGGCAAGGGCGGCCGGGCCGGCGACGCGCTGCGCATCGCCCCGCCGCTCTCCCTGACCGTCGCCGAGGCGGAGGAAGGCGCCTCGATCCTGGAGTCGGCGCTCAAGCAGGCGCAGAGCGAACTGGGCGACGGACCCGCCTGACGGCACGGCACAGCACGGTGTGCCACGGGCGCGGGGCGCGGCCCCGCGCCCGCCGAACCGCCGTCAGGGCTCCAGGTCGACGACGAGCGGACGGTGGTCCGAGACCGGTACGGCCGGCGCCCGCGCGGAGCGCACGGCGGCCCGCCCGACCCCGGCCGCCAGCACATGGTCGAACTGCACCATGGGACGGTGCGAGGGGTAGGTACGCCTCCGGGCCAGTGTCCGCCAGGCACCGCCCAGCACCAGCGGTGGCACCGGTCCCACCAGGTTGAGGTCGCCCAGCAGCAGGTGCGGCCGGGGCAGCCCGGCGATCCAGCGGCGGACCGCCACCAACTGGCCCACGTTCCAGCCGGGGACGAACGACAGGTGCACCGCGACCACCGTGAACGGGCCGCGCGCCCCCTCCAGGACGGCCGCCAGGGCGCAGCGCGGCTGGTCGGACATCATCCGCAGCCCGGCGACCCCGGGCACCCGCAGGGGCACCCCCACGGGCGAGGGGGACAGCCGACGGGCCCGCCACTCCCGTACGGGAAGCCGGGTGACCAGGGCGATCCCGTGCGACGGCGGGCCGTCGCCTTGGGCGGCGTCCCGCGGCCCGTACACGCGCAGCCCCGGCTCGGCCGGATCGGGCACCCATCCCGTGCCCGGCACCGAGCGGCCGTGCACCGCGGACGCGTAACGCCAGTCCCGGGCGCCCGACGCCGCCGCGGCCACCGCGGCCTGGTCCAGCCCGCCGGACCGTTCCTGGAAGCGGTCCAGCTCCTGCAGCGCGAGGACGTCGGCGTCCAGCGACGCGACGGCCCGGGCGAGCGGCTCCCCGGCGGCCGTCCCGCCGGGGAAGGGGACCGGCCTGCCGTCGGTGATCGGCCGGCCGTGGAGCACGTTGAACGTCGCGAACCTCATGGCTGTGCCGCCCGCGGCCCGGTGGAAGCGGGGGAGGGCACGTCGCCCCGGCGCGGACGGCCCGGCCGGCGGAAGTGGGCGTACGGCGGGTACGCCGTGAAGGCGACGTCGAGCTCGGGCCCGCGCCCGCGGCTCGTGTGCTCCAGCAGCGGTGTGAGCTGCTCGACCACGGCCATACGGCCCTTCACCACGCCCTTCTGACGCGGTCCTTGGCCGGCCGCCCACGCCAGCCGCGTCGCGGCGGAGGAGAACGTGCCGCGGCTGCCGACGAGGAACAGCGTCCGGGCGTGGCTGACCGGCCGCAGCCGGTCGCGGGCGTCCGCGTGCCCGTGCCGCCTCCACCAGGCGTCGGCGTCGCGTTCCGTGCGCGCCTCGTCCGTACGGGCCGTCAGGGGGACCCCGCCGGTGAGCCCGCGGCGCAGCCGGGGCCACTCGCTCACCCGCAGGCCCAGCGAGTGGTGGACCAGGACGAGGTCCACGCGGCCGCCGCACGCGTCCACGAACGCCTCATCGCCCAGGGGGACGCCGTCGCGCAGCGGTACGTGGACGAGGGTCCGCCGCGAGCAGGCCGCGAAGGAGAACAGCCCGGCGAGGGCCGAGAGTCCCGCGTGGTCGCCGACCAGGAAGCCGTACCCGGTGGGATCGGTGAGCGCCGTGTGGCGCGGTGGATGCCACGGCTGCACGATCCGGTGCTCCACCGGGCCGGTACGCGGACGGATGTGACGCAGCCTCAGCCGCATGCGGATGGCTCCATCCGCCCATCGTCGCGGCGCGGACGCGGCGGGGGCAATGCGATTTCGCACCTCGTCGCCTACAGACCCGAACGCCCGGTTCGTGGCATATTGTGAGCGTTCGCCGTACGGCGGCGTGGAGGAGGAGCGATCGTCCCCGTCGATCCCGTCGATGGAGAGCAGCGGTATTGCCACCGTGGGTGACCGGTCATACGTTCTCCACCATGGCGGGGTCTACGTGCGTAGAGCCGTTCCGACATGGCATCGAGGTTTCCGGGGACCCCGCCCTCAGCCGTTGGAAGGAGTGGGAGCATGAGCCGCATCGTCATCCGGGGCGGACTGGTCGTCACGGCCGCGGAGGAGGTCCACGCCGACGTCCTCGTCGAGGGTGGCCGGGTCGCCGCCCTCGCGACGCACGACTCCGACCCGGCGCAGGGCTGGACCGCGTCGGCCGACCGCGTCATCGACGCCACCGGGAAGTACGTCATTCCGGGCGGTGTCGACGCGCACACCCACATGGAGCTGCCCTTCGGTGGCACCTTCGCCTCGGACACCTTCGAGACCGGTACCCGGGCCGCCGCCTGGGGCGGGACGACGACGATCGTGGACTTCGCGGTGCAGTCGGTGGGCGAGTCGCTGCGGGCCGGTCTGGACACCTGGCACGCCAAGGCCGACGCCCAGTGCGCCATCGACTACGGCTTCCACATGATCCTCTCCGACGTCAACGAGGACACCCTCAAGGA
>NZ_JBIBGK010000046.1:0-40273 GCF_042956445.1 Streptomyces sp. NPDC008238 | reverse complement strand
CGCTCAGCCGGGGCGGTCGGCCCGTGCGGCGAGTTCCTCCGAACCCGTCGTCGATCTTCACGTACAGTGCGGTCAAGAGGGTGTTCAGGTCTGTCATCACAAACGGATCTTGGACACCCTCGCCCTTTCCCGGTGGCCGAACTTCGGAACTACTCGTCTAGACCTCGACCGACGCCGACCGCCGGCTTGGATCAGGGATCCAAAGCCCTGACGGGCTGCCAGGGCGGCAGTACCTTGCCCAACTCACCGACCCTCGCCCGCCAGTTCATTGACTGCGGCGGTCGGTGCGACCGGACGAGCCGACGTGCGGTCAGGCGGCGCGGCGGTACTCGGCGAGGGCGCCGGTCGCCCACAGCGGGACGAGTCGGGGCAGCTCGGAGCCTGCGACCTGGCCGCGCACACAGCGCAGCCCGAGCTTGGCCAGGGAGTCCGCGGCTTCGTTGAGCGGGTTGCCGACGTGTGCCTTCTCGTGCACGAACGTCAGGTGCGGTGTGAACTCAGCGACCATCTGGAGCCGTACGAGGGTGGGGGCCCGGCCCTGGGAGCGGAGGTTGGTGCTGTAGCCGTCCGGCATTTTGCTGCCGCCGCGCTGCCAGGCGTGCAGGTACTTCAGCGCCTCGATGCTGTCGACGCGCACCTCGACGGGTCGGCCGGAATGTGCGGCGAGTACGGCCTTCAGGCCCCAATGAACGGCCCGCAGTTCGGTGACGACGACGCGGGCGCGGGGCCGGGCGACGTAGGTCGGGTAGAGGTGGGCGCGCAGACCGGTGTGGCCGGTCGTGGCGAGGTATCCGGAGGCGACGCGGTCCGCCCCGACGGACGCGTCCGTGGCGAGGACGATCGGCCCAGACACTGCCTTGACCGTTTCGTTCACGCAGATCCCGCGCCGCGCACGGGTCTTCGGCCGGGGCGCGTGGGCGAGCGGCGAGCGGTGGCCCATGAGGTTCCTCCTGTTCGTATCGGGTTGGGCGGCGACGCGATGTCGCCTGCCGTCGGCAGCGAGGGGTGCAGGCATAGTGGCCGGGACCTTGTGCATTCGGGGTGTCAGTCTCCGAGCGTGAACGCCAGGCCGCCCGCCCGCAGGGCGGCCTCGGTCTGGGTGAGGCCACCGCGGTGGGACACCTCGACGGTGTAGAACTTCGAGCCCGGGGCGATGTCGTCAACCGTGAACGTGAACGCACACCCTTCATCGGTCTTCTCGCCCAGGTCCAGGGAGCCGGTGGCGACCAGGGTTCCGTCCGCGTCGGTGACGTTGACCTGGGTGCCGAAGTCGATGTCGGAGTAGCCGCCCGTGCCGGAGCACGGCTCGCCCGTCGTGAGTCCCGCGCCGGACTCGGTGAGGGTGAGGGTGCCGTCCGTCGAGAACGGTCCCTGCGCCGGCGTCTCCGCAGCGGTGGCCGTGCTGGTGGGACTGGCGCCACTTTCTTTGACCTCGTGATCGCCGAGAAGGGACGTGGTGAGCCAGCAAGCACCGACCGCCGCAGCTCCCACGCCGACCCCGAGGGCCAGGACCGTGCCCCGCGACAGCCGGGCCCAACGGGAACCGCTCAGCGGCGGAGACGAGGGCATGGACGGGACCTGGATAGTGTCCGGGAACGGGGCCGCCGGTGCGGCAGGATCGGAAAACGGCTCCGAGGCGGGGACGTGGGCGGGCTGCTCGAACTCGGGGGCGGACATCGCGGTGGTTCCTCTCGTGAGGCGGACTGGAGCGGTCCTGAGCCGTGGACGTACGGGGCGTACGTGAGCGATCGGCGCCCACGGCTCTACGGCGCTGGATTGACGGGGAGTTGCGAGCCCGGGCAGATGCGCCCGGGGAGGGCGGAGCCGCCGTGGATGCCTCGGGTGCCGCGCTGTGGGTTCGGCGAAGTCGGGGCGTCTGGGCGTCAGCCGACCTTCTCCCACTTGTTGCAGCCCTTGGTCTCGAAGTACTCGCCCTTGTGGACCGTCACGCGCGCCTGGCCGGTGATGTTGTCGTTGGCGATGATCGCGTCGAACTCGCCGGAGGCGTTCTTGAGCCGGGCCCAGTAGCAGCCGAGGCCGAAGTCGTCGTCCTGAGGCCCGGCGGTCTTGTAGGTGCCGGCCTTGATGTCCTCGCCCACCAGGTACTGGCCGTCCCCGTCGACGGTGCTCGGCGGTCCAGGCTTCTTGGTCGGCTTCGGCTTCGCGGGGGCCTTCGCGGTGACCGTCACGGCCGGTTTCGGCGCGGCGGCCTCGGCGGCCTCGGCTGTCTTGGTGACGGTGACGGCCGGTGCGGGCCGCCTGGATTCCGCCACAGGGCCGGAGCCGCCTCCGCCGCCGATGCCGGCGCCCAGCCCCAGGGCGACGACCGCGACCGCGCCGTGAGTGAACCACGCCTTGCGGCGGGAGGGCTTGGTGGCGGGGGGCGTGACCGGCGGGACCTGTCCCCACGTGGGCTGGGTGGGCTGACCGAACGGGGACTGCGGGGTCGGGGTGCTCATCTGAGGTCCTCCGGTGGGTGGTGGTGTGCTGCGGTGTGCAGCCGGGAACGGTAGGAGCCACGGCGTTGCCGCTGCTTCCAGGTGAAAGCGAGACCAGATAAGCAGCAGAGTGAAAGCACTGTCAAACGACTTGACGGATTTGACGTCCGCTGTAGGGTGTTTACTGTTCATTCCGACTGGCCAGAGAGGTGCAGGACCCCACGCCATGCCCCAACAGCCATCAGCCCAGCGCCCCGACGCGGCGCATGTGACAGCTGCCGAGATCTCCCGCATCGCGGGAGTCACGCGCGCCACCGTCAGCAACTGGCGCCGCCGCCACGACGACTTCCCCGTCCCCAGTGGAGGCACGGAGAGCAGCCCGCTCTACGACCTGACGGCCGTCCAGGCATGGCTCCGGGGGCGCGGGCACTCCTCCGCGGCTTCGCCGGCGGAGGAGTTGCGCACGGCACTGCGTCTGCGCGGGCCCGGCGTGGGCGCGGCGGTACGGCTGTTCCCTCTGGTGGCAGCCGCGTCCCGCCTCGGGCCCGCGCAGTTGACCGAGCTCGCCTCTGCGGCCGACGACCAGCTGGTCGCGCGTGCGGAGAAGGCCGCGGCGGAGCACCCCGCCGCAGTACCAGGAACCGAGCAGGCCGGCTACGGGCCCGACGACGTGGCCGCGCTCCGCGCGCTGCTGGGGTGCGTCCGTGACGGCGGAGCGCAGGCCGCCCTCGATGTCCTCGCCGAACGAGAGCTGGACGAGGGCGCCGCCAGTGGCGTCTACCAGACCCCAGAGGGCTTGGCGTCACTCATGGCCCGGCTCCTGCCGGCCGGCACGGCGCGTGTCCTCGACCCGGCATGCGGCAGCGGAACCCTCCTCGCCGCCGCCGCTCGCCACGGCGCCCGCGATCTCTTGGGGCAGGACACGCTTGCCGTCCAGGCGCAGCGCAGCGCGATCCGCCTCCTGCTCGCCGCTCCCGAGGCCGAGACGGCGATCCGCGTCGGCGACAGTCTGCGCGACGACGCCTTCCCGAACGTCACCGTTGATGGCGTCCTGTCCAACCCGCCCTTCGGTGACCGTGACTGGGGCCACGACGAGCTGGCGTACGACCCGAGATGGGCCTACGGGGTGCCGCCCCGCTTCGAATCCGAACTGGCCTGGGTCCAGCACGCCCTGGCGCACTTGGAGGCCGGCGGTCATGCGGTCATGCTCCTGCCGCCAGCGCTCGCCTTCCGCTCCTCAGGTCGCCGCATCCGCCAGGAACTCATCCGCAGCGGGGCCCTGCGCGCCGTCGTCTCCCTTCCGGCAGGGGCTGCTTACCCGTTGCACATCGGCCTGCAGATCTGGATCCTCCAGCGTCCCGAGCCGGGTGGCGCGGACCGTGCGTCCGTGCTGTTCGTCGACGGCGAGGGCGAGCAGCGGGACGCCGCCAACCTCGGGGCGACCAGCACGGCCACGGCCGGCTCCGGGACGCGCGGCGGCTCGCGCCTCGGCCGCTCCTCAGGGTCCTCCGCGGCCGCGTCGTCCGCCGCGGTCGACTGGGCGGGCCTGACCGACCGGGTGCTCACCCAGTGGGCCGCGTTCCTCGCCGACGCCAGTACTTACGCCAGCGAGTCGGGTGTGGCCCGCGCGGTTCCCGTCGTCGACCTCCTCGACGACGTCACGGACATCACCCCGGCTCGCCATGTGCGGGCCACAGCGGCTGACATCGACCCGGCCGCGCTGGCCCTCCGCGTCACCGAACTGCGGGACCGACTGGGCGACGCGGTTGCGGCCCTGCGGGCAGCCTCCGCGCTGGGGGACTGGCAACCGTCCGGGGAGTCGTCCCGTGAGTGGCGCACGGCGACCGTCGCCGACCTGGCACGCGGCGGGGCCCTGACGGTGCAGCGGGCAGCGGCGCCCGGCACACGGGGCGCCAAGGCCGAGGACGTCGAGACGCTTGTCCTCACCGCCCGCGACATCGCCGGGGGAGACCCGCCGTCCGGCGGCGCCGGTGATGCCCTCGCGGACGCCACCCAGACTGTCGCCGCCGGGGACGTCCTCCTGCGCGCACTGGCGGGCGGCGAGGGCGCGCCGATGAGCCGGGTCGCGGACGACCAGGACGCCGGGGCCCTGCTCGGGCCCAACGTCCACCTCCTGCGCCCCGACCCGGCCCGGCTCGACCCATGGTTCCTGGCCGGGTTCCTGGGCGCTGAGGACAACATCGCCTCGGCGTCCACCGGCAGTACTCAGGTCCACGTCACGCCGGGGCGCTTGCGCGTTCCGCTCCTGCCTCTGGAAGAGCAGCGACGGTATGGGGAGGCGTTCCGCCGTGTGAACGAACTGCGCACGGCGACCCGCCGAACGGCCGACCTTGCCGCCGAGTCAGCGGCCTCACTGGCCACCGGTCTCACGATCGGCGCACTCCTACCGCCGGGAACACCGGTAGAACCGAATATTCAAGGCGCCAGGTCAATGTGAGTATTGGCGAGTCCGGACAGAACATCTCATTCATCCCGTCGGTGGCGACCGGGCTGGATGAACGGGTCCGGGATTGATCAAGACTTCGGGTCGTGACTGCACTTTGGTGATTCGTAGGTTCGTGCTGGCGGTTGGCTCCGTAGGTAGTGGGTGGGAAGGGTCGGCGCCCAGCCCTCTCGACCGGGTCATCTGCAAGTTCGTCGACGTCGCCCTGTGTCCCGGGTGTGCCCGGTCACAACGTGGCTACATCTTCGAAAGGCTGATCTGTCGCTTCTGAGAGCAGTCGAACGAGGTCGCAGAAGAGCGTTTCATGCCCGGCGAGACCGTCAAGGTCATGGTTAACCTGCGGGTGAAGCGCGGCGCGAACCCCGTGCACCTGCCGGGCATTGCGCGGGCCATCAAGGATCTCGCTCGTGGGTGAGCGAGGCAGGTGCGCCAGCCTGCATGGCCCCGGCTGCGCGAGCCCAGGATAGGAGTCTGAGCGGCTCAGGGCTGGCCTGAGGTACGGGACACTCTGCACATTGACCGGTTCAGGACCAGTCAAGTACACGATGCAAATAGTGCGTGTATATCGCCAACGCACTCCTTCCTCAAGTGGAGGGTAGGGGTCCGTGTACGCTGGGAGTATGACGGACAATGCCGCTCCATCGGTCGGCCCTCTTGTCACCGGTTCCGAGATCGCTCGGCTGGCCGGAGTCACCCGGGCCGCCGTCTCCAATTGGCGCCGGCGCTACGACGACTTTCCCGCGCCGGCGGCAGGTGCCGCGAACAGTCCGCTCTACGCGCTTGCCGAGGTCCAGGAATGGTTGGACAAACAGCGCAAAGGGCAGGAGGTCTCACCCGAGGTCGAGTTGTGGCAGGCCATGCGGGCCGCGTATGGGGAACAGATGGTCACGGGCCTGGCAGAGGTGGCCGCGGTGCTGGTCGGAGACGGCGAACCGGCGCTGCCGGATGACGTCGCCACCCGTGTACAAGGGCTCGCCCGGACTGAAGCTCCTGTCGACCTTGTGAAGGGATTGACGGAACGTTTCATGGAGTCCGCTCGGCGTGCCGGATCGGACCAGGTGACTCCCGAGCGCGTGGTCCGTGCCGTGTGCCATTTCGCTCCTGAGCTGCCGGCCGACGCCGCAGTCTTGGATCCGGCCTGCGGAATCGGGGTGCTGCTCCTGGCGGTGGCTTCCCAAGCGAAGATGCGTTGCTTCGGCCAGGAAATGGATGCTGACAGTGCCCGTTTCGCACAGCTGCGCGCCGACCTCCTGGGCCGATCGGGTGTGAGCATCGTGGCAGGTGATTCCCTGCGCGCAGACGAGTGGCCGGACCTCAAGGCGGATCTGGTCGTCTGCGACCCACCAGCCGGCGTGACCGAGTGGGGACGAGAAGTGCTGCTGCTCGACTCCCGCTGGGAACTCGGAACCCCGTCCAAGGCAGAAGGGGAGCTTGCGTGGCTCCAGCATGCCTATGCGCACACCGAGCCCGGCGGCCAGGTCCTCATGGTTATGCCGGCCTCGGTCGCCTACCGCAAGGCAGGCCGCCGGATCCGATCAGAACTCGTGCGCCGGGGCATCGTGCGGCAAGTGGTCGCCTTGCCACCAGGGACGGCGACTTCTCATGCCCTGCCTGTCCACCTTTGGTGTTTGCGGCGTCCCGAGAACACGGGGGGTGCGGATGCGAACCACACCGTGCGCATGGTCGACCTGACTGGCAACAGCCCGGATGGGAACCTGGAACCACGGCCCGACCAGGTCGCCGATGTGCCGCTGATCGAACTCCTCGACGACACTGTCGATCTGACTCCCGGTAGTCACCTCCGCTCCCGGCACCGCGACTATCCCGGTGAGTACACCGCCCTGCGCAAGGAACTAGAGGACCAGATCCGCCGGCTCGCCGCCCTCTTGCCCGAGCTGACACCAGGCGACGGACCGGGTTCCCTGGACAGCGCCACCACCAGCGTTGCAGATCTCGCCCGTGCCGGACTCGTCGCTTACGACGGTCCGGAACCGGTCTCAGCCAGCGAGCAGCTCGACACGGACTATCTGCAAGGATTCCTTCGCAGCTCGGTCAATACGCGCCGGTCCACAAGCTCCAGCGGAACCTACCGTCCTGATAGCAGAGGGTCACGTATTCCCCGCATGGGCATCGACGAGCAGCGCCGATACGGCTTTGTTTTCAGGGCCCTGTCTGCATTCGAGGAAGGAATGTGCAAGGTCGACGAGCTGAGCCGGCAGCTTGCCGAAGTCGCCCGTGAGGGCCTTGCCACGGGGGCCCTGGCCCCGGAGGAGTGAGCACTGTGCGGGACACCCTGGGTGGGTGCCCCGCACCGGTCTTGCGCCGGGCGGCCAGTCAGGCAGCGTGCGGCAAAAACGGGCTTGAAGCTCCGCTCCACGTCACACTCAGCGCTTCGCGCGCGCGAGTGCAGGCGACGAAGAGCAGACACCGTTCCCGGAGCAGGTCGGCTTCGTGCTGCAGCGGGTCCACCTCGCGTGGGGTGATCTCACGGGCGAACGGGACGGTGCCCTCGCTGACACCCAGGACCGACACCGCCCGGAACTCCAGCCCCTTCATCGAGTGCATCGTTGCCAACCGAACTCCCTCAGCTCCCTGCGCGACCTGCCCCCTGACCCGTAGGGCGGGGATGCCGGCGGCCTTGAGTTTCTCCTCGGCCGAATCCAGGGAGAGGTTGAAGCGCGCACATACGCCGATCTCATGCGGTGCGAGACCCTCTGCGAGCAAGGCCCGCACCCGGTCGACCAGAGCCTCGCTCTCCTCCTGTCGGGTCACGTACCCTTGCACCTGGGGACGGCGTCCATGGAGCAGGGACAGGTACCCGGCCAGCGAGTCCGTTCCATCGCCCTCCAACGCATCGACGGTGACGGGCGCGAGGAGCCGCGCCGACCAGGCGAGGATCTCCTCGGTGGATCGGTAGTTGACCCGCAACCGGAATCCACGGCCGGCCGTGGTGATGCCCAACGAGCCGAGCGACACGCGGGAGTCGTAGATCCGCTGGTGCGGATCGCCGGTAATGAACAGGTCATCGGGGCCAGGGGAAACGGCGGCGCGCAGCACCCGCCACTGCGCGGGATGCAGGTCCTGCGCTTCGTCCACAACGACATGGGCGTAGGGACCCGGCTGATCGGAGAGGAGGTCCGCCGCGCGGGCGCAGACCCGCAGGTGTGTGGTCTCGCCACGGTCGCGCAGCAACTGTTCGAACCGCTCTTTACCGTTCCACACCTCTCGGCGGCGCGTGGGGCCGAGGCCGGTGCCGCGGCCGCGGCGGCTCGCGCTGAGGTAGGCGTCGAGATCACGGAGGTTCTGGCCGAGCACGACGTGCCGGTACTCCTGGGCCAGGAACTGGGCGGTGAACGGCAGATCGAGCTGCTTGACGGTCTTCTCCCACAACTGCCGCTGTTCCCGGTCCCCGATCGGTTTGGGCGCGGCCGCCGACTTCGCGCGCACGACGCCGTTGGCATAGGCGTCGACCGTCGTCACGTCGACCCGCGCCAGTAGCGTCTCGTCCTCGTCCAGAAGCAGACCGAGCATCTCGCGCAGTCCGGCGGCGAGCGCGTTGGTGTAGGTGGTGAGCAGGATACGGCCGTCCTCGGAACGGCCGAGCAGGTGCTTGACCCGGTGCAGGCCGGCCACCGTCTTGCCCGTCCCAGGGCCGCCCGTGACCTGGACGGGACCCCCGTACGAGGCGCGGTAGGCGACACGCCGCTGGGAGGGGTGCAGGAAGACCCGCCAGGCCTCGAACGGCTTCTCCAGAACCTCCTGCAGTTCCTGCGGCCCGGTGACCAGGCGGATGCGTGCGGGAGTGTTGGCGATCACCGTGGCCAGGTCTTCGACAGGCTCGGCGGGCGCGTCGGCAGGCCGACGGACGGCCACGACGTCCTGGTAGACGTCTTCCGGGCTGAAATCCTCGGCAAGGTACTGCAGCACCTCGAGCTGATCCTCCGGCAGGAGCGTGGCGAACGCGTCCAGCTGGGCCTTGTCCACCAGTGAACGTGCGGCGCGCAGCACTTGGTCGTCGATGCCGAGCTCGCGCAGCGCGCCGTCGGAGACGTCCGCGAACAGCAACCGAGGAGCCGTGCGTGCGGCCGTCTCGTACAGCGGTGTCAGCTCGTCCAGGGCGACGGCGTTGCGTACCTCCAGGGCCCGGGTCGCGGAGTTCGCGCTGTACAGACGCTTCGCCGCCCAGGTATAGGCGTCGTCGTGCGGCAGGACATTGACCAGGAGGAACACGTCGCTGCCGTCGTCGGGGGCGAGGACGACGCCGCGCCAGAAGTCGGTGATGCGAACGGTGCGCATCCGCGGGTCGCGGGCGTTCTCAACGGACTCCAGGTGCAGTCCCTTGTCCGCGTTGAGTTCGGCGACGCTCATGGCCTGGAATTTCGCCATGGCCTTGCGTACTCCGGCTCGGACCGGCTTCTCCATGGTGTCGTAGCCGTCCCAGAAGCTCTGGGCGAAGGCGAGCCGGGGCATGAGGTCCCTTCCTATTGCCTGACGGTGTTTCGTGATCGTCGATCATGCGGTGGCTTGGACCAGCCGTCCAGAGATCTCCCGCAGCGCCGACAGGAGTTGTCCGGGTTCGCGGGAAAGGTCGAGGCTGTGCTGGTACAGCCGCACTCCCCGCCCGTCTTGTCCGGTCGTCGTTCCGCGCACCTCATGGAAGCGTTCGGGCTGCCGTCCAGCCGCATACACCAGGTGCGCCTCGCGCAAGCCGAGCACAGTGGCGTACGCCAGCGCCTGGTACAGGTCGGCGTTGAGGAGTCCGTCGGCCTTCTTGACCTTGTACTTGGCGTCGACGACGGCGAGCGGAGTGCGGCCGTCACCGGTGCGGACCACGAGATCGGGACGTATCCGCACCAGACCCGCGGTGTCGAGGTGGTGGGGGGCCTGCAATCGCGCGGCCAAGCCGTGCTCCTGGAGTGCCTCACGCAGGGCGACCGTCACGAAGTCCTCGAACAGCTGGTTCATGTCGAGCAGGAACCCGTCCATGGCGAGCGGGTCCGACCCGGCCGGCCGGTGTTCCGGTGAGGCGCCGCGCAAGACGGCCTCGGCGAGCCGCAGCGCGGGCTGGTAGCGGGAGTTCAGGCGCGACGGCTGCCAACGCGGCAGTTCCTGCCCCCGCACCAGTGGCAGCGCGTCGGCCAGACGTACGCGCTGATGGGCCAGGAGCCGCCGGACAGGCCCGGGAACGCCTGGCAGCCGCAGCAACCGCTCGGCGGCGGCGCGCAGGATGCGGTTCTCTGCGGTGTCGGCGGTGTATGCGTCGTAGGCAATCTCCACCGGCGGCGTACGGCCGAAGTGCCGCCGGATCTGCTCGGCCTCGCGCAGCCGCCCGCGCACGACCAGCGCGGACTCCTCCACTTCCCGGTAGCCCTGAAGGACGCCCTGCCGCAGCGCCGCGTCGATCTGCCGCTCCACGGCGTGCGCGAGTGCGGGAACGACATCGTCGTACGCTCCGGTGTCGACGGTGCCCTCCTGGCTGTCGCGCCAGGCGCGTGCCGGATTGAGGCTGAACCCGAGGAGGAAGAACAGCCGGCTCACGGGGGTCTTGGGCGTGATCCGTACGACCGGGCCGCTGGGCGTGCGCACGGCGCCGACCCGGCTGCCCGCCCGCAGCAGCCAGTGTCCGTCCCGGCCGGGATCCGGGGTCGCGCTCTGCAGGATGCCGGAGGCGGCAAGGGCCCGCCCGGCATCGGCGCCCAGCGGGACGGAGACGGCGGGCCCGTGTTCGCGCAGGGTCACCTCAAGCACGGTCACAGGCGCTGCCCGCGCAGCGAGTCGAGGCCGTAGCGGGCAGCGATGTCCAAGCCCTCGCCGTAGTGGTGCTCCTCGAGCAGCGGCAGGATCTTCGTGCGCCAGATCCGTTCGAGTCCGCCGTCACGGAACGCGCCCGGCTTCATCAAGTACGAGGGGCCGATGGCGAAGTCGGCGTCGTCAACGCGGGCGTTGAGGGCGTCAAGGAGCCGGGCGGGCTCCAGGTCCCTGCCCTCGCGCTGCAGCCAGCGTGCGAGTAGCCCGGCGGTCGGCTCGACGCGCGGAGACAGCTCCACGAACGCGAAACGGCGCCGCATCGCCGCGTCGACCAGGGCGATCGACCGGTCGGCGGTGTTCATCGTGCCGATCACGAACAGATTCGGCGGCAGCGCGAAGTCGTCCCCGGAATAGGTGAGGCGGACAAATCTCGTCCGGTACTCCAGGAGGAAGTACAGCTCGCCGAAGACCTTGGCCAGGTTGGCTCGGTTGATCTCGTCGATGATCAGGAAGTGGGGAACGTGCCGGTTACCCTCGCGGGAGGCGAGATCGGCGAGCTCCCGCAGCGGGCCTGCCGTCAGTCGAAACGCCACCTCCCGCGTCTCGGGGTCCTCCACGGGCCGGAACCCCTCGAAGAAATCCTCGTAGGCGTACGAAGGATGGAACTGCACGATCTTGACCTGCTCCGGGCCACCGCCGAAATACTCGGCCAGCTTCATCGCCAGGTACGTCTTGCCGGTCCCCGGCGGCCCATAGAGCACCAACTGGCGCTCGTCGAATAGAAGTTCACGGACCTCCTCCAGCCAGGCGCGGTCGTGGACGAGGAGGTCGGCGGCGAGTTCCGCGGTGATGCCCGGCAGCGACAGTTCTCGCTGCACCGGCCGTTCGGCAGCACGGTAGGCGCCGCCGTCGGTTGCTGTCGGGTCGGTACGCTCCGTACGCCCGGTGAGTCCGTCCAACGCGTCCAGGATGCCCGTCAGGTCGACGACATCATGCTGAACGGACAGCTTCTGCTGCACTTCCTCCGGGAGCTCCTCGTACGCGTGGCTCTGCGGCGACCAGGCGACGGTCCTGCGCAGATTGGACAGCCCGCCGGGCGACGAGGTCTGCACAGCCTCCCCGGTGACCTGCCCGACGTGCAGCCGGCCATCACCGATGGTGGCCACCGTGTCGCCGACGCGCATCTGCGTCAGGAAGGCGTGCAGCTCGTCGACGAGACCCTGCTTCTGGTTGTACGAGGCCGCCCCCTCGTATCCCTCCTCGACGAAGCGGCGCAGCGCGCTCTTGGTCGGATCGGTCTCCTCAAGAAGCGGCAGATGCGTGCCCGCGAGTGAGACGAACCCCTCCTTCAGCCACAACTGCCGAACCAGGTTGTGCCCTGAGACATTGGAGCCGCGCACCAGCCATGCCTTGTGCGGGGCGCGCCAACCGGTGGACAGATAGTCGGCGAGCGGGTAGCCCTCCACGGTTTTCCACGACTCGGGGCCGGAAGCGTCGTAGCCGTACACCAGCGCGGCGGCGGCCGAGGAAGAGTTGCACGCAATGTCTCGAGTTGCCACCCAGCGTGGCGGCGCCTTCGGCTGGCCCGGGTCGGCGGGGGCATCCATGAACTCGCCGTTCGCGCGCAGCTCATCACGGAGCCGACGCGCGTGGTCACCGAGCCCCGGCCATGCCTCGGCGGCCACAAAGGACCCCTCCTGCAGGAGGAACTTGTGCGTGCCATTGCCGCCGAACCCCGCAAGCAGGTATCCGCGCGCCTCACCGCCGCCCTTGGGGAGCGCGATGCGGAACTCGGGTGTGCCGGGAAGGCGGTCGAGCTGCGGCATGTGTGACCTTCCGAGGTGGGGCGAGGCCTGGTAGAACACTGCACACCTTACCTGTTGACACTGTCAAGGGGCTCGGCATGCCTTAGAGGTAAAGCTCGACAATGTGTTGACGATGTAAACAGGCTGCCCCTAGAGTGTCGACACCTCCGACCGGCTCTTCCGGGCGGAACTGGCGGCTTGGTCGCTGGGGTGGGGTGTTATCGGTGGGGGAAATGATGGTCGAGGTCAAGCGGCGCACGATCGAAGCAGAGTTGCCGGCAGTTATCGAGAGGCTGAAGAGCGGCGCGTCTCGGGCCGGCGTTGTCAGTCAACGGGCCTTCGCCCAGGAGGCACGCCGACTCGGACTCACGACTGACGATCAGCAGCGAAGGCTCCGCAATGGACTTGCCGCTGTCGGCATTCATGTGAAGTCTTCACGTCGGGGACAGACGAGCCACCAGCCCCCGCCCGCCGTCGAATCCAGGGCGCAGGCTGCGGCGCCGCCGAAAAGAGAGTCCACCCCGCCGCCTCGCGCTCCTGAGCCCGAGCTTGTCGCTAGTGACGCGGCCAGGCGCCTGGCCCAGGCCCGGCGGATGCTGGCCCGCTACGCCGACGCCGACGGCACCGTCAGCAAGCTCGCCCACGACGGTGTTGCGCGGCTCCACGGGCTCAGTCCTGCCGAAGTGCGTGAGCTGACCTCCGGCTTCCCGATCACCCGCCCCCGTCCGCCCCGCACGACCGTCCCGGCGGTGGCGACCGATGAGGCCCGGCCTGCGGCGGCTGCATCCACTCCCACATCCTCGAAGCCGTCGATCGGCAACCAGCGCACCCGCTCTGCACTGTCCGCCGTGGACGTCACACTGTCCGGTGCCGTCCGCGCGGCCCGGGCTGTGCTGGAAGAGGACCGAGGGCGCCGGTACGTCGGCAAGGTGCTGCTCACCGCGGACGAGGAAGTCGGCCTCGCGATTCTCCTCCGCGACGGCACCGGCTGCCTCAGCCGCGATATCCCAGCAGAGGAGATCGCGGCGCTGCCTCGCGACGGCGAGCGGTGGCGCGCATACGAGTGCCTTGTCCTGCACAACCAGCGGCTCGTGTGGAAGATCGCGCAGGGCTACCAAGGACGCGGACTGGACATCGAGGACCTCGTACAGCACGGATGCCTTGGACTGATGCGCGCGGTCCGCAGGTTCGACGCCACCAAGGGCTTCAAGTTCTCGACCTACGCGATGCACTGGATCAAGCAGCACATCAACCGGGCCATCGCCGACGAAGGCACCCTGATCCGGCTGCCCGTGTACCTGCACGAAAGGGTCAGCAAGGTCGCCGTGGCTGAGCGAAAGCTCCTGAGCGAAGGCCGCGCCAGGACTGTCGACAACGTGGCTTACGCCACGGGCCTCACCTTCGCCGAAGTAGAAGAGGTGCGCAGGATCAGCCGGCCCACCGACTCCCTGGACCGGATCATCGGCGAGGACGCCGCCCTTGGGGACCTGATCATCGGGCCCAGCCGACTCCCCGAACCTCCCCTTGTGCTTCTCCGCAAGGAGTTTCACGCCCGCCTGCGGCACGTGCTGGAGCACCTGCCCGAGCGTGAGCGGCACATCCTCATCCGGCGCGCCGGCCTTGACGGCGACGATCCGGACACGTTGGAGGACCTCGGAGGCGTCTTCGGCGTCACCCGAGAGCGCATCCGCCAGCTCGAATCGAAGGCCAAGCCGAAGTTTCGAGATGAGTTGGTCCGCCACGGGCTGATGTCGGCGCATCGCTGAATCCTCCAACCTTCCCGGCCAACCCCGCCGTCTCTGCCAATGCCCACCTGTGATCCCGAAGGAACCCGCACATGGACCCGCGCCAGGAGCTGGTCGACTACCTCACCCGCCAGCTTGTCGGTCCCGCCGACGGCGACGACGAGGTCCTCGACGCACCGCCCGACCGGCAGTACCTCATGGGCACGCTCTACCCGCAGCAGGCGGACCTCCAGCGGCAACTCGCCCTCGCGGCCGACGACCCCGAGGCACCGGGGACCGAACAGGACGCCCCCGACGTGGACCCGGCCCCGGACCCCGTGCCCGAGACCAATAGCTGGCTGCCCGCATCACTCGGCCTCAGCTTCTACACCGATGCCGCACATGTCGAGGTGAGCTGCACTGCCGCCCGCTACGAGACACAGAGAAACCAACCCGGGCGCGGGCGGCGCTGGCGCCGCATCCCCATCACACCCGAGACGCACACCATCGGCCCCGACCGGGAGACCGTGCCCGTCCTCGACGGCCGCGCTGAGATCCGGCTGCGCCGCCGCTCCTACGGCGACGGCACCCTGATCACGGTGGCCCTAGTCAACACCGCCCGCCACGACGGCGCCGACGGCAAGGCGCCGAGCTGGGACGACATGCTGTTCCAGTGCGAACTCACCGTCCGTTCCGCCGACGGCACCGTGCTGCCCTACCCCAGCGTCCGGCTCGCCAGCCGCGACCCCGAGGAACGTGAACTGCGGCTGCAGTACCGCCACGTTGTCACCCACGCCGTCGGCCACGGCTGCGCCGTCCGCGAGGACCGCGGCGAGGGCGGCGCCGTCGAACTCCTCGCCTGCGAAGCCCTGCCGCGCGCCGAGGTACCCGCCATCCGGGCCGGCGGCCCGCTCGACGCCCCCGCCCTCACCATCTCCCATCTGGCCGACCCAGCCATCAGCAGGGATCAACTTCGCGAAGAGCTCGCCGAGTTCGCCGCCTCGTACCACGCCTGGTACGTGGGCCAGCGGTCCGTCGTGGTGCCGCCCTGGGGACGCGAGGCCGCAGAGCGGATCCTCGACCGCATCCGCCAGGCGGTCAGCCGAATCGAAGCAGGCGTACGCACCCTGTGCGACCCCCACCGCCCCGAACTCCTCGATGCTTTCCGTATTGCCCAACGCGCCATGCTGCTGCAGATGCGGCACTCCGCCCCCGACCAGGCCGGTCAGCGGCGCCACCGCTCCGACCCTATGGCCATCGACCCACCCGTCGACCTCAAGGCCACCTGGCGGCCCTTCCAGCTTGCCTTCTTCCTCCTGGCGCTCGACGGCGTCGCCGACCCGGGCCACCGCGACCGCGAGACCACCGATCTGATCTGGTTCCCCACCGGCGGTGGCAAGACCGAGGCGTACCTGCTCCTGGCCGCCTTCACCATCGCCCTGCGGCGGCTCAGCGGCGAAGGCGAAGGGACCGCCGTACTCAGCCGCTACACACTGAGCCTGCTGACCACCCAGCAGTTCCAGCGTGCCGCCACCACGATCTGCGCCCTGGAACGCATCCGCCGTAGCGAACCCGGACTCGGTCTCGGTGGACCGATCACGATCGGCCTGTGGGTCGGCGAGACCACCACTCCCAACAACTTCCAGGCAGCCAAAGATGTCTTCGACCAGCAGCGCGAGGCCACCCACCCCGAGGACGTCTTCATTCTGGACCGCTGCCCCTGGTGCGGCACCCGCATCCTGCCGGCGACCCGGTCCACCGTCCGCTCCGACTACGGAGTCCGCGCCGACACCGGTGCTTTCGCCTTCCA
Source organism: Streptomyces sp. NPDC008238 (assembly GCF_042956445.1). Taxonomy (NCBI): domain Bacteria; kingdom Bacillati; phylum Actinomycetota; class Actinomycetes; order Kitasatosporales; family Streptomycetaceae; genus Streptomyces; species Streptomyces sp. NPDC008238. The sequence continues at coordinate 24,284 of NZ_JBIBGK010000046.1, read as the reverse complement.
CTGCACCCGGGATGCCTGCGCCTTCCACGACGTCCTGCCCGTTGCCGTCGTCGACCAGCACCTCTACAAGGATCCGCCCACCTTCGTCCTCGGCACCGTCGACAAGTTCGCCCGCCTCGCCTGGGAACCGGACTCCGGCCGCCTCTTCGGCGCCGGTACTGGCAACCCGCCCCCGTCTTTGATCATCCAGGACGAGTTGCACCTGCTCACCGGGCCACTCGGCACCACCGTCGGCCTTTACGAGGCGGCCATTCTCGAGCTGTGCACCGGCCCCAACGGCCGTCCGCCCAAGATCGTCGCCGCCACGGCCACTATCCGCCGCTCCGCGGAACAGGTCCGCGCCCTGCACCACCAGGACGTCCAGCTCTTCCCGCCCTCCGGACTCGACGCCCGCGACAGCTTCTTCGCCGTCCCCGACACCGGCCGCCCCGGCCGCCTCTACCTGGGCGTCATGGCACAGGGCCACACCGCAGGCCGCGGCGTCGTCGCCACTACGGCGGCCATGCTCCAAGGCGTCCATCAACTCCCCGAGGAGCACCGCGACGACTACTGGACCCTCGTCGCCTACCACCACAGCCTGCGGGAACTCGGCCGCACCGTCACCGCGGCCGGCGACGACATCCCCGCCCAGCTCCGAAGCCTCGACCAGGGTGCCGGCGTGCGCTCACTCGGCAGCGGCGAAGTACAGCAACTGACCAGCAACGTGCCTAAGCGTGCCGAGCAGCCCATCCTCCTCGACCGCCTTGAGAAGCCCTGGAACGACCCGCAGTCGGTCGCCTTCCTGCCGTGCACCAACATGCTCTCCGTCGGCGTCGACGTGAAGCGGCTCGCCTACCTGCTCATGCAGGGCCAGCCCAAGACCACCGCCGAGTACATCCAGGCCACCAGCCGCGTCGGCCGCCACCACGTGCCCGGACTCGTCGTCACCTACTTCAACGCCACCCGCCCGCGCGACCGGTCCCACTACGAGACCTTCATCGACTACCACCGCGCCCTTTACCGCTACGTCGAACCCGCCAGCGTCACCCCCTGGTCCCCGCCCGCCCGCCGCCGCGCCCTGCACGCCGCGCTCGTCATCCTCGTCCGCCACCGGCTCGGCCTGGCCGCCGAGAACCAGGCCGGAGGAATCGTCCGCCACAAGGACGACGCCACGCGAATCGCCGACGCCCTCGCCGAGCGCGCCGCGATCGCCGAGCACGATGCCGCGGGAGCCGACGTCGATACCGTGCGCGCCGACGTCCGCCAGGAACTCGGCTACCTCTTGGACGACTGGTACCGCCAGGCAGAGACGGCCAAGGCAGAGGGCAAGGACCTTTACTACCGCAGCCAGGGCAAGGGCCAGCACAACCTGCTCAAGGGCTTCGAGCAGCGCTATGGCCTGTGGGAGACCCTCAACTCCATGCGCAACGTCGACCGTGAGTGCCAGATCACCGTGACGGGAGCAGGAAAGTGACACGCAAACTCCGGGTCCGCCAGGCGCAGACCGTGCTGCCGTTCGGCGTCGGCGCCGTCCTCGACGTCCAGGGTGAGTCCTTCGTTGCCGCCGGCATCGAGAAATGGCCGCAGTCCAAGACCCCCGTCGCCTCCGAACGGCTCGCCGCCCGCCTCGGCGTCAAGGGATTCTTCGCCGCGCCTCATACCCTCAACGACCGCTACGACCAGCCCGACCGCCCCGGCGTCCCCTACGTCCGCTTCCCCGGCTGGCTGTTCTGCGGCGCTTGCCGCAGCATGGTCCGCTTCCTGCGCGAGCACGAGAAACCCGGAGAGCCGCCCGTCTGCACGTCCTGCGCCGCCGCACCCCGCCTCACCCCGATGCGGTTCGTCCGCATCTGCCCGGACGGACACCTCGACGACGTCGACTGGTGGTACTGGGCCCACTCCCACCTCACGCCCGAATTGCGGGCCGCCTGCTCCGAGGCCAAGCACGCCTGGAAGGCCGGCCGTCTCAGCTTCCGCGTCGCCGACCGCGCCTCCGGACTCGAAGCACTCTCGGTGCGCTGCTCAGCGACCAGGGAAGGCGGCAAGCCGTGCGGCGCCGAGCGCGACCTGCTCGACATCCTCGGCCCCCAGGGGGGACGCTGCTCGAGTCGCAACCCCTGGCAGCGGTGGAACGAGAACGCCTCCTGCGGCCAGCAGGTCCACAACGTGCAGCGCACCGCCGGCAACGTCTACTACCCGGTCGTCTACTCCGCCCTCGACATCCCCCAGTCCGCCGAACCCCCGCGGGCGGAGCAGGACGCGGCGGAGACCGTCCTCGGCCACCCGTACTGGACGATCCTGCTCGACGCCCTCGGCACGCCCCGCGCCGACACTTTCCGCGACATGATCAAGGACGACACCCAGGCCCCCGACAGCCTCATCGACCAGCTCATCGCAGAAGCCACGGGCGCCCTCGCGCCGATGCCCGCCGACCGGCCGGACTCCCAAAAGATCGACCTCAGTCGCGACGAGTGGTACGCCTTCGACGCCGTACAGCTCCCCGAACCCACGAAGGAGTTCGCGATCCGCCGCAGCGGACTCGGCCTCGACGGCGAGACGGAGCAGCCCTGGGCCACCCTCGATGCGCACATCGACGGCATCGTCCTCGCCGACCGTCTGCGCGAGGTGCGGACACTGACCGGGTTTCGCCGCCACTCACCGGGAGGCACCCTCGTACCCGCCGACACCAGCGGGCGCCTGCGCTGGCTGCCCGCCACCGAGGTCTACGGCGAAGGCATCGTCCTCACCCTGGACGAGCAGCGCCTTAGCGCCTGGGAGAACGACCACCGCGTCCAGACCCACGTCCACGGCATCCGCACCGACCTCGACGCGTCTTTCCGCGACGAACAACTCGCCGAGACCACCGGCAGCGAACTCTCCCCCCGCTTCATTCTCCTGCACACTCTCGCCCACCTGCTGGTCCGCCAGCTCTCCTTCGACTCCGGCTACACCACCGCCAGCCTGCGCGAGCGCGTGTACGGCCGCCCCGAGCACAATCAGCGCGGACTACTCATCTACACGGCCGCTGGCGACGCGGAAGGCACCCTCGGCGGCCTGGTACGCCAGGGCGAGGCACCGCACTTCGCCGAAACACTCATCCGGATGCTCGAAGCAGCCGCCTGGTGCTCCGCCGACCCGCTGTGTGCCGAGCACACCGGCCAGGGCTTCGGAAACCTCAACCGCGCCGCCTGCCACGCCTGCACTCTGCTGCCCGAGACGAGCTGCCAGACCGGCAACACCCTCCTCGACCGCGCCCTGGTCGTCGGCTCTGCTCGCGTCCCCGGCTACTTCACCGACGTCCTCACCGCGAGCCGCGAATCCGCGGCAGCCACCGCCCTGGGATGACACCGATGACCACTGCGAACGCCCCCGTTCTGCACCCCGACCTCACTCCCGCCCAGCGCGACTGCCTGGACGCCTTGCCACTGACCGACCATCACGTCGTCACCGGCCCACCCGGCAGCGGCAAGAGCCTGCTCGCCGCGCACCGCGCCGTCCACCTCGCCCTCACCGGCCAACCCACCCTGCTGCTGTCCCGCTCCAACCTCCTGCGCCAGCTCCTGCGCGACACCCTCCAGGGGCTCGCAGTCCCCGGTGCGCCCGTCGAAGCCGCCACCGTCCACAGCTGGATCCAGCGCCGCTTCGGCCACGACGCCCCGCGCAGCGAGGACGGCTGGTTCGACTGGACGGCTCTCTTCCACCGTGCTGCCGCCACGTACGGCGCGCATCTGTCGGCCGCACCCCACCTCGTCGTCGACGAAGGGCAGGACCTGCCGCCGGGCTTCTACCGGCTGGCCCGACTCGCCGCCACCTCCGTCACCGTCTTCGCCGACGAGTGCCAGCGCCTCACCGAGACCAACTCCACCCTCACCGAACTCACCGAGGCCCTCGGCCGCTCCACCAGACGTGCCGAGATCGCCTGCAACCACCGCAACACCCGCGAGATCGCCTCCCTCGCCGAGCACTTCCGCACCGGCGGCCCCCGGCCCGAGATGCCCGCCCGCAGCGGCTCCTTGCCGATCATTCGCCACTACTCCGGGAACCGGGACCTTGCCGAGGACGTCGCTGCCATGGCGGCCCGGCAACCCGACCACCGCATCGGCGTCATCGTCCACTCCCTGCGCACCGCCAGCGACCTGATGCGGCACCTGGAACGGGCAGGACTCGCCCAAGAGCCCCAGCTCTACAGCTCGGGTGCATCCGCCGGCCGCTACCGCGACCTCGACCTTGCCCGCCCCGGCATCGTCATCGTCCACCGCGCCAGCGCCAAGGGCCTCGACTTCGACACTGTCGTCATCGCCGACACCGAGACCGACGCCGCCACTGATCCCACCGCGGCGGACCTGCGCATGGCCTACTACGTCATGATCACCCGCGCCCGCCAGCGGCTGGTGCTGGGCTGGCAGGGCACCCGGCTGCCGCGGCACCTGGAGGGGCTGCACGGGCGGGTGCGAAAGCAGTGATGGCACGCCATCATCCCGTCAACCGCGCCCTGGTTACTTCCGACCGCCCCGCGATCTCCGCCGCCCGCCACCGCCTCCTCACTCACCCGCCTGGACCTCTCACCCTGGCGGAGACCGTCGAGCAGTGGGGGGCGACATCTGGACCTGCCTGACCACCGGGATCACCCATGTCTGCGCTCACGCCGCACTAGCACATAGCGGCGGCGCCGCATTCCAGAATCGACATCCCCACCCAAACCATCAGCAATCATTCCAGGCTTGACCGTGCACCGACGCCCACGAGGCGCTCGCGATCTGAGAGGTCCAGAATCCCAATGAGCAAGGCCGATGACGCGAAGAGCCCGGTCCAGTGGGCCATCGAGAAGGGGTTGGCCGCCCAGCAGGCGTTGGCGAGGGAGAACCTCGAGCGCCTGCGGCGAGTACACCCCAGCGATACACCACAGGAACTGATCCGCCGATTGAATCTTTCCTACCTTCGCCGCATCGCCATGTCCGGAGGGGTGTCCGGCGTGGCAGCGATCGTGCCAGGCGCCAAGACCCCGACGGCTCTGACTGATGTCGAGGGCTTCACGGAAGCGTCAGTGCTGTATCTGCTCTCGCTGGCCGAGGTTCATGGCCTGCATCCGGAGGACTTCGAGCGACGCGAGCTCCTGGTCTCGACGGCCCTCCTCGGCCGTGAAGCGGTGCGTGGCTTGGATATGGTCATCGAGCGTGCTGGGCCCGCTTGGGCACGGCGCATCGTATATGCGACCCCCAGGAGCGCGATCCACCGGGTCAACAAGGTGCTGGGTCCGCAGTTCGTTACCAAGTATGGGACCAAGCGAGGGATCTTGGTGCTGAGCGAACTGGTGCCTCGTGGTGTCGGTGCCGCGCTCGGCACCAGCGGCCACCTCGCCCTCGGGTGGTCGACGATCAGGTCCGCACGTGCATTCCTCGGACAACCCCCGTCGAGCTGGGCCGATGATGATCGCCGGGACGAGGCGCCCTTCGGTCCGAGGTTGGGGGATTCGACTCCGTGACGTCGGTTTTGGGCTCGGATTCTGCACCACACCGGCGGTGAGTGGGCAGTCCTACCGACGCCCACGACGGGGCGAGGGTGAAGCCGCGTGCTCACACTTCGACCGGCGTCGTCAGCAGCCCCTGGGCGGACTTGCCGTTGACCGGGCGGGGGACGCGTTCAGGTGGTCGGCGAGGATGGCGACGGGTGCCAGGCCGTGGCCGCCGGTCTGGATGGCGTCCGGTTCGGTGTTCGCCAGGAGAAGCCGCGGGTGGAGGTCCCTGCGGGCGTCGCTACCTCGATAGGGAGGCGGCCGGCGGCCGGGTCGAGGACGAGCATGAGCCGGAAACTGCGGTTTGGCGCACGTCCCTGGAAGACGTCGTTGGCGACCAGTTCCGCGACGACGAGGTCGCTACGCTCCGTCAGTCCGCCCGGGGCGCCCATGACCGCAGTTCGGTCACGGTTGGCGAACCCGGGGCGTTCTCGGCCCAACCGCTCACCGAGCCAGGGAGCCGCCCCCTTCGCCTCGTCCCACGTGCTCCGAACCAGTGAGCGGGGCTTGACGAGAAAGTCCGGCTACAGCGGTGGTGAGGTGAAGACTGCGTGAAGGTCGCCATCGCCGAACAAGCCGTCCACGTACGGGACTCCGAGGGAGTGACCCGACCCTCCTTCGCCGTCGGCAGTACGGCGGGGGCAGTTCGTGTGGTTCGCGGAGTGCTGAGCATGCAGTGTGCCGCTCGCCGCATCCGTTGACGGAACGTCGGACGGCAGGCCTTCTTGAGCGTGGGGGCGTCAGGTGAGGGTGTTGCGCAGGTGCGGACCGAGGTAGCCGACGTAGACCTTCCCGGAGCGGGGGCAGTCGTCATAGAAGTGCAGGCGGGGCGCGATGGTGTTCCCCCCGCCGATCTTCAGATGGGCCTGCATGAAGACACGTCGGTCGGCGTCCACCGTTTCCGGTACCGGGAGCATGCGCTCACCGCGCAGTTTTGCGTTGCGGGCGACGGTGTCCGACTCGCGCATGGCCACCTTGGCCGCCGGGAAGGGAAAGGCGCTGGAGGCGTCGGACTTGCACCAGCTCAGGAAATCACCGGAGGTTGCGCCCTCGACGGAGAGCCGGGCGAAGTAATCCAGGGCCAGTAGACCGTCCCAGGCGACGTACAGCCAGTTGTCCACCGACTGGCTGTCGAGGGATCGTGTGATCTTGCGGTTCCCTGTGAACGAGATGCCGGGCAGCTCGTCCAGGCGGTCCAATAGTTCGGAGAAGGTCGTCGGGTAGCTGATGTCTGCAGCGACGACCGGTGTGTGGGCGAAGGTGAACTGGCCTGCCTCCTGCAATTGTTCGCGTAGGAAGCGTATGAGCCGATGGGACTCCTGGACCTTGTCGTACAGTTCTTCGTTCTCGCCGCGCAGTTCATCGCTGGCCTGTTCCGCCTTTGCCAGCTCCGCGTACAGGTCGTTGATCTCGTCGACCCGAAGGGCTTCGGCCCGCTCTGCCTCGTCCAGCAGGGCGGTCAGCGCGGCCTTGTCGGAGCGGAGCTTGGAGACATCCGTGCCGTCCGAGATGGGGCGGGGGCGTGTGCGCTGGCGCGGAATGCCGAGCAGAGCGGCGGGCAGCGGTTGTCGGGAGGACAGCCGCTGGGGGAGGGCCGCGAGTGTGGCGGCGGCGCGGCGGAGGTCGGCCTCGATGGTACGGCGCGACATCACCGGGTGCCGTTGTGCGTCGGGCTTCCAAGCCGGGTCGAGCCCCGGCAGGTAGGTGCGGACGCCACCTCCGAATACGGGGTGATACTCCAGCGCAGCGTTGAACTTGGCTTGTGCCTCCGGGGTAAGGACATACAACACTGCCAGTCCGTGCAGATAGCGGAAGAGTGGTTCGACGACCGTCTGCGACCAGTCGTCGGGATCCTTCCCGTACGGCACCGTGGCGATGACGACGGGCATCCTCCGGTTGCTGTCGCACAACTCCTCGATGGCATCATCGACGTCCTCGGCCTCGATGAAGACGGGCGCGGCAGCGACATCTGCGTGTGCGTCACGTGCCTCCAACGAGTCCAGGAGGGAACGGACGATGTTCGGGGTGTTGGCGCGCTTGGGGACGTCGCCCTCGCGGGCCGGCTGGTGCTCGATGTCGACCTGTACCCACGTGCGGGCCTCGTCCCCCTCGAGGCCGGAGCGCACGATCAGCGTCGACTGCCATGTGCCCGAAGACGCGGAGGGGGTTTCGCGCATGCGCCACCGGCTGTACGCGCCCTTGCGGCCGCCTTCCGAGTCACGGTCTAGGGTGGCGTGAGAGGCGATCTCGGTCCGTCCCTCGTCGAGCCCGGACGGGTCGTACCCTTTGTCGCGGATCCATTCGAGCAGATGCCGCTCTGCGATGCCGCAGGCCTTGACGTAGTTGAGCTCGGTCGAGACCACCATGCGGTAGCCGCGTGGTTCCATGAGTGCTCCTCGGGCGGCGAGGTTCTGAGGTGGGGACGGGTGGCCTTTGACGGTCTCTGCTCATCCGCCCGGATTGGTGGGACGTGCTGTCCGCTGGAGCGGATGCCGGGCGGCAGCCGGCGTGGCCTACGTTGCGTCTTACGCAGTGCGTGAGGAACAGTTGGAGTGCTGTGATGTGAGTGCCCGGTCGAGTGTCCAGGCTATGAGGTTGAATCGGTGGAAGAGTGAACCGACTTGGACTTCAAGCGGAGTTGGCGGGGGAAAATCTTCCGGCCCCATGACTTCCACAGTGGTCCACTCGCCGGTCGCGTACCTCCTCGCAACATGAGTACGGCGGTCCGAGGGATGAGCGAGTGCATATGCGGCGGAGAAGAGGTCCTGTGCCGCTCGGCGGCTCGCAGTGGGACGGCTGTCGCGCGTCGGCGGCTCGGCGTGGCGAAAGCTGAACAAGACCTCGTTCTCGGAGACCAACTCGACCGCATGCGGGTGGTCGCCGAACGAATACGTGCCTTCCTCGTGGTCTGCCTTGCCATTTCCTGAGGCCAACGCGAGCACCTTGTCGAGCGCTAGGAACAAGTCGATGCCGAGATCGGGGTGCCGGAGCTCCTGCCATAGCGAACTTCCGCACTTCACACGGACTTCGTCCCGATCGCGGAGAGCCAACGCACGGAGAATCTCGTCCGGTCCGCGACCTTCCGCGCGGCACAGTGTGTGCAAGACATCACGCGCTGCCGCCCCGGCCCCGCAAGGCCATGCGAGAGACCATGTGGCATCGTCATGCTCGAGGCAGTACGGATCGTCATTGATCGGACCCTCAGGATCGTCGCAGGACGGACACAGATTCCAGGCAACCTCCTTCCGGTACCAGATGTTGCGCGGACCACCCTCACGGTTCCGCCGCCACTCCTTGGATTCCAGGTACGCCTCGATAACGGCCGAGTTTTGCGCGCAGAAGGCGGCAATCTGCGCCTCAGATATCTCGTAGGTCACGCTTCGTCCTCCTGCCGGTCAGAGTGGCGGGGGCCCTGGCCGGGGGGTGGGGTGAGGGGGGAGCGGTAGGTGCCGGACTCGCCCTTGAGTGGGGTCTTCTCGGTCAGGCCGGCGGCGGCCATGCGGTCGTACTCGGTGAGGACCAGTCGCTTGGTGCGGTACTCGCCCAGCGCGGCGATTTCGTTGTTCTTGAGGCCGCCCGACTCCGTCTGGAAGGACTCCAAGATGTAGTCGGTGTCCTCGCGGGAGATCCCGTAGAGGTGGAAGAAGTACGCGTCCAGCTCCGCTCGCAGCTGGGCGCGCCGGCCCTCGTCCCACTGGAATGGGTCGCCCCCGTCACCCAGGTCGTGGGCCAACGGGGACATGTCGTAGGCCGTGTAGACGAGTTCCAGGATGCGGGGCATGAGGAAGGGGAGATGCGGTTCCAGGATGGTGGGGGCAGGGACGGGGAGCTGCTTCCAGATGAAGAGCTTCATGTGGGCGTCGCTGATTTTCTGGCGGCTGATGAAGTCAAAGACCAGGGAAGACTGAGTTGCGATCAGGGCGGCGACCAGTGGGGGTGCGACACGAGGCAGCATCAGGGGGTAGGTGTGACCGACAGCCGTTCGCGGGAGGAAGGCTGGAATGGCGGTGCGCTCGTTGGTTGACGCGGTGACGTCGCACCAGCCGCAGAGCCAGTTGTGGTCCCAGTTCTCCTCAGCGAGACGCAACTCGATCCCCTTGATGTGAACGTCCTTGTTGTTGCGTCGCGTGGGGATCGTCCCGTCCTGCTGAATCCAGTTCAGTGGCAGAGCAAGGCGCGTGGGATCCTGTAGCTGTTCGACGGTCAGGTACTTGGGCTGGTTCTGGCGATTGACCGCGGTCAGGCTCTTGACCACATCGGCGGCACGGTGGTTGAAGAAGTCCACCATTTTCGCTTCATACAACGGCAGCATTCGTTCGTCGCCCCGCTCGAAGACGTTGCCCCGGAGTTCCCACCCCTCGGCCTCGAGCCTCTCGCGGTTGCGGAAGAGGTCGGAGTCGTCGGTGACGTTGAACAGGTTCTTGAAGGCCATTCCCCACGGGTTGCCGTCCCTACGGCCCTCATTCCAAAGCACTGGGATGCGGCGGTAGGCCCCAGCCGTGATGTCCGCGTCGCGCTGCGTACGGAACACGGGGAGGGTGCCGGTGTTCGGGTTGATGCGGGCCAGGTCCTCCGGGTCCAGGGCGAAGACCCGGTTCGGGTCTTCCAGGTCCGTTATGTCGGACAGGAAGAAGCCGATGCGGCTGGCGTCAGCGTGTGTGGCCCGGCCAGTGAGGGAAAGCAAGCAGAACTTATAGCGCGAGTCCACGCTTTCGAACCACTTGCCGCCCTTGGGCAGCGCGGGCGACTTCGGGCGGCGGTTCTCGAAGTCGTACAACGACGCCAGTGCGCCGCGCTGAGTGAAGTCCCCGAACAGATGCTGGGAGCCCGCACCCGTCGCGATGGCCGTCGGAAGGATCAGGCCGAACCGTCCCTCGGCGGATACCAGGTTCGCCATCCTCTCAGCGAACAGTGTGTCCGTCTGCAGGGAGTTGACGCCCTTGACCGTCAGACCCCTAGCGCACAGCGGGAACACCTCCGAGTCCGCCGCGAAGTGGAAGGTCCCCTTCTGTGCTCGCCGCGCCTCTCGGTACCGCTGCCCACCTTCCAGGTTCTCCTGCTCCCATTGGGCAATGCGGGTACGGCGGGCGGTGCCGGAGATCTCTGCGATCTCGGGGGCGACCGTGCTGAAGTATTTCTTGTCCTCGAAGTCGACCTTGTCCCAAGGAGGGTTGCCCACCACGCACGAGAACCCGCCGGCCCACCCGGTCGCCGGGTCGACCACGCTGGCGTCCGCCGATGCTTCGCCGTGTTCCGGAACCGTGAAGATCTCGGGGAACTCCAAGTGCCAGTGGAAGAAGGCGTACTGATCGCACAGGCGCTTTATTTCGTCGTGCGTCGATTGCGGAGCCGCGTCGCCCTCGGGGTCTTCAAGGCCCCGGAAAACCTTGTGGGTGATGGCCGGCGGGGCGTCTTCGTGCTTGACCCAGACGAAGGCCGCGCACCACGCGTTCGCCAGATGCAAGGCGCGCCGGTAGTCGGCCGAGGTCGACCAGTCGCGGTAGGCAGCCTCCTTTCGACGGACGTCGGTGAGACTGCCGTCCGGGGCCGCGGTGATCCGTTGTAGCCCGCGGGCGAACGAGGCGTTGGCGACCTTTGTCTCGGTCTCCACCTCGAACAGGCCCCCTTGGCCCTCGCGTTCCAAAGCGTTGCGGGCGAGCAGCGACCGCGCCCAGACTTCGTCGTCGCCCTCGGCCTTCCTGAACGCCTTGTCCGGGATGCCGTTGCGCATCAGGGTGGGAGTCGCCCCGATCAGGCCGTTACCGTGCTTGATATGAGAGTCGAGGAACCCTAGGGGACGACCGGGCTCCATGGCCTCAAGCCACAGGGACACCTTGGCCAGCTCGACGGCCAGGGGGTTGAGGTCCACGCCATACACGCAGCGCGCGACGACCTCGTGGAGAGCGTGGCGCACGGCCTCGACTGGGGGCTCGGGGTTGCGCTCGCGGACGGCGGCGATGCGCTTGGCGATGCGGCGGGCCGCTGCCACGAGAAAGTGCCCCGATCCGCATGCCGGGTCGCAGACCGTGAGGGAGAGGAGTTCCTCGACGATCGTGTCGGCGAGGTCGGGGCGGCTCTCAGCGCTCGCGCGCTGCTCGCCGCGTTTGAAGGCGTCGTCTATCACCGGGTTCAGCGTCGAGTCGAGAAGGGTCTCGGTGAGCGCGGACGGTGTGTAGTAACTGCCCGTCTTCTTACGGTCATTGCCGATACGGTCGACCAGTTCGAACGTGCGGTCGGCGGCGCTGTGCTTGGGAACCAGCTCCAGCAGGGCCTCGTACACGGAGCCGAGTTCCTCGGCGCCCATGTGTAGGTAGTCGACGGGGCGCCAGCGGGCGGAACCGGCGTCGCGCACGCGCGCCAGATGCTTGACCGCCTCGAACAGGTGGCGGTTAGCCAGCCGCGCACCGCGCAGAGGCTCGTCGTCGGCGCCGTCGTTGAAGAGGCCACCGAGGCCCTTCAGGCCCAGCTCGGGGCGGCCCTTCTCGGAGCCCAGCGCTTCAATCAGCAGTTCGAGGGCGCGGTACTGGTCGTCATGGGCGGTGCCCAGGCGGCGCAGGGCGTGGCGGCGGAGGCGGGCCGTGGAGAAGTAGCGGGTGAAACGCTCACGCGTCAGTTCGTCCGCCTCGGGGTTCAGCAGGGCGCCGCGGTCCTCGGCGACAAAAAGGAAGATCATGCGGTAGACGAGCCGGAGCAGCGCCGTCTGGAGAGCGTGGACGTCCAGGCGCTCGCGGAGCTCGTTGTTGTGCGGGTGGCTGAGGAACCCGGTGCCAAGAACGGTGAGGGCTGCCTGGACGCCGTCGCGGAAGTGGTCGAGTGCTCGGCTGCCGGATTCGATGGCGACCGTGCGCCACTGCTCCAGCCAGCACCCCGAAGCAGCCGCCCCTTCCGCAACCGTGAACCGGGACGCGTGCAGGACGCAGTACAGCAGGACGAACTCGCTGAACAGCTCGCCGTCGAAGATGGCTTCGAGGTCGAAGTCGACGTAGGCGGCGGTGGCGAAAGACGAGGAGTCGCGCAGCAGCCGCAGGCGGCGGCCGTTGGTGAGGACGGCCCACAGGTGGGCCTCGGTGCGGTTGAGGCAGTCCTGGAGCATGGACTGGGCCGGGACCTGGCCGGTGGCCGGGCGCTTGTCGAGCTCCTGGTTCCAGGGGATCTGGTGGATGAGCGCCGGGCCGTGGCGGTGGGAGACCGGGAAGCGCTTCTCCGGATCGGAATCGGCTGCGATGCCTGCCGCGCCGACCTCCGTCAGCGCGCCGAAGTCCAGCTTGCGGAAGAGCTGGGCGAGCCAGTCGGTGCCGGCCCGGCCGGTGGGGTCGGCCGCAGGCGCGCCGGTGGCTGGATCGGAGGGCAGGGCGGCACGCAGGTCGCGCCAGAGCGGCTTGAGGTACTCCCAGGCGCGCTCGGCCTCGTCGCGCACGGGCACCGAGGTGGGCAGGCTGTAGTCGGAGGGCTTGGTGCCAGGCAGGTTCCGCGCCTCGGCGATGCGCAGCAGCATGTCGGCGGGGAGCAGGCCGCCGACCGTGGTGACGGCGGTGAAGGCCAGGGCGGTGCGGGTGGCGGCGGGCATCAGGCTTCGGCTCCGGACACGGTAGAGGCGGCGGGGGCGGCGGGCGGCAGGTAGACGTACACACCAAGCACGTCGGCGGGTTCCTGTGGGACGACCTTGAGGCCGCGGACGATCTCCTCGTTGGCCTTGCGGACCCGGCGGTGCGAGGCGTCGAGGTCGGCGGCCAGGTTCGTGCCGTACTCGGTGAGGTGCCCGGCCAGCTCCGGCAGACCATCGAGGGTACGGGAGATGGCGTTGCGGGCCGACTGCTCGTGGGTGCTGGCACTGGCGCGGGCCGCGAGGAGCGCGGCGGCCGCTTCGTCGTCCAGCCAGCGGGCGCGCGTCGGCATGCCCTCGTACGCGAGTAGACGGGCGTCCTCGGCGACGACCTGCCGCTCGCCGGTGCGGGACGGCAGGGTGAGGTGGAAGCGGTAGCGGACCAGAAGGAGCGTGGTGCGGGTGGCGACCGCGTCTGTGGTGACCACACCGCAGCGGCGGGCCGGGCGGGGGCCGTGGGCGTTCACGTCCAGTGCCGAGTCCAGGACGTACGAGGCGATCGCCCCGATCGCCGGGTCGGTGCGGACCAGAGCGGCCTCGCCCCGGGCGATCGCCGGGGTGGTGCGGAACGGGATCTCGCGGTCCTCTTCGACCAGCCGGTTGCCGAGGGTCGCGGCGAGGGCGTCGCGCAGACCGGCCGGGGTGCCGCCGACCTGGGCGGTGAAGTCGCCGCTGCCGTCGCGTGGGTCGCGGACCAGGGCCTCGAGGTCGCGCAGCGCTTCCAAGGCGAAGCCGTGGACCTCCTCGGCACCGCCGAGCGCGGCCCGTACGGCGGTGACCTCGCGGGCCACCTCCTCCGGGTGGATGGCACGCTGGGCGTACTTGGAACGGGAGGTCTTCTCCCGCTCGGCGGCCGAGTTCCACTCCCGCTCGATGCGGTCGAAGGACTCCTGGTGCGCGTCCATCTCGAACAGGCTCTCCTGGCTGCCCTGCCGTCCGTGCAGCAGCAGCCACTCCACGACGGCGTCGGTGACGCTGGAGGCGGTCTCGTCGGGGACGGAGACGGAGATGCCCAGGTCCTTCTTGATTTGGCGGTGCTTCTCGAACAGCACCTTCAGGACCTTGCCGTCGATTCCGTTGTCCTCACCGAACATGGTGATGACACGGACCTGGTCGCGCTTTTGGCCGTAGCGGTCGACACGGCCCTCGCGCTGGTCGTGACGGGTCGGGTTCCACGCCAGGTCGTAGTGGACGACGGCGTCGAAGTGGTGCTGGAGGTTGACGCCCTCGGAGAGGCAGTCGGTGGCGATCAGGACGCGGCGCACGGCCGGGTCGTCGTCCTCCGCGGCTTCGGCGGCGAGCTGCTCGATGCGCTCCAGGCGCTGCTGCGGGGAGAGCGTGCCGGTCACGGCGGCGATCTTCGTTTTCCTGCCGAGCTTTCCGTCGAGCTGTTCGGCGAGGTACTCGGCGGTGGGGATGTAGCGGCAGAAGACGATCGGGTGGTAGCCCTCGGCGATCAGGCCCTTCAAGTGCTGGGTGAGCGCCTTCAGCTTGGCGTCTTCGGTCGGTCCGACCAACTGCGCTGCTCGATTGGCGAGTTCGAGCAGCCGGGCGCCCGCGTCCTCCGACTCGGCGGCGCCCGGGGCGACGTCCATGCCCTCGAGCCGGTCGTTGTCCGCGGAGTCGGCGGCCACCGGGGCGCCGAGGATGTCCGCCTCGTGCTCCGTACGGGCGGTGGCCGACTCCGAGCGGGTCTTCAGGGTCTGTGCGGCCGCGGCCGGTGAGGAGACCATCGAGCGCAGCAGCGCGATCACCGACCACCAGGCGATACGGGCCTCCCGCTTGCCCTGCTCGCCGGCCGCCTCGACGCGGTCCGCGGCGTAGGCGATGGCGTCGTCGAGCAGCGCCCGGTAGGCGGGGGTCAGCTTGTACGGCTCGTCCTTCGTCCAGCGGTCGGACGGGAAGGCGGTCCGCTCGGCCAGCGAGTCGTCCGCGAGGCCGTCCTCCTTGGTGAGGTAGTCGCGGACGTCGGCGCGCTTGCGGGCCACGAAGTGCTCGGCGAGCTTCGCCCGCCCCGCCGGGGTCTCCAGGTTCAGCGTCGCCAGCTCGGGCCGCACCAAGCCGAGCAGGTTGCGGAACGCGGACTCCTTGCCGGAGTGCGGGGTCGCGGTCAGCAGCAGCAGATGACGGTCGGCGTCGGCGGAGATCCTGCGCAGCAGCTCGTAGCGGAGCTGGTTGGAGGCGGACGAGGCGGCACCCTGCGCGGGGTCGTCGGCGGCCACACAGGAGTGGGCCTCGTCGACGATCACGAGGTCGGGGCAGTGCCGTACGAAGTCCTCGCGGTGACGGGTCGACTTGATGAAGTCCGTCGAGATGATTGTGAACGGGTGCTTGTCGAACAGGGACTGGCCGAGCTCCAGACCGCGTTCCAGCCGCGACACCGTGGAGGCCAGCACGAGCTCGGCGTCGATGCCGAACTTCTCCCGCAGCTCGCCCTGCCACTGCTCGGCCAGCGCCGGGGAGCACAGCACGGCCAGCCGCCTCGCCTCGCCCTGTGCCAGCAGCTCCTTGGCGATCAGGCCCGCCTCAACGGTCTTGCCGATGCCGACGTCGTCCGAGATCAGCAGCCGTACGGTGCGCTGCCGCAGCGCCATCAGCAGGGGGACCAGCTGGTAGGCGCGGGGCTCCACGGCGATCGACGCCAGAGAGCGGAACGGGCCTGCACCCGACCGGAACCCGATGCGCAGCGCTGTGCGCAGCAGGCTGGCGGCGCGCTGGTCGCCCAGGTCGTTCGGGCTCGGCGCCGCGAACTCAGCGGGACGCACCTCCTCGAACGAGGGGAAGACCGCTGCGATGTCGTCCTCGCTCCCGCCCAGCGGGCGTAGCACCAGCATGTCGGGGGCACTCTCGGGCAGCACCACCCATTCGCGGCCGCGGGCGGCGACCAGCGAACCGGCCGTGTAGGTGAGGCTCATGAGGTGTCTCGGTTCCTTGAGGTCGGGGAGGTGCGGGCGGGCGGTCAACGGGTGTGGAAGTAGGCGGCGTTGTGGTCCGCGATGAGGTCCCAGTCCCCATCCGTCGGGAAGCGCAGGACATCCCAGCCGGCGTCCTCCAGGCGGTAGCCTGCCTCGATGTCGCGGGTCGAGTCGGCGGTGCTGCCGGGGACATCGACGAACACGGCGAGGTTGGCGCCGTCCAGGTGGAACGCGAGGTCGGGGCAAGCGCCCGCCCCCGGGACCAAGGCGTTGACCTCGTCCGGCAGCCGGTAGCCCTTGGCCTTCAGCCAGCCGAGCAGGTCACCGGCGGCGACGAGAGCCGCCACATCCGCCTCCAGCGGGGTCGGCGCGGATGCCGGTGTGCTCCCGGAGTTGTCACCGGTGGCGACGGGTGCAGGGTGCGCGGCCTGGGCGAGCCTGCGGAACTGTTCGCTGCGCGATTCGCCGCGGTCTTCCGGCTCGGTGCGGGCGTCGGCCAGCCGCAGCAGCAGCGGGCGCACGGTGTGCCGGCTCAACTGGCGGTGGTGCATCTGGTTGGCGTAGGTCAGCAGGCACGCGTAGCAGCCGCGGGCGCACTTCTCGTCGTCCGTCGGCCCACCCAGGTCCTCGCCGGTCTCCGGGTTGAAGTGGCAGATCTCCAGGGCCGTCCGGGCGGCCTTGGCGAGGGCGCCCCTGTCGTGCTGGATGCGGCGCAGCACACCGGCGCCGCCTTCGGCTGCCTCGGTGAACAGCATGCGGCGGCGCGGCCCGTCGTCCGGAGGCAGCAGCTCCGCGGTCAGCTCGGAGTCCTCCAGCTCGAACGCCGCCTCGATGCCACGCTCCAGCGCGTACAGCAGCGACAGGGCCACCGGTTCGGGCTGCGGTTCGTCCAAGGTGACCACGAGGATGTTGCGGCGGTCCTCCACATAGGGAAGGACCCGCTTCTTGCGGCGCTTGTCGTTGCCGTCCTCGTCGACCACCGGCATTCCGCTGCCCTCGATGGCATCCGCGGCGGCCCGGTCGTTGAGCCATCGGCCGTCGCCCAGATCCAGCCAGTAGCCGTCCTGCTCGCCCTGCTTGTCACGGACACGGCCGAGGTTGGTGATGCGGACCGTCGCCGAATCGCCGTAGTCCAGGTCCAGCACAGGCGCCCCGCCGGCATCGGCGACATGCGAGTTCAGACGCCCCTTACGGGCACCATGGTCCTGGAACGCATACGAGGTCTGCAGGCGAAAGCCCGCCCGCCGGCGCTCCTCCTCGTCGGAGGAGATCCGCTCACGCGGCGTGGTGTACACGGTGTGCAGGTGGATCAGGCCGGTGTGCTTCTCCCGGAGCGGTTCCTGGCACATTCCGCAGATGTCGGAACCGACCTTGACGTCGTAGTGGTAGCCGCAGCCGCTGCAGCGCCGGGCCTCCGCCGTCGCCAGGTCACCGGAGGCGTCCGGCGGGAGCTGGATCCGGGTGACCTGGTAGCGGGCGCCCTCGTGGTAGATGAGCGCGCCGGGGCCGAACTCGCGGATCGCCAGGAACCGGGGTCGCTGCAGGTAGTCACCGTCGGCATTGCGGCGGTTGCCGGAGCGCGGGATGTACGCGGCCAGGGGCAGGCGCGGGAAGCTGTAGCCGGGCAGGAATCCCTCGGAGGCCAGGTAGCGGTAGGGGTTGAAGTCGCTCATCACCGACTTGCTGTCGGAGGAGCGGTTCAGCAGCAGGTTGGTCTGTGTCTCGGCCTCCCGGCGGCGGCTGCGTGCCCGGACCTGCTCACCGGGGGAGAGGGTGTGGTCGACGACGCGCTTGTTCTGCTCGTACTGGTCGAGGACGGCTGCCCGGAACAGCAGCCGCCAACGCTCGAAAGAGGCATCGAACTCCTGCGGAGCCCGCTCGATGCGGTCCTCGATCCACTCGTCGTACCACCAGGTGGTGGACTCGAAGTCCGCGATCAGCGGAGCGAGGACGGTGCGCGCGGCAGCTGCCGCGCGCCTGCGGGCGGCCTCGTCCCAGGACTTGTTGTTGATGTTCGAAAGGAGCGGCAGCGGCATCTGTGGATCTGGACGGTCGCCGCCTTCGGGATCGTAGGCGACATCGACGACGTCCGGGATCGCGGTGCCGAGCTTCATACCGGTCTCCGCCAGCCAGATGCCCTGCAGGTGAGAGCGGACCAAATCCTCGTTGGCCAGGTCCAGGCGTGGCGGAGCCACCTGCCCCGACACCATGTCCTGCGAGCGCCGGAAGTAGTACTGGTCGTGGCTGTTGCCCGTCGCACAGTACGTGGTGACCAGCGCGGGTTGGCCGGAACGGCCCGCCCGCCCGGAGCGCTGCGCGTAGTTCGCCGGGGTCGGCGGCACATTGCGCATCATCACCGCGTTGAGCGAGGAGATGTCCACGCCCAGCTCCATCGTCGGCGAGCAGTACAGCAGGGGCAGCTCGGCCTTCCGGAACTGCCGCTCCCGCTCCAGCCGGTCCTCCGGCGTGACCTGTGCGGTGTGCTCCCGTGCGAACAAGCCGGCCAGCTCGGACGCCGCAGTCCGGTACAGGTCACGGAAGAACGGGTTGACGCGCGGCCCCTCACCACTGCTGTACGTGCGCGCCAACGGGTCGACCGCGCCGAGCTCACCGTTTCCGGCCCGCCAGATCAACGAAGCCGCCGACACCCGGTAGCCGGTGCGCTTTTCCGACGCGCCGCGGCGGTAGACCGGACCGGACCGTTCCGGGATCGCCTCAACCTCGCGCACAAGGTCCGCGCCCTTCAACACATCCAGCAGGTCCTTGATGATGCACTGGATGTCGTCCAAGGACACGTCGCGCAGCTTGGGCATGTTCCGCCGCAGGTACTTGCCGAACTTGCCGCGGGCCGACAGGAACAGCGCCGAACGCTCCATACCCGGCCGTGAAGCGTACGGGTAGGCGATGCCGACAGCCGGCCGGTCGCTCTCGCTCAGCACCCACGGCCCGGTCAGCCGCTCCTCGCTCGCGCGCTGCAGGGTGTCGAAGTCGTCGCGGAAGTACTGCACGTCGATGGCGAGGCCGCGCCGCATGTAGTCCAGGAGGGTACGGCCAATCTCCTCACGCAGTGCCGGGTCGGCATCGCGCAGCGCGGCATGTGCGGACTGCCAGCGCTCGGGACGGTCGGCGATCCAGTTCAGGTCCGCGTAGTCGATTCTCAGCAGTCCTGTCTGCTCCAGGTTCGGCATCGTGATGCGCCAACCGCGCTCCAGGTCGCGGTAGAGGCGGTACCCGACGACGTCGCGGAACGCCTTTGTGGCCCGGCGCTCCATGGACGGGGGAAGGTCCGTGCCAGCGGCGTACTCGCGGGGTGCCAGGCCCATCACCTCGGTGACGGCCTCGGCGAGGTCGTCGTGCAGCAGTCCTTCCTCACCGGTCTGCAGCGCGGCCTGGTAGAGGGCGCCGCGCAACTGCGTCACCTGCGCGAAGTCGTTGAAGTGGCCTGCCTGCAGGGACGCATCCTGCCGGTTGTCGACGAAGGTGAGCAGCTTGCGCGCCTCCTTGCCCAGGCTTTCCTCGGGCACCGCGCGCAGGGACTTCATGATCGACGCGGAGATCAGCGAGGTCGCCGAGGAGCGCCCCTCCTGGTCAAGGGTCGCCAGCTTGGCGAAGTCCCGGCCGCGAGTCTGCTCGTAGGAGACCTGGCAGTGCACACAGAACAGGAACGGTGCCGGGACGAATGCCGCCACCAGCCCCTCACCCGACTCGTTGCCGTGGGCGTCCACCACGACGCGCTTGGGTACCCGTGGGCGGTAGGACTTCTTGACGACTGTCACCTCCTGCCCATCCGGCTCAAGCCACGACTCGGGCAGCCTCCGGTCGTCCACGGCCTTCTGCGAATCGGCCGGCCACTCGTAGTCCTGCCCGGGCATGCCCAGATACAGGTAACCCTCGCCCTCACGGCCCCCGGAAGCCGATGTGTCACGGCGCGGCTCGTAGCGGAAGGCGCCGCCCTCGTCGCTGCGCCAGACCGTCAGGTATTCCTGTCCGCACTCGCGGCAGAACGCCAGCGGGAAAAGCGGCTTGCCGTCACTGTCCGGCTGCTCCAGCTGGTAAGTGCGGGTCAGCGGCCGGGTGAGCGGATCCTGAAGTGTCGTGTAGACAGTGTCGCCCTTGGAGAGGAACTGGTGCAGCCGGAACGCGAACAGCGGCCGCTCCGTCACGGGATGCTTGGCTTGCGCACCCGCCTCCAGGGTCGTGCGGATCGCCTCGCGCACCGTCTCTTCGGCCACGCCGGAGCCAGCCGCAAGCTCCGCCGCTGCCTCCTCGACGGTGCCCGGGGCACACCGGCGCAGCCGTCCCGTGCCCTCCTCGTGCTCCAGACCGAACCGGGACTCCACCCAGCAAGCCAGCGAGTCCTTCGTCAGCGCCTCGTAGGCGCGCGGCGCCGCCGGCACCCGCAGCCGCTCGGCGGGCACGGTCGCCGGGGCCTCCCCGGTCGCCCGGACCAGGGTCTCGCCGATGACACGCTTCGGCAGCACCGTCGTACCGAACAGCCGGCCGGCGACCTTGGCCACCTCGCGCTGCTGGTCCTCCCAGGAGCCCTCGGTGGACATGGTCGCCGAGGTGCCGATGCACTGGAGTGCTTCTGAGGCCCGACAGGCCTCACGGACCCGGCGGATCAGGAACGCGACGTCCGCGCCCTGCCGGCCCCGGTAGGTGTGCAGTTCGTCGAAGACGAGGAACTGCAGTCCCTCGGCCATGCGGATCAGGCTGTCCCGGTCGTCCGGCCGGGTCAGCATCAGCTCCAGCATCACGTAGTTGGTCAGCAGGATGTCCGGGGGGTTCTTGCGCAGCTCCTGTCGCTCCTCGGTGGACTCCTGGCCGGTGTAGCGGGCGAAGGTGACCGGCTCGCGGCCCTTTCCGAAACCGTGGCGCAGGTACTTCTCCAACTCCCCGAGTTGCGAGTTAGCCAGCGCGTTCATCGGGTAGACGATGATCGCGCGCACCCGGCCGCCAGCCTTCTGGCCTTCTGCCTGACGCTCCTTCAGTACTCGGTCGACGATCGGGACGATGTACGCCAGCGACTTACCGGAACCGGTGCCGGTGGTGAGAACATAGGAGTCGCCCGCCTGAGCTGCCTCGATCGCCTGCCGCTGGTGAAGGTGAAAGGTCAGCGGGCGGCCGTCAGGGCGGAGCGCGGTCTCCTTCTTGCCGGCCTGGAAAATCTCCGCGCACCGTGGGTGCAGCAACCCGTCGCGCACGAGGTCGGTGACCTGACCGCCGTCGGCGAAGAACGGGTTCAGCGACAACCATGGGTCGGGCCACTGCGACTTCGCCGCCAGATCGTCCTCGACGAAACCGGCGATCCGGGCGTCCCGGATCACTGTCGCACTTTTGGTGAAGCTCTCGTACTCGCCGATCAGATCGGTGTGGATACCGAAAACGTCCATCGTTTCCGGCAGGCGCGGCTCCCTGCGCGGCACCGGTGCCGGCGCGGCGGGTGCGGGCTCAGGCAGCAGGGCGCGCAGCCGGGCCACCGGGTTCATCGCCTGCCAGTGAGGAGCCAGCAGGGCAGCCGTGTCGTCCGGCGCAAGCGCGAGTGGGACCAGTGCCTCACGGACCATCGCGGCGTTCTCGGGGCGCAGCTCGGCATCCTTCTCCAGCAGGCGGTCCACCAGTCGAATCAACTCTGCGGGCAGGTCCGGGCGCACCAGAGTCAACTGCGGCGGCCGTTCGTGCTGGTGCTGTTCCGAGAGTTCGAAGGGGGTCCTGGCAGAGAATGGCGGGCGTCCCATCAGCAGCTCGTACAGGATGCAGCCGAGCGCGTACAGATCGGCGGCGGCTGAGACCTGCTCGGCGCGGAACTGCTCGGGCGCCATGTATCGCGCTGTGCCGACACTGACCCCGGTGCTGGTCAGGCGCGTCTGGTCGGGATCGTCGACGATCGAGCCCATGCCGAAGTCGAGGATCTTGACGGTGCCGTCGCGGGTGAGCATCACATTGGCGGGCTTCAGATCGCGGTGGACAACCCCGGCGGTGTGCGCGGCGGTGAGACCGGCCGCCATCTGCGCCCCGATCGTGGCGACCCAGGAGACCGGAAGTTGAGGCTCCTCGTCGATGAGGTCCGCCAGCGGATGGCCGTCCAGGAGTTCCATCGCGAGGTAAGGCAGCCCGCTGCCGCCCGGTGTCTCGTCCACGCCGCCATCGACCAGCAGGGTGAGGTTCGGGTGGCCCTGGGAGAGCATGCGCATGATCCGCACTTCACGGCGGAAGCGGTCGATCTCCTTGCCGGACCCCGAGGCTTCAACCGCGACCCCGGTCCGGCTGCGCAAGACGGTCTTGACGGCTACCTGGCGGTGCGCGGAGTCCGGGGCGGCCTTCAGGTCCTCGGCCCGGTGCACCTCGCCCATGTTGCCGCGCCCCAGGATCCCTGCGATCCGGAATCTTCCGTTGACCGTCTCCAGTCCCACTGATCTTCCCCCTGTTTCACCCGACCTCATAGAAGGTGGGTATATTTCGCAGCGAGCGTACACCTTTACCTAGGCAGCAAGTATGAGTGCGACCTGTTGACGGCGTCAACAGGTCGCACTGACGTAGGGTGTGCGAATCGTGTCGGGGTGAAGCCTGCGGTCTACTTGACGCCCTGCCAACGGCCAGATGAGGCTGAGCCTTACGGGCGTTGCCCCGCAGGACGGCATGAGCCGCCCTCTGTGTGCGGAAGGCCCAGCTAAGTGCGGTGCAACCCTGGCATGCATCGGCGGCACTCGCACGGTGGCCACACGGAGGATCGGAGGGGCTTGAGGTCGTCGCTGGTGTGGAAACGTAGGCGACGCCCCCATGTCTGCCCGCCGTCGCGCGACACGCGCAGGGTCATCAGCGGTGCTTCGCGCCTATTCATCGGCGCCTCCGGTCGGCAGACGCATGCCGCGCGACTCGGCGACTCGCAGCGTGTTCGACAGCGCGTCGCAGAGACGTGCCACGACGAAGCGCGACTGGTCCGGGGTCAGCGGCTCGGCAAGGGTGAGCATCTGACGGGCAAGCTCAACCAGGTCTGACGCTGCGGTGAGTTGTTCGCGTTCCATGCGGTCGGCGAGCCGCGCGATCATGCCCCCGGGATTGTCGTCGGGGGTGTACGCAGGCTTCCCATTGGGACCGTCCCATGGCAACAGGCGCAGCCCGGTCACGGCTTCATTCATGCCGCGCGCTCCGGCACGTAGTCCTGCCCCATGGCCGCCAGCGCGAGAGACCTTCGCCGTTCGCGCTGTGCCTGCCGTTCGCGTGCTTGCTCGAACGCCTCGAGGTACCGGGGTACGAGCGGGAGTGCCTCGGCGTCGATCACCATTGTCGTACGGGGAGCCCGGGGTGTGGGCGGCGGAACTGGATGGACGGCGGGTGCCGGCTCGGGTTCGGCTCGACGCTTTCCGCGGGCGGGCAGAAAGATGCTCAGGACTGCGGCGACTAGGCTTCGCATTGTCGTTCGCTCCTCAGTAGCGATCGGCTCAGCCCCGGCAGTCCTTGCCCGACTGTCGGGGTGTTTTCGTTATCGAGCATACGCGTATTCGCGTATACGCGGTCGCCTGTTTTCGCGTATTCGCGCACGCTGGTGCCATGGATCTTGACCGGAGCGTGCCCGTATGGACTCAGGTGCGGGACGAACTGCGCCGCCGTATCGACGCTGGCACCTACCCAGCGGGGGAGCGCTTCCCCGCTGTGAACGCGCTGGCCGCTGAGCTGGACGTTGCGCCGTCCACGGTGCAGAAGGCAGTAGCTGCGCTGCGCACTGAGGGCAGGCTGCGTACGGTCTTGGGGCAAGGGTCGTTCGTCGCTGACAGCTCTGGGCCGGGCGAGTAGCCAGCGCAGCGAGTCGATACTTGATCCAACGTTGATTGCAACGCGGCGACGGGGCGCTCGTCTCCGAGGGCTGCGAATCGGCGGCCCTGACTGCAGCGGAGCCACGCCACTCACCGTCCGTGACCTGTGGCCCTGACGGTGAGCGCGATCGCTGGGTCGGTGAGTTCCTTGTTCCCCGTTTCCCCGGCCACTGCCTGTCGTGCCTCAAGCTGGTGTACAGGCGTGGGCGGCTTATAGGACGTGAGCTGTCGGGGAGTCGGCAGTGCTGATCGGCGAGCAGTTGAAGCGTGGTGCGTGGCCCTGCGAGATTCCCTGGTCAGTGACCGCGGGTGCCTTCTGCGCTGACAGAGGTACCTATAGCGGTCCCTACAGTCCTCCCTACACCTTGAACCGTTCCGGGTTCGATAGAGATCTCAGACGTTGTGTGTGACCTGGGGTTTCGTGGTTGTGAGGTAGTGGCGGGCTTCGTATTCAGCGGGTG
>NZ_JBIBGK010000045.1:0-43390 GCF_042956445.1 Streptomyces sp. NPDC008238 | reverse complement strand
GACCGCACGAACTCCCACTCGGCGTCCGACAGTTCATGGCGACGTATCACCAGACCATGATCCACCAGGCAAGATCGTTTGACGACACGCTCTAGGAGGCAGGCAGGGCTCCGGTCCGGGAGAACAGCCGGGTCCCGGGCCGTCCGTGGCACGGGTCGCCCGCTACTCCGCCGCGTTCGGACGCGATTGAGCCCGGGACTCTGAGCCAGGGCCTAGAGGTTGCGGTCCTGGTGAATGTGGCCCAGCCCGAACCTCTCGGGCGTGCCGGACTCGCCGGGGATCACCCGGGCGGAGGAGTTGCCGCGGCGGTTCAGGACGACCAGGAGCGCCACGATGACCGCGACGACGACCAGGGCTGCCAGAAGGTAGAACATGTCGGTCCCCCATGAGTGTTCGCCACCGCCGTGGCGGCGGCAGTGTGAGCCCATTGTGCACCCGGCAGCGGCCCGGGTCACGGGGTCGTTCCGCCGGGCCGCGAGAGCCGCGGCGCCCAGCTGATCCGGATCCGCGCCGCCCCGCCCGGCCGGCTCGCCCACGCGGTGCCCGTCCACAGGACGGGCTCCGTGCGCCCCGGGGGAGAGGCCCGGACCTGATCACCGACTTCGACCGACCGACCGGCCGGTCCGCGCGCGACGCGGCGGGCGGACGGGCCGACCGCGCAACTCGCCTGGCGGTTCGGGAGCTTGAACCCGCCGCACCCGCCGGCTGCCCGTACCGGGCAATCCGGGCGTCACACACCCGTCGGTCGACTGGTCTCCCTGAGGAGTCCCCGCCACGGACGCACGGCCCGCGGGTCCGCCGGGCGGGCGCAGAGCCGGGGTGTCCCGTACGAGGAGGTTCCATGAACTGGAGATACGAGGCCGCGTGCCAGGAGGAGGACCCGGAGCTGTTCTTCCCCATCAGCGACAGGGGCCCGGGTCTGGCGCAGATCGCCGAGGCCAAGGCCGTGTGCCTGCGGTGCCCCGTGACGGCGCGGTGCCTGCGGTGGGCGCTGGCGGCCGGCCGCCTCGAAGGGATCTGGGGCGGGACCACGGAGGAGGAGCGGCGCACGATCCAGCGGCGCGACTACGTCGAGCGCTGGCAGAAGGCGCGGCAGGCCGGCGCCTGACCTCGATCGGACGGTCATGTGCGCGCGGTCCGGCTCGGCGATGCGCAGGGCCCACTCCGCCACGTCCCCGGGCTCCGCGGGGCGCCGCATCGGGTTGCGGTCGCGTTCGGCCGGGCGTCGACTCGGTCTCACCCGGACCCTTTCCGGCGCGAGCTCCAGCGCGGTCTTGGTCGCGGCGTAGTCCCGCCGCCGGGCAGCGGGCGGTGGCACGTAGGTGCTCGACACGTTGACGAGGAAGCCCCAGGTCTCCCGTAGGTGCGGCAGGGCGGCTTGGGCGAGCAGGCTCGGCGCGGTCACGTTGAGCGCGAGCAGCCTCCGCCCCCCTCGTCGCCGGCGGCGGCCGGGTCGCCCGGCTCGAGCCCCGCCGCAACGGCCCGCCCCTCGGCCTCGGCGGCCTCGTCCCCCGAGCACCGCCAGGAGACCGGGACCCGGCCGGTGCCTTCCACCCCCTGCGCGACCGCCTCGCCCGCTGGACGTGCACGGATCCGGTCGGCCTCGTACGGCACGTCCGGGAGGACCTGTGCCGGCACCTGCGGGGCCCGCTGCGCGACGGCGTCGCCATCGTCGCGCTCCAGCGGGCGGCCGTTCCCGCGCGGGCGGGCGCGACCGGGAACGGCGTCTGCTGAGGGCACGGGCGGCGCGGTCCTGCGCCCCCCGGCCGCCCCGTGGCAGCCCAGGCGCGGCGACTGCCGCGCAGGTACGTTAAGCAGTAGAGGCATGCACCGGTCATCAGCATCGGGAGATGGGCAAAGCCATGAAAATCGCAGTCATCGGCGGAACCGGGCTCATCGGCTCCCAGGTCGTGAAGAACCTCGAAGCGGCCGGACACGAGGCCGTGCCGCACTCCCTGTCCACCGGCGTGGACCTCCTGAGCGGCGAGGGCGTCGTGGAGGCCGTCGCGGGCGCCGACGTCGTCGTGAACCTCACGAACTCGCCGACCTTCGACGAGGCCTCGCCCGCCTTCTTCCAGACGTCCATGGACAACCTGGTCGCGGCGAGCGAGAAGGGCGGCGTCGGCCACATGGTCATCCTCTCGATCGTGGGCGTCGACGAAGTGCCGGAACTCGACTACTACCGGGCGAAGGTGCTCCAGGAGGACATCCTCAAGGCGAGTTCCCTCCCGTACTCCATCGTCCGCGCCACCCAGTTCATGGAGTTCATGGAAGCGACCATGTCCTGGACCACCGACGGCGACACCGTACGGCTGCCGCGGACCAGGCTCCAGCCGATCGCCGCGGCCGACGTCGCGCGGATGGTCGCCGAGGTCGCCTCGGGCCCCCCGCTCAACGGGACCGTGGACATCGCCGGGCCCGACGTCTTCCCCCTCGAGGAGATCGGCCGGATCACCATCGCCGCCAAGGGCGACGGGCGCGGCGTCGTCGTCGACGACACCGCGGGCATGTTCGCCGTGGCGCGGGGGGACGTCCTCGTCGGTGGCAGCGATGCCCGCATCGCCCCCACCCACTACAGGGACTGGCTGTCCTGAACCACCGGCGCGCCCTTCCCGGACGCGGCCGACGCCGACCGAGGACGAAGCAGTGGATGACGCCGAGGACCTCCGGGCAGCGCAGGAGGAGTTCCAGGCCGCCCGCGGAAGCCTGTTCGGCATCGCCTACCGGATGCTCGGCAGCGTGAGCGAGGCCGAGGACATCCTGCAGGACGCCTGGATCCGCTGGCAGACCTACGACCGTGCCAAGGTGGAGAACCCCCGGGCGTTCCTCGCGACGACGGTGACGAGGCTCGCCATCAACGTGCTGCAGTCGGCCAGGGCCCGCCGTGAGACCTACGTCGGGCCGTGGCTGCCGGAGCCGGTGGACACCGAGAGCGATCCCGCGCTCGGCGCCGTGAACGGCGAGGCGCTCGAGGTCGCGGTGCTGATGCTGCTGGAGAAGCTCACACCCGCCGAACGCGCCGCCTACGTCCTGCGGGAGGCGTTCGAGTACCCGTACGCGCAGATCGCGGAGATCCTCGGCCAGTCCAACGCCAACGCCCGCCAACTGGTGAGCCGGGCGCGCAAGCACCTGGCGAGGGAGAAGCGGGTGGGCGTCGTGGCCGCCGACCACCAGCGCTTCCTGACGGCCTTCGTGGCGGCCGCCAAGGCGGGGAACGTGGGTGTGCTGGAGGACATGTTCGCCGAGGACGTCGTGTCGTACTCCGACGGCGGCGGCGAGGTGCGGGCGTCGAAGTTCCCCGTCGCCGGACGGCAGCGCGTGGCCAAGTACATCCACGCGTTCGCCGACCGGTTCTGGGAGGGCGCCGTCGTCGAGCCCGTGCACGTCAACGGCCGCCCCGCCGCGAAGCTGTCCCGCGACGGCACCGTCTTCGCCGTCCTCACGGTGAGCGTCACCCCGGAGGGCATCGACCGCGTGATGTGGATGATGAGCCCGACGAAACTCGCCGTCCTCGCCGCCTGAGGCCGTCCGTCCCGTGAGGCCGTCCGTCCCGTGGGCCCCGTCCGCGGGGGCACCACGGGACCGGCACCGGTCAGTCGACGAAGTAGGAGTCGTGCTTGTCCAGGAACGCGGCGCGCTCCTCCGGCGTCGCGTTGCCCATCTGCGCCACCTTCTCGAAGTACTCCTCGCGAGGTGCGCCCGGCGTGAAGAGCAGCAGCATCTCGGCCGGGGCGTCGGAGTCGTTGCGGAAGGCGTGCAGCCCGCCCTGCGGGACGTGCAGGAAGTCGCCCTCCCGCGCGTCGACCCACTTCTCGCCGTTGTAGAGGCGGACGGTCCCGTTGAGGATGAAGAAGGACTCGGAGATGGTCCGGTGGAAGTGGGTGCTCGGACCACCCGCGTTCGCCTTCATCATGACGCGGTAGAGCCCGTACTCGCCCCGCGTCATGTCCGTGGTCGCCAGGTAGTGGATGCCGTCTCCGGCCCGGCCGACGTTCGGCGGGGTGCTCGCCGGGCGGAAGTTCGCGTTGATCTCGCCCGTGTCCCCGAAGTACACCTGCTGTGGGTACGACATGCTTCCATCCCTTGCTCGCGTCGTGTGCGCCGCGGCGCACCGGCGGGGCGGGTGCCGGCCGCTCCTGCCGTCCGCGACCGCGCCCCTCCGAGGGGAGACCGTGGTCCCCGCGCACTTGTGACAGCGGGTGTGACGGTGCTTGTGACCGGCGCTTGTGACGGTGTGTGCGACGGTCCTGCGGCCTCAGGACACGGCCGTGACGCCCACCGCCGCCACGCCGTCGTCCGCGCGCAGGAGGATGTCGTAGAGGTAGGTGTCGCCCGCCCGGGGGGTGACGACCTGCACGGCCCCGGAGGGCAGGGTGCGGGAGACGGTCTCGTGCCTCTCCCCGGGCTCCGATCCGCTGACGGCCACGAGCCTGACCGGCGTTGTGCCGATGTTCTCCAGCGTAACGGAGCGGGTCCTCGGGCACGTACCGGTGGGCCCGCCGGCGCAGTGGTGGCGCACGTCGCCGAAGTGGGTCAGCCCGCACGAGACGTCGGTCGCGAAGCCGAAGCGCGCCGAGCAGACGGCCCCCACGCGCAGGTCGGTCGTGGGGGTCGGGGAGGCGTGGGCTTCCTCGGGGGGAGGGGCGTCCGCGCACGCCGCGGCGAACGGCGCGAGCGCGACGGTGCTGACGAGAACGGTGGACAGGAGCGCTGAGCGCACGGGGGCTCCAGGGGGAGGGTGGGGGGCAGCCGGGTGCGGCACCGGTAGGGCGGTGCGGGCGGGTGTGGGGCGGGCGCGGGCGCGCGGGGTCGCCGTGGACGTCGGTCAGCCCCTGCCGGCCTGAGGTCGAGTCCCCGGGAACGTAGCAGACAGTGTTGATCCATTCGGCCGCCGGAGGGGGTGCACAGGGACCCACGGGTGACCGATTGGATCATTTACGTCCCGATATGCGGGCCCGGTCATCACAGTGTTCGCCACTCAGCGGGCATGGCCTGTCACATCGACGGGAGCTGTGCTGTCTACCTGGTGACGGAGAGAAACAGAGGGAATCATGCGCGAGATCCTGATCGTCGGCGGCGGCTACGCGGGCTTCTACACGGCCTGGGGGCTGGAGAAGACGCTTCGGCCCGGGGAAGCACGGGTCACCGTCGTCGACCCGCGTCCCTACATGACCTACCAGCCGTTCCTGCCCGAGGTCACCGCCGGCTCGGTGGAGGCCCGCCACGCCGCCGTGTCGCTCCGGCGCCACCTGCACAAGACCCGTCTCATCGCGGGAAGCGTGACCGACGTCCGCCACGCCGACCGGACGGTGACCGTCCGGCCCGTGAACGGCGAGGAGTACGACCTGCGTTACGACACCCTGGTCGTCACCGCCGGTGCCGTGACCCGCACCTTCCCCATCCCGGGCCTGGCCCACAGCGCCATCGGCCTCAAGCACGTCGAGGAGGCCGTCGCCATCCGCGACCGGCTGCTGACGGCGTTCGACCAGGCGGCCTCGCTGCCCTCCGGGCCCGAGCGGCGCAAGCTGCTCACCGTCACCTTCGTGGGCGGCGGGTTCTCCGGTGTCGAGGGCTTCGGCGAACTGCTGTCGCTGGCCACCGCGATGCTCAAGTCCTACCCCGAACTGAGCCTGGACGAGCTGTCGTTCCACCTGGTCGAGGCCCGCGGCCGCATCCTCCCCGAGGTGGGGGACAAGCCCGGGGCCTGGGTCGTGCGCCACCTGGAGCGCAGGGGTGCGCACGTGCACCTGAACACCCAGCTAGTCTCCGCGGAGGACGGTCACGTCGTGCTGTCCAGCGGTGAGGAGTTCGACTCGGAACTCATCGTCTGGACCGCGGGCAACGCCTCGAACCCGGTGGTGCACAAGCACACCGACCTGCCGGTCGACGAGCGCGGACTGCTCGTCGTGCGCGCCGACCTGCGGGTGGGCACGGACGACGAGCCGGTGCCGGACGCGTGGGCGGCCGGGGACGACGCGGCCGTGCCCGACCTGGCCTCGCCCGTGCCGGGGGCGCACACGGTGCCCAACGCCCAGCACGCCGTCCGGCAGGGCAAGCGGCTGGCCAAGAACATCCTGGCGAGCCTGCGCGGCGGCCGGGTGCGGGACTACCGGCACAGCAGCCTCGGCGTGGTCGCCACGCTGGGCCTGGGCCGCGGGATCTTCCAGTACAAGGCCATCGTCATCAAGGGCTTCCCTGCCTGGCTGATGCACCGCGGCTACCACGTGCTGGCCGTGCCCACCTGGGAGCGCAAGGTCAGGGTGCTCACCGTGTGGGTCACCGCGGCCCTCTTCGGCCGCGACCTCGTCTCGCTCGCCTCGGTGCAGCACCCTCGGGACGCGTTCCTCACCAGCGCCGCCCCCGGGCGCCGCGCGGAGCGGCAGGCGGGCGACCGCGCGGCGGTATGAGTACGGGGACGACGGCGGGGCGGTGGAGCGCGCTCGACCGGCTCCACCGCCGCGTCGAGATCCGCGTGGAGTGGGTGCTGCACCGCGAACTGGGGGTCAGCGCCCGGGAGTTCCACGCGCTGACGGTGCTCCGGGACGGCGTCCGTGACGCCGGGGGCCCGCTCCACTTCGACGAACTGGCCGATGAGATCGGGCTGTCCCAGTCGGCGACCAGCCGGCTGGTGACCCGGCTCCGCGACCGCGGACTGATCACCACGCGCGCCTCGGCGCACGACCGGCGGAGCGTGGACGTGTGCCTGACCGCGGTCGCTTGCGACGTGCTGCGGCTGGGAGCGCCCCTGCTGGAGCGAGCCGTCCACGACGTCGTGGAGGCGCTCGGCGAGGGGGACGCCGACGGGACCCTCACCCGCTACCTCCAGGGGCGCGGGTAGCCGTCACTCGTCACCTTCCGTGACGTCCGGCCTCCTGAGGGCACAGTGTCCGCCCTGAGTGCGGAGAGTGTCACTGTGTCTCCAAACACGATGGCATGCCTTCTGTGCGTTTTTTGCCGAAGTGTCGCAATCACCGTCTGATTCACGGCTTTTGTCGAGCGTATGATGTGAACCGACGGTGTGTTCTGGATCCTCCAGAACACACCGTGCATTCGCCCGAGGCTTGTTGTTCCGGTGGTCGTCGACGACGCTCTCCCGCACTCCTGGCACGTGATCGGGTGTCTGCCGGTCCGTACCGTGGGTGTGAGGGAGAAAACGTGACGTTCGGTGATCGGAGTCCCGGTGGAGGCCACCCAGGTGACGCATCGTGTGACACCTTCGTGTCGCGCGGCTGGGGGCTGCCCGTACATGACCTCTGACCGCATGGGTGACGTATGCGCCCGTCGGCCGCCCGCCGACGGTGACGGCGCGCGGGCGGACGGAACCCCGGGGCGGGCGGAGGCCGGGCCCGCCGCCGCGCCGGGGGCCCTCGACGAGGCCGCCTGCGCCTTCATGGAACTCCAGCCCCGTCTGTTCGGGATCGCCTACCGCGTGCTCGGCAGCGCGGTCGAGGCCGAGGACGTCGTGCAGGAGGTCTGGCTGCGCTGGCAGCGGACCGACCGCTCCGCGGTGCTCAGTCCGGCCGCCTTCCTCTCCACCACGACGACCCGGCTGGCCATCAACGTCGCCCGGTCCGCCCGGGTGCGCAGGGAGACCTACATCGGTCCCTGGCTGCCCGAACCCGTCGACACGAGTGCGGACCCCGAGGCGGGCGTCCAGCGGACCGAGGCCGTGGAACTCGCGCTCCTGCTGGTGCTGGAGCGGCTGGGCCCGACGGAACGCGCGGCCTACGTGCTGCGAGAGGCGTTCGACTACGCCTATCCGGAGATCGCCGAGATGCTGCAGCTCAGCCTGGTCAACGTACGCAAGATCGTCAGCCGGGCCCGGCGGCGCGTCACGGCCGGGGCCCCCGGGACGGCGGACGCCGCCGAGCACCAGCGCCTGCTGGAGGTCTTCGTCTCGGCGGCCAGGACCGGTGACCTCGCCCCGCTGGAGGCCGTGCTCGCCCCGGCCGCCCCGGACACCGCGGCCGCCCCGGACACCGGGGGCCGCCCGGGCGGCAGCGGCGGCCCGCCGGACGCACCCTGAAGGGCCGGGCGTCCCGCCGCGTCGCGCGCCCGCCCCTTCAAGGGTCAAGGGCGGGCCGGGCGGAGCCGACGACGCGATCCGGGACGTTCCAGGGCCGGAGCTTGTCGGGGTTGAGCACGACCCAGGCCTGCGAGACGCGCCGGTCGGCGACGTCCAGGCTCACGACCGCCACCACCCGGTCCTCGTAGCGGGCCACCAGACCGGTGCGGCCGTTGACCGGGTGGACGGACAGCGACACCCGCGGGTGGTGCGCGAGCAGTGTCAGTAGACTGCGCGCGACCTGCTCGGCACCGTGCACCGGCCGGACCAGCGCCCGCAGCTTCCCGCCCCCGTCGAAGAACGCCGCGGCGTCGGGGCACAACAGCGCGGACAGCCGCGCCGGGTCACCGCTCAGGCACGCCGCACGCACCGCGCGCGCCACGGCGTCGTGCTCCTGCGGCGTCGCGGGACGCGACCGGCAGGCGCGGATCGTGCGGCGCGCGCGGTCCGCGAGCTCGGCGCACTCCGGTTCCGGCCGGCCCACCACGTCCGACACCTCGCTCAACGTCATCCCGAAGCAGCCGTTGAGCACGAAGGCCGCCCGCTCGGCGGGCGACAGCGCATCCAGGGCGGTCAGCAGGACCTCACCGATCTCCTGCTCCAGTTCGGCCCCCAGGCGCGGACGCGCCGGATCCCCCGCGACCGGTCCGGTGGCCCCGGCGGACCGTGCCGGCCGGGACAGACAGATCCCGCCCACCGCCCTCACCAGCCACGCGCCGGGCGACTCGATCGTCCCCCGTGCGGCCTCCGGCAGCTCGAACCACCGCCGGTAGGCCTCGTCGACGACCGCTTCGGCCTCCGCCGAACCGCCCACCATCCACAGTGCGACGTCCAGCAAGTGC
This sequence comes from Streptomyces sp. NPDC008238, assembly GCF_042956445.1. Classification (NCBI taxonomy): domain Bacteria; kingdom Bacillati; phylum Actinomycetota; class Actinomycetes; order Kitasatosporales; family Streptomycetaceae; genus Streptomyces; species Streptomyces sp. NPDC008238. Next base: position 34,483 of record NZ_JBIBGK010000045.1, on the reverse strand, counting down.
CGGCGCTCGTCCAGCAGCTCTGCGATCGGCACCGCGTCATCGGAGAAATCCATGGCCCCTGGCCTCCCACCTCGCACACACGGACACGGCACCGCTCTTCCCGTCCTGCTGGTGAGACAGGGCGGGCGCGGACCTTGTGACATTGCGCCCCGCCTCCGTCGCCGTTCCTGAGATGCGACTCACACGGTGCGCGTCACAAATTCATCGTCTGATCAGTCATATATGCGGAAGGTGCACGAGAGTGCCGACCTGCGACCCGCCATGGGTGAAACATGAATGGTGACAGCAACATGGGAAGCGGTAGCCGGCCCGCCGAATCGCAACAGCCGGGCAGGGGCACGAGGGTCGCGGAATGGTTCAGCGTGCGCACGCGCGCCGAAACACGTTCCGGGCCTTCCCTCCGGCAGAAAGTGATCCCCAGCCACTGGTCCTTCATGCTGGGGGAGATATCCCTCTACAGCTTCTTCATCCTCGTCCTCACCGGCATCTACCTGTCGTTGTACTTCCACCCGTCCATGACACCCGTGGAGTATCACGGCAGTTACGTGCCGCTGCAGGGCCTCACGGTCTCCGAGGCCTTCGACTCGACGATGCGCATCTCCTTCGAGGTGCGCGGCGGTCTGCTGATCCGCCAGGCCCACCACTGGGCGGCGCTGATCTTCGTGGCCAGCATGTTCGCCCACATGCTGCGGGTCTTCTTCACCGGCGCGTTCCGCAAGCCGCGCGAACTCAACTGGGTGCTCGGCTTCTCGCTCCTGGTCCTGGGCATGTTCGAGGGCCTGACGGGCTACGACCTCCCGGACGACCTGCTGTCGGGGACCGGGCTCGTGGTCGTGAACGGGACGATCCTCTCCATCCCGGTCGTCGGCACCTATTTGTCGATGTTCCTCTTCGGCGGCGAGTACCCGGGCAAGGAGCTGATCGCGCACTTCAACACGTTGCACGTCGTGGTGATCCCGGCCCTCATGGCAGGCATCGTCGTCGCCCACCTGGTGCTGGCGCGCCGGCACCGGCGCGCCCAGTACCCGGGCCCCGGGCGCACCGAGCGGAACATCGTCGGCCTGCCCTTCCGCGTGTACGCCGTGAAGTCGGGGGCGTACTTCCTCCTCGTCAGCGGCGTCATCCTCATCATCGCCTCGACCACGCAGATCAACCCCATCTGGATGTACGGCCCCTACCGGCCGGACCAGGTCACCGCGGGCTCGCAACCCGACTGGTACATGGGCGTCCTGGACGGACTGCTGCGCGTCATGCCGGGCTGGGAGCTGAGCGCCTGGGGCCACACCCTCGCCCTGGACAACCTCGTGCCGCTGCTGGCCGGCGCCGGGCTCTTCCTCGCCCTGGGCGCCTACCCGTTCGTCGAGGCCTGGGTCACCAAGGACGGCGGGCGCGACCACCACCTCCTCGACCGGCCGCGCAACCGCCCGGTGCGCACCGCCCTGGGCGCGGCCTGGGTCAGCGTATACGCGGTGGCACTGCTGGGGGCGGCCAACGACCTGATCGCCGTCCGGCTGCACATGTCGGTCAACGCCGTGACCTGGACCGTCCGGATCGGACTGTTCGTCGTGCCCTTCGTCGTCTACGTCGTGACCAGGCGCTGGGCGCTGGCACTCCAGCGCAAGGACCGCGACGAGGTGCTGCACGGCCGGGAGACCGGGATCATCAAGCGGCTGCCGGACGGCGAGTACGTCGAGGTGCACCAGCCGCTCCGCCAGGAGAAGCTCCACCTCCTCACGCAGCACGAGCAGTACGCGCCCATCCGCCTGTCCCCGGACGGCAGGGCCGGGCGTGCCGAGAGATTGCGGGCGCTGCTCAGCCGGGGCCTGTACGGAAAGGGCACCCAGATTCCCAAGCCGACCGTGCGGGAATACCAGGAGATCACCCACGAACACGGCGACGACGGAATTCTCCGCTGAGGCGTCACAGATTCGTCCGCTCCCCGGTCGAATGTGCGAAGGAATAACGCACCGGAATGACGAACTTGGGAGTTCGACGATGATCAAGCCCGTTCTCGAGCCCGCGGCGCAGGAAATAGCGGTCGCCACCGCGAAGCCGCCCCTGCTCCACGAGCTCGGTCCGGAAGGCGCCCGCAAGGTCCTCGACGACATCCAGGCGGCGCCGGTCGAGAAGTACGACGTCCAGGAGAAGTGGCTCACAGTGCCGGCCGAGGTGGGCGACGTACGGGTGCGCGTCGTCAAGCCCGAGGGCGCCGAGGAGGTCCTGCCCGTGGTGCTGTACGTGCACGGCGGGGGCTGGGTGCTCGGCAACGCCGGCACCCACGACCGGCTCGTGCGCGAACTGGCCGTCCTGGCGCACACCGCGGTGGTGTTCGTGGAGTACGACCGCTCGCCCGAGGCCCGTTACCCGGTCGCGATCGAGCAGGCGTACGCCACGGCCCGCTGGATCACCGCGAACGGCGCGCACGAGGGCCTGGACGCCTCCCGCATGGCCGTCGCCGGCGACTCCGTCGGCGGCAACATGACCGCGGCCCTGACGATCATGGCGAAGCAGCGCGGCGACGTGAGCTTCGTCCACCAGTCGCTCTACTACCCCGTGACCGACGCCGCCCAGGACACCGACAGCTACCGGGAGTTCGCCGACGGACCGCACCTGACCGCGGCGGGCATGGCCTGGTTCTGGGACTGCTACACCACCGACCCCGCGGAGCGGGCCGAGATCACCGCCTCGCCGCTGCGGGCGAGCCCGGCCGACCTCGAGGGGCTGCCGCCGGCGCTGGTCATCACCGACGAGAACGACGTCCTGCGCGACGAGGGCGAGGCCTACGCCCGCAAGCTGACCCAGGCCGGCGTTCCCACGGTCAGCGTCCGCTACAACGGCACCCTGCACGACTTCATGATGCTCAACCCGGTCCGCTCCACGCAGGCGACCGCCGCAGCGATGGAGCAGGCGACCCGCACGCTGCACACCGCGCTGCACACCCACTGACCCCACCCCGCCCCCGGATCGCGGGGCGGCGGCGCAGCGCACCGCCGCCCGCGAGCACCGGTGCACCCAGGTGGCCCGGAACCGCACGTCCTTCACCGGCCGCGGCCACCTCCTCCAGACGTACGGCAACGACGCCGTACCCACCGCCGGCCTCCGTCCCGAGGCCGGACGGCACCACCAACACCCGCCTCGAAAGGGCCAACCCGTGAACCGTCACGCCCGTTACCGGACCATCCGCACCCCGCTCGCCCTCATGGCGACCGTGACCGTCGCAGCTGGGCTGCTCGCCGCGACCGTCGGTCCCGCCAGCGCCGCCAAGGGCGGCGGCGCCGCGCCCTCGCACCACCGCAAGCCGACCGTCGTCCTCGTGCACGGAGCGTTCGCCGACTCCTCCAGCTGGACCGACGTCGTCGCGAAGCTGAAGCGCGACGGCTACCCCGTGGTGGCCGCGTCCAACCCGCTGCGCGGGCTCAGCAGCGACGCCGCCTACGTCAGGGAGCTGGTGGACAGCATCAAGGGCCCCGTGGTCCTCGCGGGCCACTCCTACGGCGGTGCCGTGATCTCCAACGCGGCCCGCGGCGCCGGCAACGTCAAGGCCCTCGTCTACCTGGCCGCGTTCATGCCCGACAAGGGCGAGGACGCCTTCAACCTGTCGCTGAAGTTCGAGGGCAGCACGCTCGGCGGCGCGCTCAAGCAGGTGCCGGTCACGATGCCCGACGGCTCCAAGGGCGTCGACCTCTACATCGACCAGGCCAAGTTCCACCACCAGTTCGCCGCGGACGTCCCGGCGCACACCGCGGAGATCATGGCCGCCACCCAGCGCCCCGTGTCCGGCGCCGCGCTCAACGAGCCCTCCGGCGAGCCCGCCTGGAAGACCATCCCCTCCTGGACCCTCGTGGCGTCCAAGGACCTCAACATCCCCCGCGAGCTGCAGGTCTTCATGGCCAAGCGCGCCAAGTCGCACGTGGAGGAGGTCCGTTCCTCCCACGCGGTGAGCATCTCCCACCCGAAGGAGACCGCCCGCATCATCGAGGAAGCCGCGCGTTCGGTCCGCTGACCGCCGGCCCGGCGACCCGCGGGCGGGGCGGCGCTCGACGCGCCGCCCCGCCCGCGCGATATCGCGTTGCCGCCCTACCCACCGCCGCGAGAGCATCCCGGGCATGGACGAGCCCGCCGAGACCCTCCCCTCCGGCCCGGCCGAACTGCGCCGCTGGCGCACCGGCGACCTCGACGCCCTGGACCACGCCATCAGCGAGTCCTTGGATCATCTGCTGCCCTGGATGGCCCAGGTCGTGTCGTCACATGAGCGGCGGCCGCCCGGAGGGCGGGCCCCACGGCTCCCCCAGCTTGCGCTGGGAGGTGCCCCCTGGTGCGGTGCATCGCAAGGCGGAGGATCGTCCTCGTAGTGGGCTACTCGGACGATTCGACAACGCAGCGTGGGGGCACCTCCCAGCGGAGCTGGGGGAGTGCCGTGCCAGGCGTCGTGGGGCAGGCGCGCATGTGACGACACGGCCTGGGCGGCCGGCCACAGCAGGCAGCGCACCGCCGACTTCCTGGCCCGCGGTGAGGAAAAGTGGCGGAGCGGCGAGGCCTTCGCCTACGCGATCACGGCGGAGGGCAGCGTGATCGGCGGCTGCGGCCTCCACCGCCGCATCGGCCCCGGCGGCCTGGAGATCGGGTACTGGCTCCACCCCCGGTGGACCGGCCGCGGCCTCGCCACGGCCGCCGTGGCCGCCCTCGTCGGCGAGGGCTTCTCGCTGCCCGGCGTCGAGCGGCTGGAGATCCACCACGACGCCGCCAACGCGCCCAGCGGGGCCGTCGCCCGGCGCCTCGGCTTCACCGAGGTCGCTCGCGGCCCGCGGCCGGAGGGGCCCTGCGCCCCCGGCGAGGCGGGGATCGAGGTCGTCCGGCGGATGACCGCCCGCCAATGGCGTCACCTGGCGCCGGGCCCCGCCCACGAAGCGGTACGGGGATCGGTCAGGAATGGAGAAGCCCCCGGGAGCGGGCCGCGGCTAGCGTGACGGCCATGGACATCACCATTCACTGGACCTTCCTCCCGCACACCGACCCCGAGGCCTCGCTCGCCTTCTACCGCGACACCCTCGGCTTCAAGGTCCGCAACGACGTCGGCTACGGCGGCATGCGGTGGATCACCGTCGGCCCCGCCGACCAGCCCGGTACGTCGATCGTGCTGGAGCCGCCGGCCGGCGACCCGGCGATCACGGAGGAGGAGCGCGCCACCATCACCGCGATGATGGGCAAGGGCACCTACGCCCGTCTCGTGCTCGCCACGCCCGACCTCGACGAGGTCTTCGAGCGGCTGGTGGCGGGCGGCGCCGAGGTCGTCCAGGAGCCGACCGAGCAGCCCTACGGCGTCCGGGACTGCGCCTTCCGCGACCCGGCGGGCAACGTGATCCGCTTCAACGAGGTCCGCTGACCGCCCCCCGCACGCCGCTTCCCCGCCTCCCCGCCTCCCCACGGGCCCGCCTGGCGCCCGGGAACCCGGCCCGGACCCGGTCCGTTCGACGGGGACCGGTCCGAAGCGGGAGCGGGGCGGCCCGGTGGCCGGTTACCGTGGCCGACGTCCGCACCCTTGGCAAGCCGCCGGACCCAACGCCCCGCAGCGGGTCGGACCGGGTCGGGCGACGACGGCGGACCGCGCCGGCGGCCGCCCCGCACACCCCAGACCGACAGATGGAGAGACGACCGACATGGCCAAGAAGGCGGACGCGCAGTCGCCTGCGCCGCACGTTGCCGACAGCCACGACATGATCCGCGTGCACGGCGCGCGCGAGAACAACCTCAAGGACGTCAGCATCGAGATCCCGAAGCGCCGGCTGACGGTCTTCACGGGGGTCTCCGGCTCGGGCAAGAGCTCGCTCGTCTTCAACACCATCGCCGCCGAGTCGCAGCGGCTGATCAACGAGACCTACAGCGCCTTCGTGCAGGGTTTCATGCCGACGCTGGCCCGCCCCGAGGTGGACGTCCTCGACGGGCTGACGACCGCGATCACCGTCGACCAGCAGCGGCTGGGAGCCGACCCCCGCTCCACGGTCGGCACCGTCACCGACGCCAACGCCATGCTGCGCATCCTCTTCAGCCGCCTCGGCACCCCGCACATCGGCCCGCCCAGCGCGTACGCCTTCAACGTCCCCTCCGTCCGTGCCAGCGGCGCGATCACCGTCGAGCGCGGGGCCGCCAAGGCCGAGAAGGTCGCCTTCACCCGCACCGGCGGCATGTGCCCGCGCTGCGAGGGCCGGGGCACCGTCTCCGACATCGACCTGAGCCGGCTCTTCGACGACTCCAAGTCGATCAACGAGGGTGCCATCACCGTCCCCGGCTACAAGGGCGGCGGCTGGAACTCCCGGCTCTACGCCGAGTCCGGCTTCTTCGACCCCGACAAGCCGATCAGCACGTTCACCGAGCAGGAACGGCACGACTTCCTGCACCGCGAGCCGACCCGGATGAAGATCGCGGGCATCAACATGACCTACGAGGGCCTGATCCCGCGGGTCCAGAAGTCGATGCTCGCCAAGGACAAGGAGGCGATGCAGCCGCACATCCGCGAGTTCGTGGACCGGGCCGTGGCCTTCACCACCTGCCCCGATTGCGACGGCACCCGGCTCAGCGAGGGCGCCCGCGAGTCGCGCGTCGGCGGGACCAGCATCGCCGACGCCTGCGCGATGCAGATCAGCGACCTGGTCGAGTGGGTGCGCGGGCTCGACGAGCCCTCGGTCGCGCCGCTGCTCACCAAGCTGCAGCACACCCTCGAGTCGTTCGTGGAGATCGGGCTCGGCTACCTGTCGCTGGAGCGGCCCTCGGGCACCCTCTCCGGCGGCGAGGCGCAGCGCGTCAAGATGATCCGCCACCTCGGCTCGTCCCTCACCGACACCACCTACGTCTTCGACGAGCCGACCACCGGTCTGCACCCGCACGACATCCAGCGGATGAACGGCCTGCTGCTGCGGCTGCGCGACAAGGGCAACACGGTGCTCGTCGTCGAGCACAAGCCGGAGACCATCGCGATCGCCGACCACGTCGTGGACCTCGGCCCCGGCGCCGGCACGGCGGGCGGCACGGTCTGCTTCGAGGGCGACATCGAAGGCCTGCGCGCCAGCGGCACCATCACCGGCCGGCACTTCGACGACCGCGCCTCCCTGAAGGAGACGGTGCGCAAGCCCACCGGGCACCTGGAGATCCGCGGCGCCTCGGCGCACAACCTGCGGGACGTGGACGTCGACGTCCCGCTCGGGGTGCTCACCGTCGTCACCGGCGTCGCGGGCTCCGGCAAGAGCTCCCTCGTGCACGGGTCCGTCCCCGCCGGCGCCGGGGTGGTGTCCGTCGACCAGAGCCCCATCCGCGGCTCACGGCGCAGCAACCCCGCGACGTACACCGGACTGCTCGACCCGATCCGCAAGGCCTTCGCCAAGGCCAACGACGTCAAGCCCGCCCTGTTCAGCGCCAACTCCGAGGGCGCCTGCCCCACCTGCAACGGCGCCGGCGTGGTCTACACCGACCTGGCGATGATGGCCGGCGTCGCCAGCACCTGCGAGGAGTGCGAGGGCAAGCGGTTCCAGGCGTCCGTGCTGGAGTACCACCTCGGCGGGCGGGACATCAGCGAGGTGCTCGCCATGTCGGTCACCGACGCCGAGGCGTTCTTCGGCGCGGGCGAGGCGCACACCCCCGCCGCGCACCGCATCCTGCGCCGGCTCGCCGACGTCGGACTCGGCTACCTCAGCCTCGGCCAGCCCCTCACCACGCTCTCCGGCGGTGAACGGCAGCGGCTGAAGCTGGCCACGCACATGGCCGACAAGGGCGGGGTCTACGTCCTCGACGAGCCCACCGCCGGCCTGCACCTCGCCGACGTCGAGCAGTTGCTCGGCCTGCTGGACCGCCTCGTCGACTCCGGGAAGTCCGTCATCGTCGTCGAGCACCACCAGGCGGTCATGGCGCACGCCGACTGGATCATCGACCTCGGCCCCGGCGCCGGCCACGACGGCGGCCGGATCGTCTTCGAGGGCACCCCCGCGGACCTGGTCGCCGACCGCACCACCCTGACCGGCCGGCACCTGTCCTCCTACGTCGGCGCCTGACGCGGGGCCGCTCGACGGCGCGGGGGCCGGGACGCGGTCGTCCCGGCCCCCGCGAGCCCTTCAGTAGCGGGCGTCACTGGCGCGCAGCAGCGGGGAGGGCACGGCGGGGCGGCCGTCGACGACCGCCCCGGCGAACTGGAGCATCGGCGCCATCGTCGCGTTGTTGTGGGCGGGGAAGTTCAGCGCCGGCGCGGACACCTCGTCGAGGACGGCGAGCTGGTCCGGCGTGAGGGTGACGTCCAGGGCCCGCAGGTTGGCCTCGAACTGGTCCATGCGGCGCGCGCCGATCAGGGTGGACGTGACCCCGGGGCGGCCCTGCACCCAGGCCAGGGCGACGGCGGCGGGGTCGGCGCCCGCGTCGGCGGCGACGGCGCCCAGCGCGTCGATGACCTTGTAGTCGGCCTCGCCGGGGACGCCGACCAGGTGCGTGCGCGTGGTGTCCACCGGCCCGGTGGAGCCGCTGGAGTACTTGCCGGACAGGAAGCCGCTGCGCAGCGGCCCCCACGGCATCACGGCCATCCCGAGCGCCTGGGCCATCGGGATCAGCTCGCCCTCCGAGGTGCGTTCGAGCAGCGAGTACTCCAGTTGCAGGGCGACGATCGGGGTCCAGCCGCGGAACCGCGCGATGGTGGCGGCCTCGGCCGTCGCCCACGCGGGCACGTCGGAGAACCCGACGTAGCGGACCTTGCCGGCGCCGACCAGGTCGTCCAGCGCCCTCAGGGTCTCCTCGACGGGGGTGGACGGGTCGAAGTTGTGGAGCCAGTAGATGTCGACGTAGTCGGTGCGCAGGCGCCGCAGCGAGTTCTCCAGCTGTTGCACGATCGCCTTGCGGCCGGGACCGCCGCCGTTGGGGTCGCCCTCGAAGAGGTTGCCGAAGAACTTGGTGCCGAGCACCACCCGGTCGCGCAGCGAGGACCGGCCGGCGAAGTAGTCGCCGATGATCTTCTCGGAGTGCCCGTTGGTGTAGATGTTCGCGGTGTCGACCGAGTTGCCGCCGCGGTCTAGGTAGGCGGCCAGGATGTTCGCGGACTCCTCGGGGCCGCAGCCCCAGCCGTGGTCCTCACCGAAGGTCATCGTGCCGAGGGTGAACGGGCTGACCCGCAGTCCCGAGCGGCCGAGCGTGACGTAGGAATCGAGCGGCATGACAGTGCTTCCTCACGGAGGACGGGGATCGGGGACGCCGTCCGGGCCGTCCCCTGTGCTCCTCCATTCGATCCCGCCACCCGCCCGTCCCCTAGACCGATCGGCGCGCATCGTTGCACGATCCGCCCGACCTCGCCCTGATCATGCGTGCGCCCGGCGCTGTTCCTGTGGTCCACTGGAGGGATGGGGCGACTGGACGAGATCGGCGAGCGGATCACCCGACTGGCCGCGGGGAGCCCGCGGCCGCGGTGGATCGAGGACATGGTGGTCTTCGCGAGCGGCCGCGTCACCGAGCCGATGGGCACGGTCAACGCGCCGATGATGGCGCTGACCGTCCAGGGGGCGAAGCGTTCCGTCCTCGGCGACCGGATCTTCGACTACCGGGCGGGCCAGTACCTCGTCGCCACGGTGGAGCTGCCGCTGACCTCGCAGATCAGCCGCGCCTCGGCCGCGGAGCCGTTCATCGCGTTCGGGCTCCCGCTGCGGCCGGCGACCATCGCCCAGCTGCTGCTGGAGACGGCCCCCCTCCCGGCCCTGCCGTACGAGGGCCCGGGCCTGGCCACCAGCGACGCCGACGACCGGCTGCTGGACGCGGTCCTGCGGCTGCTGCGCCTGCTGGACGAGCCCCGTGACGTGCCCGTGCTGGCCCCCGGGGTACGGCGTGAGATCCACTGGCGGCTGCTGACCGGGCCGCAGGGCGCGCTGATCCGGCAGATCGGGCGTGCGGACAGCCGCATGTCGCTCGTGGCCCGCGCGATCGAGTGGATCAAGGCCCACTACGACCAGGTCATCCGGATCGAGGAGGTCGCCCGCGAGGTGGGCATGAGCGTGTCCTCGCTGAACCGGCACTTCCGCGCCGTGACCGCCATGAGCCCGCTGCAGTTCCAGAAGCAGATCCGGTTGCAGAAGGCCCGCCTGCAGTTGATCGCGGCCCCGGACGGCGTCGCCGCGGTCGGTCATGCCGTCGGGTACGACAGCCCCTCGCAGTTCAGCCGCGAGTACCGCCGCATGTTCGGGGCCCCGCCGGGCCAGGACGCGGTCCGCCTGCAGACCGCGGTGGTCGTCCAGGAGTAGGGACGCCCCCGTCGCCCCTCACACGGACCGGGACGCCCGCGCGTCGGCGAAGCGGTCCCTCGTGGAGCGGATCATGCCGTCCTGGAGACGGACGGTCGACACGACGTCGTACGACTCCATGGGCTCTCCCCGGTCGTCCAGCAGCGTGTCGGTCCTGCGCACGCAGACGGTGTCGCCGTCGGCCCGGATGTGACGCACCTCCGTACGGAGACCGCTGGCGCGGAAGGTCTCCAGGGCGCGGCGCAGATCCCCCAGGAGCGCGTCCGGGCCGTCCACGGGATGGTCGTTGAAGATGACGGAATGCCAGGTGACGTCGGGGTGGAGGAGCCGCAGGCAGGTGGCCGCGGCATCGTCGAAGCTGGGTCCGAAGTTCGCGTAGAACTCCCGGACGGTGTCCACGGGCGACGCATGGCTCATGTCCTGGGTTCCTTCGTGCGGTGCGGGATCACCGGGCGCGACGACTCTTCCAGAGGAGCGCCGGGCCGTTCCACGACGCGTTTCCTCCCAGCTGGTAGGCGCAGCCTCATGAACCGTCGTCCGCGACCCGGCCGCGATCCGCTCCGCGCCATGGGGCCGGTCCGGCAGATCCCGGTACCGCCCTGACAGGATGGCGGCATGGAACATGTGCTTGGCATCGGCGGACACTTCCTGCGCGCCGCCGACCCGGCGGCCCTGGGCGCCTGGTATCGCGACTGCCTGGGCCTCGACGCCGACGAGAACGGACTGTGGCGTCAGGAAGCCGGGCCCACGGTGTTCGCGGCCTTCGAGTCCGGGACGGACTACTTCGGGTCCCCCACCCAGCAGACCATGCTCAACTTCCGGGTCCGCGACCTCGACGCGATGCTCGCGCAACTGCGCGCCAAGGGCGCCGACGTCGCCGAGGAGACCCAGGACATGGACGGCGTCGGCCGCTTCGGCTGGGTCACCGACCCCGAGGGCAACCGCGTCGAGCTGTGGCAGCCCGCCTGACGACGTGCCGCCTCAGTGGTCGTCGCCCGGGTCCTGCCCGGGCAGGAGACCGGAGCCGCGCAGGCCGCTCAGGGCCTCGGCGACGGCGAGCATGCGGTCGGTGACGTCCGCGAGTTGGCGGCGCAGTTCGACGACGCGCCGCTCCAGGGCGACGGCCTGGGCGGTCAGGGCCGCGGCGGTGGCCGAGGGATCGGGGCGCCGGCCGGGGGAGCGGGTCATCACGGGACCTCCGGGCCGAGCCGCAGCGCTGAGACGCCGAGTTCGAGCCGCACCGTGTCCCCGAGCAGGACACCCCCGGACGCGAGGGGCGCGTTCCAGGTGAGGCCCCAGTCGGAGCGGCGGAGGGTGGCCGCGCCCTCGAAACCGGTCCGCCGCTGCCCGCCGGCGTCCCGGACGGTCCCGCCGTAGCCGAGGTTGAGGTGCAGCGGCAGTTCGACGTCCCTGATCCTCAGGTTCCCCGTCAGGCGGAAGGTGTCCCCGCCCAGGGGCACGACCGCGGTGGAGCGGAAGACCATCAGGGGGAAGGTCGCGGCGTCCAGGAAGTCGGGGCCGGTGAGGTGGGAGTCCCGCGCCGGGACGCCCGTGTCGAGGCTGCCGGTCTGCACGCTCACATGGGCCTCGGAGCGGGCCGGCCGGTGGGCGTCGAGCCGCAGGAAGCCCTCGAAGGCCGTGAACCTGCCCCGTACGGCGGCGACCACGGCGTGCCGGACGGAGAAGCCGACCGCGCTGTGGAGCGGGTCGATGACGTACGCACCGGTCACCCCCTCCCGCGGACGGGAGCGTGGGACGGTGGTTTCCGCGCGGTTCCTGGGCATGGCGGGTCGACCTCTTCGTACGGGGTGGGTCTCGGGGCCGCGGTGGCCCCCGCCGCCGGGCAGGGGCCACCCGCGGGGCTCACCGCTGCGCTTGCGCGAACCAGTCGGCGAAGCGGGTCGCGCCGAGCTGCGCGCCGGAGCCGGGGACGAGGGAGCCGTCCTGCAGCTCGGACCCGTAGTACGTGGCGTGCGGGTCCGCGACGACCGTGCGGGGGTCGTTCTGGGAGGTCAGCACGTCACGCACCAGCTCGTCGAACTGGAAGACGTCCGGGCCGGCGATCTCCACCACGCCGTTGAGGGGCTCGCCGGCCGCGGTGCGGGCGACGGCGGTGGCCACGTCGTCGGAGAAGATGGGCTGGAACTTGACGGGCGCGATGCGCACCGTGTCGCCCTCGGTGCCGGCGTCCGCGATGCCGTTCACGAACTCGAAGAACTGCGTGGCGTGGACGATGGAGTAGGGGATGCCCGACGCCTTGATCAGCTCCTCCTGGGCCAGCTTGGCGCGGAAGTAGCCGTTCTCCGGGAGCCGGTCGGTGCCGACGATGGAGAGTGCGACGTGGTGGGTGACGCCGGCCTCGGCGTTCGCCTTCATGAGGTTGCCGGTGCAGGTGCGGAAGAAGTTCATCACCGCGTCGTCCTCCCAGGAGGGCGAGTTGGAGACGTCGACCACGACCTGCGCGCCCTGCAGGACCTCGGCCAGGCCCTCACCCGTCAGGGTGTTCACGCCGGTGTTGGGGGAGGCCGCGACGGCCTCGTGCCCGTGCGCGTTGAGCTTGGCGACGACCTTCGAGCCGATGAGCCCGGTTCCGCCGATGACTACGACCTTCATGGAAATGGAGTCCTCTCGGATGGTGTCGTGCGCGGGGCGCACGCTGTGGTGACCCGCCCCACCGGCACCGGCAGGCAGGTGCACGCCGGTATTGACCGGGCGGCGGAGCGGTTTGTGACAGGGGCCCGGCGTGGGCGGGGCCCCGGTGCCTCGTCGGGTGCGGCGGCCCGCCGCTACTCGACGAGCTTGCCCTCGGTGGAGACGTCCTGCATCAGGGCGGCGATCTCCTCGGGGACGGCCGGGATGGACTCGCGGGTGACGCCGGTCGTGGGGGACCAGACCAGGTTGACCCGCAGCGCGGGGTCCGTCTCGGGGTGGTCGCTGCGGTTGTGGCAGCCGCGGGTCTCCCGCCGCTCCAGCGCCGACTCCAGCGTGGCGCGCGCCGCCAGGGCGGCCGACTTGAGGTCGAAGGCGTGCGCGAGGTCCTGGTAGCCGGCGATGTCGGGGTGGATCCCGACGGACTCCATGCGCTTCTCGATGGAGTCGAGTTCCGCCAGGCCGGCGCGCAGGCCCTGCTCGTCGCGTACGACGCCCGCGTGCTCGGTCATCGTGTTGCGGATGGCGCGCTGCAGGGCGCGGACGTTCTCCGGCCCGTCCGCCGCCAGCAGGTCGTCCACCTCGGCGCGGGCCCGTGCCACGGCCTCCGCCGAGCGCGGCAGCGAGGTCAGCCCCAGCGAGTAGGCGGCGGCCGCCCGGCCCGTGATGCGGCCGAAGACCAGCAGCTCGATGAGGCTGTTGCCGCCCAGGCGGTTCGCGCCGTGCAGGCCGCTGGACGCCTCGCCGATGGCGTACAGGCCGCGGACGTCGGTGCTGTGGTCCTCGGGCCGCACCCAGACGCCGCCCATCGAGTAGTGCGCGGTCGGCGCGATCTCGATCGGGTCGCGGGTGATGTCCAGCATCTGCAGGTCCAGCAGCGTCTGGTACACCCGGGGGAGCCGGTTCATGATCGTCTGCCGCGGCAGGTGGGAGACGTCCAGCCACACGGCGCCCTTGGGCGTGCCGCGGCCCTCCTTGATCTCCGTGTACGAGGCCAGCGCGACGCGGTCGCGGGTGGACAGCTCCATGCGCTCGGGGTCGTAGCGGCTCATGAACCGCTCGCCGAGCGCGTTGCGCAGGATGCCGCCCTCGCCGCGGGCCGCCTCGCTGACGAGCGTGCCGGCCGCGTTCTCCGGCTCGATGATGCCGGAGGGGTGGAACTGGACGAGCTCGGCGTCGCGCAGCCGGGCGCCGGCCTCCACGGCCAGGCGGAACGAGTCGCCGGTGTTCTCGTCGCGCCGGGACGAGGTGCGCCGCCAGATGCGGGTGTGGCCGCCCGCCGCCAGGATGACCGCGTCGGCGTGGATGAGGTAGCGCGTGCCGTCGGTGAGGTCGAAGCCGTACGCGCCGAACACGGCCCCGTCGTGCTCGAGGATGCGGGTGATGTACACGCCCTCGAGCACCGGGACGCCGAGCTGCTCGGCCCGCCGGACGAGGGTGCGTTGGATCTCCAGGCCGGTGTAGTCGCCGGCGAAGGCGGTACGGCGGTACTTGTGCGCGCCGAAGAAGCGCTGCGAGATCCGGCCGTCCTCCTCGCGGGCGAAGGCCATGCCGTACCGCTCCAGGTCGTCGATGCCCCGGGCCGCGCCCTGGGTGACGATCTCCACGGTGCGGGGGTCCGCCAGCAGGTAGCTCTCCTTGAGCGTGTCCGCGGCGTGCTGCTGCCAGCTGTCCTCGGGGTCCATGGTGGCCAGCGCGGCGTTGATGCCCCCGGCCGCCAGGGCGGTGTGGGCGTCGTCCTTGGGCCGCTTGCCGACGGCGAGGACGTCGATGCCGGCCTCCGCCAGTTCGATCGACGCGCGCAGTCCCGCGCCTCCCGTGCCGATCACCAGCACCATGGTGGAAATGTGTCGTTCTGTGGGGGCCACGGTCCGCTCCGATCACCTTGGTTGTCACTGAGTACGACCGGGCGGCCGGGCCGTCTGTGACACCGTCCCCGGCCGGCCGGGCGGCGCCGGGAGGGCGTGAAAAGGCGTGGGACAGGCATGGAAAAGGCGTGGGACGGCCGGGTCGTCCGGCCGTCCCACGCCTGTGGGCCGTGCGGTCAGGCGGTGACCTGGTCCAGCGGCACCTGCGGGTCGGACAGGCGCGCGTCGTCGACCGCGGCACGCGAGGTGATCAGCTCGCGCACCGGCTCGACGACGTCCCACACGTTGACGTTCATCCCGGCCAGGACGCGGTTCCCCGACATCCAGAAGGCCACGAACTCCCGTGCGGCCTTGTCCCCACGGAAGACGACGCGGTCGTAGCCGCCGGGCTCCACGTAGCCGGTGTACTCCATGCCGAGGTCGTACTGGTCGGTGTAGAAGTACGGCAGCCGGTCGTAGACGGCGTCCTTGCCGAGCATGCCCTGCGCGGCCGTGGCCGGCTGGTTCAGCGCGTTGGCCCAGTGCTCGACCCGGATGTGGCGGTCCAGGAACGGGTGGTGGGCGTTGGCGACGTCGCCCGCCGCGAAGACGTCCGGCGCGGAGGTGCGCAGGTGCGCGTCGGTGACGACGCCGTTCCGCACCTCCAGCCCGGCCGCCTCGGCGAGCTGCACGTTGGGGGTGATGCCGACGCCCACGACCACGGCGTCCGCGGGAAGGTGGGTGCCGTCGGCGAGCCGCACCCCGTCGGCGCGGCCGCCGCTGCCGGTGATCTCCTCCACCCGTACGCCGTTGCGCAGCACGACGCCGTTGTCGGTGTGCAGGCCCGCGAAGACCTCGGCCGCCTCGCGCCCGAGGACCCGCAGCAGCGGCAGCTCCTCGGCCTCCAGCACCGTCACCTCCGCCCCGGCCTGCCGGGCGGCCGCGGCGGTCTCCAGGCCGATCCACCCGCCGCCGATGACGACGATCCGCGCGCCCGCGGTGAAGGCGTCCTTGAGCCGTTCGCTGTCGCCCACACGACGCAGGTAGAGCACGCCGTCCAGGTCCGCGCCGGGCACGGGCAGCCGGCGCGGCGTCGATCCGGTGGCCAGGAGCAGCTTCGTGTAGGGCAGGCGCTGCCCGTCGTCGAGCCGCACCTCCTTGGCCCCCGCGTCGAGCCCGGTGACGGTGGTGCCCAGCCGCAGGTCGACGTCGTGCTCGGCGTACCAGTCGGCGGGGTGGACGAAGATCGAGTCGCGGGTCTCCTTGCCGAGCAGATAGCCCTTCGACAGCGGCGGGCGGATGTAGGGCCTGTCCGGTTCGTCGCCGATGAGGACGAGCCGGCCGTCGTAGCCGTTCTCCCGCAGCGCCTCCACCGCCTTGCCCGCGGCCAGACCGCCTCCGACGATCACGAAAGTGTTCTCAGGGGACACGATGCACCTCATCTCGGATGTCGCTTGCTGCGAACCACGTACGGAGAGTCAATCACCAGACCGCTCCGCACCCCGTCGTGTGACACAGCCGTCGTGTCGCCGGGCCGTCCGGCGGGCGCCCTCGTCACAACGTCAGGGAGTTGCCGGTCATACGGCTGATCGAAGGACGCCCGGGGCACAGCCGGCCCGCCGGTGGTCGTCCCCGCCGCGACCGAGGAGCCGAAGGTGGCCTACGTCATCGCGCAGCCCTGCATCGACGTCAAGGACCGGGCGTGCGTCGCCGAGTGCCCGGTGGACTGCATCTACGAGGGCGGCAGGACGCTCTACATCAACCCCGCCGAATGCGTGGACTGCCGGGCCTGCGAGCCCGTCTGCCCGGTCGAGGCGGTCTTCCACGAGGACGACCTTCCGCAGGAGTGGGCACGGTACAGGGAGGTCAACGCCGAGTACTTCGGGTCCCTTCCGGGTCCCGGCGAGCACGGCAGACCGCTGGTCGGCGACGGGGACCACCCGTACGTGGCGCAACTGCCGCCGCAGGACTCCCGGAAGAAGGACATCGCCGTCTTCGCCATCGGCAAGGAGGAGGCCGAGGAGGCCGACCTGTGGTTCCCGCTCTGACGGTCCGGCGGGACGCGGGCGCGGACGCGGACGAACCCGCCCCCCAGGACCTCGACCCCGCCGTCGCCGTGCGCCCGCGCCGGCGCTGTCACAGATCCGGAGGCCGGCCGGTCTGATCCCCGAAAGTGCAAATCAGGCATTCTGCCCAGCTGTCTGAGCACGAGACCCTGAGGACGAAACGCGATGACCTGCACCGACGTGGTGACGCTTGGCAAGCATGTGAACGCGCCCGGGATATCCGACTCCGCCTTCGCGATCTTCGACGAGCGGGGGACGGTGGTCGCGTGGACGACCGCCGCCGAGCGTCTGGTCGGACACCCCGCCGCTGACGCGGTCGGCCGTTCCGCCGCTCTTGTGCTGCCGTCCTTCGGGGAGACCCCGTCGATGCCGGCCTTCACCGAACGGTGCCGTGCCGAGAACGGCTGGCCGGGTAGCGCGGCGGTGACCCACCGGGACGGGCGGGCGATCGAGGTCAACCTGCGGCTCACGACGCTGCGGGGCCGGAACGGGGCGACCCGCTGGCTCGCCACCCTGACGGACGCCGGCGCGCTCTCCGGGGACGCGGTCAACGGACCGGTGTGGGGGCCACTGCTCGCCCGCGCGCCCATCGGAGCCGTCGTCCGCGACCCGCAACTGCGCTGCGTCCTCGTCAACGACGTGATGGAGGAGCACGACGGCGTCCCCAGCGACCGGCGGCTCGGCCGGCGGTTCGTGGACGTCCTGGCCGGCGCCAAGGCCGGCGCCCTCGAAGCGGTGATGCGGCAGGTGCTGAGGAGCGGCACCACCAAGGTGCACGAGTACCGGACCTGGCTGCCGGTGAGCAAAGGCCGGGAGCATCCGTTCGCGGCGTCCTTCCACTGCCTGCAGGGCGCCGACGGCGAGTCGCTCGGTGTCTGCGTCATCAGTGCCGACGTCGTCGAGAGCCGGCTGGCGCGCGAGCGCCTCGCCGCCGTCGGCGAGGCCGGCGCCCGTCTGGGCAGCACCCTGGACGTGATGCAGACCAGTCAGGAACTGGCCGACCTCGCCGTGCCGTTGCTCGCGGACTACGTGGCCGTGGACCTGGAGCAGTCCGTGCCCTTCAGCGAGGGCCCGCCGGCGCGCGTCGACCTGGCGGGCGGGCGCCTGCCCGTCCTGCGGAGGGCCGGTCTGGCCTCCGTGCACCCGGGTGCCCCAGGATTGGTGTGGGTGCGGGGCGAACCGGTGCCCGTGCCGCCCCGCTCGCCCTTCGCCCAGGTGATGAGCACGGGCAGACCGCACCTGGAGCCGATCCTGGACACCGCGCCGGGAACGTGGATCGACCACGACCCGGCCGTGGCGTCGAGGATCCGCGCGAACGGCGTCCACTCGCTGATGGTCGTCCCGATCCGCGCCCGGCGCGCCCTGCTGGGCGTGGTCGTGTTCATCCGCACCACGGACCCGGAGCCGTTCCAGGAGGTCGACCTGCTGCTGGCCGAGGCGCTCGTCGCGCGCGCCGCGCAAGCGCTGGACAACGCCCGCCAGTACGCCCGCGAGCACACCGCGGCCCTCACCCTGCAGCGCAACCTGCTGCCGCGCCGGCTGAGGGGCGGCACGGCCGTCGAGGCCGCCTCGCGCTACCTGCCGGCCGACATGGACCACGGCGTCGGCGGCGACTGGTTCGACGTCATCCCGCTGTCCGGCGCCCGGGTCGCCCTCGTCGTCGGCGACGTCGTCGGCCACGGGCTGCACGCCGCGGCGACGATGGGCACGCTCCGCGCCGCCGTGCGCACCCTCGCCGACATGGAACTGCCGCCCGCCGAACTGCTGGCCCGCCTCGACGACACGGTCCAGCGGCTCGTCGAGGAGGACACCGACCCCGCGGACGAGACGTCCGCCGTCGTCGGCGCCACCTGCCTGTACGCCGTCTACGACCCGGCCACCCGCCGGTGCGCCATGGCCAGGGCCGGGCATCCGCCGCCCGCGGTCATCGACCCCGAGGGCCGGGTGAGCTTCCCCGACCTCCCCACCGGGGCGCCCCTGGGCATCGGCCTCGGCGACCCCTTCGAAGCGGTCGAACTGGAGCTGCCCGAGGGCAGCCTGATCGCCCTTTACACCGACGGTCTGATCGAGAGCCGCGAGGGTGACATCGAGGAGGGGATGCACCGCCTGGGCACCGCCCTCGCGGAGCCGGGCCGCTCCCTGGAGCAGCTCTGCACCCTTGCGACGGCGAGCCTCCCGGCGCAGGCCCCCTCGGACGACGTCACCCTGCTCCTGGTCAGGACGCTCTCGCTCAGCCCGGCGCAGGTCGCCTCCTGGTCCCTGCCCAGTGACGAAAGCTCCGTCCGTGACGCCCGGCGACTGGCCGCCGCCCAGCTGACCCGGTGGGGCCTGGACGGGCTCGGGCCCGCCACGGAACTGCTCGTCAGTGAACTGGTCACCAACGCCGTGCGCCACGGCGCCGGCCCGGTCGGCCTGCGCCTGATCCGGCACCAGGCGCTGACGTGCGAGGTGTCGGACACCGGCGCCTGTGCCCCGCGGCTGCGCAGCGCGCGCGGCACGGACGAGAACGGCCGCGGTCTCTTCCTCGTCGGCCGGCTCTCCCGCCGCTGGGGGTCGCGCGCGGCGGCCCGCGGAAAGGTCGTGTGGGCCGAACTGGAACTGACCTGACCGCACGACCGGGACGGGTCACCGCACGGCAACGACCCGGCGCCGAAGACTGCCGGGGCCTGGAAATGATCTCGCGCACGCGCGACGGCGAGAATCCGGGTACCGACAGCCCGACCCGGAGGCGACACACCATGAGGCCCAATCTCGTTGCCCTGCTCGCAGCGGCCACCGCACTCACCCCGGCACTGCTCCTTGCCACCCCTGCGTCCGCCACCCCCGCGTCCGCCACCGCGCCGGGTGCCCCGGCCGCGGCGGCGACGACCGCGCCCGGAACACCGGTCGACGACATGCCGGAGGACGAGCTCCGCACCGCGATCCTGCGCATCCTCGTGGACCCGGACTCCGGAAGGGCCGTCGTCCGCGAGGCCGACGAGGCCCTCGACGGAACCGCCGCCGACATGCGCGCCTTCCTTGAGACGGGTTACCGCCTGGCGCAGGCAGAGGACGACCGGGTCGCCGTCTTCCGCATCCTGGCCGACCCCACCATCAGTGACGCGCTGCGCGCCGCCGCCGAGGCGGTCGTCGACGGCACGCCGGAGGAGCTGCGCCACTTCCTGGAGGCCGGGCAGTACGAGGTGGCCGGCTGAGGACGGGGCCGCCGGCCGTGCCCGGCCGGCGGCCGCCTCCCGTCTCGTACGCTGGACCCCGTTCGTCAGGGAGAGGAGGCTGCGGTGACCGGGACGACGGCGGCAGAGGTGATGGCCGAGCTGGCCGCGCTCGAGGACCCGAGGACGCGCGCCGTGAATGCCAGGCACGGCGACGACCACGGCGTGAACCTCGGCAAGCTGCGCGCGGTCGCGAAGCGGCTCAAGACGCAGCACGAACTCGCACTGCGGCTGTGGGAGACGGACGACACCGCGGCCAGACTGCTGGCGCTGCTGATCTGCCGTCCGAAGGCGTTCGGGCGGGACGAACTGGACACCATGCTGCGCGAGGCGCGCGCGCCCAAGGTGCACGACTGGCTCGTGAACTACGTGGTGAAGAAGAACCCGCACTCCGAGGAGCTGCGCGTGGCCTGGCTCGCGGACCCCGACCCGGTGGTGGCCTCCGCCGGCTGGGCGCTGACGACCGAGCGCGTCGCGAAGAGGCCCGACGGGCTCGACCTCCCGGGACTGCTCGACGTCGTCGAGGCGGAGATGAAGGACGCCCCGGAGCGCCTGCAGTGGGCGATGAACCACTGCCTGGCGCAGATCGGGATCGAGCACGCCGGCCTCCGCGCCCGTGCCGTCGGCATCGGCGAGCGCCTGGAGGTGCTGAAGGACTACCCGACCTCGCCGGGCTGTACGTCCCCGTTCGCGCCCGCCTGGATCGCCGAGATGGTGCGCCGCCGGGACGAGCCGGAGACCGCCTGAACGACCGCCCGGACGCCAGGAGTCGGGCCGGCCGCCACCCACCGCCGGACGGCCGCGCACCCACGGCTGCGGCGCCGGGCCCCGGCCCGCACCCGCCCCGAGCCCGGTCCGCCGCCCCGGACTCAGGCCCTCAGGTAGGCCAGGACGGCCAGGACGCGGCGGTGCGTCCCGTCCGCCGGGGGGAGGTCGAGTTTGGTGAGGATGCTGCCGATGTGCTTGCCCACGGCCGCCTCGGAGACCACCAGTTCGCGGGCGATCGCGCCGTTCGACTTCCCCTCCGCGACCAGCGCCAGCACCTCCCGCTCCCGCGCGGTGAGCCGTTCCAGCGGATCGCGGCGGCGGCGCAGCAACTGCCGAACGACTTCGGGATCCACGACGGTGCCGCCCGCCGCGACCTCGCTCAGCGCCGCGACGAACTCCTCGACCTGGCCCACCCGGTCCTTCAGCAGGTAGCCGAGCCCCGTCCCGTCGCCGGAGTCCAGCAACTCCGCGGCGTAGGCGCGCTGGACGTACTGGCTCAGGACGAGGACGGGCAGGGCGGGCCGCTCCCGGCGCAGCCGCACCGCGGCCCGCAGGCCCTCGTCCTGGAAACCGGGCGGCATGCGGACGTCCGTCACCACCACGTCGGGGGAGTGCTCGGCGACGGCCGCGACCAGCGCGTCGGCGTCGCCCACGGCGGCCACGACCTCGTGCCCGCAGCGTCCGAGGAGGCCGGTCAGCCCGTCCCGCAGCAGCACGCTGTCCTCGGCCAGCACTACGCGGAGCGCTCGGTCCACTCGCAAGGGATCTCCACACGCAGCAGGGTCGGTCCGCCCGCGGGGCTGGACAGGGAGAGTCTGCCATCCAGCACGGACACCCGGTCGGCGAGCCCCGTCAGCCCGCTGCCGGCGCCCGGTTCGGCACCCCCGCGGCCGTCGTCGCGGACCTGGAGGACGAGCCGCCCGTCCCGGTGGCCTCCGCTCACCTCGGCGCGGCCGGCCGCGCTGTGCCGTGCGACGTTGGCGAGGGCCTCGCGGACCACGAAGTACGCGGCGGCCTCGACGGCCCGGGGCAGCCGCCCCGGCAGTTCCAGGTCCACGTCGACGGGCACGGCGGAGCGGTCGGCGGCGTCGGCGACGGCCGCCGCCAGGCCGTAGTCGGCCAGCACCCGGGGGTGGATGCCCCGGACGAGCTCGCGCAGTTCCTCCAGAGCCCGGCCCGCCTCCTCGTGGGCCCGGGCGAGCTGGTCGGCCAGCGGACCGGGCGGCGCGTCCAGCCGGGCCAGTCCCAGGGCCATGGTCAGCGCCACAAGGCGCTGCTGCGCCCCGTCGTGCAGGTCACGCTCGATCCTGCGGCGTTCCGCCTCGAAGGCGTCCACCAGGCGCACCCGGGAGCGGGTCAGCTCGACGACGCGGGCGCCCAACCCGCGGTCGCGCGGGGTGAGCAGGAGCCGGGTCAGCCCGGCCCGGGCGCCCGCGGCGACGCCCAGCACGTACGTGCCGAGTGCGAGCAGCAGCAGCCCCAGGAGGGCGGTGCCCCACGCCGCCGGCCACGTGGTGACCGTCCACTGCTTGAGCACCTTCGCCTCGTGCCCCGCCCCGACGCCCGCCATCAGCACCGGAGTCGCGACGAGCGAGAGCGGCACCGCCAGGGCGACGACGACGGCCAGCGCGTCCACCGGCCACAGCAGACCCGCCAGCAGCAGGGCGTGGCCGAGCTCGCGCCAGGTCGCCCGCTCCCGCAGCCGCATCGTCAGCCACGCCCACAACCCACCCCTGGCGGGCGGCAGATGGGCCCCCGGTACGGGATCCCGGTCGACCAGGCGCAGCCGGGCCCGCTCCAGTGCGGCGACGGGAAGGCCCGCGAGCGCGGTGAGGACGAGCAGCGGCAGCCCCACCAGGACGACGGCGAGCGCGGCCCCGGCGGCCGCCGCGGTCACGATCGCCACAAGGGCGACGGCGCCCGCGACCACGCCGGTCAGCAGGTACGCCAGCGAGCGCCACGGCCACACGGACAGCAGGAAGCCCCGTCCGGACATCGCCTGCCACACATTCCCCGGTTGCATGCGGATCACCGTAGGACCCGCACGCGGCCCCGGACCATCCGCCCAGGCGAGGACGGGGGTATGCCTGGCCCTACCCCGGATTCTCGTCCCTGCCGCACTGCGCCGCGGCCGCCCCGCGGGATTTCGTGGAGTCGTCCGGGAGGCGTCGCTTCCCGGAGCGCTCCGACGCGCCGGCCGCGGCGGAGGACCGGCACCCGACCCAGTGGGGACAGATGAACGACGACGCCATCCGATTGCACGACGTCAGCAGGCGGCACGGCTCCGGCGACAGCGCCGTGACGGCCCTGGACGAGGTCTCCCTCGCCTTCCCCAAGGGCTCCTTCACCGCCGTCATGGGGCCCTCGGGCTCGGGCAAGTCGACCCTGCTGCAGTGCGCCGCCGGCCTGGACCGGCCCACCTCGGGGTCGGTGCTGCTCGGTGACACCGACCTGACCGCGCTCGGCGAGACCCGGCTGACCCTGCTGCGCCGCGAACGCATCGGCTTCGTCTTCCAGGCGTTCAACCTGCTGCCGTCGCTGACCGCCGCGCAGAACGCCGCGCTCCCCCTGCGGCTGGCCGGCCGAAGGCCCTCCCGGGCCGCGGTGCGCGACGTGCTCGGACGGGTCGGCCTCGCCGACCGGGCCGGTCACCGGCCCTCGGAGCTCTCCGGCGGACAGCAGCAACGTGTCGCGCTGGCCCGCGCGTTGATCACCCGTCCCGAGGTGCTGTTCGGCGACGAACCGACCGGCGCCCTGGACTCGCGGACCGGCCACGAGGTGCTGACCCTGCTGCGCGGCATCGTCGACCGCGAGGGCCAGACCGTCGTCATGGTCACCCATGACCCGGTGGCCGCCTCCTACGCCGACCGCGTCGTGTTCCTCGTCGACGGCCGGGTGAACGGGGAGTCCGTCACGGCGGGCGCGGCGGACATCGCCGCGCGCATGGCCGGGCTGGAGGCCGCGGCGTGCTGAGCTTCGTCCTGCACACCCTGCGCACCCGCTGGGTCACCTTCGCCGGCAGCTTCGTCGCGCTGTCCCTGGGCGTCGCGCTGCTGACGGTGACGGGCCTGGTCCTCGCCTCCACCCAGGACGCGCCCGAGCGCGGGCCGGAGCGCTTCGCCGCGGCGCCCGTCGTCGTCCGCGGCCAGGACGCCCTGCGGGTGCCCACGCCGCGGGGCGAGCTGACGCGGCCCCTCGCCCGGCCGCGCGCGGTGCCCGCCGCGACCCTGACCGCGCTGCGGCGCCTCGGCAGGGTCGTGGAGGACCGCGCCTTCCCGGTACGGGTCGAGGGCGGGCCCGGCGACCTCGTCGGGCACCCCTGGTCCACCGCCGCGTTCGCCCCGTAC
The DNA here is from genome assembly GCF_042956445.1 of Streptomyces sp. NPDC008238. Classification (NCBI taxonomy): domain Bacteria; kingdom Bacillati; phylum Actinomycetota; class Actinomycetes; order Kitasatosporales; family Streptomycetaceae; genus Streptomyces; species Streptomyces sp. NPDC008238. Next base: position 10,338 of record NZ_JBIBGK010000045.1, on the reverse strand, counting down.
GGGCTCACCTCGGGACGAGCGCCGCGTGCCGCCGACGAGGTCGTCGTGACGGGCGGCTGGGCCGCGCCGGGCGAGCGCGTGCGCACCGACCGGGGGACCGTCCGCGTCGTGGGAACCGCCCGCGCCGCGGGGACCGCCCGGGTCACGGGCACCGTCCCCGGCCGCGGCTTCGAGAACGCCGTGTTCTACACCGACGCCCGCGCCGCCCGGCTGTGCCCCTTCAGCCCGCAGTCGGTGGTCGACGCCGACGCCCCCGCGGTACGGGACGCGGTCCGCGGCAGCGGCGCCCGGGTGCTCACCGGGAACGACCGCCGGTACGCCGACGCCGACCCCGGCCGGGACGACGAGGCGGTGACCGCGATGAACGCCCTGTTCGGCACCGCCGGCGGCGTCACGGCCTTCGTGTCGGTGTTCGTCGTGGCGTCCACGTTCGCCTTCGCGGTCGACCGGCGCCGCCGCGAGTTCGGGCTGCTGCGCGCCGCGGGCGCCACCCCGGGCGGGCTCCGCCGCATGGTGCTGGCCGAGTCCCTGCCGCTCGGTGTGCTCGCCTCGGCGGCGGGCTGCGTGCTCGGCGGCTGTGCGGCACCGCGGCTCGCCGCGTCCGTGGTCGACGGCGGACTGGCACCGGCCTGGTTCACCGTCGGCGACCACACCTGGCCGTACCACGCCGCCTTCTGGACGGGCCTGCTCGTCGCGCTGGCCGGAGCGGCCGCCGCGACGTGGCGGGCCGGCCGCACCGGCCCCGCGCAGGCCCTGCGCGAGGCCGCCGTGGACACCGGTGCGATGACGCCCGGCCGCCTGCTGTGCGGCGTCGGCCTGTTGCTGACCGCCGCGGTCACCCTCGGCGTCGCGCTCGCCGGCGACCCCGGCGACCTGCTGCACCGCAAGACGTACGTGAGCCGCCCGATGCTGCTGATCACCGCGACCGCGCTGCTCGCACCCGTCCTGCTGCGCCCGCCGGCCCGCCTGCTCGCCCGGGTCCTCGGCCGGCTGCCGGGCGCGACCGGCATGCTCGTCGGCGAGAACGCCGCCGCGGGCGTCCGCCGTACCGCCGCGGTCGCCTCGCCGGTGCTGGTCGTGGTCGCCCTCACGGGCTCGCTGCTCGGCGCCACCGCGACCCTCGACCGGGCCGCGGCCCAGGAGGCACGCGAGCGCGTCACCGCCGCCTTCGTGGTCACCGCGCCGGGCGGCGGCACGGGCTTCGGCGCCCGGACCCTGGAGCGCCTGCGCGCGGTCCCGGGGACGGAGGTGTCACCGAGCGCGTCGAGCGAGGTGTACGTCCTGGAGGACGGCCCGGCCCTCGTCCGGTCCCCGGCCCGCGCCGCGGACCCGGAGGCGCTCGCCGCCACCGCCCGCCTGCCGCTCGTCGCGGGGACGCTCGCCGACCTCGACGACGGGTCGGTCGTCGTCAACGAGGAATGGGAACACCACTCGGTCGGGCAGAGCGTCCGGGTGTGGCTCGGGGACGGTACGAGCAGGACGCTGCGCGTCGCGGCGGTCATGCCCACCGGCACCGGCGGCAACGGCGTGTACGTCACCCCGGCCAACGCCCCAGGCGCCCCCGTCGACCGGGTGGACGTCGCCCTGCCGGACGGCGCCGACCCCGGCGCGGTGGCCGCGGCGCTGCGCGCGGCGGTGGCGGCGGAGGGCGGCCGGGTGCTGACCCGCGACGAATGGCTCGCGTCCCTGCGGCCGCGGAATGACGGGACGACCCGGCTCGGCTTCCTGCTGGTGCTCGGCATCGCCCTGCTCTACACCGCCATCTCCCTGGTCAACACCATGGTGATGGCCACCTCCGACCGGGTCCGCGAACTGGCCGCGCTGCGGCTGGCCGGGGCCACACGGCGTCAGGTGCTGTGGCTGGTGGCCGCCGAGTCCCAGGCGGTCGTCGCGGTCGGCGCGCTCCTGGGGCTGGCCGTCGCCGCGCTCAACCTCGCCGGCATGAGCTGGGCACTGGCCCTGCTGTCCGCGCCCGGCGCCCTCGAACCACCGTGGGCGGCCCTGGGCGCGGTCGTGGGGGCGTGCGCGGTGCTCGCGGTCGTCGCGTCGACGCTCCCGGCGTGGGCGGTCCTGCGGGGACGCGCGGCGGCACTCGCGGGGTCGCGCGACTGAACCCCCGCCCCGCGCGGCTTCCGCTGCGGGGCACGGGCCCCCGGCGGTGTCGGCGCCGGGGGCCCCAAGGGGACACGCGGGCCGGGCGTGTCCCCTTTGCCGGCCTCAGGCCCGCGGGCCGTACCGTTCGCGCGCCCGCTCCACCGTCTGCGGGGTGACCGCACCGGTGCGCGCCAGCCGGTCCAGGGCGGCCACCACGATCGAGCCGGCGTCCACCCGGAAGTAGCGGCGCACCGCCTCCCGGGTGTCCGACAGGCCGAAGCCGTCCGTGCCGAGCGACGAGTAGTCCTGTTCGACCCACTGGCTGATCTGGTCGGGCACCTGCCGCATCCAGTCGCTGACCGCCAGCACGGGCCCGGGTGCCCCCGACAGCGCCGACGTCACATAGGGGACGCGCCGCTCGCCGTCCAGTTGCCGGCGGTCGGCGTCCAGCGCGTCACGGCGCAGCTCCGTCCAGGACGTCACCGACCACACGTCGGCCGTCACCCCCCAGTCGGACGCGAGGAGTTCCTGCGCCTCCAGCGCCCAGTGGATCGCCGTGCCGGAGGCCAGCAGCTGGATCCGCGGCCCGGCGCCCGCCTCCGCCGCCTCCTTGAAGCGGTAGATGCCGCGCAGGATCCCCTCCTCGACCGACGGCCCGTCGGGCATGGCCGGCTGCCGCTTCGACTCGTTGTAGACCGTCAGGTAGTAGAAGACGTCCTCGGGCCGGTCGCCGTACATCCGCCGCAGCCCCTCCCTGACGATCACCGCGATCTCGTAGGCGAACGCGGGGTCGTAGCTCACGGCGGCGGGATTGGTGGACGCCAGCAGCTGCGAGTGCCCGTCCGCGTGCTGCAGGCCCTCGCCCGTCATCGTCGTGCGCCCGGCCGTGGCACCGACCACGAAGCCGCGACCCAACTGGTCGGCCAGCGCCCAGAACTGGTCACCCGTCCGCTGGAACCCGAACATCGCGTAGAAGATGTAGAACGGGATCATGGGCTCGCCGTGCGTGGCGTACGAGGTGGCGGCTGCCGTGAACTCCGCTAGCGAGCCGGCCTCCGTGATGCCCTCGTCGATCAGCTGACCGTTCTCGGCCTCGCGGTAGTGGAGCAACTGGTCCGCGTCCACCGGCTCGTAGGTCTGGCCGTCCGGGGAGTAGATCCCGGCCGTCGGGAAGAGCGACTCCATGCCGAACGTCCGCGCCTCGTCGGGGACGATCGGCACCCAGCGCCGGCCCGTGTCCGGGTCGCGCATCAGGTCCTTGACCAGCCGCACGAGTGCCATGGTGGTGGCCACCTCCTGCTTGCCGAAGCCCTTCCGCAGCGCCTCGAAGGGGGCCGCCGGAGGCTGCTTCAGCGGCAAGGCGACCACCCTCCGCTGCGGAGCGGGACCGCCCAGGGCGGCCCGCCGCTCCCGCAGGTACCGCACCTCCTCGGAGTCCTCGCCCGGGTGCCAGAACGGCACCTGGTCGCCGCTCAGCGCGCTGTCCGGGATGGGCAGCTCCAAGGTGTCGCGCATCCTGCGGAACTGCGCCATCGTCAGCTTCTTCATCTGGTGGTTGGCGTTGCGCGACTCGAAGTCGGAGCCCAGGGTGTGCCCCTTCACGGTCTGGGCGAGCACGACGGAGGGCGCGCCCCGGTGCTCCACGGCCGCACGGTAGGCGGCGTACACCTTCAGGGGCTCGTGGCCGCCCCGTGACTCCGTGAACAGCTCGGTGATCCGGCTGTCGGTCAGCCCCGCCGCGATCCGGGAGAGCGCGTCGCCGGTGAAGAAGTGCTCACGCACATAGGCGGCGTCCCGCGCCGCGTACGTCTGCATCTGCGCGTCGGGCACCTCGCCGAGCCGCCGCACCAGCGCCCCGTCGGCGTCCTGCGCCAGCACCGGGTCCCAGGCCGCGCCCCACAGGGACTTCACCACGTGCCAGCCCGCGCCGCGGAACCGGCCCTCCAGTTCCCGCACGATGCTGGAGTTCGACCGCACCGGCCCGTCCAGGCGCTGCAGGTTGCAGTTGACGACGAAGGTCAGGTTGTCGAGCCCCTCGCGCGCGGCGAGCGCCAGCGCGGCCAGCGACTCCGGCTCGTCGACCTCGCCGTCCCCGAGGAACGCCCACACGCGCGACCCGGAGGTGTCCTTGATGCCCCGGGCGTGCAGGTAGCGGTTGAACCTGGCCTGGTAGACGGCCGCGAGGGGGCCCAGGCCCATGGAGACCGTGGGGAACTCCCACAGCCACGGCAGCCGCCGGGGGTGCGGGTACGACGGCAGCCCGTGCCCGTCGGCCTCGCGGCGGAAGCCCTCCAGCTGCCTCTCGGTCAGCCGGCCCTCCAGGAACGCCCGGGCGTAGATGCCCGGTGAGGCGTGCCCCTGCACGTACAGCTGGTCGCCGGAACCGCCGCCGGGGGCCTCCTTGCCCCGGAAGAAGTGCTGGAAGCCGACCTCGTAGAGCCAGGCCGCCGACGCGTACGTCACTATGTGCCCACCGAGGCCCAGGTGCGAGCCACGGGTGACCATGGCCGCCGCGTTCCACCGGTTCAGCGCGGTGATCCGCGCCTCCATGGCGAGGTCGCCCGGGTAGTCCGGCTGCGCGGCAGCGGGGATCGTGTTGACGGGTTCCGAGGAGAGCAGCCCCGGGACCGGCACCCCTGACGCGGACGCGTACGCGTGGACGCGCCGCAGCAGATAGGCGGCGCGGTCGGCTCCGGCGTGCCGGATGACGGCGTCGAGCGACTCACGCCATTCCGCGGTCTCCTCGGCGTCGGGGTCGGGCAGCCCGTCGGGCGTGCCGGACGTGGGGGACTGCGGGAACTGTGCGGACTGCGCCGGATCACTCATCGGCGGCCTTCCTGTCGGGGTATGCGGAGGGGAGGGCGGCGGCCGCGGAGCGGAACTCACGGACGGCGGCCGCCGGAGGGGAGCCGTCTCGGCGGAGGCGCGGAGGGCTCGCGGGCGTCACCGCCGGGCGAGCCAGTCGCGGAACGTGGTGCGGCCCAGGTGGGCGTCCGCTCCCGGGAGCAGCGCGCGGCGCTGCAACTCGGCGCCGAAGAACCACGCGTGTTCGTCGCCGACGACGCGCCTGCTGCCGCCGGTGGCGGCCAGCAGTTCGGCGGTGAGCTCGTCGAGCCCGAACTCCTCGGGCCCGGCGACCTCCAGGGTGCCGAACAACGGCAAGCCCACCGCCACGTGCGCGACCGCGGCCGCGACGTCGTCCGCGGCCACGGGGCTCACCAGGGCGGGCGCCACGCGCACCTCGCCGTCCTGGTGCGCGTCCGCCAGGGCCATCGCCTCGACGCACTCGAAGGACAGCGCGGCCCGGACGATCGAATGGGGGACCGGAGAGCGCCGCACCCGGTCCTCCAGCAGGAGCTTCGCGCGGAAGTAGCCCGACGGCAGCCGCTCGGCCCCCACGAAGGACAGGACGACGTGGTGCTCGACCCCCGCCGTCTCTGCGGCGGCCAGCAGGCCGCTCGTGGCCGTGCGGAAGAACTGCAGGCTGACCGGCTCGGCGGGTGAGGGTGCGTCGGTCGCGTCGACGACGATGTCGGCTCCGCGCAGCGCCTCGGCGAGGTCCCCGTGCGGGGTCCCGCCAGAGGGGTCCCCCTGGGGCAGGGCGACGACCTCCACACCGTGGTCGCGCAGCCTCGCGACGGTCCTGGAGCCGACCGTCCCGCCGGCCCCCGCGACAACGACTCTCATCCGGGTCCCTCTCGTCCGCGGGGCCGTCGGCCCCGGTGGTGTCCTCGTGACGGCGCAGCCGGCCGCTCCACCTGCTGTGACCACGGCGGCGCCGCGGTTGTGACAGCACCGCGGTGCCGCGAGGGCAAGGGGACGGGGGGACGGGCCGGGGACGAGGCGGACGTCACAGAAGCGCGTGCTGTCCGGTCGTAGGAGTGAGCAGTCACGTCCGCCCGGAAGGGACGGCGGCGGCCGCCGCCCGCCGATGTCGGTCCATCGGCCCGGCGTACCTGCGGCATACCCTCATTTCGTCGTATTCCGGGCAAAACCATGGAGGTGCAGCACAGTGTCGGACAAGGAGACACAGGGCGGCAGCAACGAGCAGCCGCGGTCGGAGGTCTGGAAGACGGCGGTGACGATGCTGCTGGAGGCCAAGCCGCCCTTCATCCCCGAGGACGCCTCGGGGATGACCATCACCGTCGAGTGGCCCCCCGGCGACCCTGGGACCCCGCCGCACCGCCACTCGGGGCCGGCCTTCGGCTACGTGATCGAGGGCGCCGTCCGCTTCGAACTCGAAGGCGAGCCCGAGCGGATCGTCAAGGCCGGCGAGACGTTCTGGGAGCCGGGCGGCGACGTGATCCACTACCAGGACGGCAACGCCCTGCCGGACGCGCGGACCCGGTTCGTCGTGACCATGCTGTGCGCGCCCGGCCAGCCGATGCTCACCCTGGTCGAGGACGAGGAACTGGCCCGGCGCGCCCACCTGCGCGCCCCGCGCCCACCGCGGACCGGCGCGTGACCCTTCCCGCGCAGGACGGCGGAACGCGGCAGGACTGCGGGACGCGCTGCGGTCCGCTGCGGGCGGACGCGGTGCGCAACCGCCGCCGGATCCGTACGGCCGCCGGAGACCTGCTCGCCGACCAGGGCGCGACCGTCTCCCTGGACCGGATAGCCCGCCTGGCCGGGGTCAGCAACGCGACGCTCTACCGCCACTACGGGAGCCGCGAGGAACTGGTGGCCGACGTCGCCGAGGGGATCGCGGGCGTGGCCGCCGCCGCCGAGGCCCTGCTGGCCACGAGCGACCCCCTGGTCGCGCTGCGCGGCTTCCTGGAGTCCCTGGCGCCCGCGCGTCCGGCCGCGCTGTACTGCCTGCCCGAGACCCCCGGCGACGATCCGGCGGCGGCAGCCGGACCCCGGGCCCGGGTGGTCGCCGCGACCAGGCGTCTGCTGACCCGCGCGCAGCGTGCGGGCCGGGTGCGGGACGACGTGACCGCCGAGGACGTGCTCGCCGTCGTGTCGCAACTCGCCCGCCCCCTCCCGGGAACCTCCTGGCGGGCCACCGAGGAGAGGTGCCCGCGCCTCGTCCGCGGTTACGTGGACGGACTGGTCGTACCCGCCCCCCGGGGACCGCGCGAGCCCTACCACCTGCCCCGCGGATGAACCGGCCGCGGAGGGCGCACCCGCGCCCTCCGCGCGTCTCCCCGACGCCGGGTCAGTGCCGTGGCTGCGGCGGGACGGTGTGTTCCCGTACGAAGGCCGTCACCACGTCGGCGAAGCGCTCGGGGCGTTCGACGTGGGCGAGGTGGCCCGTCTCCTCGAGGACGGTGAGCCGCGCACCGGGGATCCCCTCCTGGATCATCCGTGCCCAGCGAGGTCCGCAGATGAAGTCGTCTGCACCGACCAGCACCAGCGTGGGCGTGGCGATCCCGGACAGCCGCTCGCGGACGTCGAAGGGCGGGCCCTCGCCGAGCGACGGTTCGGCGAACATGCGCAGGGAGCCGCGCGCCGGGCCGAACTCCGCCTCGCGCCCCCAGTAGTCGGCGACGTAGGCCGGCATGATCCTGCGGAGGCACGCGGTGGCGCCCTCGTCGTCGAGCCGGCCGAGCGGGGTGGTCAGCGTCTCGGCGTAGCCGGCCACTTCGGGGTGCTCCGCGGCGTGACGGCGCGCGAAGCGCTCCATGTTGACCACGGCGGACGCCCAGAACTCCTCGCCGGTCACCGGGGACGTGTCGTACAGCACCAGTGAGCCGAGGCGCTCCGGATGGTCCAGCGCGTACTGCTGGGCGACGAAACCACCGTGCGAATGACCGAGCAGCGTCACCGCGGGCTGCGCCAGGTGCTCGACCACACCGTTCAGGAAGTGCGTGTACGTCGCCAAGGTGTAGTCGCGAGGATCGGGCAGGCGCCCGGACCCGCCGGTGCCGACCGGTTCGACGTACACCATCGTGAACACGCGCTCCAGGAGCGGCATGCGCAGGTACTCCCAGCCGATGCCGGGCCCGCCCGAGTGGGCGACGCACACCGGGCCGCCGGACCCGGCGACGTGGTACCGCTGCGCGACGGCGGTGCCGCGGTGGTCGACGGTGATCGTGTGCGTACCCGGGGCGAGAGGCCCGGCGCCGTCCGCGGCGCGGGGGAGGACGGCCGGCACGGCGGACGCGCTCACACTCTCCACATGCTGTGTCACAGTGTCTCCGTGGGAGGGAGGCCGGGCAGACCGCGGAGGGCGTCGTGGACGGCGTCCAGCCGGGCGTCCACCGCGGATATCTCCTCGCGCAGCCGGCGGACGTACGCGTCCAGGGAAGCGGCCTCGGCGGTCAGTGACGTGACGATCGCCCGCACGTCGGGGGCGTCATCGGTGTTCGGGAGCATCGTTGCCCTTCCAGGCGGATCGGCCGGTCGAGAACGGAGCGGCCGGAGACGGGAGCAGGGGAACCCCGTACTCCGGCCGCCCACCCGGCGCGGAGCGCCGGTCGAGCACAGTCTCGACAGGCCGGCCGCCCGGAACGTGACAACGACCCGCGGCCGGGGGCCTCGCGGCCCCCGGCCGTCACTTCGCGGCCCGGTACAGCCCGCGTCCGGCCCGCTGGACCCTGGAGGCGCCCACCAGCCGGTCGAGCGTGCTGCGCACCGCGTTGATGCTCCCGGAGCTCTCGTCCCGGCCGAGGGCGGCCGCGACGTCACGGGCCCGCACCTCCGACCCGCCCGTGGTGGCCAGGTACTCGAGGATCTGCTCGGTGAGCCTGCCGTAGCCGCCCGGCAGGGAAGCGGCGGTCCCCTCCGCCGGGCCGTCCCCGGCGCTCTCCTCGTCCGGGTCCCCGGTCTCCTCGGCGGCCTCGTCCTCGACGAGGGGAGACGGCCGTTCCGCGTCCCGGCCGCCGGGGGCCGGCACGGAGGCACCGTTGACCGACAGGTGGCTGAGGGCGCCGAGAGCCCTGCGCACCGATCCGAGATGGGCGACGACCGCCGCCAACTCCCGTTCGAGTGCCTGCTTCTGCAACTCCAGGCGCTGCAGTTCTCCCTGCAGGGCTCCGGCCGTGACCTGGAGATCCTCGGTCGTGCGCGCTGCTGAGACCATGTGTCCTCTCATTCCCGCCCCTTGGGGGCCGACGTCCGCGCACACAGATTAGTACGGCGAACACACGCGGTGACCACGCTGTGCACCGACAACGACGGTGCCCGGTCCTACGACTCGTCCACGGTGACCTCGCCGACGTCCTCGGCGTCGGCCGCCGCGAGCAGCGCCCGGGTCAGGTCGGGGAACCGTTCGTCCAGCTCGGCGCGACGCAGCGTGACGTAGCAGCGCGTCCCCTCCTGGCGGGTCCGGGTGATGCCGGCCTCGCGCAGGATCTTCAGGTGGTGGCTCAACGTGGACTTGGCGACCGGTGCCCGCAACTGGCCCCACCCGCGTTCCCTGCCGTCGGCGAGCACGCGCACGATGCCGATCCGCGTCGGATCGCTGAGCGCGGCGAGGACGCGGGGCAGGCTCATCTCGCCCGCCTCGTGGGAATGCTGGTCCGCCATACGGTCACGATAACCCGAACGTTCGAAGAATGTGGAACCCCGGACCGCCGGGAGGCCCGCATCACACCGGTCACCGTCCCGCCCCCGCCCGGGCCCCCGTCAGGGCCGGCGCGCCCGGTACAGCCCGCGGCCCGCCCGGTCGACACGCGAGGCGCCCACGAGGCGGTCCAGTGTGCTGCGGACGGCGTTGATGCTGCCGCTGTCGCCGTCACGGCCGAGGGCCGCGGCGACGTCACGGGCGCGTACCTCGGCGTCGCCGGCCCGCTCGAAGAACTCCACGATCTGCTCGGTGAGCCTCCCGTACGTCCGGTCGGCGCCGGTGAGGGCCGCGGCGTCCGCGGGAGCGGAGGCGGGATCGGGCGCGGGGGCTGGGGCGGGCGCGTGCGCCGAGGGGTGGATGACCGCCTGGAGCGCGCCGAGCGCCCGCTGCACCGACCCCAGGTGTGCGACGACCGCGGCGAGCTCCCGTTCCAGGGCCTGCCGCTGTGCTTCGAGGCGGATCAGGTCGTCCTCGAGGCTCTCCGCGGTGTGTTCGACGCTCCGCGCCTTCCGGGTCACCGACGCCATGCGATCCCCCTCGACTCCGCGCGTTCCGTGTTCACACGGACCGGCACCGTTCACATCCCAATTTACGCGCGGAGGGACGGGATGTCCGCACTTTTCGAGGGCGGTGGGGGGTTCAGTCGGTGGGGATGATGTGGCCGTCGCGGAGTTCGAGGACGCGGTCGGCGAGGGCGAGGAGCTGGGGGTCGTGGGTGGCGACGAGGGCGGTGA
>NZ_JBIBGK010000044.1:0-44787 GCF_042956445.1 Streptomyces sp. NPDC008238 | reverse complement strand
GTGGCGAAGGTGCTGCGGGTGCATGTGCGCTCGGTACAGCGCTGGCGGCGCGAGTGGGCCGAGCGGGGTGAAGCGGGCCTGGCCTCGAAGGGGCCGGCGTCCTTGCCCAAGCTCAGCGACGAGTTGTTCGTGAAGCTGGAGGCGGCACTGGCGTTGGGGGCGATGGCGCACGGCTGGTCCGACGAGCGCTGGACGCTCGCGCCAATCAGGACGCTGATCGGGCGGATGTTCCACAAGAGCTACACCGCGCCCGGGGTGTGCCTGTTGCTGCACCGGCACGGCTGGTCGCCCCAGGTCCCGGCTCGCAGGGTCGTGCAGCGCGACGATGAGGCGGTCGCGACGTGGGTGAAGGAGACCTGGCCGGCCGTGGAACCACCGCGGCGGCGCTCGGGGCCTGGACCGTCTTCGCCGACGAGGCCGGATTCTCGATGACGCCGCACACCGCCCGCACCTGGTCCCGCACAGGCGTCACCCCGGTAGTCCGGGTCAACGGCGGCAGCAGACGTCACCTGTCCGTGGCCGCGCTGTGCTGCTACAAGCCCGGCGAGCGGCCGCGGTTGGTCTTCCGGCACACCGGTGACCGGCGGGTCGACGGCCGCAAAGGCTTCTCCTGGAAGGACTTACGAGACCTGCTCACCGCCGCCCACACCAAGCTCGGCGGACCGATCGTGCTGGTCTGGGACAACGTCGGCCTGCACCTCAGCCGCGCGATGCGCGCCTGGACCACGGCTCGAGACTGGCTCACGGTGTTCCAGTTGCCGGCCTATGCACCGGACCTCAACCCCGTGGAAGGGATCTGGTCCAGCCTGCGACGCACCAGCCTGGCCAACATCGCCTTCGCCGACTACACGCACCTGGTCAGCGCAGTCCGCCGGGGCCTACGCCAGATCCAGTACCGGCCCACCATCATCACCGGCTGCCTCATAGGCACCGGCCTCGCCACAAGCCCCGGCGACATCACAAATTCTGTATGCCTTGTCCGCGGCGAGGCTGTCGGGCTTCTTGCGGGGCCTGCTCGGGCCGGGCTTGGGAATGCGGATCTTGTCCAGCACCTGCTTGAACTGGGTGCAGTCCGCCCGCTGGCCTGGTGTGACGATCAGGGACAGCGGACGGCATCGGCCGTCGGTGCTCAGGTGGAGTTTGCTGGTGAACCCGCCCCGCGAGCGGCCCAGGCCCTCACTTCCTGCACACCTCCACCAGGCGGGCGTGCAGGCTCTGCCACACTGTTTCGCCCTGGTGTTCTGCCTGTTCGCCCCCCTTTGACGCGGGGGCCGGTAGGGATCGGTGCGGGCGCCGGCCGCGTGCTGATGAGCGCGAACGATGGTGGAGTCCACCGAGATGTCCCAGTCGATCTCACCGGCGGCATCGGCCGCGGCCTGGACCTGCTGCAGCAAACGTTCCCAGGTCCCGTCCGCAGACCACAGCCGGTGCCGTTCATAGACCGTCTTCCACGGCCCGAACCGTTCCGGCAGGTCACGCCACTGCACCCCGGTCCGCACCCGGTGCAGAATCCCGTCGATCACCTGCCGGTGATCCCTCCACCGGCCACAACGCCGGTTACTGACCGGCAGAAACGGCCGCAGCCGTTCCCATTCCGCATCGCTCAAGTCACCCCGCCCCATGTCCACATCAACGACGCGGACGGCGAGTAGTCACATGATCGTCCGGACAAGTCCTAATCCGGCTCCGGCGGGGCGCCGATTCACATGTGGCAGTGGCCGTGCCGTCGGGCAGGTCGTTAAGGTAGCTGCTGCCTCTGATCGCCGAGGCCAACCGGCACCGGCCCAATTCCGCGCCCGGCACCTCCGGCAATACACGCCAATTACGTCCTGCTCGGCATGCTGATCGAGACAGCCACCGGCAACTCCGCCCGGGCCGAGATCATGCACCGCATCGCCCAATCCCCTGCACCTGAGCGGCACACCCTTCCCCGACACCTCGACGCCTACACCCGGAAGGGGCGCCTGGCCACACCAGCCGTTTCCTCCTAGGGGTACCGCGGCGGTACCTCACCGGGGTCCAATGGTGAGAGATAGCCCTTCGCACCCGTACCGGTCAGAAGAGGCATGCAAATGGATCCATGGCTGATCTGGTTGATCATCGCAGCAGTGTTGGCTGTGGCGGAGATCTTCACGCTCACTGCGGCGCTCGGAATGCTCAGCGTGGCCGCTTTGGCCACGGCGGGGTCCGCCGCGGTCGGGCTACCGCTGCCCTTCCAATTCCTGGTGTTCACCATCGTCGCCACAGTCACCGTGCTGTTCGTGCGCCCGATCGCGCTGCGCCATGTCCTCCAGCCCCAAGCAGAGCGCTTCGGTGTGGACGCACTGATCGGCAAGGGGGCCTATGTCGTCTCCGAGGTGACGGGCCTGGGCGGAAGGGTCCGTATCGACGGTGAGGAATGGACAGCCCGCGCCTACGACGAAACGCTGGTGATTCCTCCCGGAGCGACCGTCGACGTCATCGAGATCAGCGGTGCCACCGCAATCGTCTACCCCAGGGACTGAAACATGGAGACCACGGCGTTTTTGATCGCCGGCCTGATCGTCGCACTGTTCGCGGTCTTCACCGTGGTGCGGGCGGTCCGTATCGTGCCCCAGGCACGCGCTCGCAATGTCGAGCGCCTCGGCCGCTACCACCGGACTCTCAAACCCGGTCTCAACCTCGTCATCCCTTACATAGACCGCGTTCATCCCGTCATCGACCTGCGAGAACAGGTCGTCTCCTTCAAGCCGCAGCCGGTCATCACCGAGGACAACCTGGTCGTCGAGATCGACACCGTCCTCTACTTCCAGGTCACCGACCCACGAGCGGCCTTCTACGAGATCGCGAACTTCCTCCAGGCGGTCGAGCAGCTCACCGTCACCACCCTACGCAACGTCGTGGGGTCCATGGACCTGGAGAAGACCCTCACCTCACGGGACACCATCAATAGCCAGTTGCGGGGGGTGCTGGACGAGGCCACCGGTAAGTGGGGGCTGAGGGTCAACCGGGTGGAGATCAAGGCCATCGACCCTCCGCAGTCAATCAAGGACGCCATGCAGAAGCAGATGCGAGCCGAGCGAGACAAACGCGCCGCGATTCTCGGGGCCGAGGGCCAGCGACAATCGCAGATCCTCACCGCCGAAGGCGACAAGCAGGCCGCCGTCCTACGCGCTGAGGGTAACCGAACGGCTGCAATCCTCCAGGCCGAGGGCCAGTCCCGGGCCATCGACGAGGTGTTCCAGGCCGTGCACCGCAACGACCCCGACCCCAAGCTCCTCGCCTGGCAGTATCTCCAGATGCTGCCCCAGCTCGCGCAAGGCCCGGGCAGCACGTTCTGGGTGATCCCCAGTGAGGTGACCTCCGCACTCCAGGGCGTCTCCCGCGCCTTCAGCGAGGCGCTGCCCCAGTCACCGGCCACCCGCGACAAGCCCTCGGACGACATGGCTGCCCAGGCCGCCAGCGACACGGCCCAGGCCGCACAAGCCGCCGCCGCGGCCCTCGCCGACGCAGCCAGGGCCGAAGCGCCCCCTGGCCACCCCCTCCCTCGTGCCGGCGGCGTTGACTCGTGAGCGTCATATGCCCGCGGCAGTCCTGATCATCAGAAGCTGACGGTGCGAAGATCCGCGGCATCCTCGACCAGGCTCGGAGGAGACCCCGCACCTATGTTCTCGGGTGGCGATGGTGCGCTTCGCCACGTGGCGCGCCGATCGCGACATGGACGGCCGGCCTTGCCGTCATGCCGATACGCGCATCCGCTCGCATTTCATAACGCGGCGCCTCCCGCTACCCAGAGGCCCGTACTCCGTCCCGCGGGGCGATCGAACGATCACACCGCGGGACGGAACGGCCATGCGCTCGTGCGCGATGTCGCCGAGGCCTTCGGACGCGCGCAACCGGTGTCGCTCGTCGTCCGGTCGGGCATGTGTGTGCCTGCGGCCGCCCCGTCCGTCGGAACAGTGCGCAGGGTGCGGTGTGCTTCAAGTGAGGGAATCCTTTATGTCTTTCAAGAACGTCAAGAACGGCGTGCTTGCCGCGGTGGCGGTGGCGACCATCGTGGGCGCCGCAAGTGCGGGGGCGACGCTCACCGCGAACGCCGCCACTCCGAGTGCGGCAACGGCTGCATCAAGATCTACAGCGCGCCAGGTTCGGCACCCCCGAGCGGCCGACCCTCGTCGAGACGGTCTACCGGGGCGTTGCAAGGGTCGGACAGCCCACCACGATGTACCCCGTCAGCACGTCCCACGGGGCCGGCGACATCGTCGGTCACCGCTCCGGCACGGTGACCGACTTCTACAAGGACGGCTTGGTGTCCGCCGAGGTGAACAAGCACTACGGCAAGCCGCGCGCGGCGGAGGTCGAGTACGCCCCGCACGGCATGCGCACCGGCCTGTGCGCGGGCCTTGCCCACACCGCCTATCAGGACGAGGGCCTCACCCTGCAAAAGTGCGGCATGTCCACCAGGACCGTCTGGATCATCGACACCACCGACCGCCCGACACCACCCCGCAGGGGCACTTCCCGCTACCCACCACCCATATGCCATGACCTTCACTCACAACGCGTTTTAAGAGCGGTGGGCACACGCACGCAGGTCACAGGCACACCGGCCACTGTGCCGCCGCGCCCAACCAAATCCGGGTCGAGAGGCTGATGGGCAACCGCTCCCACGTGCCCGCCGGCCAGCTCTGGGGAACCACCAAGTAACCGGCCCCACGAGCTGCCCGATAGCGCCCGTGGTGCCGCCCCTCAGGCAGCACCACAGACCTTTCTGCACCCAGCCGCCTGAGCGCGGACTGGCCGGTCGCTGGTGACGACCGGGTCGGCCGTGAGATGCGCGTCGGCGCATGCGGCGTGTGCCTCCGAGGGAGCTCCCGCGCGGTCCGAGGCGCGCTCTCCGCATGTCCCGGTGGGGAGGACTCGCCGTGCACATACCGCAGGTGGTTTTCCGGCAGCCGTTAGGAGCACCACTCCCAACGGAAGAGGGGCCAGGATGGAGTCACCACCCATCAAGCCCTCGCGCTTACTCCTCATCGGCAACACAAGTATTCGCTCCTATTGACTGCGAGCTCTCCGGCCGGTGGCACTCGCCCCTCCCCCACACACGCTCCGGCCCGCGGGCGGATCCCGAAGGAGACCCGACATGTCGAACACCGGTAACAACGGCGACCGCACCCCCGAGGGCCGGTACTACCCGTGGTGGCTTGACAACCTGGCCGACGACGCCACGCTCGAAGGCGGGGCGATGAACGGCACCGCGCGCGGCGCGGAAGCGGTGCGCACCATCGTCGTGAAGGCCCGCGAACTGTACGAGTTCCAGGACTTCAGCTACACCGACGGCTTCGGCGACAACGGCTACCTCGAGATCTACGACGCCTCGGTCGAGGGCGAACCCATCAAGGTCGTCGTCACGGTCACCCGTAACGACGCAGGTCAGGCCCAGGACCTCGCGATGCTCCACCGTCCGCGCCACTCGCTGCTGCTCTTCTCCCGCCTGATGCGGGGGAAGCTTGCTGGCACGCCCCTCGCCGAGCACTTCATGGCAGACGAGTGCTGAACCGGCCACCCAACGATCGTTGCAGTATCAACTGATTGTTTCAGAATGACGTGCGGAGTCGTAGGAGGCAGATGATGCTGCAAGCGAGTCTGAGGAGGCCCTGGTGGAGGCAGGCACGGCGTTCGTAGCGTGTCCTCGGCCGCCCCGCTGGCGCAAGCCCGGCGGCCGCTATCGCCACGCCGGCAGCTTCGGTGCCTGGCAGTTTCGTAGGGCGATTGGTCGTCGGCGACCGCCTGCTTCCCGTTGCGTGGAAGCGGTTGGTCTGTGACAGCCTGCTTTGCCGAACGCGCGCGCATGATCACAACCGGGCTGGCTTCACCGTTCCATCAAGCGCATTTGGGCTTCGTCGTGGGTGTCGCCGACCGCCGGGGGAAGGTTGTTGAGCTTTTCGAGCTGTTCGGTCGTCAGCTCCAGGGTCTCGGCGGCGGTGTTCTCCTCGACGCGTGCCACGCGCTTGGTGCCGGGGATGGGGGCGATGTCGTCGCCCTGGGCCAGCAGCCAGGCAAGGGCGATCTGCGCCGGGGTGGCCCCCACTTCAGCGGCGATGGCTTGGATGTCGTCGGCGATGCGCAGGTTGTGCTGGAAGTTCTCACCGGTGAAGCGAGGGTTGTTCTTGCGCAGGTCGGTGTCGTCGAAGCCGCTGGTGGAGCGGATCTGCCCGGTGAGGAAGCCGCGCCCCAGGGGCGAGTAGGGCACAAATCCGATGTTCAGTTCCCGCAGCAGCGGCAGGACCCGTGCCTCGGCGTGATCCCGGGCCCACAAGGAGTACTCCGACTGGACGGCAGCTATCGGATGCACGGCGTGGGCACGGCGGATGGTCTCAAGCCCGGCCTCGGACAGACCTATGTGGCGGACCTTGCCCTCGCTGACCAGTTCGGCCAGCGCCCCGACCGTGTCCTCGATGGGCGTGTTCGGGTCTACCCGGTGCTGGTAGTACAGGTCGATGTAGTCGGTGCCCAACCGCTTGAGCGAGCCCTCCACGGCCGTGCGGATACTGGCCGGGCTGCTGTCGAGCTGACCGGACGGCCGGCCGGTATGCGAGATCATGCCGAACTTCGTCGCCACCACGGTCTGGTCGCGACGCCCCTTGAGCGCCTTGCCGAGAAGTTCCTCGTTGATGTACGGGCCGTACACCTCGGCGGTATCGAGGAACGTGACCCCCAGTTCGAGGGCCCGGCGGATGGCGCGGATCGACTCGGCGTCGTCCGTGTTGGCGCCGGTGTAGGCGTAGGACATCGACACCAGGCCGAGACCGATACGGGAGACATCCAGGTCCCCCAGCTTGATGTGCTTCATCGCAGTTCTCTCATTTCTCTGGCAGTGCAGGAATCACTGGCGTTGCCCCCGGGCGCCGTGGCTCATCACCTTGTCGATCATCGGCCCTGGGCGGGGAGGGCAGCAGTGCGGGCCCTGATCCGCTCTTCGCTACGTCGAGCCGCAGAGCGGGTGGTGGCTGTACCGGAACAGGGCCTCACCGGTCGTCGCCAGCAGGTCAAGCGTCCAGGGGACGCCAAGCGGGGCCGTCGCTGTCGCGCCGGACGTAGCCGAACACCACGTCCGCGAAGTGGATGCCGAACCCGATCGTGTCGGGCTCTTCCAACGCGGCGACGAGACGGCGGCGATAGTCGGCTGCCGGGATGGGGTCGCCGTCGAAGGCCAAGGACCATTCGGGGTTTTCGACCTGGATCGGTGAGAGCATGGCGTCACCGAAGGCGATCAGCCGCTGCCCGCCCGAGGTGATGACGTACTCAGCATGTCCGGGTGTGTGGCCGGCGCCGATCCGCATCCGTACTCCCGGGAAGATCTCCTGCCCGTCCGACACGGTGCGGACGCGCGGTGCCAGCCCGGCCATCTCCCTACTCATGCCCTGGGCCTGCAGCACAGCGCGCTGGGCCCATTCCGGTTCGGACACCAGGTAGTCAGCATGGGCGAATGCAGGCCGGTCACCGTCCGGGGCGGGATGCCAGGCCCAACCGATGTGGTCCTGGTGCAGGTGAGTGAAGGCCACCGCCTCGATCTCCTCGGGCCTGCGGCCGAGGTCGGCAAGGCCGTCCAGGAGCGCACCCCCGTACATCTCGGCGACCGGGCCTTTCGAGGCGTGCGAGTCGTGCGGCCCGATCCCCACGTCGATCAACAATGCGCGGTCGCCGCTCTCCACCAGCAGGCCACCGATGCTCACAGCCAGATTGCCGGACCCGTCCAAGAATTCGGGTCGCGCGGCCCACACCTCGCTGGGGGTGCCGGGAAGCAGATCGCGCGGCCTGAGCCGCGCCGCTCCGTCCGGCACATAGGTCACCCTCAGGTCGCCCAGTCGTACGGACCGGATACCCGCCGGCTTTTGCAGCCGCTCGTGCAGGTCGGCCGTGGAATACACCATGGTCACTCCTCGATGTCAGATCGTCGTCGCGTCGCCCAGGAGGCGATGACAGCACCGTAAGCATCAAGCTAGAATAATGCAAACTTGAACGGTTCTGGCTTGATGGATTTGGTAGAGTGGGCGGCATGACGAATCCCTTGGAGCAGGCCGCTGCCGAGCGAAGGGTGTGCGGCCTGGTGAAGGGGCTGGCCCAGCAGATTGACGATCATGTACGCGTACGCGCCGCCACACTGGGCCTCACCGTCCCCCAGGTGACTGCACTCCGCGAGATGACCGGGCCGATGACCATGCGAGAGCTCGCCGAACGCATGAGCTGCGAACCCTCAAACACCACCTTTGTCATCGACAAGCTCGAGAAACAGGGCCTGGTCGAACGACGCGCGCACCCTACCGATCGCCGCGCCAAGCACCTCGTCCTCACCGCCGAGGGCAGTTCCCTGCGCGACCAGGTCCTGGAGGTCCTCGCCCAGGACTCACCGCTGGACGGCTTGGACGCTCAGCAGCGGCGCGTCCTGCGAGACCTGCTCGAGCAAGTCGTTGTCCGTCCCTGAGTCGGCTCCAACGCAGCGGTCCCGTTGCGGTGGCACGGCTCTGCAGTCCGTAACTTGCCTGCCGGTCGGGAGGCGAGACCGCTGTCGACCGCCTCGTAGATGCAAGAGGCTCCCCGGTTCGCTGACCGTGTGCTTCGACCGGCCTGGCGCCTAACGCGCGAGGGCGGGCTCGCGCACAACGTGACAGTAGAAGGCCCCGCGGGATACGGGCGGGAGTACGTCCAGCGGGGTCTCAGTTCCAATGTGTTCGCCGGTCGCGAGCGGTGCGCGCCGGGATCGGGGGCGGCCCCGCCGCGTCAGGCAGTTAATCGGCGGGGCCGCGCATGCGCCCGCCCGGCCCTCACCACGTAGCCGGACGGGCTGCTGGGGGCTACGGGCTTTGCTCCGCGCGAGCGGGGATCAGGAGGTTCCAGCCGACGCCGGAGCAGGTTTCCGGAACGGGCGGGAAGGTGTGGCCCTGCACGTTGGTGCTTGTGACGGTGAAGCGGTGCCCTTCGCCGCACGTGCACTCGTAGGTGCCGCTGACCGGGACTTTCTCCCCGGGGCGGTGCATGCGTGTCATCTCGTTCATCAGGTCCTCCTCGCCGATCGGGGCCCGGAAAGGGCCCGATCGGCGAGGGCGCCGATCGCCGAGGGCGGTAGTGCCCCTCGGGGAGCCACCGGCACGGCCGGGATGGAGTGCGGTGGCTCCGACGGGTCGTCTCACCTTCCGCAGTTCACCGAAACCCCTCGGGTCTGGTTCCTCATGTTGCGTCCAGCTCAGGCGGCGCGACGATGCGAACTCCGCCGGTGACGTAGCGCCCAGACGGGCACGGGACGGTTACTAGGGGGCCGGGCGGGCCCGTCGGTCAGGGCGGGTGACGAACGGGCCCGCACTATCCACCTTGCGCCCTGACCAGCCACAGAGCGCTTTCGAGGGCCAGCCAAGGGCAGGCGGAAGGCCACTCGTACGACCGGGCAGACCCGCTTGGAGGCTGCCCGCGAGCTTGGGCGCCTCAGGCGGCTGCCTGCTGCACCTTGTCCTTGAGGTGATGGATATCGCTCTCCTTGAGCGTGCCATCCGCCTGCTCGTACTGGCTCAGTGCCAGGCCCAGCGCGAAGAAGGTCGGGGCCCATTCGCCCACGTAGATTCCCCAGCGGTCGGCGCGGGCCAGGCCGACGCCGGGTTCCGCGGTGAGACTGGTGGCCCAAGCGGCGATGGACAAGCCGATGGACGCCATGCCGGCCAGGTACGCGTGCTCGCTGCGTACGCCCATGCCGTGCATCTTTTGGATGATCATGACGGGCTCCTCGGATGGGGATGTGCATCCTCACGGCCCGGGTTGCCCCGAATAGCCCCAATAAACATGCTTCATCCATAACAGTGCCGCCACCGTGCCGGAGCATCACCCCGCGCGGGCATACCGCCCCCGGCTTGACGCTGACGGTATGCGCGCGATCTGGACCGGCTACGTGACCTTCGGCCTGGTCAGCCTGCCCGTCCACCTCCACTCGGCGACCAAGGAGCACACCGGATTCCGCCAAGTTCATGCGCGCGATGGGGAAATCGCTCGCGTGTGGGAGCGGCCGGACGGCCGGACCGTCGTGCGCCTCGATGAGGACCTGGCCACGCTCCCCTCCCGACGAAGCGCACCGTCGACGCGTGGCATGGCCTCCCAGCACGGCTGCACCAGTGCCAACGGCTGGCCTTCCGGGCCCAACCACACCGCGGCAAAGGGGTGGATTCGCCGGGGTGCACCCGCTCAGCAGCCCGAGCCCGAACACCAAGCTGCACCACCACGCTGGCCCTTCTGCGCCTCATGTCCCCCCTCCCCCTGTGTTCCCCCCGCGAGACCGTCGACAGCATCCCACCGACGCCGATCCTTGCGCAGCGGTCGACGAGACCCTTCTGCCACCGACGCTGTAGGGGCACACTCCGAAAGAGTCCGGCACTTCCTTTCGTACTCTCGCAGGGCACGAGGGCGCGCGGGAACGCCGGACGGACTCCACCTTCAGGTCATGACCGGAGCGACGGGAGAGGCACCCGGGCGGCTACTTCTGTACCGAACGGCATTCTGGCGATCGGCGCTGCCGGGGCATGGGCACCGGTTACAGCATGATCCTGGTGCCGTTGGCTACGACGCCGTACGGCCGCCACTGGCGGCACCCTACGCGGCTGTCTGTGTCCCTCGCCGTCGGGCATGCCACCGCTGAAGTGCGGGCCGCCGCCCAACGGCTGGAAGGGGATTCCCGCCGGCCGAGGCCAGCAGCATCGCCCGCATGTAGCGCCTCAGGACAGGGACAAGAGGCGTTCGAGGCCGTACGCTTGCGCGGTCGGCGCGAATCCAAGGCGTCGGAGCAGCGGAACGTATGCCGTTTGCGCGGGTGTTGGGGGACGAGTGCGTCGTTTCGTGGCAGGTTTGGTCGTTCTCGTCTGGCTGCTCGCGGCCTGTGGGACTGGGACGGGTGGGAGCAACGCGCCGAGCCTAAGCGGCCCGGACCCATCACCGTCTGCCACGCTCGATGGCGACCAGTCGGTCTTCTACGACGTGAAGGTGGCCGGGGCGAACCCGGGGGCGACCTCACATATCACCTACTCCACGAAGGACTCACTCAGAGGTCAGACCGTCACGGTCCCCGCGCTGACCCCGTGGAACCAGTGGGAACGAGTGCCCGAAGGATCGCTCACCGGCATGTCACTCACCGCGACGGTCGACAACCCGGCCGTCGATCCGTACACGGTCAGCGTGGTTCTCGTCACCTGCACGGTCACTGTTTCCGGCAGGCCCCCGGTGGTGCATACCGGAGACGGCACGTGCACCGTCATCCTGACGTAGACCAGGTCGTTCGAAGTGAGCGCCGGCAAGGCAGCCTCGATAGCTGTGCGCCTAACTGATCGTTTCAGAATGACGTGCGCAGTCGTCGGAGGCAGATGATGCTGCAGGCGAGTTCCAGGAGGCCCTGGTGGAGGTCGGCGCGGTGCTCGTAGCGGGTCCGGAGTCGTTTGAAGTGGTGGAGCCAGGCGAAGGTGCGCTCGACGACCCAGCGGATCTTGCCCAGGCCGGAGCCGTGGCGACGCCGCGCCGGGCGATCAGGGGTTTGATGCCGCGCTTCCATAGCAGCCGGCGGTACTTGTCGTAGTCGTAGCCGCAGTCGGCGAACAGTCGCTTGGGCTTGCTGCGTGGGCGCCCTTGAAGGCCCCGTATGCGGGGGATCGCGTGCTGAGCAACGCCTGATCGTCGAACACGCATCCGCCGGGAGTGGCCCCGAAGGGCCTCGTGTACTCGCCCATGCCAACTCCCGCGAAGGCGACTTCGCACCGTCAGGGCCCTGCCCCGCACGGTAAGGTGCGGCCCGAACACTCGTTTGTGATCATGCCGGGAAGCGGCGCCATGTCCTGACACCCTCCGCCGCCAGGTCGTCGTCGGCCGCCCGGACGGTCTCACCGGCGAGCGTCCTACGCCTCACACTGACGAAGGAAGAGTGCCTTTCCTGTGAAACCAACACTGACCCGAGCGGGTCTCGGGGTCTCCCTCGTGGCCCTGCTCCTGACCGCGCTCGGGGGCTTCCAGGCAAGCGCCGCCGAATGGCAGGACTGCCCCGACGGCCGGGTCTGCGTCTACACCGACACCGACGGCCAGGGGCGGGAAATTGCCTCGGCGCCGGACGCCGCGGTCCAGGTCCACACCACGGAGTGGGACAACCAGATCAGCTCCGTGCACAACAACTCGCCGTACTGGGCCTGCCTGTACGAGGACACCTACTACGGCGGTGTCGTCCAGGCGATCCGGCCCGGCTTCCAGGGCAACCTGGCCGACACCAGCACCCAGCTCGACGACCGGGTCAGTTCGCAGAAGTCGGCGAAGTCCAAGAGCGGCTGTTTCACGGGCTTCGAGCGGTGTCCCGACGGGAATCTCTGCCTCTTCGCGCAGCCCAGCGGCCGGGGCGCCATGACGACGTCCCAGGGCAACCTCGACCGGTACGACGCCTCGTCGGACAACCGTGTGGTGTCCGTCGCCAACTACACCAACCTGCACGTGTGCTTCTACCGCGATGCCGGTTACGGCGGGTCGTGGACCGACGCGGGCACGACCTACCGGACCTACGTGGTGCTCAAGACTGACGCCACCGTGATACCGCAGCCGTACGCGGGCAGCTTCTCCGCCCACAAGCTGGTCGAGGGGACGAGCGCATGCTGAACCGCGGACGACTAAACGCCGGCCGGGTGGCGGGCCTGAGTGCCGCCGCGCTCATCCTGGCCTCCTCAACGGTGGCCGCACCCGCCGGAGCCCAGACTTCGGGCGCCCAGGCGGAGACGACCCTCACCCTCGCCCTGTTGGACTCGGGCACACACAACGACGACACGAGCGTCCCCGGGGTCACGCGAACGACCTACACCTACACCGGCACTTCGGGCCCCTACAAGGTCAACGTGGTGCTCATCGACCCGGACAAGGCGCCGCTCACCCTCAAGGGGACGTACGGCAGCGGCATGGCTGCTGCCCAGACCACCACCTCGATGCTTCAGGGCGTGTCCACCAACCTGCTGCGCCGCCCGCGGGTCGGGGTCAACGGGGGCTTCTTCGACATCGACGCCACCGATCCGTCCGCTCCGCCCTACAGCGGCGACGTCGCTGGCGTCGTGATCCGCAACGGGCGGCTGCTCAGCGAGGCCGTCAGGGGCAAGGGCGACAAGCCGGTGGGCTCCGCGCTGGTACTGCAGCACGGCCGGGTGTACATCACCGAGCTGAGCACCACCCTCACGGTGCAACCGAAGGACGGCTCCGTCGCGCCGCGGCAACTCGACGGCATCAACCGCTTCCCCGGCCGCAACGCCCATTGCGAGGGGGCTGCGGAAGGTGACGAGGGAGAGCGCTACGAGAACGGCGTCTGCACCGATCCGAGTGAGATAGTCTCCTTCACCCCCGAATACGGCGCGAACACGCCCACCACCGCCGTGAAGGCCCTGGGGAACGACCCCGACCATCCGAACGAGCCCGGAACGATCAGCATCGATGGCGGCATCGAAGTCGTGCTGGACGTGAACGACACGGTCTCGCTCGTTACGAGCCTCGCGGTGGCCGCACCGTCCCCGCTGGCGGCCGCATCCTCCAGGGCATCGGCGAGGGAGCCGTCTGGCTCCGCGCGAACGCTGCCGTCGGCTCCCAGCTGAAGGTGTCCGAGACGCTCGTCGACACACGCTTCGGCGACGACATCCCCCTCAGCGCCTCGCTCAACGCGACCGCGGGCGGCGACCTGCTGGTACGCAACACCGCGGTCGAGTACGTCCAGCCGGCGGGGACCACCGACTCCGCCGTGGCGCGCACGGCCATCGGCACCGACGGCTACGGTCGGATGATGCTCGTGACGGTCGACCGGGGCAGCGCCAGCAAAGGAGCGACCCGCCTGGAGCTGGCCAACCTGCTCCACGACCTCGGCGCGGTGGACGCCCTGAACATGGACGGTGGTGGCTCGACCACCCTGGCATGGCAGAACGCGCTCGCCAACACCCCGTCGGACGGCAAGGAACGTGCCGTCGCCGACGCGGTCTTCGCCGGTCCGGGCGGATATCCCCTTCAGTGAGCCGGCGCCCGGCGGTGCCGCACCGCCGGACGAGGGCGCCGTCGCCTTGCGTCAAGCTGAAGTTCACCCGCCATGACGACTACTGGCTTCCCGGGGGCCGTCCCTGCCCCGGCGGCGTTCACACTGGCCACGGCCCGTACAAATGCCAAGCCCCACAGCTGCTACGGAGGCCGTGAGTCCCGCGCTGTCGATCAACGCCCGGGAAGGCAGAGTCACCGAGGTCGGTTCGGGCTCGCCCGCGACCCGGCAGCCGGTGATGTCGCACCGTACACGGTACGGCCGCCACTGGCGGCGGCACCCAACGCGGCTGTACGTGTCCCTCACCGTCGGGCACGCCGCCGCCGAAGTGCGGGCCGCCGCCCAACGTCTGGCAGGCGTTGTCGTCGGCCTGGCAACTGCGCGAACACCGGACGCGGTTCCCGCCGACGAGGCCAGCAGCAGCATCGTCGCATGTAGCGCACAGCGGCCAGGCGCACGATCTGCTGCAGTCTCTGTCCTTCTGATCGGTCAGTCTGCGGGTCCGCGCAGGCTCGGCCACTGCACCCGAGCGATCGGACAAGGCGTCACCGCCCATCTCGCAACGCAACGAGCACGTCACCGGTGGTGTGCAGTCGTCCAGTCCGTCATGGACATGGGCGAGCAGCGCCTGCAGAGCCTCATCGGCCATCGGACAAGCGCGCCGCGCGACGGCGACTCGGGAGTTCCACGGGCTCGGCGATGCTGCGCTTCGCGCTGAAAGTTGCACCCACTCCGCGTGAAAGCAATTCGCAGTAGGATGCCCCGAACTCAACTCTTCACAAACGAGTTGAATAGATGATGAGGTGCTGGCGGGACGGGCCAGGCAGACAGACAGGGGAGGACCGCAGTGATCAGGTGGTACGGGTGGGGCATCCTCGCGCTCCCCGTAATGATCCTCTGCCTACTCGGCTGTGCCTTCGGGGGGACCCTCCTCCTGTGGGACATCGCCGCGCAAAGAGACAATGGCATCGACCACGGCGGAGTACCGCTCGGCGGTATGGCTGTGGGCCTCGTTGTCGGAGGCCTGCTCAACCATGCGCTCGGGCTGAAACTCAACAGTCGTCGTATGCCGGATGGCACCCGGGTACGCACCAACCAGCACGGTCTCGGCCACGATGTCGCCCTGGAGCGCTTCGGCCGTGGCCAGGCTGTCCTGGGAATACTGGCGTTGCCGTTGAGCACCGTCCAGTTCGTTTCCGCGCCGATCGTCTGGACGCTGGTCATCTCCTGGGCCGTTATCGTGGTTACCGTGCTGGTGCTCGTATCGCGACGCAGGAGCGACAGTGGGGCGACGCAACGTTTGTAAGCCTTACAACCTCGTACTTCAGCGTGAGGTTGGACGAGGCGTTGGGGGTAGTGCAGACGCCGACCGGGTCACCGCGTGCGCGTGAAGCGGCACCGACTTGCACGAGCAGGCGACCAGGAACTCCGCCCTGCACGTCATAGCCATCACCCAAATCCGCCACTGCAGACCCCGATCTCCGCTGCCGATCCATTACGTTGGGATACCTCTCTGATTGGCTCGCTTGACACAGAGAGGTGGGTACCTCCGCCCGGCGTCCCCCGCGGCCGGCTCGCTCCGGCCGCCTGGACCCAGTTGCGCCCGCCACCGATACCCGCACCCGTCCCGGCACCTTCGCCCCGGCCTCAGCTCGTCGCACCCGCGGGCGACGGTCGAGTCCGAACTCGACCACGCCACCAAGGCACGAACCCGCCGTGGATCGCCTGGATGTCCCCGGCAGACCTCGCGGTCGATGCGGTCATCCCGCTGTCCTCAGTTGGTCTTCGCCCGGCCGTGCCTGGCCAGCACGGCCCCCGTAGCGGCGCCGGCGCCGATGGCGAGGACGGTGGCGAGTGCGGCCGGGTGGCGGGATGCGGCCTGGAAGGAGCGGCGGTGTGACCCATCGTCGAAGATGCCGTGCGCTCCGTGGTCATTACCCTTCATGTCGTCAACAGGGTCGAAGAGGTTGCTCGCACCGGTCGGGGGTCGTTGATCGGTCTGCTGGGAGTCGAAGCCGGTGCGGGCGAGATAGCGGTCGAGCAGGGCCGGGAACAGGCGGTTGGCCCAGATGGTCGCGACGGTGGTGGCACCGATGTAGTACTGCTTGCGCCCCGGGTGGTCAGCTGCGTGCATGATCCCGCGCGCGGCGACTTCCGGCTGGTAGATCGGCGGGACGGGTCGGGGGTGTTTGGCCAGCCGAGAGGTCACCCAGGAGAACTGTGGAGTGTTGACGGCGGGCATTTGCGCGACGGTGACGTGCACGTTGCTACCGCGGTGCAGGAGTTCCGTGCGCAGGGACGACGTGAAGCCGTTGATGGCGTGCTTGGCTCCGCAGTAGACGGATTGCAAAGGCACCGACCGCTCTCCGAGCGCGGATCCGACCTGCACCACTGTGCCGTGGTCGCGGGGCAGCATCTGCTTCAGTGCCGCTCGGGTGCCGTTGACGAAGCCGAGGTATGTCACCTCCGTCGCCCGCCGGTACTCCTCGGGCGTGATCTCTTCGAATGGCGCGAACACGGTGCTGAAGGCGCAATTGATCCACACGTCGATGGGGCCGAACAGGTCCGCAGCTGCGATGGCCGCAGCCTCCATCTGTTCTGGGTCCGCGACGTCGGCGACGTGCATCAGCGGCCGGCCGCCCAGAGACTCAACTTCTGTGGCGGCCGCCTCCAGCCCTGCTCGGCCGCGGGCGACCAGGACGATGTTGGCGCCGCGGCTGGCGTACAGGCGTGCGGTGGCGCGTCCGATGCCGGCGCTGGCGCCGGTGATGACGACCGTCTGGGGCATGGGTCGGCTCCTTGTTCACTGGCGGGGATCATGCGGCTCAGGGTCGTGGGCCAGCCGGGCGGCGCTCTCCAGCAGCAGTGCATGTACGAAGGCTTGCGGGAGATTGCCGCGCACCTGGCGTTGGGCGACGTCGAATTCCTCGGCGTGCAGACCTGACGCTCCGCAGGCGCTGCGGTTGCGTTCGAACCATCGGTGGGCGTCGACCGTGTTGCCCTGCTGATACTCGGACAGTGCCATGAGGAATCCGCAGAGCAGGAATGCACCCTCGGCTTCCCCAAGGGGCCGGTCGTCGTGGCGGAAGCGGTAGATGAAGTGATCGCCGGTCAGTTCCCTGCGGCAAGCGGCGAGGGTGGCACGGCTGCGTGGATCGTCGGCGGGCAGCGCACCGCGCAAGGGAGGCAGCAGCAGAGCCGCGTCGACTGCGGGGTCGTGGGGGCTGCGCTGCCAGTGTCCGTCGCCGTGCACGCTGCTCGCCGCGGTTTCGGCGAACAAGGTTTCGGCGAGTTCGATGCAGGTGCCGGCCAGCGGCAGGTTCGGTGCCGCGTCGGCGAGGGCGCGCAGCCCGGCGACGCAGGTGAGTCGGCTGTGGGTCCAGGGCCGGTTGTCCAGCTCCCAGATGCCCGCGTCCGGTTCCCGCCACCGTGCGGCCACGGCCCGCACGGTGGTCTCGGCGGCCTTCCAACCACTGGTGTCCAGTCGGTCCTGGCGCTCGGCGGCGGCGAAGAGGAGGAGGGCTTCGCCGAAGCAGTCGAGCTGGAATTGTTTCTTGACGTGGTTACCGATACGGCTGAAGCCGCCGGGGTAGCCAGGGAGGTCGAGCTCCTGCTGTCCGGGTACGGGCGTGCCGTGCACGGTGTAGGCGGGGGCGAGGCACGGGCCGTCGGTCAGCAGCCGCTCGCCGACGAATCGCACTGCGCTGTTGAGGAGTTCGGGGGCGTTCACGACGGCCGCAGCCTGCCCGGCGTAGCTCTGGTCGCGGATCCATACATATCGGTAGTCATAGTTGCGGCCCGCTTCGGCGCGTTCGGGCAGGCTGGTCGTGGTCGCGGCCACCATGCCGCCCCCGTGGGTGGTGAGACCGCGCAGCAGGGCGTAGGAACGTCTGGCGTCACGGGGCGCGATGGTGTGCTCGAGGGCGGGGACGGTCGCCCGCCAGGCCTGTTCGGTTGCAGGTGCCTAGGTGCCAGGTGCCATCGTGGTCACGGTGCGTGGCCGAGAGGGGGGCGCGGCCGTAGTCGGCGCGAGGGTCGAGAACAACGCGCACGTGGGCGGTTGCGTCGATGGCGCGCAGCTGCCGAAGCAAGACCAGGCGGCTCTTATCGCCAGGAAAGGCAAGCGCCTCGCGGCACTCGATGACACCCCTGGTGGTCACCCAGCGGCTGCGCCAGATCATGGTGCCGTCTTCGTAGTAGCCGCCGGGGACCCAGCGGGCCTTCGGGGTCACGGCGTACACGCCTGTTCCGCCGATGAGGGAGGCGAAGACGGCGTCGTCGTGCCAGGTGGGAGCGCACAGCCAGTTGACGGCACCGTCCGGTCCGATCAGGGCGCCGCGCTCTCCGTCGGCGAGCAGCGCGCAGTCGTGCAGCGCGTGCGGCGGAAAAGCCGTGGGGCTCATCGGGTGCTGCCTCCTGGTGTCAAGGCACGCGGTAGACCGGTGCGCGCTCGGTGTTGAGGGTCAACCCCCGCCCGGGCGCGCCGTGAGCCGCGGGTGTGATGCTGCCGCCGTCGGGGCTTAAGGTGCCGTCGAAAAGGAGGCGCTCGACGCGCACGTGGTCATGGAACCACTCCAGGTAGCGGAGGTTGGGGACCGCTGCGGCGACGTGCGCGTGGGCATGCGGGGCGCAGTGCCCTGAGATATCGATGCCGCGGGCTTGAGCCAGAGCAGCCGCCCGCATCCATACAGTGATGCCGCCGCACCGGGTCACATCGGCTTGCAAGCAGTCCACGGCGCCTGCGGCGAGCATGCGTTCGAAGTAGGGCAGGGTGTAGCCGTACTCGCCCGCTGTCACCTCTTGAGGGACCTGAGCGCGGATCTCGGCGAGGCTGGTGAGATGGTCGGAGGAGACCGGCTCCTCGAACCAGGTCACGCCCTCGTCGGCGAGAGCCCGGCCGACGCGTACAGCTTGCTTGGCGCTGTAGCCGCCATTGGCATCGACGTACAGATCAATCTGGTCGCCGATGGCGGTACGGGCCTGGGCCACGCGCCGCCGATCGCGTTCCTCGCACCTCCCCCAGGACTCAGCGATCTTGATCTTGACGCGGGGGATGCCCTCCTCTTCGACCCAGTCGCGCAGCTGCCGCTTCAACTGCTCGTCTGCGTAGGTGGTGAAACCACCGCTTCCATAGATAGGCACGTCCTGGCGGGCGGCGCCGAGCAAACGGACCAGCGGCAGGCCGAGGAAGCGGGCCTTGAGGTCCCACAAGGTGATGTCTACGGCGGCGATCGCCTGCGCGGCCACACCGGGCAGCCCGGCGTTACGCACCGCGCGCTGCATGGCCTCGTTCGTGTGCGGTACGTCGAGCACCAGCTGGCCCATCACGACGTCGGCGAGCAAGCCGTCGACGACGCGTGCCGTCGCGGCGGGCGCGTAGGTGTAGCCAAGGCCGGTGACGTCGCCGCAGTGGACGGTGGTAAGGACGAGCGTGGTGCTGTCCCAGGTCAGTGTGCCGTCCGCCTCGGGAGCATCGGTGGGAACGGTGAACACCGCGGTGTCCACCCGTTCCACGACCGGGTCGTCGCTCACTTCTTGTCCTCGGCGCCGGGCCGCTCCTCGCGGTGCCGGCCCCCGGGCAAAAAGTCCTGCACCTTGGCCTTCAGTCCCTGGCGGATCATGCCGGCGCGGTCGCTGTCGCGATTCAGGATCGACTCTCCCGCTGCTTCGATCTGCTCGAGGGTGGCGTGCGGCGGACGCGTCCAGGTCCTCAGTCACCTGACCGTCTGCGTTCGGTACCGCGGGACCGGCGGGCCGTCGCCCGGCCGGTCCCGGATCACGGGGCATCGGCGTCCAGGGGGACGTCGGGGGCGATGTGCGCGCCGAGGACTTCGCGATAGAGGGCGACCTCCGCCAGCAGCGAGCGGCGGACGCTGCCAGCTCGGCGAAAGCCGTGTCCCTCGCCGTCGAAGAGCAGGAAGCGGTGCCACACTCCCCGTTCGGCCAAATTGTCCACGATGCGCGTGGCCTGGTCCGGGCGGCAGATGACATCATCCGCGCCCTGGAGCATCACCAACGGCGCGGTTATCCGGTCCGCGTTCGCGGCGGGTGAGATCGTGTCGAACCGCGCCCGGTCCTGCACGAGGTCGCCGACCAGGGTGTCCACGTAGCGGGACTCGAAGTCGTGGGTCTGATCCGCCCGCCAACGCGCCGGTTCGCTGATCGGATAGAGGACCGTGCCCGCGCAGAAGACGTCGGTGTGGGTAAGGCAGGCCAGGGTGGTCCAGCCGCCAGCCGAGCCGCCGCGCACGGCCGTGCGGGAGGGGTCGGCCAGGCCCTCTTCGGCCAGTACGCGGGCGACCGTCACGCAATCGTCGACGTCCACCACTCCCCACTGCCCGCGCAGCCGGTCGCGGTAGGCCCTGCCGTAGCCGGTGGACCCGCCGTAGTCGACGTCCGCGACGGTGAAACCACGGCTGGTGAAGAAGGAGTACTCGAGGTCTGCGGTGACGCCGGTGGAACTCGTCGGGCCGCCGTGCACCTGCACCAGCAGCGGTGGCAGTTCACCCTCGGCCGCGGTGACGGTGGGATGGGTGGGCCGGTGCAGTACGAAGTGGACGGGTCGGCCCTGCGCGTCGTGCACGGTGCGGCGTTCGGGCAAGGGCTGCCAGGGGGCCAGCGGGTCTTCTGACTCGGGCCTGGTGCGTTGCACCGGACCGGAACCGGGTGCCACGGGCACCGACAGCAGGGCCGAGCCGAGGGCCGGGGCGGCGGCCCGGACCAGGATCCGTTCGCCGTCCGACCACAGGTCGCCCTGGAATCTGTCCCAGCCGGCGGCGAGTTCGGTAAGTCCGCCGTCCTCGGGCGACCAGCGGGAGAGCCGCTGCGCGCCGTCGCCGTGCGGAAGCACCACGCCGTGTGGTGTGACGGTGAACCAGCTCGCGCCGATCCGCCAGATGGGGCCGGCGCAGTCCTCCTGAAGGGGAAGGACGTTGGTGATCGCGGTGGCTGCCGGCCGGTCGGTGGCCAGGTCTACGCGGTGCAGGTTCCACCAGCCGTCCGGGTCGGCCATGGCGTAGAGGGTGTCGGGGTCCGCCCATGCGGCCTGGGCAACGGAGACCTCGGTGCCGTCGTGGCCGCCGCCCAGGAGCCGGACCGGTTCCACCGCGACGCCGTCGTGCAGGTCGGCAACCATCAACTCGGATCTGTCCCAGGGCATGTGAGGGTGGTCCCAGCCGATCCAGGCGATCCGCCGGCCGTCCGGTGAGGGTCGGTGTCCGCACAGGAAGTGGTGCGAGCGGGTGACCACGCGCAGCGCGCCAGGGTCATGGGCGGCGGCGCCGGACAGCGGTACGGCGACGATCTCACGAGTGGTGCGGACGGCGGGGTCGGCGTCGTGGGGTCCGGTGGCGGCGCGCGTGGTCTCGCGCACACACCACACCTCGCTCCCGTCCGGCCCGGTCACCGGATCGGCCCAGCAGGTCTCGCGGCCGGGCGGGTCGGCCGGGGTGAGCGGGACGGACACGGGGAACACGTCGTCCCCGGTGGAACCGAGACGGGGCACCTCCGTGCGGTACAGCCGCTGGTCCCGGTGGTCGGTGTAGACCAGCAGGTGGCTGTCGGCGGCCGGGGCCGCGGCGCGTACCCAGTACGGCTTGCCGCCGTAGCCGAGGGAGCGGTTGCGCACGGACACGCCGGGGGCGAGCACCGGGACGGGCTTCTCGTGGCCGGGGGCGTTGCGCAGCAGCCGTACGGTCGCGGTGGCGGGGTCGGAGGCGCACCACCAGTTCTCGTCGCCTGCTCCGCAGGGCCAGGCGGTAGATCCGGAGGCGTCGGCGACCGCTTCGGCGGTGATCGGGGACGGCCAGGTGCCGTAGGGCAGGCGAGGAGCGGTGGACATGGGGGACTCCAAGTGCAGGGGGTGGGTCGGCGGTGCGGGCGATGGGCCGGCGCGGGTGCGGGTCTGTGCGCGCACCGACCTGAGTGGGTGCTTCCGGTGGCGTACCGGCCGGGGGCACTCGTGGGGCATCGCGCACACACGTCATGGGAGACGGGTGTCACTTGATCCGATCCGATGACGGCTCGGCACCGATGAGCGGACGGGCCCGGGGACGGCGGTCAGCCGCACCGGATCGCCGTGGGCGTCGCGGCGGCGCAGGTCGGCCGGTGTCTCCCGGCGGACCATGAGGCGGGCGCGGCCGTCCCGTACGGCGACGACGGCGGGCCTCGGCTGGGCGTTGTAGTTGCTGGCCATGGCGTGGTGGTAGGCGCCGGTGGCCGGGACGGCCAGCAGGTCTCCCGTGGTGACGCCGGAGGGCAGGGCGATGTCAGGCACGACCACGTCCCCGCTCTCGCAGTGGCGGCCGACGACCACGGCGTGTACGGGTTCTCCATCGGCGCGGCGGTTGGCGGTCCACGCGGTGTAGCGGGCGAGGTAGAGGGAGGGGCGCAGGGCGTCGCTCATACCGCCGTCGACGGAGACGAACCGGCGGCGCAGGCCGTCCTTGACGGCGCCGATGCGGTAGAGCGTGACCCCGGCCGTGCCGATCATCGACCGGCCGGGTTCGACGGCGAGCCGTATCGGGGAGCCGGGCAGCACTCGCTCCAGGCCGGCTCGGAGCGCGGCCGTGAACGCCGCCGGATCCAGGCGGGGTTGGCCCGGCAGGTAGGGAATGCCAGCGCCGCCACCCAGATCGATCTCCGCCACCGTGATGCCGTGCCGCTCGCCGAGCATGGCGACGAAGGCGCCGACCCGTTCGGCGGCGAGGGTCAGCCCCTCGGTCGCGGTGATCTGCGAGCCGATGTGGGAATGCACTCCCGCGAGCCGCAGCGAGGGGCGTGCCGCGACGGCGAGCACGGCCTGCTCGGCGTGGCCGCCGCGCACCGGGAAGCCGAACTTGACGTCGTCACCGCCCGTGGCCATGTAGTCGTGGGTCTCGGCGGCGACGCCGGGGGCGATCCGGACGTAGACGTCCTGGAGCCGGTCGGCCGCGCCCGCCGCGGCCGCCAGCCGGTCGATCTCCTCCAGGCAGTCGACGACGACCACGCCGACGCCGTGGGCGACGGCCGCTTCCAGTTCGGCGACGGACTTGTTGTTGCCGTGGAAGACGATCCGGGCGGCGTCGAAGCCGGTGTCCACGGCGAGTTGGAGTTCGCCGCCGCTGCACACGTCGAGGTGCAGCCCCTCGGAGTCGACCCAGCGGACCATCTCCGCGCAGAGGAAGGCCTTGGAGGCGTAGTGCACCCGGTCCGCGCCGGACTCGCGCCACTGCCGGGCGCGATGGCGGAAGTCGGCCTCGTCCACCACGTACAGCGCCGTGCCGCAGGCCTCGGCCAGGTCGTCCAAGGCGACCCCTCCGACGTGCAGTCGGCCCTCGACGGTCCGGGCGGTCAGTGGCCATACCTCGGGGGCCGTCTCGGGTGGGGCGGCCGCGGCCAGTCCGTCGGGCAGCCGGGTCCCCGCACGCGGCGTGGGCAGGGAGGGAGCGGAAGACACGGAGCTACTCCTCGGTGAGGACGACGAGCATCAGCAGGTCGTCGCTCGGGTCGGTGAAGTGGTGTTCGTCGGTGGCGGCGAAGTGGCAGCTGTCGGTGGTGCGCAGCAGCCGTACGGTGCCCGCCACCGTCACCCGGCAGGAGCCGGCGAGGACGAGCACGAACTCCTCGCCGGGGTGGGCGCTGGGGCGGTCGTGGTCGCCGAGGTCGGCGTGGAGCAGCCGGGCGCCGACGCGACTCGCGCCCGGAGCGGTCAGGTCCCAGATGCCGTGGTGGCCGTCGGCGCGGGCGAGAAGCGGAGCGGGGGCGTACCGCGGCGGGAAACCCGGGGCGGCGGCGGTGTCCGGCCGGGTGCCGCCAAGGAGTTCGGCGGCAGTGACACCGAGGGCGTCGGCGATCTGGCAGAGGGTGCGGACCGTGGGATTGGCGGCGCCCGACTCCATCTGCGAGATGTAGGCCGGTGAGACACCGGCCCGTGCGGCCACCGCGCTGAGGGTGAGGCCGGCGGCCCGGCGCACACGGGCGACGGAGGCCGCGAGCACGTCCACGGTGTCGGCGCTGCCGGGGGCCGTGGCGCGACCGGATCCGGTGGGGTCGGCCGTGTCTGCCCCTCTGGCCGGTTCGGTGTGCTGTTGTCCCGGATCGTCAGCGGATTGGCGCGAAGTCCGGTCCGGGGCAGGGGAATCGGCCGGGGATTTTTCCGCCCCCGTGACTCTTGACGAGGTCATGTGGCGACAGTAAGACTCACCCATCACTTAGATCAAGCAATCTGACACCGCCGTTTAACTGTCAGCAGAGAGGCCGTTCAGCACCCGGACATCCGGGCGTGGGCCGCCCCGAGTGGGAGAGGTGAGCAGTGACCGGTCCGCTGGCGCCGACGTCGACCCTCGAGCTGCTGCGTGCGGCGGCCGAGCTGTGCGGGCCCACCGCCAAGCGTTTGTTCGCCGTACTGGCGGAGGACTACCCGGCCTCACTGGAGCGCCGTCCGGGACAGCTGTTGCGCGCTGCCCGCGCGACCGCCGCGGACCTGGACGGACTCCTCGCGGCGGCCGGAGTCGCCTCGACCGACGACCTGCGCATGCTGGCGGCCCGGGAGAACGGTCTGCGGCTGGCCGAGCCGGATCTGCGGTTCACCAGCCGTGAGCCGCAGTCCGAGCCGCGCGAGCGGTCGGCGCTGCGCCGGATGATCACCACGGAGGAGGGCAACCTCCGCCGCACGCTGGCGGATCTCCAGGCCAACGGGGCCCTGGAGGTGGCGGCCGCGGCTCTGCTGCGGGCGCGGCGGAGGTGGGTGCTGGGCGACCTGAAGTCGGCCGGCTACGCCTCACTGCTGACCAGCGACCTCACCAGCAGCATGCGGGACGTGTTCCTGGTGCAGCCGGCGACGGGCGCGGCGGTCAACGCCATCAGCGACGCGCACGCGGACGACGCCCTGGTCGTGTTCAGCTTCCGCAACTACAGCCGCCTGACGGTGGACGTGGCACGCGAGTTCCATGTCCTGGGCGCCTCGGTGATCGCGCTGACCGACAGCTACACCAGCCCGGTGTGCTCCTTCGCCTCGCACGTCCTCGCGGTGGACACGCGCAGCGAGTCGCCGCACCACTCCCCGACGGCGGTGGTGGCCGCGGCCCATGTGCTGGCGGCCCTGGCCGCCGCAGGCGCCAAGGGCGCCGCCCGTCGCGGCAAGCGCCGGACGGAGGTCTTCCGCTCCCTGGGCAGCTACGGCCTCGGACGTCCGGCCACGGACGCGGCTCCGGAGACGGCTCCGGGCGCGGCTCCGGACACCTTAGGAGGCACCGGCGGCACCCCCGGCCTCCCGGGACACACCGCCGACACCCCCGGCGCACACCCGCCGGACACCCCTTCCTCCCCCTCCTCGCCCGGCGACGGGCGCCCGCCCGCGCAGTGACCGTCCCCGTCCCCTCTGCCCGTGCTCGTCCCCTGCCCCACCCGTTCACCCACCTCCGCGTGCCCGCCGCGCGGAGCCATCGGCGGCGCGAGGTTCGCCCTCAGCCCCAGCCGCCGGGAAGGCATCCGGTCCTCTCCCTATGAACGATCCCTCCAACCATCAGGACAGCGCCGCTCTCTCCACCGCCGAGGACGCCGCCCTGACCAGGGAAGTCGCCGAGCTGTGCGCCCGGTTGATCCGCTTCGACACCAGCAACTACGGCGCAGGCGACTCCCGCGGTGAGCGGGAGGCGGCCGAGTGGACCGCCGGACTGCTCTCCGACTTCGGTTACGAGCCGGTCGTGCTGGAGTCGGCGCCGCGCCGGGCCAGCACGGTGGTCCGCATCCCCGGCGAGGACCGCTCCGCACCCGCGCTGCTGGTCCACGGCCATCTGGACGTGGTCCCGGCCGAGCCCGCCGATTGGAGCTTCGACCCGTTCTGCGGGGAGATACACGACGGAGCGATCCTGGGCCGGGGCGCGCTGGACATGAAGGACATGGACGCGATGATGCTGGCCGTCGCCCGCTCGTGGGCGCGCCGTGGCGTGCGTCCTCCGCGCGACGTCGTGATGGCCTTCGTCGCCGACGAGGAGGACACGGGCGAGTTGGGCGCGGGCTTCCTCGTCGACCGGCATCCGGACCTCTTCGAGGGAGTGGCCACCGCGATCGGCGAGTCCGGCGGCTACTCGGTCCACCTGCCGGACGCCTCCCGGCTCTATCCGATCGCCGTCGGCGAGCGCGGCAGTGCGTGGATGGACCTGACCGCGCGCGGCGCGGCCGGCCACGGTTCCCGTCCCGGGCCTGACAACGCTGTCGCGACCCTGGCCTCGACACTGGCCGCGCTCGTCGCGCACCGCTGGCCGGTCAGCATCGTGCCGGCGGTGGCCGCCCTGCTGGAGGGCCTCTCCGCCCACCTGGGCATCACGGTCGACCCCGCGGATCCCGCGTCGCTTGCGCAGTTGGGTGAGGCGGCGAAGCTGGTCGAGGCCACCGTCGCCAACACACTCAACCCGACCATGCTGAAGGCGGGTTACAAGCACAACGTGATCCCGAGCGAGGCGACGGCGGGTGTGGACGGCCGCATCCTGCCAGGCGCGGAGGAGGAGTTCTTCGCCGTCGTTGACGCGCTGCTCGGCGAAAAGGTCTCCCGTTCGTTCCACAGCTTCGCCGCCCCGGTCTTCGCCGACCACGCGTCCCGCGAGTTCGAGACGATGGCCGCGGCGCTGCGCCGGGCCGATCCCGAGGCGCTGGTCCTTCCGTTCATCATGTCCGGCGGCACCGACGCCAAGGCGTTCGCCCGGCTCGGCATCCAGTGCTACGGCTTCGGCCCCGGCCTGACCCCGCCCGGCTTCGACGCCTGGCGGTACGTGCACGGCGTCGACGAGCAGGTCCTGGTGAGCAGCCTGGAGTTCGGGGTGCGGGTGATGGAGGACTTCCTGCGCAGCGACCCGCTCGCCGCCCGCACGGACCGGTGACCAGGTCCCGTACCCCCTGAACCGCCCGGCCGCACCGCGACCACGTCCGTGCCGGACGCCCTCTGCGGGACGGTCTCGGCAGTCCCGGCCCGCACGCGCACACCCCGCCCCACCATGCACACACGCAGCCGCTCGCACCAACTGATGCCATATACACCCATTACACGCCCGCACCGCTCACCTCACTCGTATCCCCCTCTCGTCCCCACGCGGCCTCGCCGCCTGCATCTCCTGGAGAAGTTCACGATGACCACGTCCAGCCCCTCGCGCAGAAGCG
This sequence comes from Streptomyces sp. NPDC008238, assembly GCF_042956445.1. NCBI lineage: Bacteria > Bacillati > Actinomycetota > Actinomycetes > Kitasatosporales > Streptomycetaceae > Streptomyces > Streptomyces sp. NPDC008238. The sequence goes on along the minus strand of NZ_JBIBGK010000044.1, from coordinate 17,609 downwards.
GCCGCACGGCCGCCGCCGCGCTGGCCGCCTCTCTGCTGCTCGGCACCACCGCGAGCCTGCTCGCCGCGCCGGCCGCTTCCGCCGCCGACGGCGGCAAGACGCTGCGGATGCCGATCACGGGCATCGGCATCGACTCCCTGAACCCGTTCCTCGCCTACTTCGCGGGCAGCTTGGACGTCTTCTCCGGCATCTACCCCGCCCTGGACACGGTGGAGCAGGACGGCACCGTCAAGCCGTACCTCGCCGACTCCTGGACGACCTCCAGCGACAAACTCACCTGGACCTTCAAGATCCACAAGGGTTTGAAGTGGAGCGACGGCAAGCCGATCACGGCCGAGGACGCCGCCTGGACCTTCAACCTGATCATGACGAACTCCACCGCGGCCACCGCCAACGGCTCGCTGGTCGGCAACTTCGCCTCGGTCACCGCACCGGACGACACCACGCTCGTCGTCAAGACCAAGAAGCCGCAGGCCACGATGCTCTCGGTCAGCATCCCGGTGTCGGGCATCCCGATCGTGCCCAAGCACATATGGGAATCCCACGTCACGGATCTGAAGACCTACAAGAACGACTCGTTCCCGATCGTCGGCTACGGCCCGTGGACGCTGACGGACTACAAGCCCGAGCAGTACGTGAAGTTCGACGCGAACAAGGACTTCCTGCTGGGCGCGCCCAAGTACGACCACATGATCCAGCAGGCGTTCAAGAACACGGACGCCGCCGTGGCCGCACTGCGATCCGGTCAGCTCGACTACGTCAGCGGCCTCAACCCCACCCAGTACAAGGCGCTCAAGGGCCAGTCCGGCATCAAGGCGTTCGAGGCTGTCGGCAACCGCTGGAACGGCATCGAGGTCAACGGCGGCGCCCGCACCCGTGACGGCAAGAAGATCGGTACTGGCCACCCGGCCCTCGGCGACGTCAAGGTCCGTGAGGCGCTGGCCCTCGCCATCGACCGGGCGACGATCGTGAAGAAGGTCCGCGACGGCCTGGCGCAGGTCGGCGCCAGTTACCTGCCGCCGTCCCTCCCGCAGTACGCCTGGCAGCCCTCCGAATCGGAGAAGTTCGGCTTCGACCCGGCCAAGGCGAACTCGACCCTCGACGAGGCGGGCTACAAGAAGGGATCCGACGGCATCCGGGTCGACCCGAAGTCCGGGCGCAAGCTGGAATTCCGCCTCGGCATCCACTCCGACGACGACGCGGACGCCAAGGTCTCCACCTATCTCTCGGGCTGGTTCAAGGAGATCGGGGTCAAGGCCGACATCCAGGCGATGAGCTCCTCCAAGCTCAACGCCGATCTGGCCAAGGGCGACTGGGACATCCTGATGGACTCCTGGTCGACCGGGCCGGACCCGACGTACCTGCTGGGCATCCAGACCTGCTCGGCGCTGCCCGACAGCAAGGGCGAGGGCGGCAGCACGGACTCGTTCTTCTGCGACAAGGACTACGACGACCTGTTCCTGCGTCAGCAGAGCGCCTTCGACGACGGGGAGCGCGCCGATCTGCTCAAGCAGATGCAGGCGATCCTGTACAAGGCCAATGAGAACATCATGATCTACAACGCCAGTGGCCTCGGCGCGTACCGCACCGACCGGGTGGACGGCATCGTGACGGGCAAGGCGAACTCCGCGGGAGCCTTCCCCGCGCAGGTCTCCTTCGCCCAGTACCTGAACGCGGCCCCGGTGAAGGCCTCGGCGTCCTCTTCCGGCGGCAACTCCGGCACGGTGATCGGCGTGTCCGCGGCCGTGGTCGTCGTCCTGGCCGCCGGCGGCGTGTTCCTGGCGCGCCGCCGCTCCTCCTCCGACGACCGCGAGTAGGCCGTGTCAGACACCATCGACGTCACCGGCGCCGTCGCGGCCAAGCCCGACGGCGCCCCGGGCGACGGGCACCGGAGCGGCTCCGGCTTCGGGCGCTACCTGGTCACGAAGCTGACGGCGGCGGCGATCAGCTTCCTGGCCACGCTCGTCATCGGCTTCGTCCTGTTCAGCCTGATGCCGGCCGACCCCGTCCAGTCCATCACCCGGGGCCGTCCCACCAGCGACGCGCAGATGGCCCGGCTGCGCCATCAACTCGGCCTCGACCAGTCGGTGCCGGAACGCTTCTTCCATTTCGTCACCGACACCCTGACCGGCCGCCTCGGCACCTCCTGGGAGTTCCAGCAGCCGGTCAGCTCGCTCATCGGGGACCGGCTGTGGCCGACCCTGCTGCTGATGGGCACCGCCACCGTGATCTCCGTGCTCCTCGGCCTCTGGCTGGGCGTCAGGTCGGGCTGGCGGCAGGGTAGCTGGCTGGACCGGATCGCCACCGGAGCCTCGCTGACGCTGTGGTCGGTCCCCACCTTCTGGCTCGGCATGATCCTGCTGATCACCTTCAGCGTCGGCATCGGCCCCTTCCCCGGCTTCCTGCCGGCAGGCGGCATGACCGACCCCGCGATCACCGGCGGCCTGGACCACGTCCTCGACGTGGCCGAACACCTGATCCTGCCCTGCCTCACCATGGTCCTGGTGGTCTTCGCCCAGTACGTGGCCGTCATGCGCTCGTCGATCATCGACGAGCTGGGCAGCCCCTACCTGCTCACGGCGCGCGCCAAGGGACTGCGCGACGACGACGTACGGCGCAGGCACGCCGTGCCCAACGCCCTGCTCCCCTCGGTCACCATGATCTTCATGCACCTGGGGACCGTGCTCGGCGGTGCCATCACCGTGGAGACCGTCTACTCCTGGCCGGGCCTGGGCCAGCTCAGCTACCAGGCCCTCAAGGTCCCCGATCTGCCGCTGCTGCAGGGAACGTTCATCGTGTTCAGCGCATCGGTGATCCTCATGAACCTCCTCGCCGACGTGATCTACCGCTTCCTCGACCCCCGGGTGCGTGCCCAGTGACCGACCACGAACCCCTCACCAAGGCCGACGCAGCGGTCGCCGTGCCGCCGCAGGCGGGCGCCGGCCCGGTCGTGCCGGTCGCACCGGTCGCGGCGAAGCCGCGCCGCAACGGATTCGCCGGTTTCGCACGGTCCTTCGTGCGCATCCGGTCCGGTGTGGCGGGCCTCGGCATCCTGCTCGTATTCGGCCTGCTCGCCCTGTGCGCACCGCTGTTCATCTCCGGCGACGACCTGGACGTCATCAAGGTGGACGGGCCCTCCCTGCACTCCCCCACCGACGGCTACCCACTCGGCACCGACCAGGAGGGGCGCTCCATCCTGCTGCTGGTCATCTGGGGAGCCCGCTCCTCGCTGTCCATCGGACTGATGGCGACCGTGCTGACGGTGGCGCTCGGCAGCGCCGTCGGCCTGATCGCCGGGCACTACGGCGGCTGGATCGGCAAGGCGCTGATGCACCTCACCGACTGGTTCATCGCGCTGCCCAGCCTGCCCCTCGCGATCTCGCTGTCGGCCGTGATCGGGCAGGGAACCGCCTCCATCACCATCGCCATCGCGGTCACCAGCTGGTCGTCCACGGCCCGCCTGGTGAGGGCGCAGACCCTCGCCGTGGAGGCGAAGCCGTTCATCGAACGGGCAAGGGCACTGGGAGCGGGCGGGCCGCAGGTGATGCTGCGGCACGTCCTGCCGAACGTCACCCCCCTGATCCTGGTCTCCTCCACGCTGACCGTCGCCTCGGCGATCCTGTCCGAGGCGACCCTGACCTTCCTCGGTCTCGGCGACCCGACCGGCATCTCGTGGGGCGCGATGCTGAATTCGGCGCTGAGCGGCGGTGCCGTCACCTCCGGCGCCTGGTGGTACCTGTATCCGCCGGGCGTCGCCATCCTGATCGTCGTCCTCGGCTTCACCCTGACCGGCCGCGCCGTGGAGACCATTCTCAACCCGAGGTCGGTGAAGACACGTTGAACGCGATGCTGGAGGTCAGGGACCTCAAGGTCACCTACCGAGGCGGCGGGCGCACGGTGCCCGCCGTGCGCGGGGTGGACCTCACCCTGGACGCCGGGCAGACGCTCGGCCTGGCCGGTGAGTCCGGCTCGGGCAAGTCCACCCTGGCGATGAGCCTGCTGCGGCTGCTGCCGGCCACCGCCGAGGTCACGGGCCAGGTGCTGTACCAGGGCGAGGACCTGCTCACCGCCAAGTGGAGCCGGATGCGGGCGGTGCGCTGGGCGGAAGCCTCCGTGGTCTTCCAGGGCGCGATGACCGCCCTCAATCCGGTGCACTCGATCGGCGACCAGGTGATCGAGCCGATCCTGCTGCACGGCCGGCGGGTCGGCGAGGGGGGCGGCCGGATCACCGAGAAGCAGGCCCGCGCCCGTGCTGCCGAGCTGCTGGAGTCGGTGGGCGTCCCGGCGCGGCGGATGCGCAACTACCCGCACGAGTTCTCCGGCGGCCAGCGCCAGCGCATCATGATCGCCATGGCGCTGGCCTGCCGCCCGAACCTGATCATCGCGGACGAGCCGACGACGGCGCTGGACGTGATGGTGCAGGCCCAGATCCTGGACCTGCTGACGGACCTGGTCCGCGAGGAGGGCATCGGCGTCATCATGATCAGCCACGACCTGTCCGTCCTCGGCCAGATGTGCGACCGGCTGGCGGTGATGTACGCCGGTGAGCTGGTCGAGTCCGGGCCCTCACGCCTGCTCCTGGACGACCCGGGGCACCCCTACACCCGGGCGCTGTCCCGCGCCTTCCCCACCATCGGCGACCCCGCGTCCCGCATGGCGCCGGCAGGGCTGCCCGGGGACCCGCCCGACCCGGCCGCACTCGGACCGGGCTGCCCCTTCGCCGCCCGCTGCCCCGAAGTGCACGAGGTCTGCGACAGCTCCCCCGTCGCGCTGTGGCCGGCCGGCCCCGGACGGCAGTCGGCGTGCCTGCGGGTGCTGCCCGGGTTCCCGACCGTCTCCACGGCCTCGGACCCCACCGGACCGTCCACGGAAGGAGCCCGCTCATGACCGCCACCACCGGCAGGGTCACCGGACCGACCGCGGCGCCCGCCCTGGAGGTCCGCGACCTGCACATCACCTACCCGCCCCGAGCCGGCCGCCGCCCCGCCCGGGCGGTGGACGGCGTCGACCTCCAACTGGGCCGCGGCGAGATCCTCGCCCTGATCGGCGAGTCCGGCTGCGGCAAGTCCACCCTGGCACGGGCCCTGACCGGACTGGTGAAGCCCACGTCCGGCGAGGTGTTGTGCGACGGCGTGCCGCTGCGCTACACGAGCGCCGCGATCAAGGCGCACCGCCGCGAGGTCCAGTTCGTCCTCCAGGACCCCGGCGGCGCCCTGAACCCGCGCCAGAACGTCTTCGACGCGGTCGCCGAGGGTCCCCGGCTGCACCGGATGAAGGACGGCCTCGAAGAGCGCGTGCACTCCGCCCTGTCCAAGGCCGGTCTGCGCCCACCGGAGCAGTTCCTCTCGCGCTTCCCGCACGAGATGTCCGGCGGTCAGCAGCAGCGCGTGGTGATCGCGGGCGCGCTGGCGCTGGAACCCTCGGTGATCGTCGCCGACGAACCAGTGGCATCGCTGGACGCCTCCGTACGCGGCGAGATCCTCAAGCTCGTCCTCGACCTGCGCCGCGATCTCGGCCTCTCCTCCCTGGTGGTCAGTCACGACCTGGGCCTGGCCTGGAACATCGCCGACCGGGTGGCCGTGATGTACCTCGGGCGCATCGTCGAGGTGGGCACCGTCGAGGAGGTCCTGCTGGCGCCGAAGCACCCGTACACCAAGGCGCTGCTGTCGGTGGTGTCGGCGGAGGGCGGGCGCGGTGAGCGGCCCCAGCTCCTCCTTGGCGAGCCACCGGACCCGACCGCCGTACCCGGGGGGTGCCGGTTCCACCCGCGCTGCCCCGTCTGGGCCGGCCTCGACACGGCGGGCCGCGCGGAGGCGGGCTGCGACCGGCGGACGCTGCCGGTCCTCCCCCCGCAGGCTCCGGCCGGCGGTCAGGCCGCGTGCCATCTCACGGGCGCGTCGTGAACTCGACCGCGACACCGAGGTCCGCCGCCACCGCCCGGCAAGGTCCGCCACTGGTCGTGCGCGACGTGGACGGCCCGCTGGAAATGGCGGACTGCGTCGCGCTGTACGAGCAGGTCATGGGGCTGCGCCGCGACGACGGCAGCCTCAATCCGCGTCTGTTGACGGCCCTGCAGGACAACAGCGGCCTGGTCGTCGGCGCCTATCTCGGGGACGCGCTGGTGGGCTTCACCTACAGCTTCCTCGCCCGGGAGCGGGGCGCCGACGGGCAGGCCCCGCGCCTGTACCAGTACTCGCAGCTGGCCGTGGTGGCGCAGGAACGCCAGGGGCTGGGCATCGGACGCCTGCTCAAGCTCGGCCAGCGCGACCGCTGCCTCGCCGAGGGGACGACGCTGATCCGCTGGGCGTACGACCCGATGCAGACCCGCAACGCACACTTCAACCTGGACGTGCTGGGCGCGGTGGTGGACGCCTTCAAGCCCGCGATGTACGGCACATCGGGCTTCGGCGCCGCCACCGGCGAGTCCACCGACCGCTTCATCGTCTCCTGGCACCTGAACACCCCGGCACGGCCCGCCGCGCCCCGTCCCGTGCCGCCGCCGGACGGCTGGAGCGTCGGCGGGGTGTACGACGAGGGCGATGACCGGATCGTGGTGCTGCCCGACGACTGGCCCCGGCTGCGCGCCGAAGCCGGGCCGGAGCACGCGGCCCGGCTGCGCGGCCGCCTGACCGACGCGTTCGCCCGGCTGCTCGCCGACCGCACGGTCGTCTCGTGCGTACGCCTGCCGGGCGGGCTCGCCGCTTATCGCTTCATCTCCCGTGCCGCCGCACACGGCACGGACCCTCGCCCCTGACCGGGGCCCCGCACGGTAGGACGACCGCACACATGACCGTCACCCTTACCGAGATCGAGCTGGCGCTGGTCCGACTCGATCTCGTCCACTCCTTCGAGACCAGTTCGCACCGCAAGTCGTACCTGGAGCACATCGTGGTCCGCGCGACTGCCGAGGACGGCAGCGTCGGCTGGGGCGAGTGCGCCTCTCCGACCGACCCGTACTACTGCGGCGAGTCCACCTGGAGCTGCTGGCAGGTGCTGGGCGAGTACTTCGCCCCGATGCTGCTCGGCCGCCCCTGGGACCACCCCGACGACGCCGCCCGCCTCACCGCGAAGGTCAGCGGCAACCACTTCGCCCGAGCCGGTCTCGACATGGCCTGCTGGGACCTGTACGGCCAGCGACGGGGAGAGCCCCTGGCGGACCTGCTCGGCGCCGGCGCCCGCACCGTGCCCGCCGGGGTCAGCCTCGGCATCGAGCCGACGATCGACGCGCTGCTCGCCCAGGTCTCCCGGCACGTGGCCGACGGCTACCGCCGCGTCAAGCTGAAGATCCGCCCCGGCTGGGACCTCGAGCCGGTCCGCGCCGTCCAGGACGCCTTCCCCGGCGTCGCCCTCCAGGTCGACGCCAACACCGCGTACCTGCCCGAGCAGGAAGCGGTCCTGGCGGAACTGGACGGACGCGGGCTGCTCATGATCGAGCAGCCGTACGCAGCGACGGACCTGCTCTCCCACGCCCGGCTCGCCGCCCTTCTGGACACCCCGGTCTGCCTGGACGAATCGATCACCACCCCGGACGTGCTGCGCACCGCGCTCAACTTGGGAGCGGCCGACGTCGTCAACATCAAGGTGTCCCGGCTGGGCGGGCTCGGCCCGTCGAAGATCGTGCACGACCTGTGCCTGGACGCCGGGGTGCCGGTGTGGTGCGGCGGAATGCACGAGTTCGGCATCGGCAGGGCCGCCAACCTCGCGCTCGCCGGACTGCCCGGCTTCACCCTGCCCTCGGACGTCTCCGGCTCCGACAAGTACTACCGGCAGGACATCGTCACGCCGCCGATCCGCGCCGTGGACGGCATGGTCCCCGTGCCCCGGTCCCGGCCCGGCATCGGCCTCGACGTGGACCTCGACCAGCTGGGCCGGTACACCATGCGCACTTGGACCATCCGTCCCCGCGCCCGTCTCACCACCTCTGAGGAGAAGGCAGCATGAAGGTCCTGATCTCCGCCGACATGGAGGGCGTCACCGGCGTCACCTTCCCCGACGACTGCGAGCCCGGCCACGCCCGATGGGAGTACAACCGGCAGTTCCTCACCGCGGACGTCAACGCCGCGATCGCCGGTTTCGCCGCCGCCGGCGCCACCGAGATCCTCGTCAACGAGGCCCATGCCGACCAGCGCAACCTGCTCCTCGACCGGCTCGACAAACGGGCCACGCTGCTGATCGGCACGCACAAGCCGCTCGGCATGATGGAGGGCATCGACCGCTCCCCGGACGCGGTGGCCTTCGTCGGCTACCACACCGGTGCCGGCCAGCCGGGCGTCCTCGCGCACACCTATCTGCCCAACACCATCACCGCGGTGCGGATCAACGGCGAGCCGGCCTCAGAGGGCCGCATGAACGCGCTGCTCGCCGACGAGTACGGCGTCCCGGTGGTCCTGGTCACCGGCGACGACCTGTGCTGCGAGGACGCCCGGGACTGGGCGCCGCACGCCGCCCACGCCGTGGTGAAGACCTGCGTGGACCGCTACTCCGCGATCTGCCTGCCGCCCGAGGTGAGCGGCCCCCGGATCACCGATGCCGCGCGCGAGGGCCTCTCTTCCCTGCCCGCCGGCACCCGGCCGACGTCCCCGCCCACTACGGGCTACACCTACGAGGTGTCCTTCGACGCCGCCCACCTGGCGCCCGCCGCGAGCTACATCCCCGGCGTCGTCCAGACCGACCCGCTGACCGTACGGTTCAACCTGCCGACGATGTACGAGGCGGTCCGCTGCTTCCGCGCCCTGACCCGGGTGGTCACGTCGGCCGTGGAGAACTGCTATGGCTGAGCCCCGCGAACTCCTCGCCCTGGCCCGCACGATGGCCGACCCGGTCCTGGAACGCTGGCAGACCCTGGTCGCGCTGGAGACCCCGTCCGGCGACGCCGGGCGTGCGGCCGTGTTCGGCGAGCGGCTCGCCGCGGGTCTCGCCGCCACCGCCGACAGCGTCCGGCACCCGCCGGGCCCGGACGGCGCCCACCTCGTGGCGTACTGGAACGGCCGCGAGACGAAGGACGACGAGGGAGACGGCCGGGCCCCGGGACACACGCTGCTCGTGGCCCACAGCGACACCGTCTTCCCGGCCGGGACGATCACCCGACGCCCGTTCACCCTCGCCGAGGACGGCGACACGGTCACCGGCCCCGGGGTCTTCGACATGAAGGGCTCCCTGGTGGCCGTCGAGCTGGCCATGGACCTGATGTCCCGTACGGGCGCCACGCCCAGGCGTCCGGTACGCCTGGTGGTGGTCAACGACGAGGAGATCGGCAGCCCCGACGGCAGCCGCCTCGTGGCCCGGCACGCCGAGGGCGCACATGCCGTCCTCGGTCTCGAACCGCCGCTGCCTGGCGGCGCGTTGAAGACCGGCCGGCGCGGGGTCGCCCGGGTACGGCTGAGCGTGCGCGGGGTCAGCGCCCACGCGGGTCTCGACGCCGCCCTCGGCGTCTCGGCGATCGACGAACTCGTCGACCAACTGGCCGTATTGCGGGCAACAGCCGCCTCCCTCCCCGACGCCGCACTGAACGTCGGCACGATCACGGGTGGCACACGCGCCAACGTGGTCGCCGACCGCGCCGAGGCGGAGATCGGCCTGCGCTATGCGACGCCCGAGACCGAACAAGCGCTGCTCCATGCCCTGTTGCAACCGACCGCGGTGCGCGAGCGGGCCATCCTGTCCGCAGAGATGCTCTCCCACCGCCCGGCCTGGGCGATGGACCCCGAAAACCCCCTCGCGGCGGAACTGATCGTGCTCGCCACCACGCTGGGCATGGATCTTCCCCTCGGTTCCTCCGGCGGCGCGGGCGACACCAACCTCACCGGCGCGCTCGGCATCCCGACGGTCGACGGTCTGGGACCAGCGGGCGCCGGCGCCCACGGCGAGGACGAACACGCCTCGCTGTCCTCCCTCTTGGAAAGAGCGGCCCTGATCGCCGCCTTCCTCGACGCCCACTGACCGCCGTTCCGGCGTCCGGTGCGACGGCTGACGTCGAACATCGTCCGCCGGCCTCGACTCCGCACGCCCACCCTCTTCCAAGGAGCCACATGCCCACCCTGCCCGTCGGGGGGCTCATCCGCCCCGCAGCGCCCAAGCCCGGTGACCGCGTCGCCGTCATCGCCGCCAGCGGGCCGCCCAACCAGGAGAACCTGAAGGTCGGCCTCGAGTCCTTGCGCGGGCTCGGCCTCCAGCCCGAGGTGTTCGCCTCCGCCCAAGCGGGCGGCGAGTACCTCGCCGGTGACGACGCGCTGCGCGCCCGCGACCTGACCGCGGCACTCACGGACCCGGCGTTCGCGGCCGTCTTCTGCGCGGCAGGCGGCTACGGCGCCCAGCGCACCCTCGAGCTGGTCGACTGGGACGCCGTCGGCACGCCCACCCCACGTACCGTCATCGGCTTCTCCGACGTCACGGCGCTGCTGGAAGCGGTAGCGGTGAAGCTGGGCTGGACGGGGCTGTTCGGGCCGATGCCCGCCATCCGTGGCTTCCGGCCGGGTCGCGCCGACTTCGACGGGCTTGCCGCGCTGCTCACCGATCCGGCGTCCGTCAACGAGCTGCGCTTCCCCGACTCCCGCCCCCTGGCCGGCGGCACGGCGGAGGGTGTCACGCTCGGGGGCACGGTCACCCTGCTCGCCTGTTCCCTGGGCACCGACACCTCGTTGCCCGCGCGCGGCGGAATCGTCCTGCTGGAGGACGTGGACGAGGAGACGTTCCGGCTCGACCGGTTCCTCACCCAGCTACGGCGCAGTGGATACTTCGACGGCGCCGCCGGCATCGTCTGCGGCACCTTCACGGACTGCGGCACACGCGAGCGAGTCGACGAACTGCTGCACGACCGGCTCGGCGATCTCGGCATCCCGGTCCTGGTGGGCGCGGACATCGGTCACGGCGTACCGCAGCAGACGTTCCCCATCGGCACCCCGGCCAGGCTCGACGCGGACGCGGGCGTACTCACGTTTCTGAATCCGGTACTCGCCTGAGCCACCACCGGAGCACGGCGTCCGGGTCGACGCACCGACCCGGATAAGCCGCGGTTCCGGCGTCCGCAGGCGAGGCCTGACGCTACTCGCCGAGCCGGGACGGCGTCGTTGGCGGTGTCGGGTATACCGGCGCCCTCACCGGTCTTCGGTGCCGGCTTGAGGAAGAGAGCGAGGACGATGCCCACGATCGCGGCGTTGGCGAAGGACCCGACCAGCGAGGAGAAGACCAGGGTCCGGGAGCTGAGCATCGCCGGCGGCAGGACCGGAAGGCCAGCTCATCGGTGCTCAGGCGGCGCAGGCTGATGCGGCGCAGGTTGGGCTTCGCTGACTGCACGGCGGGGTGCTGTTGGTACTCCTTGATGGCCTCGAGCGGATCACTTGACTCGAAGCGGTGTACATCGCGTCCATCGGCGTCGGTGACGGCCCAGTACGGCGCTTCCTGACCCACGGCGCCCGGCTGGCTCCGGCAACTGATGCCCGTCTTGACGATAGGAGGCTGTGACGACTACGTCGCCGGTGGTGTCCACGAACCAGGCATCGGTCCCGCGGAGTTCGAAAAGCTGCTGGCGGACGCCCGCCAGATACTGGGCCCAGATCATCTGGAAACCCTGCACATTCGAGGGAATCTTGCGCACTGGCAGGGCGAGGCTGGAGACGCTCGTGGGGCGGTTACAGCCTTCGAACTGCTCCTGGACGATCACATTCGCGCTCTGGGGCTGGCCCACCCCCGCACCACCGCAACTCGTGGAAACCTCAGCCACTGGCGTAAGAGAGCAGTCAGGTAAGCAGCTTCCCCTGGCGAGTCGCACGAGGAGAAGTAGCCCAGACGTTCACGTCGCTGAGACACCTCTCCTCAAGACACGGTTCCCGCACGTAGTTCCCTCCTCGGTGGTGGCCGGCCTGTTCGCCGTTACCTGGCGCTGTTCTGCGCTCAGAGTGCCGGCCATCCCGAGTCAAACCGGCGGATCGGGCTGGGCCGGCACAGGCGCGGCACATCCGGCGGCAGATCGTACACGCATTCGACTATAGGCTCGTAGGCGTCTTCGAGAGCCCCCGCGACTGTCACAATCATGCCTGCCCTCTGACCCTCCAAGGCCCCTCCGTGCAAGGTGGAGCAAGCCTGTCGGCACAGGAGGTATTGATGGCGCTACGGTTCATTGGCATTGACCCCGACACAGGACAAGGGAACTGTCCGACAGTCTGGGTCGACGAGGAACGAGGCGAGGTCGTCATCCGAGGCTGGAAGGTCGTCGACGAGGCGACGCATGCGCAGGTCCTGGAGACCGGGCCGCTGCCAGGCCACGAGACCGTCGTCCGTATCCCGGCCCGCATGGCGGCGATCCTGAAGGAGGCCGCGGATGCAGTCCGCCCCGGTGCCTGACTTCCCTGAGTTGCTGCGCTCGGCCACGCGCTCGGCCCTGCACCTGGAGATGCGGGACGCGTACGGCGTCGCCGAGGAGGCTGAGGAAGTGGGGCACTTCCTGCGCACTGGCCGGCCCTGGACCGGCGAGCGCGCGGAGGCCAACTGGAAGCCCTGGCTGGACCTGGTCGGCGAGATCGTCGCCCGCGGCGTCGTCGTCCGCCGGGCCCGGATCGTCTCCGAACCCGTCACGGACTACATCCGCTTCGAGCACGCGATCACCGCGTGGAACCTGCGTGCCGGCGAGGACGTGCGCTGGCTGCCGCGCCGCCGGGCCGTCGACCTCGCGCTTCCCGGCGCCGACTTCTGGCTCATCGATGGCCGAGCCGTACGCTTCAACCTGTTCTCCGGAGATGGCGCGGTCGTCGACCCCACATACTCCGAGGACCCGGCCGTGACCAAGCTGTGCGCCGACGCCTTTGACGCCGTCTGGGAACGTGCGACGCCGCACGCCGACTACACCGTCTGATCCCTGCGACACCGGACAGCCAGCCCATGCCCGCATCCCCATCCTCCGCCGCCCAGGCCGCCCGTCAGGCCCTCGCCGCACGCCTGGGCGAGCTGCGCCGGGACGCCGGCCTAACCGGGCGCGAGCTGGCTGCCAGGTGCGGCTGGAGCGAATCCAAGTCGTCCCGGATCGAGCACGCCCGGACGCCGGCCTCGGACGCGGATATCCGGGCCTGGTGCCAGGCCTGCGACGCCGTCGACCAGGTCGCTGACCTAATCGCCGCGAACCGTGCCGCTGACTCCCTGTACGTCGAGTGGCGCCGGATCCATCGCAGCGGCATGCGCCGCAGCCAGGAGTCCTACCTGCCGCTGTACGAACGGACCCGCCTGTTCCGCGTCTACTGCTCCAACGTCATTCCCGGCCTGCTGCAGACCTCCGGCTACGCCACCGCTCTCCTGTCGACGATCACCGCGTTCCAGGGCACCCCCGACGACGTCGCCGAGGCTGTGACAGCGCGGGTGAACCGATCCCGCGTGATCCGCGAGGGAGAACACCGGTTCGCCCTGCTGGTGGAGGAGTCCGTCCTGCGCTACCGGATCGCCTCGCCCTCGGTGATGGCCGGCCAGCTCGGCTACCTGCTGGAAGTGATGTCCCTGCCGTCCGTCTCCCTGGGCGTGATCCCCTTCACCGCCCAACGCGGCATGTGGCCGCAGGAAACCTTCATGATCTTCGACGACGCATCGGTGCAGGTCGAGCTGCTGAGCGCATTCGTCAACGTCACCGCCCCCGGCGAGATCGCCACCTACCTGAAGGCCTTCGGCCAGCTGCAGACCCTCGCCGTCTACGGCACCGAAGCCCGGGTCCTGATCGCAGGAGCCATAGCCGCTCTCGGGTGAACCCGTGCAAGCCTGTGCAAGGTCGTGGCGGGCGCCTCCGGCCCGTTCCTACCGTCGTCTGCAAGACGACAGGGCGCTGGCACAGGGCACGCGCCCGTGGTCCCCGGAGGCCTCATGCGCACCCAGATCCCGGCCATCGCGCCGGGCACCCTCGTACGGGACACCTTCCGCCAGCGGAACGGCATCCTGATGGGACACGTCGGGCCCTACTTCCAACTGCGCCCCGAGACCGGCGGCCGCGAGTGGGAGGCCCTGCCCGAGCACGTGAAGCGCGCCGACGACGGCACCCCGGACGCCGAGGTCCAAGGCCAATACTGCTGCCGCTGCCAGACCTTCACCACCGAACCTACCCCCGTACGCGAGGCCTACGGCCAGTCCGGCGGCGGCTTCGTCCTGTACGCCTGCCCTCCCTGCCGACCCGCGGTGCGCCAGCAACGCAAACCACTCAGCACATGAAACGCCCCTCACCCCGGCTGTGTGAGTTCTGCGCCCTGGCCAAACAACTGCCCGACACCTACAGCAGCGAGCACCGCAACTGCCGCGGCGTCGAGATCGTGACCCTCCCCAGCGCCAAGCCGGGCGAGCCCCCGCTGATGGCGACCGTCTGCCCGTGCCCCTGCGGCGAGCAGCGCCGCTGACCAAAACCAGGCGCCTCCCTGATCGGCACCCCAAGGCCCCCACACGGGTGCCCACCCCACGCGCGCGGCCGCCCAAACCCCCCGACCAGCCCACACACGCCCCAGGCCTCCGCGAGAACCCAGCAGGAAGCCCCGGCGACCGATCGGAGCCATCCTGCTGCCAGGCCGCCACGGGTGTGCGACGCGGGCACTGGTGAGGGCGGCTGCTGCAGTCGTGGAGTCCGGCCCAGACCTCGGCCCGGAAGCGGTTGACCCAGCAATGAGCACACTGCCGGGAGACCCCCCCCCATCTCCGTCGCCACGTGCGCAAACGGCCGCCCGTCGAGGACGACACGACGCACGAGCAGGCACCTGCCGTGGAAGGTCAGCCGGGCGTTAGCGTGGGCCACCAGGACCTACGAAGTGAGTGAAGACGGCAATCTCCACTACGCCCGGAGGACCTGCCTGATCAAGCACCGGCCAGCACTGTCACCAACGGGTCGGCCGAGTACCCCTACTAGGTGATCGATTCCAAGGGTCAGTGGTGTAGGCGGTCAGCGAGCGCAGGGTTGGCTGGCTCGCATGGTGGTTGTGTCAGATGGCGGCGGTCAGGGCGAGGAGTCGCTCCTTCGGGGCTTTGTGCGACCGGTCTTGAGGTGCTCGGCGCCGCCACACCTCGCGCCCCGCGGGGGCGGGTCGGACCGCCGGCACCGGGGGCGATGCCGGCAGGCTGCAGGCTGGTCCGGGCCTCAAGCACGCGCCGTTCATCCACGTGCCATATACGAAGAAGTTGGACGTATGGTAGAGGGAGTTGGAAGGCAAGCGAGAGGAGTGCCTCATGATCGCCAAGCTGCTCGCCAAGTTGTCTTTCACCCGGAACTACGGTGCGTACGGGGCCCACGACTGGGGCACGCACACCGTCGATGACAGGGTGTGACCTCCAGGTCGGCGGGCGCCCCGGGCTCCCGCCGGCTCCTGGTCATGCTGCCGACGAAATCGGCCTGGCTGGTACGAGAAGTCAGGGGCGACCCCATGGGCCGAGCGAATGAGCCGCCACGGCTGCCCGGAGGAAGCTTCGCGGCCTGGAGCCGCGACCGGCTCGGACTGGTGTGCCGTGGTGCTGACGAGTGCGGGGACGTCTGGCAGCTGGAGCCGGGTGTCTACGTAGCCGCTACGGCGCGGGTGTGCGAAGCGGTCCTGCGCCGCGCGCAGGATTTCCCCAAGCCGTCCTCCCCCCTCTTCCCGCCGTTGAAGCGGGCCGGCGGAGCGCCGACTCCCGAGGAGCGGGTGCACGCTCGCGCCTGCCGCATGCGCGGACTGCGCCCGCAGGCGGTTGCGGCCCGGATCGGTGAGATCGCGCCCGGGACCGCTCGATTTGCCGACCAGTGGCCCGTGGGCCGGGACGTCGAGATTCTGCCCCTGGTCCGGCCCGTCCTGGCAGAGATCGGCGTGCGCTACCTCTTCTCCGAGGACGCTCCCGCCCTGCTGCCTTTGGCTTGGCAGCTCTTCGTGGCCCGGGAGGTGCTCGTACGCCCCTCTCGCTGGGTGTTGCCGCGCTGGGTCCCCACACCGGCACGGCGGTTCCGCACACGGCGGCAAGTCGCCTTCACCAACGCTTTGCGGCCCATCGTCCGCCGGCGCCGTTCCTCGGGCCGGCTCGGTGATGACGTGCTGGGACAGATGCTCCGGCCCTCGTCCCGCTACGGCCTGCTGTCGGAAGAAGTCATCCTCGACACCCTCCCCGGAATCACCGTCGCCACCTTCGAGACACCCTCCCGGGCGGCTGGATGGATCCTGCTCCACCTGGCCCGATACGTCCAGGCCGCGGACCGCGTAGCGGCCGAAGCCGCCTTGCTGCCCGACGACCCGGCCACGACGACCAGCACCCACCTCGACAACCTGCAGTACACCCAGGCGCTGGTACGCGAAGTGCTCCGGCTGCACCCCCCGAGCTGGCTGCTCACCCGGCGCGCCCCGCGACAGACTGAGCTCGCCGACTACACCATCGACGCCGGATCCACCGTTCTCGTCTGCCCCTACACCGCCCACCGCGATGCACGGGAACACACCGAACCGGACCGGTTCAGGCCCGAACGCTGGCTCGACGATTCGGGCTCGTCGGCGAATCCCGGGGTCTTCCTCGGCTTCGGTACCGGGCCGCATGGCTGCGAGGGAGCCGCCCTGGCCATGGCCATGCTCACTCTCATGACCGCGCAGACAGCCCGCCGCTACCACTTGAGCGAGCCGCCCGGCACGGAACCCGGCTACCGGGTCACCACCTTCGAAGGCCTCGCAACCGCCGGCCTGCACCTGCGTGCGACCTTGCGCGGCTGAGGGAAGTCCTGCTTACGGTGGCAGGCCGCCTCCACCGGCGAACAACGAAGTTCGATCAAGTCCGAGTGCCCTTCGACGCGCACTCGGATCACCGGCTCATGGTTCGCTCATTGTGTGTCGCCGGTCGAACTCGTTGTGCAGCATGCCCATCATGACGAGGTCGTGGTGTTGGCCGGCGAAGAAAACGTGTTCCCGCAAGCGCCCCTCCTCGGTGAAGCCGAGCCCCCGGAAAAGTGCCAGCGAGGCCTCGTTGTGGGCCAAAACCGCCGCCAGGCATTTGTGATAGCGCCGCTCGGCGAACATGAAGCGCATCAGGAGCACTACGGCTTCCGTCGCGTACCCCTTGCGCCGGTGACCGACGCTGATGGTGATATCGAACTCGAACCAGCCCGAGCGAGGGCCGGTGCGATGTGAGCCGACTGTACCGACCAGCTCTCTCGTGGCCGTCGCTTCGACCGCCAACCGGAAGCGGTCGTCATCGCACTCGGCGACGGCCTGCTCCTTCGCCCAAGCGCGGTAGCTCTCGGCAGACCTCGGCAGATCCAGCCGGCCCCCTCGCGGCCCGTCATCGTCGGCGAAACGCGCGAATGCCGTCCAGTCGTCGGGCTCGACGGCGCGCAGGCGTACCCGATTGCCGGTCCAGGACGATGCCATGCCCCATTTGATCACGCTGCTGTACGCGCGAGGCCGACAGGCACGCCGGGGGCAGATCCCGTTATCGGAGGCTGCCCACGCGATCGACGGGGTCTCGATGGCCCCGGTCAAGCGCTGCCTCCCGAGTGCTGCCGAGTGGGCAGGCTCGGGCAAGGAGCTGCCGCCGGCCACCGCTGTCGGCGACGGTTGAAATGAGGGCCACGGGTAGCGGATCAAAAGCGGGCCGGTCGGTGGTCTCGTGATCATCCTGGCTTCAGCGGTGCTGGAGTCAGGAGGAAGCGA
>NZ_JBIBGK010000043.1:0-48009 GCF_042956445.1 Streptomyces sp. NPDC008238 | reverse complement strand
TCGATGAGCGGCACGGTCGGTACGCCGGGTCAGGGTAATTACGCCGCTGCGAACGCCTTCCTGGATGCGTTGGCGGAGCAGCGTCGTGCGGATGGCCTGGTGGCGACGTCGATCGCGTGGGGTCCGTGGGCCGAGGGTGGCATGGCGGCCGACGAGACGATGGCCGCCCGGATGCGCCGTGATGGTGTGCCGCCGATGCGGGTGGATCTGGCGGTCGACGCCCTGCGGCGGGCGGTCGGTTCCGGTGAGGCCGCGCTCACCGTGGCGGACGTGGAATGGGACCGCTTCCTCGCGGGATTCACCACCGTGCGCCGCAGCTCGCTGTTTGCCGAGCTTCCTGAGGTGCGCGCGAAGCAGGCAGAGGTGGCGGTGACGGCCGCCGACGCCGGAGGCCCGACGTCTCTCGCGAAGCGGTTGTCCACCGTCGCTGGGGCTGAGCAGGAGCGGATGCTGCTGGAGCTGGTCAGGAGCCAAGTGGCGGCCGTCCTGGGTCATGCCGGTGTCGATGCGGTGGGGGCCGGGAGGGCGTTCAAGGAGCTGGGCTTCGACTCACTGACCGCGGTCGAGTTGCGCAACCGGTTGGGTGCGGCGACGGAGCTGCGCTTGCCGGCGACGCTGGTCTACGACTACCCGACGTCCGCTGCGCTCGCCGGCTATCTGCGGGACGAGTTGCTGGGGACGATCCGGGTCACGGATGCCGACCTCCCCGCGGCGGTCGCCACGGACGACGATCCCATCGCGATCGTGGCGATGAGCTGCCGTTTCCCCGGCGGTGTCACGACTCCCGAAGAACTGTGGCAGTTGCTGGTGACGGGGACGGACGCGGTGGGGGAGTTCCCCGTCGACCGCGGCTGGGACCTGGAGGAGCTTTACAGTCCGGACCCGGATCGTCAGGGGACGTTCTATGCCCGCGGAGGTGGATTCCTCTACGACGCCGCCGAGTTCGACGCGGACTTCTTCGGGATCTCGCCGCGTGAGGCGCTGGCGATGGATCCGCAGCAGCGGTTGCTGCTGGAGACGTCGTGGGAGGCGTTCGAGCGGGCCGGCATCGCCCCCTCCTCGCTGCGCGGCAGCCGGACCGGTGTGTTCGTCGGCACCAACGGCCAGGACTACTACCTCTCCCTTCTCGCCGGGGAGACCGAGGGCCTCGAAGGTCACCTCGGGACGGGCAATGCCGGCAGTGTGATGTCGGGTCGGGTGTCGTACGCGCTGGGGCTTGAGGGGCCGGCGGTGACCGTGGACACGGCGTGTTCGTCGTCGCTAGTGGCGTTGCATTGGGCGGTGCAGGCGCTGCGGCAGGGCGAGTGCTCCATGGCGCTGGCGGGCGGCGTCACGGTGATGTCGACGCCTGAGACCTTCGTCGACTTCAGTCGCCAGCGGGGTCTGGCGGAGGACGGCCGGATCAAGGCGTTCGCGGCGGCTGCGGACGGTACGGGGTGGGGTGAGGGCGTCGGCATGCTGCTCGTGGAGCGGCTGTCGGACGCCCGGCGCAACGGCCACCCGGTGCTGGCGCTGGTGCGGGGCTCGGCGGTGAACCAGGACGGTGCGAGCAACGGTCTGACGGCGCCGAACGGTCCGTCGCAGCAGCGGGTGATCCGGCAGGCCTTGGCGAGCGCTGGGCTGTCCGCCTCGGACGTGGACGCGGTGGAGGCGCACGGCACGGGCACCCGGCTCGGGGACCCGATCGAGGCCCAGGCGCTGCTGGCCACCTACGGCCAGGACCGGATGCCGGAGCAGCCGCTGTTCCTGGGATCGATCAAGTCCAACCTCGGCCACACGCAGGCCGCGGCCGGCGTCGCGGGCGTCATCAAGATGGTCATGGCGATGCGCCACGGGGTGCTGCCGCAGACGCTGCACGTGGACGAGCCGACCCCGCACGTGGACTGGTCGGCCGGCGAGATCGCCCTGCTCACCGAACGGCGGGAGTGGCCGGAGACGGGCCGTCCGCGCCGGGCCGGTGTCTCGTCGTTCGGCATCAGCGGCACCAACGCCCACACGATCAT
Organism: Streptomyces sp. NPDC008238; assembly: GCF_042956445.1. Taxonomy (NCBI): domain Bacteria; kingdom Bacillati; phylum Actinomycetota; class Actinomycetes; order Kitasatosporales; family Streptomycetaceae; genus Streptomyces; species Streptomyces sp. NPDC008238. The sequence goes on along the minus strand of NZ_JBIBGK010000043.1, from coordinate 46,006 downwards.
CGAGCAGGCCACCGAGGTAGCGCAGGCAGACGAGGCGGACGAGGGGGACGCCGATCGCCCGGCGACATCGGCATGGGTGCTGTCGGGCAAGTCCGAGGATGCCCTGCGGGACCAGGCGGCACGCCTCCACGCCCGACTCGACGCCCGCACCGGCCTGCGCCCGGTGGACATCGGCCGTGCGCTGGCGAGCGGTCGGGCCGCGCTCGACCATCGTGCCGTCATCGTCGCCGGCGACCGCGACGCGTTCCTCCAGCGGCTTGCGTCCGTGGCCGGCGGAGAGTCCGCGGGTGTGGTGACCGGATCCCCGGTCGTGGGCAAGCTCGCGTTCTTGTTCACGGGGCAGGGCAGCCAGCGGCTCGGGATGGGGCGTGAGCTGTACGACACGTACCCGGTCTTCGCGGACGCGTTGGACGCTGTCTGCGCCCGGATGGACGCTCACCTCAATGTGCCGTTGAGGGATGTGCTGTTCGGGGAGGACGCGGGGGCTCTGGACCGGACGGAGTTCGCGCAGCCCGCGTTGTTCGCGGTGGAGGTGGCGCTGTTCCGGCTGGTCGAGTCGTGGGGTGTGCGACCGGACTTCGTGTCGGGGCACTCGGTGGGTGAGATCGCCGCGGCGCACGTGGCGGGTGTCTTCTCGCTGGAGGACGCGTGTGCTCTGGTGGCGGCGCGGGGTCGGTTGATGCAGGCGCTGCCGGGTGGCGGCGTGATGATCGCGCTGGAGGCCTCGGAGGACGAGGTCCTGCCGCTGCTGAACGACCGCGTGAGCATTGCCGCCGTCAACGGCCCGCGGTCGGTCGTGGTCGCCGGTGACGAGGACGTCGCCACGGCGATCGCGGCGTCCTTCGCGGGGCGGAAGTCGAAGCGGCTGCAGGTCAGTCATGCGTTCCATTCACCGCACATGGACGGGATGTTGCAGGCGTTCCGTGAGGTGGTGTTCGGGCTGTCCTTCGAGGTGCCGCGGATCCCGGTCGTCTCGAACCTGACCGGTGCCGTGGTCACGGACGAGCTGGCGTCCGCGGAGTTCTGGGTGCGGCACGTTCGTGAGGCCGTGCGCTTCCTGGACGGCGTCCGCACCCTGGAGGACGCCGGGGTCACCACGTACGTCGAGCTCGGCCCGGACGGTGTGCTGTCGGCGATGGCGCAGGAGTGCGTGACGGGCGAGGGCGTGGCCTTCGTTCCGGTGCTGCGCAAGGGCCGTCCGGAAGCCGAGACGGCCGTCACGGCTATGGCGCGGGCACATGTGCGAGGCGTGGAGGTCGACTGGCGCACGTTCTTCGCCGGGGCCCGAGACCGGTACGTCGACTTGCCGACTTATGCGTTCCAGCGGCAGAGGTACTGGCCGGAGCCCATCGACGCGCCTCAGCGCGGTGTCATCGCCGATGCGTCGGACGCTCGCTTCTGGGACGTGGTGGAGCGGGAGGATCTGGCGTCGCTCCTGGCCGAGTTGGACGTGTCCGGTGATGCGTCGCTGGGTGAGGTGCTTCCGGCGTTGTCCGCGTGGCGTCGTCAGGGTCGTGAGCGGTCGGAGGTGGACGGCTGGCGGTACCGGGTGGTGTGGAAGCCGCTCGCCGAGGCCTCCGGCGCGCGGTTGTCCGGGTCGTGGCTGGTGGTCGTGCCGGCCGGGGGCGCCGACGACGCACTGGTGGTGGGCGCGCTGGCGGGCCGGGGCGCCGACGTCCAGCGGGTCGTGGTCGGCCGGGGCACGGATCGCGCGGCGCTGGCGGAACTGGTCGACGGTGAGTACGCGGGTGTCGTGTCGATGCTGGACCTCGCCGGCACGGTGGCGTTGGTACAGGCCCTGGGCGATGCCCGAGTGGACGCCCGGTTGTGGTGTCTGACGCGGGGTGCGGTCTCGGTCGGCCGGTCGGACCGGCTGGTGTCGCCGGTGCAGGCGCAGGTGTGGGGTCTGGGCCGGGTCGCCGCGCTGGAGGTCCCGGAGCGCTGGGGTGGCCTGATCGACCTCCCTGGGCTCCTGGACGAGCGGGCGCAGTCCCGTCTGGTGGGTGTGCTGGCCGGTTCCGGTGAGGACCAGGTGGCCGTGCGCTCAACCGGTGTCTTCGGCAGACGGCTGGTCCGCGCGGCGCTGCCGGAGGACACGGAGTCGTGGGTCCCGTCCGGGACGGTGCTGGTGACGGGTGGCACGGGTGCGCTGGGCAGCCGTGTCGCGCGGTGGCTGGCGGGTGCCGGTGCCGAGCGGCTGGTGCTGACCAGCCGGCGCGGCATGGAGGCGACCGGTGCCGCGGAGTTGGTGGCGGAACTGGGCGTCGACGTCTCGGTCGTCGCGTGTGATGCCTCCGACCGGGAGCCCCTGCGTGCGGTGCTGGCTGAACACGCCGCTGCGCTGACCGCCGTCGTGCACACGGCTGGTGTGCTGGACGACGGGGTGCTCGATGCCCTGACCCCGGAACGTCTTGAGACCGTTCTGCGGGCGAAGGCCACGTCGGCGGCGAACCTGCACGAGCTGACGAGCGAGCTCGGCATCGTGCTGGACGCGTTCGTGCTGTTCTCGTCGGTCAGTGGCACGGTCGGCACGTCCGGGCAGGCGAACTACGCGGCTGCGAACGCCTTCCTGGACGCTTTGGCGGAGCAGCGCCGGGCGGACGGTCTGGCGGCGACGTCGATCGCGTGGGGTCCGTGGGCCGAGGGCGGCATGGCCGCCGACGAGGAGATGGCGGCCCGCATGCGCCGAGGCGGGGTCCCGCCGATGAAGGCCGGGTCCGCCGTCACGGCGATGGGACGCGCCGTCGGCGCCGCCGACGCCACCGTCGTGATCGCGGACTTCGTCTGGGAGCGCTTCGCCTCCGAGTTCACCGCCGGGCGCCCCAGCAACCTGTTCGCCGATCTGGTGGACGCAAGGCCTGTCCCTACGGACGCCACCACACCCGATGCGTCGGTCGTCGCGGCGTCGACGTCCCTGGCCGAGCGGCTGGCGGCCCTTCCCGCGGCTGAGCGGGAGCGTGAACTGCTCGCACTGGTGCGTGCCCAGGTCGCGGCTGTGCTCGGTCATGCCGGTGTCGACGCGGTGGGGGCCGGGCGGGCGTTCAAGGAGCTGGGCTTCGACTCGCTGACGGCCGTCGAGCTGCGGAACCGGCTGGGTGCGGCGACCGAGCTGCGGTTGCCGGCGACGCTGGTTTACGACTACCCGACGTCCGCGGCGCTGGCGGAGTATCTGCGCGGTGAGCTGCTGGGGACGGTGCGGGTCGCGGATGCCGATCTGCCCGCGGCGGTCGCCACCGATGACGACCCGATCGCGATCGTGGCGATGAGCTGCCGCTTCCCAGGCGGCGTGCGGACACCGGAAGACCTGTGGCAGTTGCTGGTGACGGGGACGGACGCGGTGGGGGAGTTCCCCGTCGACCGCGGCTGGGACCTGGAACGGCTCTACAGTTCCGACCCGGACCGTCAGGGGACGTTCTACGCCCGCGGAGGTGGATTCCTCTACGACGCCGCCGAGTTCGACGCGGACTTCTTCGGGATCTCCCCGCGTGAGGCGCTGGCCATGGATCCGCAGCAGCGGCTGCTGCTGGAGACGTCGTGGGAGGCGTTCGAGCGGGCCGGCATCGACCCGACCTCGTTGCGCGGAAGCCAGGCGGGCGTCTTCGTCGGCACCAACGGGCAGGACTACGCCACGGCACTCCAGTCGATCCCCGACGGCATCGAAGGATTCCTGGGCACGGGCAACGCGGCCAGCATCGTCTCCGGCCGGCTCTCCTACGCCTTCGGGCTCGAAGGCCCCGCGATGACGGTCGACACCGCCTGTTCCGCGTCCTTGGTCGCCCTGCACCTCGCCGCTCAGGCCCTGCGCAGCGGTGAGTGCTCGCTCGCACTGGCCGGCGGTGTGACGGTGATGTCGTCGCCTGGCACGTTCATCGACTTCAGCCGGCAGCGCGGGCTCGCCGAGGACGGCCGGATCAAGGCGTTCGCCGCCGCCGCGGACGGTACGGGGTGGGGTGAGGGCGTCGGCATGCTCCTCGTGGAGCGGCTGTCGGACGCACGGCGCAACGGCCACCCGGTCCTCGCCCTCGTCCGGGGCTCGGCGGTGAACCAGGACGGTGCGAGCAACGGTCTGACGGCGCCGAACGGCCCGTCGCAGCAGCGCGTGATCCGCCAGGCCCTGGCGAGCGCCGGGCTGTCCGCCTCGGACGTGGACGCGGTGGAGGCGCACGGCACGGGCACCCGTCTGGGCGACCCGATCGAGGCCCAGGCCCTTCTGGCCACCTACGGCCAGGACCGGATGCCGGAGCAGCCACTGTTCCTGGGATCGATCAAGTCCAACCTCGGTCACACGCAGGCCGCGGCCGGTGTAGCGGGCGTCATCAAGATGGTGCTGGCGATGCGGCACGGCGTCCTGCCGCAGACCCTCCACGTCGACGAGCCGACCCCGCACGTCGACTGGGCGGCCGGCGAGATCGCCCTGCTCACCGAACGGCGGGAATGGCCGGAGACGGGCCGTCCGCGCCGGGCCGGTATCTCGTCGTTCGGCATCAGCGGCACCAACGCCCACACCATCGTGGAGCAGGCCCCGGACGACATCGCCGCGACGGCCCCGTCCGACCGGCCCGCGGTGACGCCGTGGGTGCTGTCGGCGAAGAACGGGACGGCGCTGGCCCTCCAGGCCGACAGGCTCCGGGCTCGTATCGCAGCCGATCCGCTGCTGGAGCCGGTCGACGTGGCCTACACCCTGGCCACGTCGCGGGCCGCTCTGGAGCGGCGTGCGGTGGTCGTGGCGGGGGAGCGGGAGGAGTTCCTGGAGGCGCTCACGGCCGTGGCCGCGGGCGAGGAGGCGTCCGACCTCCACCTCGGGACAGCCGCGGACGGCGCGCTCGCGTTCCTGTTCACGGGGCAGGGCAGCCAGCGGCCGGGGGCGGGACGGGCGCTCTACGACAGCTACCCGGCCTTCGCGGACGCCCTGGACGCGGTCTGCGCCCGGATGGACGCGCATCTCGATGTGCCGCTGCAGGACGTGCTGTTCGGCGACGACGGCGACCTGCTCGACCGGACCGGGTACACGCAGCCAGCGCTGTTCGCGCTGGAGGTGGCACTGTTCCGGCTGGTCGAGTCGTGGGGCCTGACGCCGGACTTCGTGTCCGGGCACTCGATCGGTGAGATCGCCGCCGCCCACGTGGCGGGAGTCTTTTCGCTGGAGGACGCGTGCACGCTGGTGGCGGCGCGTGGGCGGTTGATGCAGGCGCTGCCGGGTGGTGGCGTGATGATCGCGTTGCAGGCCTCGGAGGACGAGGTCCTGCCGCTGCTGAACGAGCGCGTGAGCATCGCGGCCGTCAACGGGCCGCAGGCGGTGGTGGTCGCCGGTGACGAGGACGCGGCGACGGCGATCGTGGCGCGGTTCGCGGACCGGAAGTCGAAGCGGCTGACGGTCAGTCACGCCTTCCACTCCCCGCACATGGACGGCATGCTGGCGGACTTCCGGAAGGTCGCCGAGGGCCTGGCCTTCGCCCCGCCCCGGATTCCCGTCGTTTCCCAGCTCACCGGTGCCGTGGTCACCGACGAGATGTCCTCGCCCGACTTCTGGGTGCGGCACGTCCGTGAGGCCGTCCGCTTCCTGGACGGCGTCCGCGCTCTGGAGGAAGCCGGGGCCACGACCTACCTGGAGCTCGGCCCGGACGGTGTGCTGTCCGCGATGGCGCAGGAGTGTGTGACCGCCGAAGGCGCTGCCTTCCTCCCCGTCCTGCGCAAGGGCCGTCCGGAGCCGGAGACGGCCGTGACCGCCCTCGCCCGGGCCCACGCCCGCGGCGTCACCGTCGACTGGGCGCTGTTCTTCGCCGGGACCGGCGCCCGCCGCGTCGACCTGCCCACCTACGCCTTCCAGCGCGAGCGCTACTGGCTGGAGGAGGCCGACGCCGTGACCTCCGGCGCGGACGTCGACGGGCGGTTCGGTGCGGCGGACGGGGCCGACGCACCGTTCTGGGAGGCCGTCGACAACGCGGACCCGATCGCGCTCGCGGGCGCCCTGGGCGTCGACGCGGACCAGCCGCTGAGCGCACTGCTGCCCGCCCTGTCGGCGTGGCGGCGGCAGCGCCAGGAGGAGTCCGCCGTGGACGGCTGGCGGTACGGCGTGACCTGGAAGCCACTGGGCCTTCCCGCCACCGGCGGCCCGTCCGGGACGTGGATCGTCGTCAGCACCGCGGAGGACGGGGAGGGAGGCCTTCACGGCGTCTCCGGCGCCCTGGCGGCGCGCGGGGCGGACGTGCGGAGTCTCGTCGTCACCGAGTCCGAGGCCGGCCGGGAGGAACTCGCGGGCCGGCTGCGCGAGATCGCCGGAGCGGGCGGGGCCGGTGGTGTCGCGGGCGTCGTGTCGCTGCTGGCCTTCGCCGAGCAGCCGCATCCCGTGCACGGCGCCGCGCCCGCGGGGCTGTTGCTGACGGGATCGCTGGTGCAGGCGCTGGGCGACACCGGCATCACGGCACCGCTGTGGTGCGTCACGTCGGGGGCCGTCGCGACCTCCGCGTCCGACCGCCTGACGAGCGTCGCGCAGGCCCAGGTGTGGGGCCTGGGCCGGGTCGTGGCCCTGGAGCACCCCGACCGCTGGGGCGGCCTCGTGGACCTGCCGGGCACCGTCGACGACCGGGTCCTCGACCGGCTGCTCGGTGTCCTCGCGAGCCGCGGGGACGAGGACCAGATCGCCATCCGCACAACCGGCCTGCTGGCGCGCCGCATCCAGCACGACCCCGACCGCGCGCCCGCGGCGGCGCGTACGCCGTGGCGTCCCCGCGGCACCGTCCTCGTCACCGGCGGAACGGGCGCCCTCGGCGGCCACGTCGCCCGCTGGCTGGCCGCACACGGCGCGGAGCACCTGGTGCTGGTCAGCCGGCGCGGGCCGGAGGCGCCCGGCGCGGACGGACTGGTCGCCGAGATCGGAGCCCTGGGCGCCCGGGCCACGGCCGTGGCCTGCGACGTGACCGACCGGGAGGCCGTCGCCGACCTGCTGGCGCGGCTGCGCGGACCGCGGGCCGACGGAACGGGCGGGCCGGGTCTCACCGCCGTCTTCCACACGGCGGGCGCCGGACAGTTCGCGCCGATGGCCGAGACGGGCCCCGCCGACGTGGCCGACGTCCTCGCCGCCAAGGTCGCCGGCGCCGCCCACCTCGACGAACTCCTCGGCACGGCCGACCTCGACGCCTTCGTCCTCTTCTCCTCCATCGCGGGTGTGTGGGGCAGCGGCGGCCAGGCCGCGTACGCCGCCGCCAACGCCCACCTCGACGCCTTGGCGCAGCACCGCAGGGCCCGCGGGCTGACGGCGACCTCGGTGGCCTGGGGCCCCTGGGCCGAGGGCGGCCTCGTCGCCGACGACGGCGCGGAGGAGCAGCTGCGGCGGCGCGGACTGCCCGCGATGGCGCCGAACCGGTCCATCGCGGCGCTCCAGCGTGCCCTGGACGGTGACGAGACCACCGTGATCGTGGCCGACGTGGACTGGCACCGGTTCGCCCCGGCCTTCACCGCCGCCAGGCCGCGCCCGCTGATCGGCGACCTGCCCGAGGTGCGCCGCGCGCTCGCCGCAGAACAGGACAGCGTCGCTGCGTCCACGGGCGAAGCCCCCGACCTCCAGGCGCGGTTGCAGGGCCTGCCCGTGGCCGAGGCCGAGCGGGTCGTGCTCGACCTGGTCCGCGCGCAGGTCGCGGCCGTCCTCGGTCACCAGGGCGGGGCGTCGGTCGAGGCCGGACGCGCCTTCAAGGAACTCGGCTTCGACTCGCTGACCGCCGTCGAACTGCGCAACCGGCTGCAGACCGCCACCGGGCTGCGCCTGCCGGCCGCCCTCGTCTTCGACCACCCGACCCCCGCGGCGCTCGCGGCCCACATCCGGGCCGAAGTCGTCGGCGAGGACACCACCCCCGCACTGCCCGCCCTCGCGGAGATCGACAAGCTCGAGTTCCTCCTGTCGTCCGTCCCCGAGGACACCACCGAACGCGCCCGCGTCACCGCACGGCTCGAATCCCTCCTGGCGAAGTGGAACAGGGCGGAACGAGCCGCCACCGGAGGGGGCGAGGACGAGGACGTCGAAATCGCGTCGGCGTCCGCCGACGACCTCTTCGACCTCATCAACAAAGAATTCGGAAAATCCTGAACCGATGGCTGATCCGACGACCCGACCGATGTCCGTACGGCCGCATTTCGCGATTCCCCAGGGGGTGACGTTCCGGTGACCAGCGCGAACGAAGAGAAGCTTCTCGAAAACCTGAAGTGGATGACGGCCGAGCTGCGCCGGTCCCGCCGCCGCGTCCAGGAGATCGAGGCCGACGCCGCCGAGCCCATCGCCATCGTGGCGATGAGCTGCCGCTTCCCCGGCGGGGTCAGGTCGCCGGAGGACCTGTGGCGACTGGTCGACGAGGGCGGCGACGCCATTTCCGGATTCCCCGCCGACCGCGGGTGGGACGTCGAATCCCTCACTGATTCGGATCCCGACCGCAAGGGCGCCTTCTACAACACCGGCGGTGGATTCCTCGACGACGCGACGCTCTTCGACCCCGCGTTCTTCGGGATATCGCCGCGCGAGGCGCTGGCGATGGACCCGCAGCAGCGCCAGCTGCTGGAGGTCGCCTGGGAGGCGTTCGAGCGGGCCGGCATCGACCCCTCGACCGTGCGCGGCAGCCGTACCGGCGTCTACGTCGGTGCCAGCGCGATGGGATACGGAGCCGACCTCAGGGAGGTCCCGGAAGAGCTGGAAGGGCTGCTGCTGACCGGCGGCGCCACCAGTGTCCTGTCCGGCCGCGTCAGTTACGTCTTCGGGCTCGAGGGTCCGGCCGCCACCGTCGACACCGCGTGCTCGTCCTCGCTCGTCGCCCTGCACCTGGCGACCCAGGCGCTGCGCCAGCGCGAGTGCTCGCTCGCCCTGGTCGGCGGCGTGTGCGTGATGCCCAACACCGACGTGTTCATCGAGTTCAGCCGTCAGCGCGGCCTCGCCCCCGACGGGCGCTGCAAGTCCTTCGCCGCCTCCGCCGACGGCACCGGATGGTCCGAGGGCGTCGGCGTGCTGCTGGTCGAGCGGCTGTCCGACGCGCTCCGCAACGGTCACCCGGTGCTGGCGGTGGTGCGGGGCTCGGCCGTCAACCAGGACGGTGCGAGCAACGGCCTGACGGCACCGAACGGCCCGTCTCAGCAGCGCGTCATCCGCCAGGCCCTGGAGAACGCACAGCTCTCCGCCGCCGAGGTCGACGTCGTCGAGGCCCACGGGACGGGCACCCGCCTCGGGGACCCGATCGAGGCGGAGGCCCTGCTGGCCACCTACGGCCAGGATCGCCCCGAGGGCCACCCGCTGCGCCTCGGTTCGCTGAAGTCCAACCTCGGCCACACCCAGGCGGCCGCCGGTGTCGCGGGCGTCATCAAGATGGTCATGGCGATGCGGCACGGCGTGCTGCCGCAGACCCTGCACGTCGACGAGCCCACCCCCGACGTCGACTGGTCGGCCCGCGACGTCGCCCTGCTCACCGAGCGGATGCCGTGGCCCGGGACGGGCGCACCGCGTCGCGCCGCCGTGTCGGCCTTCGGCGTCAGCGGCACCAACGCCCACACGATCATCGAGCAGGCCCCGGAGCCAGAGCAGGCCCCGGAGCCGCAGCCCGTCGCACCGGCGCGCGTGGTGCCGTGGCTGCTGTCGGCGAAGGGGCAGGAGGCTCTGCGCGACCAGGCCCGCCGCCTGTCCGCGTACGTGGGCGAGCGCACCGGGCTGCGCGCGGTGGACGTCGCCCACTCGCTGGCGCAGGGACGTGCCGCGTTCGCGGACCGTGCGGTGGTCGTGGCCGGGGACCGCGCGGGCCTGCTGGCCGCGCTGAACGCGCTCGCCGACGGCGGCCCGGCCGCCGGTGTGGTGACGGGGTCGCCGGCCGAGGGCAAGTTGGCGTTCCTGTTCACGGGGCAGGGGAGTCAGCGGCTGGGGATGGGGCGTGAGTTGTACGACGCCTATCCGGTGTTCGCCGAGGCGTTGGACGCGGTGCGTGAGCGGCTGGGTCTGGATGTGCTGTTCGGGGATGACGCGGAGGCGTTGGACCGTACGGAGTTCGCGCAGTCGGCGTTGTTCGCGATCGAGGTGGCGCTGTTCAGGCTGCTGGAAAGCTGGGGTGTGAAGCCGGACTTCCTGTCCGGGCATTCGGTGGGCGAGATCGCCGCCGCGCATGTGGCCGGGGTGCTGTCGCTGGACGACGCGTGCACGCTGGTCGAGGCGCGGGGTCGGTTGATGCAGGCGCTGCCGGGCGGTGGCGTGATGATCGCGCTTCAGGCGTCGGAGGACGAGGTCCTGCCGCTGCTCACCGACCGGGTGAGCATCGCGGCGGTCAACGGGCCGCAGGCGGTCGTGATCTCGGGTGACGAGGATGCCGCGGTCGTGATCGTGGATTCCCTTGGGGACCGCAAGTCGAAGCGGCTGACGGTCAGTCATGCGTTCCACTCGCCGCACATGGACGGCATGCTGGACGCCTTCCGCGAGGTCGTGTCCGGGCTGACGTTCGCAGCCCCGCGCATACCCGTCGTCTCCAACCTGACCGGCGCCCTGGTCACCGACGAGATGTCCTCGCCCGACTTCTGGGTGCGGCACGTCCGCGAAGCCGTCCGCTTCCTTGACGGCGTCCGCGCGCTGGAGACCGCCGGCGTCACCACGTACCTCGAACTCGGCCCGGACGGCGTGCTGTCGGCCATGGCGCAGGAGTGCCTGACCGGCGAGGGTGCCGCCTTCGTCCCCGTCCTGCGCAGGGACCGTTCCGAGGCCGAGACCGTCACCACCGCGCTCGCCCACGCCCACACCCGGGGGATCGCGGTCGACTGGCAGGCGTACCTCGCCGGGACCGGCGCGCAGCGCGTCGACCTGCCCACCTACGCCTTCCGGCGGCAGCGCTACTGGATCGAGCCGCCGGTCCCGGGCGTCGGGGACGTGCGTGCCGCCGGGCTGGAGGCCGTCGATCACCCCCTGCTCGGCGCGACCGTCGCCCTCGCCGACGGCGAAGGGTTCCTCCTCACCGGCCGCCTCTCCCTGGACACCCACCCCTGGCTCGCGGACCACACCGTCTGGGGCTCCGTGATCCTGCCCGGCGCGGCCGTCGTGGAACTTGCCGTACGCGCCGGTGACCAGGTCGGCTGCGACGTGCTGGAGGAGCTCACCCTCCAGGCCCCGCTGGTGCTGCCCGAGCGCGGCGGCGTGCAGGTGCAGATCCACGTGGGCGCGCCGGACGCCGACGGCACAGGCCGGCGCACGTTCACGCTCGCGTCCCGCGTCCAGGACGGCGCCGGCGACGAGCCGTGGGTGCGGCACGCCGACGGCGTCCTCGCCCGGGGCGCCGCGCGCCCGGACTTCGAGTTCACCCAGTGGCCCCCGGCGGGCGCCGAACCCGCCGAATCGGACGACCTCTACGACGTGCTGGCCGGGCTCGGCATGGGCTACGGGCCGGTGTTCCGCGGTCTGACGGCCGCGTGGCGGCACGGGGAGAGCGTCTACGTCGACGTCGCGCTGCCCGAGGGGTCCGCCCCGGCCGCGCGGGACTTCGGCCTGCACCCGGCTCTGCTCGACGCCTGTCTGCACGCGCTGGCGCTGGGCGGGCTCGGCGGCACCGTGGGCGTGGGACGCCTGCCGTTCGCCTGGACCGGGGTCACCCTGCACGCCGCCGGTGCCGAGGCGCTGCGCGTCCACGTCGCGCGCACGGGCACGGACGGCATACGCCTGGAGATCGCCGACACCTCTGGCGCACCCGTCGCCACCGTGGACGCCCTCGCCCTGCGCACCGTCTCGGCGGAGCAGGTACGCGTCGCCGAAGCGGCCCACCTGGAGTCGCTGTTCGGCGTGGAATGGGCGCCGGTGACCGTTGGGCGTGGTGAGGGCCCGCAGGGACGGCGCTGGGCCGTGCTCGGCCGGGACGAACTGGGCCTCGCCTCCACGGGTGCGGAGGTGGCGGGGTACGCCGACCTTGCCGCGCTCCGCGAGGCGTTGACGGCGGGGGAGCCGAGCTTCGACTCCGTCTTCGTCCACCTGCCGGCGACGGATCACGGCAGTGTGGCCGATACGGTGCATGCGGCCGTGCAGGGTGCGCTGGCGACCGTGCAGGAGTGGCTCGCGGACGAGCGCCTCGCGGACGTGCGGCTGGTCTGGCTGACGTCGGGTGCCGTGACGACGGTGCCCGGTGGCGCGGTGACGGATCTCGCGGGCGGCGCGGTGCGGGGACTTCTGCGCTCGGCGCAGTCGGAGCACCCCGACAGCTTCGTGATGGTCGACCTCGACGACGACCCCGCCTCCGCGCGGGCGCTCGCGGCCGCCCTGGCCAGCGGCGAGCCGCAACTCGCCATTCGCCGCGGCATGGTGCAGGCGCCCCGGCTGGCGCGGGTCCCCGCCACGACACCGCTGACCCCGCCGGCGGACACCAGCGCCTGGCGCATGGACATCCGGGACAGGGGTACGGTCGACAACCTCGTGCTCGTCCCGAGTCCGGAGTCCGAGGCGCCGCTGGCGCCGGGTGAGGTGCGCGTCGCCGTCCGAGCGGCCGGCCTGAACTTCCGTGACGTCCTCAACGCCCTGGGCATGTACCCGGGTGACGCGGGCCTGATGGGCGTCGAGGGTGCGGGCCTCGTCGTGGAGACCGGCCCCGGCGTCACCGACCTCGCCCCCGGTGACCGTGTGATGGGCATGCTGCCGGGTGCGTTCGGCCCGTTGGCCGTCGTCGACCGGCGGATGGTCGCCCCGATGCCGGAGGGCTGGACGTTCGCCGAGGCGGCGTCGGTGCCGATCGTCTTCATGACGGCGTACTACGCGCTGCACGACCTCGCCGGTTTGCGCGGCGGCGAGTCCGTTCTCGTGCATGCGGCAGCGGGTGGTGTCGGCATGGCCGCCGTCCAGCTCGCCCGCCACTGGGGCGCCGAGGTGTACGCCACCGCGAGCCCCGGCAAGTGGGACACCCTGCGCGGGCTGGGTCTGACCGACGACCGCATCGCCTCGTCCCGCACCCTCGACTTCGAGGACGCCTTCCGCACCGCGACCGGGGGCCGGGGTGTCGACGTCGTCCTGGACTCTCTGGCGCGGGAGTTCGTGGATGCCTCGCTGCGGCTGTTGCCGCGCGGCGGGCGTTTCGTGGAGATGGGCAAGACCGACGTCCGTGAGCCGCAGGACGTCGCCGCCGCCCACCCCGGCGTCACCTACCAGGCCTTCGACCTGACCGAGGCCGGCCTCGACCGCATCCAGGAGATGCTCACCGAACTGCTGGCGCTGTTCCGGTCCGGTGCCCTGCACCGGCTCCCGGTCTCGGCATGGGACCTGCGCCAGGCCCCCGAGGCGTTCCGTCATCTGAGCCAGGCACGCCATGTGGGGAAGATCGTGCTCACGGTTCCCCGTGACTGGGATCCGGACGGCACCGTCCTCATCACCGGCGGGACGGGTGCCCTCGGTGGTCTGGTCGCCCGGCACGCCGTGACCGCGCGCGGCGCCCGCCACCTGCTGCTGACCAGCCGCCGTGGTGGGTCGGCCGCCGGAGCCCGCGAACTCGCGGAGGAACTGCGCGCCCTGGGTGCCGAGGTCACCGTCGCCGCCTGCGACACCGCCGACCGCGACGCGCTGGCCGCCCTGCTGGACTCCATTCCGGCCGAGCACCCCCTGACGGCCGTCGTGCACACGGCGGGCGTCCTCGACGACGGCGTCATCGGCTCCCTCACTCCGGAGCGGCTCGAGAGGGTCCTGCGCCCGAAGGTCGACGCGGCGCTCCACCTGCACGACCTCACCCGCCGGCTCGACCTCGCCGACTTCGTCGTCTTCTCGGCGATCGCCGCGGCACTCGGGGCGCCCGGGCAGGCGAACTACGCCGCCGCCAACGCGTTCCTGGAAGGCCTCGCGGAGCAGCGGCGAGCCCAGGGACTCGCGGCCACCGCCCTCGCCTGGGGCCTGTGGGCCCCGCAGGTGGGCGGAATGGCGACGCACCTGGACGAGGGCGATCTCCAGCGCATGGCCAGAGACGGCGTGGGCGCCCTCTCGAGCCAGGACGGCCTCGCCCTCTTCGACACCGCGCTGTCCGTCGGCGCGGCTGTGCTCCTGCCGATGAAGCTCGATCTCGGCGTCTTGCGCGGTCAGGCCCAGGCAGGTGCCCTCGCGCCGCTGCTGCGCGGTCTCGTGGGTGCCCCCACGCGCCGGGCCGCGGCCTCCGCCGGTGGGGGCGGAAGGGAGGACGGGCTGCGGGCGCGTCTGGCAGGGCTCGCCCCGGCCGAACGCGACCGTGTCCTGCTCGACCTCGTACGCAAGCAGGTCGCCGTCGCGCTCGGCTACCCGGGTCCGGCCTCCGTCGAGCCGGGACGCTCCTTCAAGGAACTGGGCTTCGACTCACTGACCGCCGTCGAACTGCGCAACTTGCTGGGTGCCGCGACCGGCCGGCGCCTGCCGGCCACCCTCGTCTTCGACTACCCGACCGCCACCGCGCTCGCCGGCCACCTGCGCCGGGAACTCGTCGGCGACGTCGCGGACGGGAACGCGGACGGGGTCGGGACCGCCCTCGCGCCGACCGGATCGCGCACGGTCGGCGCAGACGACGACCCGATCGCGATCGTCGCCATGGGTTGCCGCTACCCCGGCGGCGTCCGCAGCCCCGAGGACCTGTGGCGCCTCGTCGAGACCGGCGGCGACGCGATCTCCGGCCTTCCCGGCGACCGCGGCTGGGACACCGCCGAACTCCTCGCCCACGGCGACGCGCAGACCTTCCAGGGCGGCTTCCTGTACGACGCCGACACCTTCGACGCGGACTTCTTCGGGATCTCCCCGCGCGAGGCGCTGGCCATGGACCCGCAGCAGCGTCTCCTCCTGGAGACCGCCTGGGAGACGATCGAACGCGCGGGCATCGACCCGACCACCTTGCGCGGCAGCCAGGCGGGCGTCTTCGTGGGAGCCGCGTACACCGGGTACGACGCACAGCTCGAGCGGAACGGCACCGACGGGGTCCTGGGCCATGTCATGACGGGCAACGCGGGCAGTGTGATGTCGGGGCGTGTCTCGTACGCGCTGGGGCTGGAGGGCCCGTCGGTGACCGTGGACACGGCGTGCTCGTCCTCGCTGGTGGCGCTGCACTGGGCGGTGCAGGCGCTGCGTAACGGCGAGTGCACCGTGGCGCTGGCCGGCGGCGTCACCGTGATGTCGACTCCCGCCACGTTCAGCGAGTTCAGCCTCCAGGGCGGCCTCTCGCCCGACGGCCGCTGCAAGGCGTTCGCCGCCGCGGCCGACGGTACGGGGTGGAGCGAGGGCGTGGGCATGCTGCTGGTGGAGCGGCTGTCGGACGCGCGGCGCCACGGGCACCCGGTCCTGGCGCTGGTGCGTGGTTCGGCCGTGAACCAGGACGGCGCGAGCAACGGCCTGACGGCGCCGAACGGCCCCTCGCAGCAGCGCGTCATCCGCCAGGCACTGGCGAGCGCCGGGCTGGCCGCTTCCGACGTCGACGCCGTGGAGGCACATGGCACCGGCACCCGGCTCGGGGACCCGATCGAGGCGCAGGCGCTGCTCGCGACGTACGGCCAGGACCGCTCGCCGGAGCAGCCGCTGCTTCTCGGCTCGATCAAGTCCAACCTCGGGCACACGCAGGCCGCGGCCGGTGTCGCGGGCATCATCAAGATGGTCATGGCGATGCGGCACGGCGCGCTGCCGCGCACGCTCCACGTGGACGAGCCGACCCCGCACGTCGACTGGTCGACGGGGGACATCGACCTGCTCACCGAGCAGCGGGAGTGGCCCGGGACGGGACGTCCGCGCCGGGCCGGCATCTCGTCGTTCGGCATCAGCGGCACCAACGCCCACACGATCATCGAGCAGCCCCCGGGCGTCGCGAAGGCCGCCGAGGCCCCCGTGCAGGCGCCCGGCCTCCTCCCGTACGTCCTCTCGGCCAGGACCCCCGAGGCCCTGCGCGACCAGGCCCGACGCCTGCTGCCGGTGGTCGAGTCCGGCGCCGCGCCTCTCGCCGACCTGGCCCACTCGGTGGCGACCACCCGGGCGGCCCTCGGCGAGCGGGCCGCGATCGTCTCCGGCGACACCGATGGGCTGAAGACGGCCCTCGTGGCACTCGCCGAGGGACGGCAGGCCCCCGGCCTCGTCCAGGCGACGGTCACCGCCGGCCCGCTCGCCTTCCTGTTCACGGGGCAGGGCAGCCAGCGGCTGGGGATGGGGCGTGAGTTGTACGACGCCTATCCGGTGTTCGCGGAGGCGCTGGACGCGATCGGTGAACGGCTCGCACTGGACGCGCTGTTCGGTGATGACGCGGTGGCGTTGGACCGGACGGAGTTCGCGCAGCCCGCGTTGTTCGCGGTGGAGGTCGCCCTCTTCCGGCTGCTGGAGTCGTGGGGCGTGCGTCCCGACTTCGTGTCGGGGCATTCGGTCGGTGAGATCGCTGCCGCGCATGTGGCGGGGGTGTTCTTGCTGGACGATGCGTGCACGTTGGTCGAGGCCCGTGGGCGGTTGATGCAGGCGCTGCCGGGCGGCGGTGTGATGATCGCGCTGGAGGCGTCGGAGGACGAGGTTCTGCCGCTGCTGGACGAGCGGGTGAGCATCGCGGCCGTCAACGGGCCGCAGGCGGTGGTGGTCGCCGGTGACGAGGACGCGGCGACGGCGATCGTGGCGCGGTTCGCGGACCGGAAGTCGAAGCGGCTGACGGTCAGTCACGCCTTCCACTCGCCGCACATGGACGGCATGTTGGCGGACTTCCGGAAGGTCGCCGAGGGTCTGTCCTACGGCGCGCCCCGCATCCCCCTGGTGTCCAACCTGACCGGCGCCCTGGTGACGGAGGAGGTGACGTCGGCCGAGTTCTGGGTGCGGCACGTCCGTGAGGCCGTTCGCTTCCTTGACGGCGTACGGGCGCTGGAGGCCGCAGGCGTCACCACCTACGTGGAGTTGGGCCCGGACGGCGTGCTTTCGGCCATGGCCCAGGACTGCGTGACCGGGGAGGGTGCTGCCTTCGTTCCCGTCCTGCGCAAGGGCCGCCCCGAGGCGGAGACGGCCGTGACCGCCCTCGCGCAGGCCCACACCCGTGGCGTCACGGTCGACTGGGCCCGGTTCTTCGCCGGGACCGGCGCCCGCCGCGTCGACCTGCCCACCTACGCCTTCCAGGGGCAGCGCTACTGGCCCGCGCCGGCGGCGCCGCGCCCCGCCTCCAACGGCACAGGTGACGCGGTGGACGCCCGTTTCTGGGAGGTCGTCGAGAACGCCGATCCCCAGGGCATCGCCGACGAGTTGGGCATCGACGCCGACCAGCCGCTGAGCGCCCTGCTGCCCGCCCTCTCGCTCTGGCGCCGCGACCAGCAGGCGCGTACCCAGGCGGACGGCCGGCGCTACCGCGTCACCTGGCACCCGTGGCCGAGCGGGAACGGGAACGGCGACGGCACCCCCACCGGTGTCTGGCTGGTGGCCCTCCCGGCCGCCCACGCCGACGACCCCTGGGTGCGTGCCGTGACGGCGCGCGTCGAGGCCGGCGGTGCCCACGTCGTACCCGTCGTGCTCGACTCCGCCGACGCCCACCCGGAGGCGATCACCGCTCGCCTGCGCGGACATGGCGCCGTCGCCGGTGTCCTGTCCCTCCTCGCGCTGGACGAGCGACTCCACCCGGAGCACCCCGGAGTCCCCGTCGGCCTCGCGTTGACCTTCGCGCTCGTCGAGGTGCTGACGGGCGACGCCGCCGGGGTCGACGCGCCGCTGTGGTGCGCGACCCGAGAGGCCGTCGCGGCCGTCGCCGCGGACGGGCTCACCGGCGCCGCCCAGGCCCACGTATGGGGCCTGGGCCGGGTCGTGGCCCTGGAGCACCCCGACCGCTGGGGCGGGCTCGTCGACCTGCCCGCCGACTGCGACGAACGGACGCTGAACCGCCTGGCCGCGGTGCTCGCCGGAGCGGGCGACGAGGACCAGCTCGCCGTCCGTGCGTCCGGAACCTTCGTACGCCGCCTGGAGCATGCCGCGCCCCAGGGACCGGCCGCCGGGACCTGGACCCCGCGCGGCACCGTGCTCGTCACCGGCGGCACGGGCGCGCTCGGCCGCCACACGGCCCGCTGGCTCGCCGAGCGCGGAGCGCAGCGGCTCGTCCTCGTCAGCCGCAAGGGAGCCGACGCCCCCGGCGCGGCGGAACTCGAGAAGGAACTGTCCGGGCTCGGCGCCGAAGTGACGCTCGCCGCCTGCGACGTCGCCGACCGGGCAGCGCTCGCGGCGCTCGTCGACCGACTGGCCGCCGAGGGCACCCCGGTACGCGCCGTCGTGCACGCCGCCGGTGTCTCCCAGCCGCCCGGGGCGCACACCGATCTGCCCGGCCTCTCTCACGTCGTGGCCGCGAAGACCGCCGGAGCCGTGAGCCTCGACGCGCTCTTCGGGACGCCGGACTCCCTCGACGCCTTTGTCCTCTTCTCGTCCATCGCCGGTGTCTGGGGCAGCGGCGGACAGGGCGCGTACGCTGCCGCCAACGCCTTCCTGGACGCGCTCGCCGAGCGCCGCAGGGCCCAGGGCCTGCCCGCGACCGCCGTCGCCTGGGGCCCGTGGGCCGACGGCGGCATGGCGGCCGAGGGAGACGCGGAGGAGCAGCTGCGCCGCCGCGGCCTGCCGCCCATGGCCCCGGCCGACAACCTGCTGGCGCTGGAACGCGCCGTCACCGGCGACGAGGCGGCCGTGACCGTCGCCGAGGTGGACTGGGCGCGCTTCGCGCCCGCCTTCACCGCGGCCCGGCCCCGCCCCCTCGTCGCCGACCTCCCCGAGGTCCGGGACGCGCTGCGCGCCGACCCGCCGGCCGCCGCGGACGGCACCGACGACCCGTCCTCCGCGACGCTCCGGCGCCTCGCCGAACTCACCGGCGACGACCGGCATGCGGCCCTGCTCGACCTCGTGCGCGAGCACGCCGCCGCGGCCCTCGGACACGCCTCCGCCGACGCCGTGGCCGCCGAACGCGCCTTCAAGGACCTCGGCTTCGACTCCCTGACCGCCGTCGAACTGCGCAACCGCCTTGGTGCCGCGTGCGGGCTGCGGCTGCCCTCCAGCCTCGTGTTCGACTACCCCAACCCCCGCGCCCTCACCGGGCACCTGCTCCACAGCCTCTTCCCCGAGGCCGCCGGCACCACGACCGCCCACCCCGTGGACACCGACCCGCAGGACGCCGAACTGCGCCGGACTCTGGCCACCATCCCGCTGGGCCGGATCCGCGAGGCCGGGCTGCTCGACACCCTGCTGCGGCTGGCCGCCCCGGACGACACACCCGCCGGCGCGGCCGACACCGCCGACCCCGCGGACGCCGCGGACTCCATCGACGCGATGGACCTCCAAGCCCTCCTCGACCTGGCACTCGACGGCCACGGCGACCCCGACGGGTCCCACGGCGGCGCCACCGACGACGACAGCAACCGATCCTGACGTGCCCGAAGTGCGGAGTTTGTGATGACCACCCCGAACGAAAAAGTCGTTGAAGCGCTGCGGGCATCCCTGAAGGAGACCGAGCGGCTGCGCCGCCGGAACCGGGAGCTGACCGACGCCTCGCGCGAGCCGATCGCCATCGTCGCCATGGGCTGCCGCTTCCCCGGCGGCGTCCGCTCGCCCGAGGACCTGTGGAAGCTCGTCGACAGCGGCGGCGACGGCATCACCGGTTTCCCCGTCGACCGGGGCTGGGACATCGAGTCGCTGTACGACCCGGACCCCGACCACGAGGGCACCACTTACGCCCGCCACGGCGGCTTCCTCCACGACGCGGGCGACTTCGACCCCGCCTTCTTCGGGATCTCGCCGCGCGAGGCGCTCGCCATGGACCCGCAGCAGCGCCTGCTGCTGGAGACCACCTGGGAGACGTTCGAGCGGGCCGGCATCGACCCGGCCACCCTGCGCGGCAGCCGCGCCGGCGTCTTCGTCGGCGCCTCCGCCAACGCGTACGGCGCCGGCGCCGGGGACCTCCCCGACGGCGTGGAGGGACACCTCCTCACCGGTACCGCCTCCAGCGTCGTCTCCGGCCGCCTCGCCTACGTCTTCGGCCTCGAAGGCCCTGCCGCCACCATCGACACGGCGTGCTCGTCCTCCTCCGTCGCCCTGCACATGGCCGTCCAGGCGCTGCGCCAGGGCGAATGCTCCCTTGCCCTGGCCGCGGGCGTCACCGTGCTCGCCGGGCCCGACGTCTTCGTCGAGTTCAGTCGCCAGCGCGGACTGTCCCCCGACGGGCGCTGCAGGTCCTTCGCGGAAGCGGCCGACGGCACCGGATGGTCCGAGGGCGTCGGCGTGCTCCTCGTCGAGCGCCTGTCCGACGCGGTCCGCAACGGCCACCCCGTGCTCGCGGTGGTGCGGGGTTCGGCCGTCAACCAGGACGGCGCCAGCAACGGCCTGACGGCGCCCAACGGCCCGTCCCAGCAGCGCGTCATCCGCCAGGCCCTCGAGAACGCCCGCCTGACCCCCGCCGACATCGACGCCGTCGAGGCGCACGGCACCGGCACGACGCTCGGCGACCCCATCGAGGCGCAGGCCCTCCTCGCCACCTACGGCCAGGAGCGGCCCGAGGACCGGCCGCTGCTCCTGGGCTCCCTCAAGTCCAACATCGGCCACACCCAGAACGCCGCGGGTGTCGCGGGCATCATCAAGATGGTCATGGCGATGCGGCACGGCGTATTGCCCCGCACCCTCCACGTCGACCAGCCGACCTCGCACGTCGACTGGTCGTCCGGCGCTGTGTCCCTGCTCACCGACGCCGTGGACTGGCCGGAGACCGGCCGTCCGCGCCGCGTCGGCGTCTCGGCCTTCGGCGTCAGCGGCACCAACGTGCACACGATCATCGAGCAGGCCCCGGAGCCCGAGGAGCCGGACGCCCCGGCCACCGCCGCCTTCGGGGGCGCGGTGCCGGTGCTGCTCTCGGCGAAGGGACGGGACGCGCTGCGCGAGCAGGCCCGCCGCCTCCACGCGTACGTCGAGGAGAACTCCGGGGCGCGCGCGGTGGACGTCGCGCACTCCCTGGCCACGACCCGCGCCGCCTTCGAGGACCGCGCCGTCGTCGTCGCCGAGGACCGCGCGGGCCTGCTGTCCGGCCTCGCCGCCCTGTCCGAGGGCGAAGCGGCACCGGGCGTGGTGACCGGCTCGCCCGTCGCCGGCAAGGTGGCGTTCCTGTTCACGGGGCAGGGGAGCCAGCGGCTGGGGATGGGGCGTGAGTTGTACGACGCCTATCCGGTGTTCGCGGAGGCGCTGGACGCGGTACGTGAACGGCTTGGGCTGGACGTGCTGTTCGGGGACGACGCGGAGGCGTTGGACCGTACGGAGTTCGCGCAGCCGGCGTTGTTCGCGGTGGAGGTGGCGCTGTTCCGGCTGCTGGAGAGCTGGGGCGTGAAGCCCGACTTCCTGTCCGGGCATTCGGTGGGTGAGATCGCCGCCGCGCATGTGGCGGGGGTGCTGTCCCTGGAGGACGCGTGCACTCTCGTCGAGGCCCGTGGTCGTTTGATGCAGGCGCTGCCGACCGGTGGCGTGATGATCGCGGTGCAGGCTTCGGAGGACGAGGTCCTGCCGCTCCTGACCGACCGCGTGAGCATCGCAGCCGTCAACGGGCCTTCGTCGGTTGTCATCGCCGGCGACGAGGATGCCGCGGTCGCGATCGTGGATTCCCTCGGGGACCGCAAGTCGAAGCGCCTGACGGTCAGCCACGCGTTCCACTCGCCGCACATGGACGGGATGCTCGACGCGTTCCGCGAGGTGGTGTCCGGGCTGTCGTTCGAAGCCCCCCGCATCCCTGTGGTCTCGAACCTGACCGGTGCCGTTGTCACGGACGAGATGTCCTCGCCCGAATTCTGGGTGCGGCACGTCCGCGATGCCGTGCGCTTCCTCGACGGCGTCCGCGCGCTGGAGGCCGCGGGCGTCACGACGTACGTCGAACTCGGCCCGGACGGCGTGCTGTCGGCGATGGCGCAGGAGTGCGTGACCGGCGAGGGCGCCGCCTTCGTGCCCGTCCTGCGCAAGGACCGTCCCGAGGCCGAGACCGTCACCTCCGCGCTCGCCCACGCCCACGTCCGCGGGGTGCCGGTGGACTGGGCCGGGTACTTCGCCGGGACCGGCGCCCGGCGCGTCGACCTGCCCACCTACGCCTTCCAGCGGCAGCGCTACTGGATCGAGTCGGGCCGCGGCGCCGGGGACCTGCGCGCCGTCGGCCTCGAGGCCGTGGGCCACCCGCTGCTGGGCGCCACCGTGGCGCTCGCCGATTCCGACGGCTTCCTCTTCACCGGCCGCCTCTCGCTCGACACGCACCCGTGGCTGGCGGATCACGCCGTCATGGGCTCCGTGCTCCTGCCCGGCACGGCCTTCGTCGAGCTGGCCGTACGCGCCGGCGACCAGGTCGGCTGTGACGTACTGGAGGAACTCACCCTCCAGGCACCCCTCGTGCTGCCCGAGCGGGGCGGCGTGCAGGTGCAGATCCACGTGTCCGCGCCGGACGCGGACGGCACCGGCCGGCGCACCTTCACGCTCTCCTCCCGCGCCGAGGACGGCGCGGCCGACGAATCGTGGGTGCGGCACGCCGACGGCGTCCTCGCCCAGGGCGCGGCACGCCCGGACTTCGCATTCGCCCAGTGGCCTCCGGCGGGCGCCGAGGCCGTTCCGACGGAGAACCTGTACGCGGAGCTCTCCGCGCTCGGCATGGCCTACGGCCCCGTCTTCCGCGGGCTGACGGCTGCGTGGCGGGACGGGCAGAGCGTCTACGTCGACGTCGCGCTGCCCGAGGGGCACGCGACGGCCGCCCGGGACTTCGGCCTGCACCCCGCCCTGCTCGACGCCGGCCTGCACGCGCTCGCCCTCGGTGGGCTGGGCGGCAACGACGGCGAAGGACGCCTCCCGTTCTCGTGGACGGGCGTGACCCTGCACGCCGCGGGAGCCGAGGCCGTGCGCGTCCGGCTCGCACCGGCGGGGACGGACGGCGTACGGCTGGAGATCGCCGACACCTCCGGCGCGCCTGTGGCCACCGTGGACGCCCTCGTGCTGCGCGCCGTCTCGGCCGAGCAGGTGCGGGCCGCCCGTACCGCCCACCACGAGTCGGTGTTCCGCGCCGAGTGGACCCCGCTGCCGGGCACCCACGACACCGCCTCCACGCCCCGGCGTTGGGCCGTCGTGGGCGGGGCGGCAGCCGTCGCCTCGCTGCCCGGGGTGCTGCCCGGCGAGGTCGGCGTGCACGCGGACCTCGCCTCGCTCGCCGCGGCCGTCGAAGCCGGGGCGCCCGTGCCGGACGCCGTGGTCGTCGGATACGGCCCGGCGGAGGAACTGTCCGCCCAGGCCGTGCACGCCGCCGCCCATGACGCGATCGCGCTCGCCCAGGCGTGGTGCGCGGACGAGGCCTTCGCGGGCGAGGCCTTCGCCGGCTGCCGTCTGGTCGTCGTCACCCGGGGCGCGGTCGCCACGGGCGACGGCACCGGGAGCGCCGACCCCGTGCACGCCGCAGTCGTCGGCCTGCTGCGCTCCGCGCAGTCCGAGTACCCCGACCGGCTGCTGCTCGTCGACACCGACGGACACGAGGACTCCGTCCGCGCCCTGCCGTACGCCCTCGACGCGGCCCTCGCGGCGGACGAGCCCCAACTCGCCATGCGCAGCGGCTCCGTTCACGCCCTGCGGCTGGCTCGCGTTGCCCGGCTGGATGACGACGCCGCCGTCACCGTCTACGCACCCGACAGGACCGTGCTCATCACCGGCGCGGGCGGCATGCTCGGCGGCCTGGTCGCCCGCCGCCTCGTCACCGAGCACGGCGTACGCCACCTGCTGCTCGTGGGACGCCGGGGCGGTACCACCCCGGAGGCCGAGCGGCTGCGGGACGAACTGACCGCGCTGGGTGCCACCGTCACTTGGGCGGCGTGCGATGTCGCCGACCGCGAAGCGCTCGCGGACGTCCTGCGCGGCATCCCCGGCGCAAACCCGCTGGGCGCGGTCGTCCACACCGCGGGCGTGCTCGACGACGGCGTCATCACCTCCCTCACCCCGGAGCGGCTCTCCGCCGTCCTGCGCCCCAAGGCCGACGCCGCGCTCAACCTGCACGACCTCACCCGGGACCTCGACCTCTCGGCCTTCGTCCTCTTCTCCTCCATCGGCGGCGTCTTCGGCGGCCCCGGCCAGGGCAACTACGCGGCCGCCAACGTCTTCCTCGACGCCCTCGCCCACCACCGGCGCGCCCAGGGACTCCCCGCCACCTCCATGGCCTGGGCCCTGTGGGCCGGCGGCGCGGACGACGCGACCGGCGGCGCGGGCATGGCGGGCACCCTGGACGAGGCCGACATCAGCCGCATGCGGCGCGCCGGCCTGCCCCCGCTGACCATCGCGGAAGGCCTCGAACTCTTCGACCTCGCGCACCGCGTCGACGAGGCGACGCCCGTCCTCATGCACGCCGACCTGGCCGCCCTGCGCAACCAGGCCGGGTCCGGCGCCCTGTCGCCGCTCCTGCGCGGCCTCGTCCGGGTGCCGGCCCGCCGGGCAGCCGCCACCACCGGCGCCGCGGCAGAGGACGGCCTGCGGCAGCGGCTGGCCGGGCTCGCCCCGGCCGAACGCGACCGCGCCCTGCTCGACCTCGTCCGCAAGCAGGTCGCCACCGCCCTCGGCTACCCCGGACCGGCCTCCGTCGAGCCCGGACGCTCGTTCAAGGAGCTCGGCTTCGACTCCCTGACGGCGGTCGAGCTGCGCAACCTGCTCGGCGCCGCCACCGGCCGGCGCCTGCCCGCGACCCTCGTCTTCGACTACCCGACGGCCACCGCGCTCGCCGGCTACCTGCGCGAAGAACTCGTCGGCGACTTGACGGACGGCGCCTCCATCACCACCCACCGGGCCGGCGACCCGACGCCGGCCGGCTCCCGCGCGGGAGCGACCGGATCGGGCGCGGACGACGATCCCATCGCCATCGTCGCGATGAGCTGCCGCTTCCCCGGCGGCGTCACGTCCCCCGAGGACCTGTGGGAGCTCCTGGCCGCCGGGCGCGACGGCATCACCGGCTTCCCCGCCGACCGCGGCTGGGACCTCGACCACCTCTACAGCGACGACCCCGACAGCGAGGGCACCAGCTACGCCCGCGAAGGCGGCTTCCTCCACGACGCCGCCGAGTTCGACGCCGACTTCTTCGGCGTCTCGCCGCGCGAGGCGCTGTCCATGGACCCGCAGCAGCGGCTCCTGCTGGAGACCACCTGGGAGACGTTCGAGCGCGCCGGGATCGACCCCACCACGCTGCGCGGCAGCCGTACCGGCGTCTTCGTCGGCTCCAACGCCCAGGACTACCTGCACCTGTGGCTCAACGACGCCGACGGCCTGGAAGGCCACCTCGGGACCGGCAACGCGGCCAGCGTCGTCTCCGGCCGCATCTCCTACACCTTCGGCCTCGAGGGCCCGGCCGTCACCATCGACACGGCGTGCTCGTCGTCCCTGGTCACGCTGCACCTGGCGGCGCAGGCACTGCGCCGCGGCGACTGCTCGATGGCACTGGCCGGCGCCGTGACCATCATGTCCACCCCGGGCGCGTTCACCGAGTTCAGCCGCCAGCGCGGCCTGGCCGCCGACGGCCGCATCAAGGCGTTCGACGCCTCGGCCGACGGGACCAGCTGGTCCGAGGGCGTCGCCCTGCTGCTGGTCGAGCGCCTGTCGGACGCGCGCGCCAACGGGCACCCGGTGCTCGCGGTGATGCGCGGCTCGGCCGTCAACCAGGATGGCGCGAGCAACGGCCTCACCGCGCCGAACGGCCCGTCCCAGCAGCGCGTCATCCGGGAAGCCTTCGCCGACGCCGGCCTTTCGGCGACGGACGTCGACGCGGTGGAGGCGCACGGCACGGGCACGACCCTGGGCGACCCGATCGAGGCGCAGGCGCTGCTGGCGACGTACGGCCAGGGCCGACCCGAGGGCAGGCCGGTGTGGCTCGGCTCCGTGAAGTCGAACATCGGCCACACCCAGGCCGTCGCCGGAGCCGCCGGCGTCATCAAGATGGTCATGGCGATGCGGCACGGCATGCTGCCGCGGACGCTGTACGTGAACGAGCCGACGCCGTACGTCGACTGGACGGCGGGCGACATCGCCCTGCTGACCGAGGCCGTCGACTGGCCGGAGACCGGCCGCCCGCGCCGCGCCGGCATCTCGTCGTTCGGCTACAGCGGCACCAACGCCCACGCGATCATCGAGCAGGCGCCCGATGTCGTCGTGCCCGCCCAGCAGGAACCGGCCCGCGACCTGCCCGTCGTGCCCTGGCTCGTCTCCGGCCGGACCTCGGAGGCCCTGCGCGCCCAAGCCGAGCGCCTGCACCCGACGGCCGCCGGCATCGCGGACACGGGCGAACTCGACTTCGCCTACTCCCTCGCCACCAGCCGCGCCGCCCTGGAACACCGCGCCGTCGTTGTCGCCGGGGACCCGGCCGCCCGACTCGACGCCCTCGCCGCCCTGGCCCGCGGCGACCACGCACCGGGCCTGGTGCAGGGCGCCGTGACGACCGGCGCGCTCGCCTTCCTGTTCACGGGGCAGGGGAGCCAGCGGCTGGAGATGGGTATTGAGTTGTACGGCGCCTATCCGGTGTTCGCGCGGGTGTTGGACGCGGTGCGTGAGCGGCTTGGGCTGGATGTGCTGTTCGGGGACGATGCGGAGGCGTTGGATCGGACGGAGTTCGCGCAGCCGGCGTTGTTCGCGGTGGAAGTTGCCTTGTTCAGGCTGCTGGAGAGCTGGGGTGTGCGGCCGGACTTCGTGT
The DNA here is from genome assembly GCF_042956445.1 of Streptomyces sp. NPDC008238. Taxonomy (NCBI): domain Bacteria; kingdom Bacillati; phylum Actinomycetota; class Actinomycetes; order Kitasatosporales; family Streptomycetaceae; genus Streptomyces; species Streptomyces sp. NPDC008238. The sequence continues at coordinate 19,388 of NZ_JBIBGK010000043.1, read as the reverse complement.
CGGGGCATTCGGTGGGTGAGATCGCGGCTGCGCATGTGGCTGGCGTGTTGTCGCTTGAGGACGCGTGCACGCTGGTCGAGGCCCGTGGGCGGTTGATGCAGGCGCTGCCGGGCGGTGGCGTGATGATCGCGGTGCAGGCGTCGGAGGACGAGGTTCTGCCGCTGCTGAACGAGCGGGTGAGCATCGCGGCGGTCAATGGGCCGCAGGCTGTGGTGATTGCGGGTGACGAGGATGCCGCGGTCGCGATCGTGGATTCCCTCGGGGACCGGAAGTCGAAGCGCCTGACGGTCAGTCACGCGTTCCACTCCCCGCACATGGACGGGATGCTGGACGCGTTCCGCGAGGTGGTCTCCGGGCTGTCGTTCGAGGCGCCGGGTATCCCGGTCGTCTCGAATCTCACTGGTGAGGTCGTCACCGATGAGATGGCGTCGGCAGAGTTCTGGGTGCGGCACGTCCGTGAGGCTGTCCGCTTCCTGGATGGTGTGCGTGCGCTGGAGGCCGCGGGCGTCACGACGTTTGTGGAGCTGGGTCCGGATGGCGTGCTGTCGGCGATGGCGCAGGAGTGCGTGACGGGCGAGGGCGCGGTCTTCGTTCCGGTGCTGCGCAAGGACCGTCCGGAGGCCGAGACGGCCGTCACGGCTCTAGCGCAGGCGTACGCGCGGGGCGTGGAGGTGGACTGGGCCGGATTCTTCGCCGGCTCGGGTGCGCGGCGGGTGGACCTGCCGACGTATGCCTTCCAGCGGCGGAGGTTCTGGCCGGAGACCGTTCTCTGGGCGGCCCCGCAGGCCACGGCGCCGGATCAGGCGAGCGCGGTGGACGCCAGGTTCTGGGACGCGGTGGAACGCGAGGACCTGGTCTCCCTGGCAGCCGAGTTGGACGTCTCCGGCGATGCGTCGCTGGGTGAGGTGCTTCCGGCGTTGTCGGCGTGGCGTCGGCAGGGCCGGGAGCGGTCGGAGGTGGACGGCTGGCGGTACCGCGTGGTGTGGAAGCCGCTGGCCGAGGCTTCCGCCGCCCGTCTGTCCGGGGCGTGGCTGGTGGCCGTCCCGGTCGGGAGCGACGTTGCCGGGCCGGTGGTGGATGCGCTGGCGGGGCGTGGTGCCGACGTACGCCGGGTCGAGGTCGAGCCGGGCATGGACCGTGTGGCGTTGGCGGGTCTGGTCGCCGGTGAGTACGCGGGTGTGGTCTCGCTGCTGGGGCTGGTCGACACGACGGGTCTGATCCAGGCTCTGGGCGATGCCGGGGTGGATGCACCGCTGTGGTGCCTGACGCGAGGCGCCGTTTCCGTTGGCCGTTCCGACCGGCTGCTGTCGCCGGTGCAGGCGCAGGTCTGGGGTCTGGGCCGGGTGGCTGTGCTGGAGGTGCCGGAGCGTTGGGGCGGTCTGATCGACCTGCCGGAGGTGCTGGACGAGCGTGCGCTGTCCCGTCTGGTGGGTGTGCTGGCCGGTTCTGGTGAGGACCAGGTGGCGGTTCGGTCGTCCGGGGCGTTCGGGCGGCGGCTGGTTCGGGCCGTGCTGCCGGCGGGCGCGGGGTCGTGGATCCCGTCGGGCACGGTGCTGGTGACCGGTGGCACGGGTGCCCTGGGTGGCCGGGTCGCGCGGTGGCTGGCGGAGGCTGGTGCTGAGCGGCTGGTGCTGACCAGTCGCCGTGGGATGGATGCCCCTGGTGCTGCCGAGCTGGTGGCGGAGCTGGGTGTCGAGGTCTCCGTCGTCGCGTGCGATGCCTCCGACCGTGACGCGCTGCGGGCGCTGCTCGCCGAGCACGCTGATTCGCTGACCGCTGTCGTCCACACGGCGGGCGTCCTGGACGACGGCGTTCTCGACTCCCTCACGCCGGACCGTCTCGAGACCGTCCTGCGGGCCAAGGCGACCTCCGCCCTCAACCTGCACGAGCTGACGATCGAACTCGGTGTGGAGCTTGACGCCTTCGTCCTGTTCTCGTCGATGAGCGGCACGATCGGCGCCGCCGGGCAGGGCAATTACGCGGCCGCGAATGCCTTCCTGGACGCTCTTGCTGAGCAGCGTCGAGCGGATGGTCTGGCGGCGACGTCGATCGCGTGGGGTCCGTGGGCCGAGGGTGGCATGGCGGCCGACGAGGCGATGGCCGCCCGGATGCGCCGTGGTGGGGTTCCGCCGATGCGGGCAGAGCTCGCCATGGTGGCGATGCACCAGGCCGCCGGATCTGCGGAGGCGGCCCTCCTGATCGCCGACTTCGACTGGGAGCGTTTCGCTCCGGGTTTCACGTCCGCGCGTCCCAGCAGGCTGCTCGTAGAACTCCAAGAGGCGGCCACCGTTGCGCACAAGGAGAACGCGAACGATGCCTCCGATTCGGCTGGTTCGTCGTTCGCTGTGCGGTTGCGGGGGATGGCTGAGAGCGACCGTGCGCCGTTCGTGCTGGAATTGGTGCGTCGGCTGGTTGCCGAGGTTCTGGGGCATGGGGGTGTGGGGGATGTCGAGGCGGGTCGGGCGTTCAAGGAGCTGGGCTTTGACTCGCTGACGGCGGTCGAGCTGCGGAACCGGTTGGGTGCGGCGACGGAGCTGCGGTTGCCGGCGACGTTGGTTTATGACTATCCGACGTCTGCGGCGCTTGCGGATTATCTGCGGGGTGAGGTGCTGGGGACGGTCCGTGTTGCGGATGCGGATCTGCCGGCGGTGATCGTTGCGGATGATGATCCGATCGCGATCGTGGCGATGAGTTGCCGGTTCCCGGGTGGTGTGCGGTCTCCTGAGGATCTGTGGCAGCTGTTGGCGTCGGGGACGGATGCTGTTTCGGGGTTGCCGTTGGACCGTGGTTGGGATGTCGCGGGGTTGTATGACGCTGATCCTGGTGCGCAGGGGACGTCGTATGCGCGTGAGGGTGGCTTCGTTTATGACGCGGCTGACTTCGATGCGGACTTCTTCGGGATCTCGCCGCGTGAGGCGTTGGCGATGGATCCGCAGCAGCGGTTGCTGTTGGAGACGTCGTGGGAGGCGTTCGAGCGGGCCGGCATTGATCCTGTGACGTTGCAGGGCAGTCAGACGGGTGTGTTCGTCGGCACGAACGGCCAGGACTACCTGTCGGTGTTGCTGGAGGATTCCGAGGGCCTGGAAGGCCACCTCGGGACCGGCAACGCGGCGAGCGTGGTCTCGGGTCGCATCTCCTACACCTTCGGCCTCGAGGGCCCGGCGGTGACGGTCGACACGGCGTGTTCTGCCTCGCTGGTGGCGTTGCACTGGGCGGTGCAGGCCCTGCGTAATGGTGAATGCTCGCTGGCGCTGGCCGGTGGTGTGACGGTGATGTCGACGCCCGGCACCTTTGTGGAGTTCAGTCGTCAGCGCGGTTTGGCGGAGGACGGCCGGGTCAAGGCGTTCGCTGCTGCTGCCGATGGCACCGGGTGGGGTGAGGGTGTCGGTCTGTTGCTGGTCGAGCGGCTGTCCGACGCGCGGCGCAACGGCCACCCGGTGCTGGCTTTGGTGCGGGGTTCGGCGATCAACCAGGACGGCGCGAGCAACGGCCTGACCGCCCCGAACGGCCCGTCGCAGCAGCGGGTGATCCGCCAGGCCCTGGCCAGTGCCGGCCTGTCGGCGACCGATGTGGACGCGGTGGAGGCGCACGGCACGGGCACGCGGCTGGGTGACCCGATCGAGGCCCAGGCGCTGCTGGCCACCTACGGCCAGGATCGGCCGGAGGACCGGCCGCTGCTCCTGGGCTCGATCAAGTCGAACATCGGGCACACGCAGGCCGCGGCCGGTGTCGCGGGTGTGATGAAGATGGTGCTCGCGATGCAGCACGGAGTGCTGCCGCAGACCCTGCACATCGATGAGCCGACCCCGCACGTCGACTGGACGGCCGGAGACATCGCGCTGCTCACCGAGCAGCAGGAGTGGCCGGAGACCGGGCGGCCCCGTCGGGCGGGCATCTCGTCGTTCGGGTTCAGCGGCACCAACGCCCACACCGTCATCGAACAGGCACCGGAGGCCGCCGAGCTCGATGACTCGGAACTGCCCGTCGACGAAATGCCGTTCCTGCCGCTGGCACTGTCTGCGAAGACCGACATCGCCCTGCGTGAGCAGGCGGCGAATCTCCGGGACCGGCTCGTTGCGGCTCCGGAGGTACGGCTGTCCGATGTGGGGCGGATGCTGACGACGGGTCGCGCGGCACTCGAACGTCGTGTGGTGGTGACGGCACAGAGCCGTGAGGATGTGCTGGCCGCGCTCGAGGCGCTGGCCGACGGGGCCCCGGCGCCTGGTGTGGTGGCCGGATCTCCGGTGGCGGGCAAGCTCGCCTTCCTGTTCACGGGCCAGGGCAGCCAGCGGTTGGGGATGGGGCGTGAGCTGTACGGCGCGTACCCGGCCTTCGCGGACGCCTTGGACGTGGTCTGTGCGCACGTGGATGTTCACCTTGATGTGCCGCTGAGGGATGTGCTGTTCGGGGACGACGCCGCGGTTCTGGACCGGACTGAGTTCACCCAGCCGGCGCTGTTCGCCGTCGAGGTCGCGCTGTTCCGGCTCATCGAGTCGTGGGGCGTGAAGCCCGACTTCCTGGCCGGTCACTCCATCGGTGAGATCGCCGCTGCCCATGTGGCTGGCGTGCTGTCGCTGGAGGATGCCTGCGCGCTGGTCGCCGCTCGTGGGCGGTTGATGCAGGCGCTGCCGGGTGGCGGTGTGATGATCGCGTTGCAGGCGGCGGAGGACGAGGTCCTGCCGCTGCTGAACGACCGCGTGAGCATTGCCGCGGTCAACGGGCCGGAGTCGGTGGTCATCGCCGGTGACGAGGACGCGGCGGTTGCGGTCGTCGCGCGCTTCGAGGGACGGAAGTCGAAGAGGCTGCAGGTCAGTCACGCGTTCCACTCGCCGCACATGGACGGGATGCTGGACGCCTTCCGGGAGGTCGTGGCAGGGCTTTCGTTCGAGGCCCCGCGCATCCCCGTGGTCTCCAACCTGACGGGCGCCGTGGTCACCGACGAGATGGCCTCGCCCGACTTCTGGGTGCGGCACGTCCGTGAGGCTGTCCGCTTCCTGGACGGTGTCCGTGCGCTGGAGGCGGCCGGGGTCAGCACGTTCTTGGAGCTGGGCCCGGACGGTGTGCTGTCGGCGATGGCTCAGGCGTGCGTGACGGGCGAGGGCGCGGTCTTCGTTCCGGCGCTGCGCAAGGGCCGCCCAGAGGCGGAGACGGCCGTCACGGCTCTGGCGCAGGTGCACGTGCGAGGCGTCGAGGTCGACTGGCGGAAGTTCTTCGCCGGGACCGGTACGCGGCGGGTGGACCTGCCGACGTATGCCTTCCAGCGGAAGCGCTACTGGCCGGAGGCGGCACTGCCGGGCAATGCTCCGGCCGGTGGGGTCGTGGACACCGTGGACGCCCGTTTCTGGGACGCCGTCGAGCGCGAGGACCTCACGTCACTGGTCACCACCCTCGGTGCCGATGACGACACTGCTTGGGCGAGCGTCCTGCCTGGTCTGTCGGCGTGGCGTCGACAGGGCCGGGAGCGGTCGGAGGTGGACGGCTGGCGGTACCGGGTGGTGTGGAGGCCGCTGGCCGAGGCTTCCGGCGCGCGTCTGTCCGGGACGTGGCTGGTGGTCGTGCCGACCGGGGACGACTCGCTGGTGGCGGACGCACTGGCGGATCGAGGCGCGGAGGTGCGCCGGGTCGAGGTCGAACCGGGCATGGATCGTGCGGCGCTGACGGGTCTGGTTGCCGGTGAGTACGCGGGTGTCGTGTCCCTGCTCGGGCTTGTGGAGTCGGTCTCGCTGCTGCAGGCGCTGGGCGATGCCCAGGTGGATGCCTCGTTGTGGTGTCTGACGCGGGGTGCTGTGTCGGTCGGCCGGTCGGACCGATTGACCTCGCCGGTGCAAGCGCAGGTGTGGGGTCTGGGGCGGGTCGCCGCGCTGGAGGTGCCGGAGCGTTGGGGCGGTCTGATCGACTTGCCCGAGGTGCTGGACGAGCGTGCGCTGTCGCGCGTGGTCGGTGTGCTGGCCGGCTCCGGTGAGGACCAGGTGGCTGTGCGTTCGTCCGGGGTGTTCGGGCGACGGCTGGTCCGCGCTGCGCTGCCGGAGGGCACGGCGTCGTGGACTCCGACGGGCACGGTGCTGGTGACGGGTGGCACGGGCGCGCTGGGTGGCCGGGTTGCGAGGTGGTTGGCCGAGGCTGGTGCCGAGCGGTTGGTGCTGACCAGCCGGCGGGGCATGGACGCGCCGGATGCCGCGGAACTCGTTGCCGAGCTGGGCGTTGACGTCTCCGTTGTGGCGTGTGATGCCTCCGACCGTGGCGCGCTGCGGGCGCTGCTCGCCGCGCACGCCGATTCCCTGACCGCCGTCGTCCACACGGCGGGCATCCTGGACGACGGCGTGCTGGAATCCCTGACGCCGGAGCGCATCGACGGTGTTCTGCGGGCGAAGGCCACGTCGGCGCTCAACCTGCACGAGCTGACGATCGAGCTGGGCATCACCCTCGACGCCTTCGTCCTCTTCTCTTCTGCCGCCGGTGTATGGGGAGCGGCGGGTCAGGGCAATTACGCCGCGGCGAACGCCTACCTGGACGCTCTTGCCGAGCAGCGTCGTGCGGATGGTCTGGCGGCGACGTCGATCGCATGGGGTCCGTGGGCCGAGGGTGGCATGGCGGCCGACGAGGCGATGGCCGCCCGGATGCGCCGAGGTGGTGTATCGCCGATGAACGCGGCCACGGCGGTGACCGCCCTGCACCGCGCGGTGGGTGCCAAGGACACCGTCGTCGCCGTCGCGGACATGGACTGGGAGCGCTTCGCTCCCGGCTTCACGTCCGCGCGTCCCAGCAGGCTCCTCGCCGAGCTGCCGGAGGCGATGGCGGTCGCCCGTACTGAAGAGGACACGGATGAGTCCTCTCAGGCAGACGGTTCGTCGTTCGCTGTGCGGTTGCGGGGGATGGCTGAGGGCGACCGTGCGCCGTTTGTCCTGGAGTTGGTGCGTCGGCTGGTTGCCGAGGTTCTGGGGCATGGGGGTGTGGGGGATGTCGAGGCGGGTCGGGCGTTCAAGGAGCTGGGCTTTGACTCGCTGACGGCGGTCGAGCTGCGGAACCGGTTGGGTGCGGCGACGGAGCTGCGGTTGCCGGCGACGTTGGTTTATGACTATCCGACGTCTGCGGCGCTTGCGGATTATCTGCGGGGTGAGGTGCTGGGGACGGTCCGTGTTGCGGATGCGGATCTGCCGGCGGTGATCGTTGCGGATGATGATCCGATCGCGATCGTGGCGATGAGTTGCCGGTTCCCGGGTGGTGTGCGGTCTCCTGAGGATCTGTGGGAGTTGCTGGCGTCGGGGACGGATGCTGTTTCAGGGTTGCCGTTGGACCGTGGCTGGGATGTCGCGGGGTTGTATGACGCTGATCCTGGTGCGCAGGGGACGTCGTATGCGCGTGAGGGTGGCTTCGTTTATGACGCGGCTGACTTCGATGCGGACTTCTTCGGGATCTCGCCGCGTGAGGCGTTGGCGATGGATCCGCAGCAGCGGTTGCTGTTGGAGACGTCGTGGGAGGCGTTCGAGCGGGCCGGCATTGATCCTGTGACGTTGCAGGGCAGTCAGACGGGTGTGTTCGTCGGTACGAACGGCCAGGACTACCTGTCGGTGTTGCTGGAGGATTCCGAGGGCCTGGAAGGGCACTTGGGCACGGGCAACGCGGCGAGTGTGGTGTCGGGTCGGCTGTCGTACGTGTTCGGGCTGGAAGGCCCGGCGGTGACGGTCGACACGGCGTGTTCGGCGTCGTTGGTGGCGTTGCACTGGGCGGTGCAGGCGCTGCGCAATGGTGAGTGTTCGCTGGCGTTGGCCGGTGGTGTGACGGTGATGTCGACGCCGGGCACGTTTGTGGAGTTCAGTCGTCAGCGTGGTCTGGCGGAGGACGGCCGAGTCAAGGCCTTCGCTGCTGCTGCTGATGGCACCGGGTGGGGTGAGGGCGTTGGTCTGCTGCTGGTCGAGCGGCTGTCGGACGCCCGCCGCAACGGCCACCCGGTGCTGGCTTTGGTGCGGGGTTCGGCGATCAACCAGGACGGTGCGAGCAACGGCCTGACGGCGCCGAACGGCCCGTCGCAGCAGCGGGTGATCCGCCAGGCCCTGGCTAGTGCCGGCCTGTCGGCCACTGACGTGGACGCGGTGGAGGCGCACGGCACGGGCACGCGGCTGGGTGACCCGATCGAGGCCCAGGCGCTGCTGGCCACCTACGGCCAGGATCGGCCGGAGGACCGGCCGCTGCTCCTGGGCTCGATCAAGTCGAACATCGGGCACACGCAGGCCGCGGCCGGTGTCGCGGGTGTGATGAAGATGGTGCTGGCGATGCAGCACGGAGTGCTGCCGCAGACCCTGCACGTCGATGAGCCGACCCCGCACGTCGACTGGACGGCGGGTGACATCGCGCTGCTCACCGAGCAGCAGGAGTGGCCGGAGACCGGGCGGCCCCGTCGGGCGGGCATCTCGTCGTTCGGGTTCAGCGGCACCAACGCCCACACCGTCATCGAACAGGCACCGCTGAACGACGACGTGGAGCAGGTCGCTCCGCAGGACGAGGAGAAGCGCTACCTCCCCCTGGCGCTCTCGGCGAAGAGCGACAGCGCCCTGCGTGAGCAGGCCGGGAATCTTCGTGCGCGGTTGGCCGCGGCTCCGGAGCTGCGGCTGTCCGATGTGGGGCAGACGCTGACGACGGGCCGCTCGGCTCTCGAACGGCGTGTGGTGGTGACGGCCCAGGGCCGTGAGGATGTACTGGCGGCGCTTGAGGCGCTGGCCGAGGGAAGCCCCGCTCCCGGCACGGTGACCGGATCCCCGGTGGCAGGCAAACTCGCGTTCCTGTTCACGGGCCAGGGCAGCCAGGGCCTGGAGATGGGCAGGGAGCTCTACGACACCTACCCGGCATTCGCCGAAGCCCTGGATGCGGTCAGCGCACACCTCGACACCCAGCTCGAACGGCCCCTGCAGACCGTTCTGTTCGGGGACGACGCGGAGGCGCTGGACCGGACGGAGTTCACGCAGCCGGCGCTGTTCGCCGTCGAGGTCGCGCTGTTCCGGCTCATCGATTCGTGGGGCGTGAAGCCCGACTTCGTGTCCGGCCACTCCATTGGCGAGATCGCCGCTGCGCATGTGGCAGGGGTGCTGTCGCTGGAAGACGCGTGCACGCTGGTAGCGGCGCGCGGTCGGTTGATGCAGGCGTTGCCGGGTGGCGGTGTGATGATCGCGGTGCAGGCGTCGGAGGACGAGGTCCTGCCGCTGCTGAACGAGCGCGTGAGCATAGCTGCGGTCAACGGTCCGCAGGCGGTGGTGATCGCGGGTGACGAGGACGCGGCAACGGCGATCGTGGAGTCCTTCCCGGACCGCAAGTCGAAGCGCCTGACGGTCAGCCACGCCTTCCACTCGCCGCACATGGACGGCATGCTGGACGCGTTCCGCGAGGTGGTGGCGGGGCTGTCCTTCGAGGCCCCCCGCATCCCCGTGGTCTCCAACCTGACCGGCGCCCTGGTCGCTGATGAGATAGCCTCGGCGGACTTCTGGGTGCGGCACGTCCGTGAGGCCGTCCGCTTCCTGGACGGCGTTCGCGCCCTGGAGGCCGAAGGCGTCACGACCTACCTGGAGCTCGGTCCGGACGGCGTCCTGTCCGCGATGGCGCAGGAGTGCCTGACGGGCGAGGCCGCGGCCTTCGCCCCGGTCCTGCGCAAGGGCCGCCCCGAGGCGGAGACCGCCGTCACGGCGCTCGCGCAGGCGTACGTGCGAGGCGTGGAGGTGGACTGGACCGGATTCTTCGCCGGGACCGGCGGACGACTTGTCGATCTGCCGACATACGCCTTCCAGCGCAGGCGGTACTGGCCGGAGGCGGCACTGACCGTCAACGCTCAAGCCGGCGGGACCGTGGACACCATCGACTCCCGGTTCTGGGACGCCGTCGAGCGCGAGGATCTGGCCTCGCTGCTGGCGGAGTTGGACGTCGCGGGCGATGCGTCGCTGGTCGAGGTGCTTCCGGCGCTGTCGGCGTGGCGCAGGCAGGGTCGGGAGCGGTCGGAGGTGGACGGCTGGCGCTACAGGGCAGACTGGAAGCCGCTGACCGAGGCCCCCGGCGCGCGCCTTTCCGGGTCGTGGCTGGTGGTCGTGCCGACCGGGGGTGCGGATGGTGCAGCGGTCGTAGGCGCCCTGGCTGGGCGTGGTGCGGAGGTGCGCCGGGTCGAGGTCGAGCCGGGCACGGATCGCGGGACGCTGGCGGGTCTGGTCGCCGGCGAGTACGCCGGTGTGGTCTCGCTGCTGGGGCTCGTCGACACGGTGAGCCTGATCCAGGCCCTCGGCGATGCCCGAGTGGATGCCCGGTTGTGGTGCCTGACGCGAGGCGCCGTTTCGGTCGGCCGGTCGGACAGATTGACCGCGCCGGAGCAGGCTCAGCTGTGGGGCCTGGGTCGGGTCGCCGCCCTGGAGGTGCCGGAGCGCTGGGGTGGTCTGATCGACCTGCCCGAGGTGATGGACGAGCGGGCGCTCTCGCGCGTGGTCGGTGTGCTGACCGGCTCCGGTGAGGACCAGGTGGCCGTGCGCTCCTCCGGGGTGTTCGGGCGAAGGCTGGTCCGCGCTGCGCTGCCGGAGGGCACGGCGTCGTGGGCGCCGTCGGGCACGGTGCTCGTGACCGGTGGCACGGGCGCGCTCGGTGGTCATATCGCCCGGTGGCTGGCGGGTGTGGGTGCCGAGCGGCTGCTGCTGACCAGCCGGCGCGGTATGGACGCACCCGGTGCCGTGGAACTCGCTGCCGAGCTGGGCGTCGACGTTTCCGTCGTCGCGTGTGATGCCTCCGACCGTGATGCGCTGCGGGCACTGCTCGCCGAGCACGCCGGCTCGCTGACCGCAGTCGTCCACACCGCCGGTGTCCTGGACGACGGAGTCCTCGATTCGCTCACCCCGGACCGTCTCGAGACCGTCCTGCGGGCCAAGGCCACATCCGCCCGCAACTTGCACGAGCTGACGACCGAACTCGGCATCACCCTCGACGCCTTCGTCCTCTTCTCCTCGACGAGCGGCACGATCGGCGCCGCCGGCCAGGGCAACTACGCGGCCGCGAACGCCTACCTCGACGCCCTCGCCGAGCAGCGCCACGCCGACGGCCTGGCCGCGACGTCGATCGCCTGGGGTCCGTGGGCCCAGGGCGGCATGGCCGCCGACGAGGCGATGGCCGCCCGGATGCACCGCGGCGGCATTCCTCCCATGGACGCCGCTCGTGCCATCTCGGCCCTGCGGCGTGCGCTGGAGGCAGGGGACGCCGCCGTCGCCATCGCGGACATCGACTGGGAGCGTTTCGCCCCCGGCTTCACCTCCGTCCGGGGCAGCATGCTCCTCGCCGATCTGCCCGAGGCCCAGCGAGCCCTCGCCCCGCGTACCGGCGAGGCCGGGGACGCCCGGGGCGACGGGAACGTGGCACACGGTGCCGACTCGCTCGCGGAACGGCTCGGGAAGCTGAACGAGCCGGAGCGGGAGCGGGCGCTGCTCGACCTCGTGCGCGGGGAGGTGGCGGCGGTCCTCGGACATGCCGGAACGGAGACCGTCGGCGCCGAGCGGGCGTTCAAGGAGCTCGGCTTCGACTCGCTGACCGCCGTCGAGCTGCGCAACCACCTGGGTGCGGCGACCGGGATGCGGCTGCCGGCCACCCTGGTCTACGACTACCCGACGTCGGCGGCCCTCGCCGACTACCTGCGCGGGGAGCTGTTCGGCACGCAGCCCGTGGTGCCGGGCACGGTCGTCGCCTCCGCACCGGTCGACGACGACCCCATCGCGATCGTGGCGATGAGCTGCCGCTTCCCCGGCGACGTCCGTACCCCGGAGGACCTCTGGCACCTGCTGGCGACCGGAACGGACGCGGTCGGGGAGTTCCCGGCGGACCGCGGCTGGGACGCGGAAGCGCTGTTCGGCTCGCAGGCGGCCGGCGAGGAGGTGCCGCCGTACGCCCAGGAGGGCGGATTCCTCTACGACGTGGCGGACTTCGATCCCGGCTTCTTCGGGATCTCCCCGCGCGAGGCCGTCGCCATGGACCCGCAGCAGCGGCTCCTGCTGGAGACGTCGTGGGAGGCGTTCGAGCGGGCCGGCATCGACCCGGCCTCGCTGCGCGGCAGCCAGGCGGGCGTCTTCGTCGGCACGAACGGTCAGGACTACCTCTCCCTCGTGCTCAACTCCGCAGATCGTGACGGGGGTTTCCTCGGCACCGGCAACTCCGCGAGCGTGGTGTCGGGCCGTATCTCGTACGTCTTCGGCCTGGAGGGGCCGGCCGTGACGGTCGACACGGCGTGCTCCGCGTCCCTGGTGGCGCTGCACCTCGCGGCGCAGGCGCTGCGCAACGGCGAGTGCTCGCTCGCCCTGGCCGGCGGCGTGACGGTGATGTCGACGCCGGGCGCCTTCATGGAGTTCAGCCGCCAGCGCGGTCTGGCGGCGGACGGCCGGGTCAAGGCGTTCGCCGCTGCCGCGGACGGTACGGGCTGGGCCGAGGGCGTCGGCATGCTGCTGGTCGAGCGCCTCTCGGACGCCCGCCGCAACGGCCATCCGGTCCTCGCTCTCGTCCGGGGCTCGGCGGTGAACCAGGACGGCGCGAGCAACGGTCTGACGGCGCCGAACGGCCCGTCGCAGCAGCGCGTGATCCGGCAGGCCCTGGCCAGTGCCGGACTGTCGGCCACCGATGTGGACGTGGTCGAGGCGCACGGCACGGGCACCCGTCTGGGTGACCCGATCGAGGCCCAGGCACTACTGGCCACCTACGGTCAGGGCCGCTCGGCGGAGCAGCCGCTGCTGCTCGGCTCGATCAAGTCCAACATGGGCCACACGCAGGCCGCGGCCGGTGTCGCGGGTGTGATGAAGATGGTGCTGGCGATGCAGCACGGCGTGCTGCCGCAGACGCTGCACGTGGACGAGCCGACCCCGCACGTCGACTGGTCGGCCGGAGAGATCGCCCTGCTGACCGAGCAGCGGGAGTGGCCGGACACCGGTCGCCCCCGCCGCGCCGGCATCTCGTCCTTCGGCGTGAGCGGCACGAACGCGCACACCATCGTGGAGCAGGCCCCGCCCGCCCCGCAGGCCGCTGACGCGGAGCCCGACTGGACGGACGAGGAGGGCGCCGCGACGCCGTCGGTGTGGGTGCTGTCCGGCAGGACCGAGGCCGCCCTGCGCGACCAGGCGGAACGACTGCGCGACCATCTGGCCGCCCACGGGGAGTCGCGTCCCATCGACGTTGCCTTCGCTCTGGCGACCGGACGCGCGGCGCTGGACCACCGCGCCGCGATCGTCGCCGATCACCGCGAGGCTTTCGCGGAGGGACTTGCCGCGCTGGTGGCGGGGGACTCCACCGCGCAGGCGGTCCGCGGCGTGGCGGACACGGAACAGCGGGTGGCGTTCCTGTTCACGGGGCAGGGCAGCCAGCGCCTCGGGATGGGACGCGAGCTGTACGACACGTACCCCGCGTTCGCCGAGTCACTGGACGCGGTGTGTGCGCACCTGGACCGGCATCTCGAAGTGCCGCTCAAGGACGTGCTGTTCGGGGACGACGCCGATGTCCTCAACCGCACGGAGTTCACCCAGCCGGCGCTGTTCGCGGTCGAGGTGGCGCTGTTCCGCCTGGTCGAGTCGTGGGGTGTGCGACCGGACTACCTGTCCGGCCACTCCATCGGTGAGATCGCCGCCGCGCATGTGGCCGGGGTGCTGTCCCTGGACGACGCGTGCGCGCTGGTCGCGGCGCGTGGCCGGTTGATGCAGGCACTGCCGGGCAGCGGTGTGATGATCGCCCTCGAAGCGGCCGAGGACGAGGTCCTGCCGCTGCTCAACGACCGGGTGAGCATCGCCGCCGTCAACGGGCCGCGGTCGGTGGTCATCGCGGGAGATGAGGACGCCGCGGTCGGCATTGCGGCGTCGTTCGGGGACCGCAAGTCGAAGCGCCTGACCGTCAGCCATGCCTTCCACTCCCCGCACATGGACGCCATGCTCGCGGACTTCCGGAAGGTCGCCGAGGGTCTGTCCTACCGGGCCCCGCGCATCCCGCTGGTCTCCAACCTCACCGGCGCCCTGGTGACCGACGAGGTGACCTCTCCCGACTTCTGGGTGCGGCACGTCCGTGAGGCCGTGCGCTTCCTGGACGGCGTCCGCGCCCTGGAGGCCGCGGGCGTCACCACGTACCTCGAACTCGGCCCCGACGGAGTTCTCTCCGCCATGGCCCAGGACTGCGTGACCGGAGAGGCTGCGACCTTCCTCCCCGTCCTGCGCAAGGGCCAACCCGAGGCCGAGACGGCCGTGACCGCCCTCGCCCACGCCCACACCCGGGGCGTCACCGTCGACTGGGCCCGGTTCTTCGCCGGGACCGGCGCCCGGCGCGTCGACCTGCCCACTTACGCGTTCCAGCGCGAGCGCTACTGGGCGGAGTACCTGCCCGAGTACGAGGACGTGGCATCGGTCGGCATCGGCGCGGCCGGACACCCGCTGCTCGGGGCCGCGGTCGAGCTGCCCGGCTCGGACGGCTTCGTCCTCACCGGGCGGCTGTCCACCCGGACGCACCCCTGGCTCGCCGACCACGTGGTGGCCGACACGGTCGTCCTCCCCGGCGCGGCCTTCGTCGAGCTGGCCCTGCGCGCCGGCGACGAGGCCGGGTGCGCCGGAGTGGAGGAGCTGACGCTGGAAGCGCCGCTGGTCCTCCCCGACAAGGGCGCCGTGCAGCTGCGCGTCACCGTGGGCGGCGCGGACGAACGGGGGCGGCGTCCCGTGCAGGTGCACAGCCGGATCGACGCGGCGACCGGGACGGGCGCAGGCGCGGACGGGGCGTGGACCCGGCACGCCGACGGTCTCCTCTCCGGTGTCACGGACCTGCCGACGACCGTCACCACGGACCAGGAAGGGGCGGCGCAGTGGCCGCCCGCCGGTGCGGAGCAGGTCTCCTTGGACGACGTCCGTGAGCGGCTGTCGGGCGCCGAGCTCTACCACGGTCCCGCCTTCCGGTCCCTGACCCGGGCCTGGGTGCGGGGCGGGGAGGTCTTCGCCGAGGCCAGGCTGCCGCAGGAGCAGCAGGCGTCGGCCGGGCGGTACGCGCTGCACCCGGCGCTGCTCGACGCCGTCTCGCAGGCGCTGGCGGCCGGCCCCGCCGGCACGGGGCGGACGTCCGTGGCGTGGCGCGGCGTGCACCTGCACGCCGTCGGCGCCGACGCCCTGCGGCTGCACGTCGCACCGGCCGGTGAGGACACCGTCTCGGTCGTCGTGGCCGACCTGAACGGCGCGCCCATCGCCACGGTCGACGCGCTGGTGACGGAGCGGCCCGACCCCGCCCGGTTCACGCAGGCCCCGGTGGGTGTCCGCGAGTCGCTGTTCCGGCTCGACTGGACCCCGGTGCCGACGACCGGTTCGCCGACCGCGGGCGCCGTCCCCTACGCGGTGGTCGGGGACTTCGCCGGCGTGCTGGAGCAGGCCGGCGTCGGTACGGAGACGTACGCCGACCTCGCGGCGCTCGACGCGGCCGTCGCGGCGGGCGGGACGATGCCCGGCACGGTGCTCGTGCCGCTGACCGGGACGACCGGCGCGCAGACCGGCATCGACACGGCCGACGGCGTCGCACGCCTCACGGGCGAGGTGCGCGAGACAGCGCACCGGGCGCTGGAACTGGTACAGGACTGGCTGGGCAACGGCAGGTTCGCCGGGGCGCGGCTCGTCGTCGTGACCCGGGGCGCGGTGGCGGCGGACGCCGACGAGGCCGTGGATCTGGCGCAGGCGCCGGTGTGGGGCCTGGTGCGTACGGCGCAGACGGAGAACCCGGACCGCTTCGTGCTTGTCGACGTCGACGGGACCGACGCCTCGTGCCGGGCGCTGTCGGCCGCCCTCGCGTCCACGGAGCCCGAACTCGCCGTACGCGGGGGAGCGGTGTTCGCCTCCCGCCTGGCCTGGACCGAGGCGACGGGCACAGACAGCGCCGTTCGCCCCTTCGACCCCGACGGCACCGTCCTGATCACCGGCGCCGGCGGCGGCCTGGCCGGGCTCGTCGCCCGGCATGTCGTGGAGGCGCACGGGGCACGGCGGCTGCTGCTGGTGAGCCGGCGCGGCGCGGCGGCGGACCACGCCGCCGAGCTCACCGCACGGCTGACGGCGTCGGGCGCGGAGGTGACGTGGGCGGCGTGCGACGTGGCCGACCGTGACGCGCTCGCCGCGGTCCTGGCGGGCGTACCCGCCGAGCATCCGCTGACGGCGGTCGTGCACACCGCGGGCGTCCTGGACGACGGGATCGTGGACCTGCTCACCCCGGAGCGGATGGACCGGGTGCTGCGACCCAAGGCCGAGGCCGCCCTCCACCTGCACGAGCTGACCCGGGACCTCGACCTGTCGGCGTTCGTCCTCTTCTCGGCCGCCGCGGGCACGCTCGGCGGCGCCGGGCAGGCCAACTACGCCGCGGCGAACGTCTTCCTCGACGCCCTCGCCCGGCACCGCGGCCGCAGCGGTCTGCCCGCGCTGTCCCTGGCCTGGGGCATGTGGGCCGAGGAACGCGGCATGGCGGGCCGGCTCACCGAGGCGGAGCGGCGCAGGGTCGCCCGCGGCGGCATCGTGCCGCTGTCTGCGGAGGAGGGCCTGGCGCTCTTCGACGCGGCCCTCACGGCGGGCGCGCCCGTGCTCGTACCGGTCGGCATCGACCTGCCGACGCTACGGGCGAGAGCCGCGGACGGCGCGCTCCTGCCGATGTTCCGGGGCCTGGTGCGCACCCCCGCGCGCAGGACGGTACAGGGTACGGGGAGCGCGGCGGCCACGGCCGTGGACGGTGGTGCGGACGAGCTCACGCTGACCGAGCGCCTCACCGGGCTCCCGGCGGCGGAGCGGGAGCGGACCGTCCTGGACCTGGTGCGTACCCAGGTGGCCGCCGTCCTCGGGTACCGGTCGGCCGATCTCGTCGGTGACGGGCAGGCGTTCAAGGAGCTCGGCTTCGACTCGCTCACGGCGGTGGAGCTGCGCAACCGGCTGAGTGCCGCCAGCGGCCTGCGACTGCCGGCCACCCTGGTCTACGACTACCCCAACCCGGCGGCCCTCGCCGGACACCTCCTGGCGGAGATGGCCCCGGAGCCGGCCGAGCGCGGGCTGTCGGTGCTCGAGGAGATCGGCCGGCTGGAGAGCACCTTCTCCTCGCTGACCCCGGAGGAACTGTCCGAGGCGGCGGCGGACGACGCCGCGCACGCGCGCGTGGCGGTGCGTCTGCAAGCACTGCTGGCGCAGTGGAACGAGGCCCGCGGGACGGCCGGCGAGTCCGGGGCCGACGAGATCGAAGAGGCCAGCGACGACGAGCTGTTCGCGCTCATCGACAAGAAGTTCGGCAAGGCCTGACCCGACACGTCGCGGACGCACCGCCGCCCTCTGGCGGTGCGTCCGCGACGACCCCCGAACCCTCGACCCCCGAACCGAGACATCCCGAGATCCCGAGCACGTGCGAGAAGACTCCACGGTCTCGACCACGCGAATAGGTGAAGCGCCAGTGGCGAACGAAGCGAAGCTCCGCGAGTACCTCAAGAAGGTCACGACCGATCTCGACGAGGCGTATGGACGCCTGCGGGACATCGAGAGCCAGGCTCACGAGCCGATCGCCGTCACGGCGATGAGCTGCCGCTTCCCGGGCGGTGTACGTTCCCCCGAGGACCTGTGGGACCTGCTCGCCGCCGGCGGCGACGCGCTCACCGCGTTCCCCGCGGACCGGGGCTGGGAACTCGACGGACTCTTCTCCGACGACCCCGACGAACCCGGCACGTCGATCACCCGCGAGGGCGGTTTCCTCGCCGACGCCCCCTCCTTCGACGCCGGGTTCTTCGGGATCTCGCCGCGTGAGGCGCTGGCCATGGACCCGCAGCAGCGGCTGCTGCTGGAGACGTCGTGGGAGGCGTTCGAGCGGGCGGGCATCGACCCGGGCACCCTGCGCGGCAGCCAGGCCGGCGTGTACGTCGGGGTCAACGGATCCGACTACCTGACCCCGCTGCTGGAGGCGGCCGAGGACTACGCCGGTCACCTGGGCACCGGAAACGCCGCCAGCGTGATGTCCGGCCGCATCTCGTACACCCTCGGCCTCGAAGGGCCGGCGGTCACCGTTGACACCGCCTGCTCGGCCTCGCTGGTGGCGCTGCACCTGGCGGTGCAGGCGCTGCGGGCGGGGGAGTGCTCGCTGGCGCTGGCCGGCGGCGTCCACGTGATGTCGACGCCGGGCCTGTTCATCGAGTTCTCCCGTCAGCGCGGCCTAGCGCCGGACGGACGCTGCAAGGCGTTCTCGTCCGACGCCGACGGCTTCGGCCCGGCGGAGGGCGTGGGTCTCCTCCTGCTGGAGCGGCTGTCGGACGCGCGGCGCAACGGCCGCCCGGTGCTCGCGGTGGTGCGGGGTTCGGCCATCAACCAGGACGGCGCGAGCAACGGCCTGACGGCGCCGAACGGTCCCTCGCAGCAGCGGGTGATCCGCGCGGCCCTCGCCAACGCGCGCCTTTCGGCGGGCGACGTGGACGTGGTGGAGGCGCACGGCACGGGCACGGCGCTGGGCGACCCGATCGAGGCCCAGGCGCTGCTGGCCACCTACGGCCAGGACCGGCCCGCGGAGCGGCCCTTGCTCCTGGGTTCCGTGAAGTCGAACATCGGTCACACGCAGGCCGCGGCCGGTGTGGCGGGCGTGATGAAGATGGTGCTGGCGATGCGGCACGGTGTGGTGCCGAAGTCGTTGCACGTGGATGAGCCGTCGCCGCATGTGGATTGGGCTTCGGGTGCGGTGTCGTTGGCGTCGGACGCGGTGGTGTGGCCGGAGTCGGGGCGTGCGCGGCGGGCGGGTGTGTCGTCGTTCGGGTTCAGTGGGACGAACGCGCACGTGATCGTTGAGCAGGCGCCGGAGCCCGAGGCCGAGGACGAAGGCGCCTCGCCCTCCGGTGGTCCTGCGGTGGTGCCGTGGGTGCTGTCGGGCAAGAGCGCGGCGGCGTTGCGGGGGCAGGCCGAGAGGATGTCGGACTGGCTTGCGGGTGGGGCTGGTTCGGCGGCTTCGGTGGCTGATGTGGGGTGGTCGTTGGCGTCGTCGCGGGCGGCGTTGGAGCACCGTGCGGTGGTGCTGGGTGATCACGTGGCGGGGTTGTCGGCGGTGGCGCAGGGTGTGCCGGCGGCGGGTGTGGTGTCCGGGCGTGTCGTCGGTGGCAAGACGGTTTTCGTGTTCCCGGGGCAGGGTTCGCAGTGGGTCGGTATGGCCGTGGAACTGCTGGATTCCTCGCCGGTGTTCGCGGCCCGGGTCGAGGAGTGCGCTCAGGCGCTGGAGCCGTTGACCGGCTGGTCGCTGATCGATGTGCTGCGTGGTGTGGAGGGTGCTCCGTCGCTGGAGCGTGTGGACGTGGTCCAGCCTGCGCTGTTCGCGGTGATGGTGTCGCTGGCGGAGGTGTGGAAGGTCGCGGGGGTGCGTCCGGCGGCGGTGATCGGGCATTCGCAGGG
>NZ_JBIBGK010000042.1:0-55916 GCF_042956445.1 Streptomyces sp. NPDC008238 | reverse complement strand
GCAGCAGCCATCTGGCACAACCACCACACCAACGCACCCACCACCAGGTCACTGATCGCCTTCGACCACTGACCACATCGGAACTACTCGTCTAGCGGTTTGTCAGCCCGCTGGCGATGATGCTGCCGGGGATGGATTCACTCTGCGATGTGGGGGAGCAGTGAGTAGACGAGGCAGATGGCGGGCGCGCGAAACACCGCCCCAGCCGACCGGGGTTCCCGAGCGCAAGTCCGCAATGGCGCGGCCCGCAAAGACTGCAACCAGGTGTGCCAAGTGCGACAAGGCGTTCCCGATCGGTGAGCCCCTCAAGTGCGATGCAGGTTGCTTCTACCATCTGGGCTGCTTCTACATGCGACCGAACGATGCCGTTCAGCAACGTATCCGCCGGCAGGTCGAGGAAAAGCGCGCCGATCAGGAAGCCCGCGCAGATGCGGCAGCCGGGGAATCGATGCGCAGCCACAAGCCCAGCGTTTGGCGACTCGGCAAATCCCCATCCGACTACCGATGAGGAACCGGGCCTCGGAGGAACGTCTGCCAACTCCGACACGCTGACCTATGGGATCAGGTCGGCGGGGATGGTTTCGTCGGCTCGGCGCTGAACGTCAGCGGGCGGGGCCGGTCGCTCCCGAGGTGAGCTGCACAAGGTCCAGCTTCCAACTCGCCCTCTAGGTAGGAGCTGTTGACGACACGTCTGCATTCGGCGGCTGGCTCCTCCCACTTCGAGACGCCGAGCAAGCCGACTCGACGATCTCAGGGAGTGACCGATCCGAAGCGGCGCACGCCCCGCCAGGTCTGTCAGCGGCACGGTGTCTGGTTCGCCCCGCAGAAGGACGGCCAAGTCGACTTCGGACGTGCTTCCGCGCAATGGGGCAAAAGCGCCTCACCACTCGAACGGAGAACATCAATGAGCACTTACCCCGACTCGATCGTCGACGGCACAACCCCCATGAGTGCCTACGAGGCACAGGTATGGGACACCCTCAACGAGCACTGGCAACGGCGCAGCAATCGCCGTGGTTTGCCCAACTGGGCGAGCACCGCGCTCGGTCGCACCGGCGAGGTCGCGGGAAGCGCTGTGAGGCGCGTTGCGGACGCTGTGCCTGAGGCGGTCACGGAACCAATTCGCCGGGCAGGCGACGCGGTCGCCGACAAGGCCATGCGACCCGTGCTCGGAGCAGCGGCATCTCTTCTCGAGCTGGTCAACGACTGGTCCCTGGAGCTCAACGACCCGAAGAAGGTCGTGGAGCTCGCCCGCAAGCAGGGCCTCGAACTCGACGGTTTCACGGAACTGCGGAAGCAGGACCTCAAGGCTTGCGACCGGCTGTTGACCTTGAACACCCTCAAGTGGCGGACAGCCGGTGGACTCGAAGGCGGCGCGATGGGTCTGCTGGCCATGGTCCCCGTCGCCGGCATCCCCGTCGCGATGACAGCGGACATCCTCGTCATCCAGGTTCTGAGCACGTCGATCGCGGCACGCGTCGCGTACTCCTACGGCTACGACGCCAAGGACCCCGATGAGCAGAGATTCATCCAACGCCTGGTTCAGCGGTCCTTCATGGCACAGGCGGCCAAAGCCAAGCCGTTGCGTGACGCGGCACGGGCGGCGGAAGCCGTCAAGGGACGCGTGCGGTGGTCACAAAAGCTCCGCCAGGACCACCGCCTCCTGGCCGCTCTTGAAAAGTTGCTGCAGCAGATGGGCCCGGCCGGCTCCAGAGTGCCCGTTCAAAACGTTGCCAAGGTCGTGCCGTTCGTGGGTGTCATCATCGGTGCCGGCATGAACGCCGCGGTCCTCGGAAACGTGGCCGCTGACGCACGACGTTACTGCCAGACCCGATTCCTGTGCGACAAATATGGGCTGCCGCTGCCGGCCGCACTGGCAGCCACCTGGGACGACGACCTCCAGTCCGACGCCCCGTAAGTGCGGCCGCTCCAGAAACGTCGCCTTCGAACATCAGGTCTCTGGTCACCGGCACTTTCTAACAAGGCGCTCGCCTCCGTCACGGTCGTCCGGATCAGTGCGGGGCGAGCCCCCCGCGCTCCGGGAGTGGGGCGGCGAAGTGCCAGCCGGTCGTGAGGAGCGTGTCGACGGCTGTTACTGCCGTGCGCAGGCGTTCTTCGTGCGGGCCCGTCAGGAGGACATGCGGGAGGGCCCTGCGGGTCAGTTCCTCGCGGAAGCGGTCCGTCATCCATGTGCGGACGTGTTCGCCGTCGCGGAGGCCGTCGTCCTCGAAGGGGACGCCCGTGTCGTCCGTGAGGAGCCACAGGTCGTGGCGGGCGCGGGCCGCGATGGATTCGACCTGGGGGTTGCGGGTGCCCATATAGCGTTCGTGCCAGATCGTCGTGGCCAGGGGGTCCGTGTCGCAGAACAGGACCGGGGAGCCGGCGCGTGCTGCCGCGTTCTCGTCCGCGAACTGGCGTTCCGCGATCCGCCCGCACCGGGGCGGCCAAAAACGCCAGCAGCCCACCGGGTCCCTACGGACGGCCGTGCCAGAGACCGGGTGGGTCGCGCGGGCGATGTCCACCGTCACCGGCGTCGCGCCGAAGCGGCGGCCGAGTTCCTCCCCGTACGGTTCGGACGTGAAGACCGCGTCCACGGGGTCCGGGACGGCGGCGCGGAAGATGGCCATGTGAGCGTCCCACACCGCGGGGTCGGTGACATCGACGGGTATGTCGTCGACCGCGCCCACGACCTCGATGCCCGCCTCGGGGTGCACCTCGCGCATCCACGCCACCCGGTCCGCGAGCGGGATCGACTCCACCGCGGAGGCGCACACCAGCACCGTCAGCCTGCGGCATCGCGCGGCCGCGCTGCACACCAGGTGGTGGCCCGCGTGCGGCGGATAGAACTTGCCCAGCACCAGCCCGTGGTCGAACTCGCCCATGCCAGGGCCTCCTTCCGGACCGCCCCGGCCTCGCCCAGCCAGGCCCGCAGTCCCACCGCGCACAGCAGCAGGAAGCCCGCGTATAGCAGCGACGTCAGGTAGAGGCCCTTGTAGGCGTACAGCGGGATGTAGACGACGTCGGCGGCCATCCACAGGTACCAGGACTCGATCTTCTTCCGGCACTGGCCGTACGTCGCGGCCAGCGACAGCGCCGTCGTCAGCGCGTCCCAGAACGGCACCGTCGAGTCGGTGGCCTGGTCGAGCAGCACGGTCAGGAGCCCGGTGGCGGCCACCGTCCGGCAGCCAGGATCCGCCATGTACGGGCGTCCGTGCGGCTGATGGTGAGGTTCCCTGACGCCCCGGCGACCCAAGCCCACCAGCCGTACACCGCCAGCGCCACGTAGACGACCTGGAGGGCGGCGTCCGCGTACAGTCCGGCGCCAGCGAAGAGCAGGATGAAGAAGAGGTTGTTCGCGATGCCGATCGGCCAGTTGGCGATGTGCCGGCGGGCCACGAGCCATACGCAGAGCGCTCCGCTGCCGAAGCCCAGCACCTACACCCAGCTGACGGGGGTGTCGAGCAGGGTGAACAGGGGCTGCTGGAGCCGGGTGACCATGTCCGCGAGAACCACGCGGCGACCCCCTAAACGTCACACTGACGGTAACGCCGGGCGTGCGGGAGGGGCAAGGGAGTTTCGCCCGCGGCTCACAGCCACCCCCGCCGGGCCGCCGCCAGCCCCGTCTGGAAGCGGGTGGACGCGCCGAGTTCGGTCATCAGGCGGTGGATGCGCCGCTGCGTGGTCCGGGCGCTCCAGCCCTGGGTGCGGGCGATGGCCGCGTCCGTGAGCCCCGAAGCCAGCAGGCTGATCAGGGCCAGGGTCTCGGCATCCGGCTGCCCAGACTGTCCCGGTGCCGCCGAAGTCGTGGGCGCCGCCTCCCCCAGCGGGATCGCCCGCTCCCACTGCGCCTCGAAGAGCGACTGCAGCGCCACCAGCATCGGCGACGGGTGGATCAGATACGCCGCGGACTGGCCGCCCGGCGCCAGGCTGAACGGGATGATCGCGGCACGGCCGTCGCTGATCACCAGCTTCAACGGCAGCTCCGGCCGCATCCGGGCCTGCTCCCCCGCTCGCATGCTCGGCATGATGTCGCCCTGGAGCCTGCCGGGCCACGCCACCGCCTCGCGGTCGTAGATCACCCGGTGGGTCACCCCTGTCCGCTGCCGCTCCAGCTGGCCATCGAGGTTGCTGCCGGGCCGGTCGACGTACGGAGGGCGGTCGAAGGCGCACACCTCGCGGCGCGCTCCGGTCGTCAGCCGGTGCACGGCCTTGCTGATGTCGTCGCGGTCCGTCAGCAGTTCGGCGGCCATGTCCGGGTGGCTGATCCTGGCCGCCTCCCGGTGCGTCTCGATCAGCCGCTGCACCAGCGCCCGCGCCTCGCCGAGCTGCTGCTCCCGTTCGTTGATCAGCGCGCCGACCGCGACATCGGGGGCCGCGGCCGAGAACCTCGGCGGCCGCCCGGCGCTGCGCACCGCCAGGCCATCCCTGACCAGGCCTGACAGCAGCTTCCCCGCCGCGGGCGCGGCCAGGCCGCACGCCTCGGCGACCTCCGCCGCCGTGCACCGCGGCATCCCCACCAGCGCCGTGTACACGCGCTCTGCGTCCGCCGTGAACCCCAGTACGGTAAATTCCATGCCTTCTCCCACACCTCCGTGGCACCAACCGGCCACCTGGCGGAGGTAGGCCACCTTTCCCACCTTGCGTCTGGTCCGCCGCACTTGACATCTTCCAGCAACGAGCGCGCTGCCCTGCGTTGAGGTGGGCGTCAGCGCGCCACGGTGTGTCGCCCCGCACACCCTCGCCCCGCTGAAAAGGTGTCCCATGTCGCGTGCCCATCCGCACGGCAGACGACGGCTCGGTGCCGTGTCCGTCACGTCCGTCGTGTTCCTGGCCCTCACCGCCGCGCTCCCGGCCTCTGCCGCTCCCGTTTCCGCGAGCGAAGGCTCCGCCCCGTCCCTCGCAGGCCGTACGCCACTGGGCGACGCGTCACCGCAGAAGGCGCTGCCCGCCCAGCGCGCCGGCGTAGTCCCGGGCCAGGTGCTGGTGACCTTCTCCCCGCAGACCGCCGTGACCGGCCGCGAGCTGCCGGGCAACAGGGCCCAGGCCCACGCGCCCGGCACCAGCAGCGCCGCCGTGAACAAGAAGCTGAACGCGGTCGGGGCCACCGCGCTCCAGCCGCTCTTCCCCTCTCTGTCGGCCGCGGCCACCGAGTCGATGACCACATCGGCCCGCACGCGCCTGGGCGACGACGCCGCCGACCTGTCGCGCACCTACGTCGTACGGACCGGGAACCGCGACTCCGCCGCCGTCGCCCGCACCCTCCAGGGCACGCCGGGGATCGCGAACGCGGAACCCAACCGCTACGTGAACACCATGAACACCGGGGGCCGGCAAATCCCCGCGGCCGCAAGGGTGTCCGCGAAGCACACACCAGCGTCAGCGCCGCCCGGTGCCTCCCCCGTCCCCACCAACTTCGCCCTCACCGACTCCGCCCAGGCGTTCCTCAACGCCGGCGGCGTCGACGCAGTGGGCGCCTTCGACATCCTCCAGGGCCGCTACGGGCAGCAGCCCGGCGCCGGGCGGACCATCACCAACGTTTCCATCGGCGATTTGACCGACCAGGCGATGGCCGACGCCGGTGACCCGTACGTGCAGGGCCACGGCCCGACCACCGTCCTCCAGGACGGTCAGCGCTACCTCGATCTCCCCTCGATGCCGCTGATCCCCGCCTACGTCGCCGCCCCCGACGGCAGCCTCAGCGGCTCGGCGTCCACCAAGGACCAGGATCCCGGCCTCGGCGAAGTCCTCCTCGACTTCAGCGTCATGGCGCCCCTCGCCCACGACCGGCAGCGCCCCGACCGGACCGGCAGCGACTACACCGACCTGCTCGGTGTCGCCCCCGGCGCCGACTACCGCCTCGTCGTCCCGCAGCAGCCGACGATGGACCAGATCGCGACCGCGCTCCTGGCCGCCGCCCACCAGTCCCCCAAGCCGGACGTCATCACCGCCAGCCTCGGCTTCGGCACCGACGCCCAGGGCTTCCCGGGGCGCTACCTCGAGGACGACCCGTACATCCGGTCCGTCGTCGCCTCGATCGTCCAGAAGGACCACGTCGTGGTGGTGATCTCCTCCAACGACGGAACCCGCCTCTACACCCCGGCCGCCGTCGGCCCCGACGGCGGCAGCACGCCCACCGACACCGCGAAGAACGACAAGTCGGCCACCGACATCAACGACGTGGCCTACTCCACCACCCCGTCACACGTCCCCGACAGCGGCGCGATAGCCGCCGGCGGCACCACCCTGGACGACACCCTCGCCTCCCGGACCGGACCCGCCACCACCGCCGAGACCCGCATCAGCGGCTTCGGCACCTTCTCCTCCGGCTTCGGCACCCGCATCGACCTCTCGGCGCCCAGCGACAACATCGTCGCCTTCACCCACACCGAGCAGGGCGACGCGCAGTCCGTCACCCCCGTCCTCAACGGCGGCACGTCCGCGTCCGCACCCGAGATCGCGGCGGCCGCCGCCGTCGTGCTCCAGGCCGCCGGGCTCGCCGGACACCACCTGACGCCCGCACAGGTACGGGACGTCCTGCAGCGGACCGGCCGTGAGGTCGCCACCCCGGCGCAGATCGACCGCGAGCTCAACGTCGGCCGGCAGATCGACGTCACCGCCGCCGTCGAGGACGTCCTCGGGCACCGCGCCGGCGCCACCGCGGCCGTACGGCTGTCGGTCGCCCACAGGGTCACCAACGCCGGCCTGGGCGGGCAGTTCCTGGAGACGACCGACCCGGGCCGCATCGACCTCGGCGACATGGCCTCCGGCGGCAACGGCATGGGCCTGGTGGGCCCGGTCACCTTCGCCGGTGACGTCACCGGCCTGCCCAAGGGCGCCAGCCCCACGTACACGCTCACCGTGGGCGCGCGAACCTGGCACTCCGCCACCCCGGCGATCCGCGTGACGCCGACGGAACTGCTGAACGCCACCGGACTCCCCGTGGTCTCCGACTCCGACCGCACGATCACCGCCACCTACCGCGTCCTGACCGACGGCCGGACCCAGGCCACCGTACGCCGCACCCTCACCGTCGGCCCCAGCGACGGCCGTTACGTGGAGAGCACCGCGCCCAAGGGCCCCGCGGTGGTGAAGGCAGGCCACGCGGTCACCGTCACCTACGACCTGTCCGGCGTCGCCAAGCTCAACGA
The DNA here is from genome assembly GCF_042956445.1 of Streptomyces sp. NPDC008238. Classification (NCBI taxonomy): domain Bacteria; kingdom Bacillati; phylum Actinomycetota; class Actinomycetes; order Kitasatosporales; family Streptomycetaceae; genus Streptomyces; species Streptomyces sp. NPDC008238. The sequence goes on along the minus strand of NZ_JBIBGK010000042.1, from coordinate 48,768 downwards.
CCCGCAGCTCGTCGTGTCCACCGTCGGCCACTGGAACCCCGCCCTCGCGCCCCTGTTCAGCGCCGCGTGGCACCAGGCCCTGACGGCCACTTCCGGCACGGTCACCATCCCCGCCGACGCGTTCGGCGCCGGGGGTGGCCTCTACGGCATCGGCATCGCCCAGTCCGGCTTCGGGGGCAACCCCAGCCTGACCACCTACGGGGAGTTCGCGCCGGTTCGCGTCGACGGCGGAACCGCCGAGCAGCGCCCGCAGGCACCACTGGTCACCGGGCAGGACGGCATCCCCGCGCACAGCACCCAGGTCACCCGTGCCAAGGCCGGCTTCGCCGTCCGGTACGACGTGCGCGACGTGCCGGGGGCGAAGTACGCGCAGGTGGAGTTCGCGGCGCCCGCCCCGACGCTCCACAACTCGCTGAACACCTTCACCAACGCCAACGGCACCGCCCTCGACGACAACGGCGTCGACGCGCCCTCCACAGCCCACCGTGTCCTGCCCGCCACCATGGGCAGCATCGACCTCGACGCCCTGCGGCTGGGCCTGTCCTCCTCCACTGTCTACGGCGTGCGCGTCATGGCCCTCGACAGCAAGCACCGGGTCATCGGCCAGGCGTCTCCCGTCTCGACCCTCGAGGTCGACGACGGCGTCGCCCCGGCCGGAAGCACGGTGCTGTCCTTCGCAGCCGCGGGCGACGACTCGGTCGCCGCACTGCGGACCGTCTCCGGTGCCACCGAGATCCGCCACTACTCCACCAGGACCGGCGTCTACGGCCCGGTCATCGCCTCGGACAGCGGCGACGGATCGGAGTACGAGGTCCTCGGCGTGGCCCCCGCCACGCACCGCGCCCTTGCGGTGCACCAGGCGGAGCCCGGCGGCGATGTGCAGGTGGAGACCTGGAACACCGCCACCGGCAGCCTCGTCGGGCGGACCACGCTCGCGGCGGCCGACTACCGGTTCGTCGTCGGACGCGTCGACGCCGCCCGCTCCCGCGGCGCGCTGCTGCTCCGGGCGGTCTCCGACAACACCGACCTGGTGCTGCCCGTCGACCTCGCGAACGGCACCACCGAGGACCCCATCCCTGCCGACCTGCCGAACGTCGCCAAGGGCTCGTACAGCCTCCTGGACATCGACACCTCCACCGGGGACGTCTACCTGGCGAAGGGCGCCCCCATCGCCCTCTGCCTGGGCGGCGTGCAGATCCCGCGCGTGGACTTGCAGACCCGCAGCGTCAGCCCCGTGGGGACCATGTCCGGTTGCAGCAACGGCTTCGGCTCCGACGGCGCGGGCACGCTCTACAACCTGTCGGCCACCGCGATCAGCACCAAGATCGTCCCGACCAGCGTCCTCGGCTCGCTCGACGTGGCGACCGGCGAGACGGATGACCCGGTGACGGTACGGCGCGGCCCGGCCACGGGGATGGCGGTGGACGGCGCGAACGGGCTCGCGGTGGCGGCGTTCACAGCGCCGGAGGGCACGAGCTACGCCGGCTCCGGCACGGCCGTCGTCGCCGACAACAACGCCACCGGTCAGATGCTCGTCATCGACGTGACGACCGGGGAGGTGGTGCGGACGCTGTCCGGTTTCCAGATCACGGGGCACGGCGGTCCCCTGGTCCACGGCGGTGTGATGAACTCCGTCCAGCTGGACCCGGCGACCCGCACGGGCTGGACGTACGGGGCCTACGACGGCCAGATCCGCCAGTTCTCCTACTGAGCGCGCGGCGGTTCGGGGCGGGAAGCGGTCACCGCTTCCCGCCCCCGTGGCGCGCCTGTACCGAATCGCAACCATGGACACAGGCTCCTGTGCACGAGCCGGCGCAGCGGCCTCGCCCGCTGCGCCGGCTCGCGGCGGCCGGGGACGCGCGAGCCGGGGGCGTTCACGTACCGGGCATCCTCCGCGTCGCCATCGCCTCACGCAGGAGCGTCGCTCCCGCCGGTCGCTTCCTGCTACCGCCGCGCTGATCGCCGTCGCCCTGTGGCGCGGCCGCGCCGTGCCGCGCTGGATCCCGGTGATCTTCTTCATCGGCACTCTCGCCGGCTTCGTGATCAGCAGTGGTCTCGCCGGAGCACTGGTCGCGCTGCCCGCCACGGCCGCCATGGTCCTCGTCTCCTGCTACGCCCTGCGGGCGACCCGAGCCACCGGCCCAGGTCCCGCCCGCCGCCTGAGCGGGAGTCGGCAGCGGGACCGCCACCCCGCCTGGCGCGCTTCTGGGGAAGCGCGCCAGGCGGCGGAGTCGGTCCTGGTCGGCTTCCGGCGCGGCCCAGTCGGGCCCGCCACGCCGGAGTACAGGGAGCAGCAGGCGGACCGAACCGGTTCCGGCGGGTGGAGCCTGTGATCGCCACACATGCGCACCTCCCTCGGGCCCGAGTGCGCGGTCCTGGCTGAAAGCCCACGTCCTCACCCGCACCGCTCGCCGAACGGCGGGTGAGTTCCCGCGCAAGGGAGACCCGCCACAACAGCCTGCCGGAGCAGGTCGGCGTCGTCCGGCGACGGGAACTACTCCCGTCCGATGGCCGGTATCCCCGCCCGAAGTCACGCCCTGGCCAGAAGCGCCTCCAAGGCGGCTGACGTGGCCGGGTAGCGGTCGAGCAGGACAGCGCCCGTCGGCTCCGGGTCCACCCTGGTCCAGGGGTCGTCGCAGCCCAGGATGCGGGCGAGTGCGTCGGTCGTTGCCGGGTGGGCGGTGAGGAGGGCGGCGCCGCGGACGGATTGCTTGCGGGGCGCCAGGACCGGCTGCGTCGGTTCGACCTTCCACGGGGGGATCCATGCGTCGAGGGCCGGGAGGCGGGCCGGGAACATGCGGCCGGCCTCGCGGATCAGGAGGGGAGCCAGTTCCGTGCCGCTCGCGCGGAGGCTTGTGATCAGGGTGGGGAGCCAGGGGAGAAGGACCTGGTCCGGCAGGCGGCCGAAGGCCTTGGAGACGGCTTCCACCACGATGTCCGCCAGGCCCGGGACCGGTTCCAGGGCGTGCAGCAGGCCGCTCAGGTAGCGCGGGTAGGCCGGGACCACCATCGGGTTGGCCAGGAGCTCGTCGCACCGCGTCCGAAGCTCCGCGCGGGTCTGGGTGCCCAGGTGGACCTGGGCCGCCCACAGCAGTGCCGTCTTCGACGGGTCCTGCGGGTGGGACTGCGCCACCGCCAGTTCCAGTTGCGTGCGGTCGCAGCCCAGCGACAGCGCCAGGGTCTCCATGCTGAACAGGAAGCCCAGCATCGCCGCCACCTGGCGGACCGTGGCGTCCTCGTCGGTGAACGCCGTCGGCAGCAGGGTGCAGTAGTGCGCGTAGCCGGTCTTGGTGAAGGACTCGATCCACGACGGCAGCGTCGGCTCGCTCGTGCGGTAGTAGGCGAGGAGCCGGCGTACCCGGCGCAGCACCTCCGGGGCGCCGTCCACCGTGCGTTCGGCCGACAGCACCTCCAGGGCCCGCGTGCCGAGTTCGTCGGCGAGGCGGCGGCTGTTCAGGTACAGCGTCGCGTCCTCGACGGCTTCCAGGACGGTAGCCGCGGTGGCCTTGGGGTCGTAGGCGCGGCGGCGCAGGCGCTGTTCGAGGACCTGCTCGATGCTGACGCCCTCGTAGCCGAGCTCGATCAGCGCGCGCTGGTGCGTGCCGAGGGCCAGGTCCCAGGACTCCTGGATCGGGCGCTCGCCGAGCTTCCGCTCGCCCATGATCGGCCGGGCCGTTCCTTCGGGCATCAGCCGGCGCAGCATCCACAGCACGTCGGAGCAGGGGCCGAGTTCCGGTCGTCCGGCGATGTCGAGCAGGGCGCGCTGTACTCCGCGCTGCTGCAGCTTGAGGTTCAGGGGTTCGAGCCGGTCGTACACGTCGCGCGCGAGGGGCGGCAGGGCGTCGTACCCGACCTGGCCGATCCGGTCGCCGCCCATCATGATCTCCACGAGCCGGCGCACGTCGCGCCGGCCGGGTGCCGCTTCCTTCTCGATGCACGTGACGGCCGCGTCCTGGAAGTCGTACGGCGTGGGCCTGGCCCGGTCCCGCATCCCCGCCAGCAGGATCGACGTCTCGAACACGGCGATGGCGTCGGCGGTCGAGGCGAGGTAGCCGTTGCGGCGGGCGGCGCGCACGATGTCCACCGACCAGCCGAGCAGTTCGGCCTCGTCCAGGTGGTCCAGTACGGGTGGGCGCTGGAGGAAGCCGGTCAGCTGGTCGGCCGCCGGTGCCTGTGGTGCGGGGGGCGGGGTCTTGGCGGGAGTCGTCTTCTTCGCGCCCGCTTGGCCGGCCAGACGGTACGGCTTGACGCGTGTGCGCTTGAGGTTCTTCGCCCACTGCGTCGCCGCGATCGACACCGAGCCCGCCGCCAGGCCGAACTGCGCCTCGATCGCCGCGTGGCTGGACGGGATCAGGCCGTGCAGCCACTTGGTGCCGCTGCGCGGGCTGATCTCGAAGGTGTCGGTGCCGTCCACGCCGAACTCCGCGACGCGGCTGGCGGCGTGGAAGGCGCCGCAGACGTAGACGCAGTCCGCCGGGTCGGTGCCGGTGGCCGCCAGGTGCTCGCGCATCCGGGTCCACATGTGGCGCTCGCGGTCCTCGTCCACGCGCACCCGGTGCGGGTCGCCCGGGGCGAGGCGCCGGAAGAGGCTGCCGATGAGGAACATGACCTGGCGGTACGTGTCGTGGTCGGCGTCGCCGAGCGGCAGCTCGACGTACTGGTGCCACCACTCCGACCAGTGCCGCACGCGGCCGTGCCGCAGCAGGTGCTCCTCCAGCTCGGCGAAGCGCGGCCGCAGGTCGCCGATCTCCACACCGACCGCGTCGCCGTGCAGCGCGGCCTCCTCCTCGGCGGGCGGCGCCTCCGGGTCCTCCGTTGTGTCCGGCCGCTCGGCGCGGGCGTCCCACTGGAAAACGTGGTCGGAGGAGCGGTCGACCAGGACGAGTTCCACGCCCGGGGTGTCCAGCGCGTAGGCGATCGCCTGGTACTCCGCCGAGGCCTCGGTGATCGGGGCGACCACCGACAGCGGGGCCCAGTCGGCGGGGAAGCCGTCGACCTCGCTCGCGTACGCCTGGACCGCGACCGGGAGCCGGCAGTTGCGCAGCTCGGTGAGCAGCGGCGTCATGTCCTCGCACAGCTCCAGGTACACGACCTTCGGCTGCTTCTCGCGCAGGCGGCGCGCCATGGCGACAGCCGAGGCCGGCGAGTGGTGGCAGACCGGGAAGACCTCCAGCGGCTCGCGCACCGCGCGGTCGACGTCGTCGACCATGCCGAGGAGGATTCCCTCCAGGGCGTCGGGGCCGTCGGCGAACGTCGTGGCCGCTTCGCGGAGCTGGGTGCGCAGCGCCTCGAAGGTCTCCTTTTGGGTACCGCTCATCGGCCTTCCTTCGTGGGTACCCCGGCCTCCAGGCCAGGGAGGAAATGGACTGCTGCGAGGCAGGGAGGGGATGGTCGAATCACCGTCAGGACGACTTGACGCCTGCCAGCTGCCAGACAATTCCCGTGCCTTACACGGAAGTTGCTAGGATGTGAGGCATGACGCAGCAGGTCAAGCGGGCTTTCAAGTACCGCTTCTACCCAACGGGCGAGCAGGCAGCCGAGCTGTCCCGTACGTTCGGCTGCGTCCGCCTCGTGTACAACAAGGCGCTCGAGGAACGAACCCGCGCCTGGTACGGCGAGCAGCGCCGCATCTCCTACGTACAGTCGTCCGCCGCACTGACCGAGTGGAAGAAGACCGAGGACCTGGCCTTCCTGGCGGAGGTGTCCTCCGTTCCTTTGCAGCAGGCGCTGCGCCACCTTCAGACGGCGTTCGGGAACTTCTTCGCCAAGCAGGCCAGGTACCCGCGCTTCAAGAGCCGGAAAAGGTCCCGTGCGTCGGCCGAATACACCCGCAGCGCATTCAAGTGGCGTGGCGGGAAGCTGACACTGGCCAAGATGGCCCAGCCTTTGGACATCCGCTGGTCGCGGCCCCTCCCGACGGGTGCGGAGCCCACGACGGTGACCGTGTCCCGTGACAGCGCGGGCCGCTGGTTCATTTCGATCCTCGTCGAGGAAGCCATCGTCCCGGCCCCCGCCACGGACGCGGTGGTCGGCTTGGACGCCGGAATCACGTCCCTCGTGACCTTGTCCACCGGCGAGAAGATCACCAACCCTCGGCACGAGCGACGCGACCGTGCCCGGCTTGCTCACGCGCAGCGGGAGCTGTCCCGCAAGGCCAAGGGCAGCTCGAACCGGGAGAAGGCCCGCCGTAAGGTCGCCAGGGTGCACGCCCGCATCGCCGACCGCCGCCGGGACTTCCTCCACAAGCTCTCGACTCGTCTCGTCCGTGAGAACCAAACGGTCGTGATCGAGGACCTCACCGTTCGTAACCTGCTGAAGAACGGCAAGCTCGCGCGTGCCATCTCCGATGTGGCCTGGACGAACCTCCGCACGATGCTGGAGTACAAGTGCGCCTGGTACGGGCGTGAACTCGTGGTGGTCGACCGCTGGTTCCCGTCCAGCAAGCTGTGCGGGAACTGCGGCACGGTCCGCGAGAAGCTGCCGCTGAACGTCCGCGAGTGGACGTGCGACTGCGGCACCGTGCACGACCGCGACGTGAATGCGGCGCGCAACATCTTGGCCGCCGGGCTGGCGGTGTCTGCCTGTGGAGGCGGTGTAAGACCTCAACGGGAGTCCTCCCGGACGGGGCGGTCGTCGGTGAAGCAGGAAACCCAGCGGGCGACCGCTGGAGTCCCCCTCCGTTAGGGGGAAGGAAGTCAAGACAGTGTGGCGATCGCGTCGCGGCCGCCCTCCAGGAACTCCGGCCAGGCGCCGCCCTCGTCCTTGCTGCGCGGCTCGACGACGCCGTGCAGGTACTTGTTGAGGATCGCCAGATCCTCCGGCTCGCGCCGGGCCAGCGAGCCGACGAGGGAGGAGGCCAGGGTACGGGCGGTCAGGGCGCGCTCGCCGAAGAAGTTGCTGTGCAGTATGGAGTCCTCCAGGACGCCGATCTGCTCCGCGGTGGACAGGGCGGACTCCAGCTTCTCGTCGTCGCTGCCGGCCGCGGCGGCCGAGGCGCGCAGGTCGGCGAAGCTCTGCAGCAGCACGTCGAGGAGGGTCGGCGGCACGTCCAGCTCTATCTGGTGGCGGCGCAGCAGCTCCTCGGTGCGGAAGCGGACGATCTCCGCCTCGCTCTTCTTGTTCGTCACGACGGGGATGCGGACGAAGTTGAAGCGGCGCTTGAGCGCGGAGGAGAGGTCGTTGACCCCGCGGTCGCGGCTGTTGGCGGTGGCGATGATCGAGAAGCCGGGCTTGGCGAAGACGATGTTGTCGCTGTCGCCGTCGAGTTCGGGGACGGAGATGTACTTCTCGGAGAGGATGGAGATCAGGGCGTCCTGGACGTCGCTGGTGGAGCGGGTGAGCTCCTCGAAGCGGCCGATGGCACCGGTCTCCATGGCGGTCATGATCGGCGAGGGGATCATCGACTCCCGCGACTGGCCCTTGGCGATGACCATGGACACGTTCCAGGAGTACTTGATGTGGTCCTCGGTGGTGCCGGCCGTGCCCTGGACGACGAGGGTGGAGTTGCGGGAGATCGCGGCGGACAGCAGCTCGGCGAGCCAGCTCTTGCCGGTGCCGGGGTCGCCGATGAGGAGCAGGCCGCGGTCGGAGGCGAGGGTGACGATGGAGCGCTCGACGAAGCTGCGGTCGCCGAACCACTTCTGCGCGATCTCGCGGTCCAGGCCGTCGGAGGGCTCGGAGCCCAGGACGAACAGCCGGACCATCTTGGGCGACAGCCGCCAGGAGAACGGCTTGGGGTTGTCGTCGACCGACTCCAGCCAGTCGAGTTCCTCGGCGTACTTGGTCTCGGCGGGGGCGCGCAACAGGTCGGACATGAGGGGCCTTTCGGGCGTGGTGGGGTTGTTCGGGTTACCTGGGTTGCCTTGCGGTGCCTTTGACTGCCTGGGGGCGCTCAGGCGAGGAACGTCTTGAGCTCGTTGACGAGCTTGCGTATGTGGCCGGAGATCACCGGCGTGCCGAGGTCCTTGAAGCGCTCGCGGAACCACGGGTTGACGCTGCCGCGGCCGGAGCTCGTCACCGAGCCGACGGGGATGAACTTGACGCCCGAGCGGTGGAGGGCGGCCATGCTCTCGAACAGCGGCTCGGTCCGCCATTCGTAGAAGTCGGAGATCCACACCACGACGGTGTTGCGGGGCTCGGCGACCTTCGGCTGCGCGAGCGCCATGGCGACCGTGCCGTCGGTGCCGCCGCCGAGCTTGGTGCGCAGCAGGGTCTCGAAGGGGTCGTGGACCCAGGGCGTGAGGTCGAGTGCCTGCGTGTCGTAGGCGATGAGGTGGACGTCCACCTTCGGCAGGCCCGCGAAGATCGAGGCGAGGATGGTGCAGTTCACCATGGAGTCGACCATCGAGCCGGACTGGTCGACGACGACGATCAGCCGCTGGGGCGTCGTCTTGCGCGCGGTGTGCCGGTAGTAGAGGCGGTTGACGTAGAGCCGCTGCTCCTCCGGGCTCCAGTTGGTGAGGTTCTTCCAGATGGTGCGGTCGAGGTCGAGGTTGCGGAACACCCGCTTGGGCGGGATCGAGCGGTCGATCGCGCCGACCGTGGCCTTCTCGACCTGGGTGCGCAGCACTTCGGCGACCTCGTCGACGAAGCGGCGGATCAGGGACTTGGCGTTGGCGAGGGCGACGCCCGAGAGGTTGTTCTTGTCCCGCAGCAGTTGCTCGATCAGCGACATGCTCGGGGTGAGCTGCGCGGCGAGCTTGGGGTCGGCCAGCACCTCGCGCAGGTGCATGCGCTTGACGAGGTCTGCCTCGATCGCGCCGAGTTCGGGGCCGATCGCCGGGATCAGGCGGCTGAGGTCGGGGGTGTTGCCCCCGCCGCCGGTGCCGGTGGGGCTGACGCCGGGTCCTGCCATGCGTCCCCCGGCGCGGCCGCCGCGCAGCTCGCCGGGCCGGCAGCCGAGCGCGCGTTCCAGCCAGCCCGCGTCGGCCTGCCAGCGTGCCAGCTGCCCGGCGGTGACGGTGCCGGAGCCGGAGGCGAAGACGTTGAGCAACACCTTCGAGACGAGCGCGGCGCGGCGGACTTCGGCGGCACGGTCGCGTGCGCCGTCCTCGGGATCGGGCTCGGGTGCCATCAGGCCGTCGAACTCGGCTGCCAGCTCCGGGTGGCGCTGCACGATGGAGTCGACGGAGGTCTGCGGGTCCAGCAGGGCTGGCGGCAGGCCGATGTCCTCGACGACGGCGAGGCTCGCCGATTCCAGGCCGGCCTGCTCCTCGTGGTCGAAGAGCCGGGCGAGCAGGCGCCAGTACAGGACCTGGCGGCGGTTGTCGTGGGGGTCGGCCACGGGAGACCCGTCCGTGACGTCGGTCCGCGCGGTGGTTCCCTCGGTGGTCTCGGTCATTTGCGCAGCAGCCTTCCCGCGCGCTCCCGCAGGACGTCCACGGCGTCGGTGGCGGCCTTCTCGGCCTTGACGCCGTTCTTGTCGGTCGTCCCGCCCGCCCATGCCCCGGCGTGGACGGTGACGGGCTTCTTCCGCGCGGTCGTCTCGACGGCCAGCGGCTGGACCCGGTACGCGCCGTCGTCCCAGCGGAGCAGCGCGATGCAGGCGCCCGACGCCGTGACGGCCTCGGGGGTGAGCGGTCCGGCGGCCGGTACGCGGTCGGTGTCGACGGCGAGGGTCTGACCGGCGACGGTGAACGTCACCGTGTCGTCGGCGATGGCGGCGGCGTAGCCCTCCAGGAAGACGGGTACGGCGATGCGCGCCGGGTGGCGGTCCAGGGGGGCGACGGCCGGGTCGGCGGCGGTGGGCAGCGCGACGCGGGCGGTGGCGAAGGCGTCGGCGGGCTCGCCCGCCTGGGCGTGCGCGTCGTTCCAGAGCAGATCGCCCTCGGCGGTGACCGGCATGCCGGCGAGGTCCATGGAGCGGCCTTCGCTGACGGCCGCGAGCAGCGACATGTGCGGGCGGAGCAGTTGCCACAGGCCGGCGCCGACGACGGTGTCCGGTTTCGGCACCGACACGCTCGCGCGCACCAGGCGGGCCGCCCCGCCGTCCGCGGGTTCGAGTACGGCGTGGACCTGGGCCTGTACGGCGGTGGCGTGCTCCTGCACGTCGACGCCGAGGGGCAGGAGGCGGCCGGTCGCCGTCCCGGTGCCGGAAGCGCCGATCGCGCCGGGCAGCGTCAGCAGCATCCCGCGCGACCACAGGTCGGCCCAGCGGCGTACCGGGAACCGTTCCATGGTGGCGCCGGGGCAGGAGGCGGCGAGTTCGGCGGCGAAGCCGTCGAGGAGCGTGGCCAGGCGGCGCAGTCCCGGCTCGGGCAGCATCGCGGAGACGATCTGCGCCGCGCCCGACACCAGGTCGTGGTCGATGCCCTGCCAGCCGGCGCGGGCCAGGTCGGACAGCCAGGACCGGGCGGCGGCCAGCACGTTCGGGGCCTGTGCGTCCTCGGGCTCCAGGACGGTACCGTCGCCGCGGGTCCGGCCGGTGGCCTCCTGGATCCGGGAGGTCAGCGCGTCGTGGACGGAGCCGAGCAGCGCGGTGCGGGCGGCGGCCAGGACGACCAGGTTGTCCTCGCTCGCGGCGCCGGCGGCCGCCTTCTCGGCCGCCTCGGCGACCCTCGCGGCCAGCGGGGTCCCCGCGACGGCGTGGACGAGTTCCGTCAGGCCGGCCGCCTGGGCCGGCTGCGGACGCAGGAGTCCGCCGACGAGCGTCGCGTCGAAGGCGTCGACGGCCGCCAGGGCCTCGTCGAGGCCGGGGACGTCCTCCGTGAGCAGGTCGATGCGCATCACGCCACCGCCCTGGTCGGCGGGAACCACTGCATCTCGGGCAGGGGGGCCGTGGTGGGGGCGAGTTCCAGGTAGGCGAGGTGGCGCAGGAACCGGCTGAAGACCGGGGCCGCCGCGTGCTTGTCGCCCGGTGACGGGCGCGCGCTCGTCATGGCGGCCGTGACGCTCTGCGCGTCCGGCTCGCCGGACGCGCTCTCCACCTTGACGTAGCGGGCGACGCGCTCGGCGCCGTACTGCAGCACGGCCTCGACGATCAGGGCCCGTATGTGGTTGCAGAAGCCGCCCCGTGCACCGCCGCAGGGGCGGTTGTTGTTGGTGCTGCAGGTATAGGCGTAGCTGCCGGCGGCGACCGACGAGACGTAGACCCGCTCGATGTCCGAGCCGCTGGACACCACGCCCTGCAAGCGTCCGTCGGCGAGTTCGACGAACGGAACCTTGGCGAGCTTGCGCGGCCGCGCGGGTGCCGTCACCCGGGCCGTGCTCGACCTCTCCCAATCTGACAACGCGCCATCTCCTGTGCAGCAGGGGGTATTCCGCGCCGGATCGGCGGGACGTCATTGAACATATCCGCGATCACTGACAATGCCGTCCGGTTGTGCACAGGCCCAGGTCAGGGGCATGAGGGCGCTCGGTGTGGGTGCTCCGCGGCAAGGTCGCGGAGGGCCGCGCGGCGCCGCTTCCGCGAGCCCGGGACCGCGTCACCGCGGCAGGGTGAAACCGCCCCGTTCCGGCAGTGGCGCGGTGAATCCCCAGCCGCGGGCGAGCAGGGCGTCGACGGCCGCCACGGCCGTCTTCAGCCGCTGCTCGTGCGGTCCGGTGAGCACCACGTACGGCAGCCCTTTGCGTTCGAGTTCGGTGCGGAAGCGGCCCGTCATCCAGGAGCGCAGGTGCTCGCCGTCGCGCAGTCCGTCGTCCTCGAAGGGCACGCCGGCGTCGTCGGTGAGCAGCCACAGGTGCTGCCGGCCCCGGGCGGCGACGGCCTCGACGCGTGGGGCGGGGCCGCCCATGTAGCGCTCGTGCCAGATCGTCGTGGCCATGGCGTCGGTGTCGCAGACCAGGACGGGCGACCCGGTGCGTGCGGCGGCGTGCTCGTCCGCGGCCTGGCGTTCGGCGATGAGCTCGAACTCGTCCGAGTCCCATTCCACTTCGTCGAACGTGGCGTCCGGACGGGTCGCCAGCAGCCGGGCGTACTTCTCCTCGCTGAGGGTGCGCCCGTACTCGGGCACCCACCGCGTCTCCTCCCAGACGCCTCCGCGCGCCCGGTAGTGCTCCGCGAGGGCGCGGGCCATGGTGGTCGTGCCGGTGGACTCGGCGCCGACGACCACCACCCGGCGGGCCAGGCCCGCCCGTACCGGCGCGGCCAGGTGGTGCCAGCAGGCGACGGGGTCCGCGCGGACGGCGGTGCCGGAGACCGGGTGTGCCGTGCGGTGCAGGTCGACCGTGACCGGCACCGCGCCGAAGCGGCGGGCGAGTTCGTCCCCGTACGGCTCGGAGGTGAAGACGGCGTCGACGGGATCCGGTACGGCGGCCTTGAAGACGGCCATGTGGGCGTCCCAGACGGCGGGGTCCGTGTAGTCGACGGGTATGTCGTCCACCGCGCCAACGATGTCGATGCCCGCCTCCGGGTGCACCTCTCGCATCCAGGCGACGCGTTCGGCGAGCGGGACGGACTCCACGGCGGAGGCACAGACCAGCACGGTGAGCCTGCGGCACCGCGCGGCGGCGCTGCGGACGAGGTGGTGGTGGCCGGCGTGCGGCGGGTAGAACTTGCCGAGCACGAGCCCGTGGTCGAACTCGCTCACGCCGTCACCTCCACCCGGGTCTCCGTGCCGTCCCCACGGGATGCCGCCTCCGCCCGCCAGCCGCGCAGGCCTGCCAGGCACAGCAGCAGGAAGCCGGCGTAGAGGAGCGAGGTGAGGTGGAGGCCCTTGTAGGCGTACAGGGGGATGTAGACGAGGTCGGCGGCGATCCAGAGGTACCAGGACTCGATCTTCTTCCGGCACTGGCCGTAGGTGGCGGCCAGCGACAGCGCGGTGGTGAGCGCGTCCCAGAAGGGCACCGTGGAGTCGGTGAACCGGTCGAGCGCGACGGTCAGCAGCACGGTGGCGACGACCGTGGCCGGGGCCAGCAGCGCCCAGGTGCGACGGTCGGTGCGGCTGATCGCGAGCCGCCCGGCGGCGGGGCCGGCGGCCGCCCAGGACCACCATCCGTACACCGCGAGCACCACGTAGACGATCTGCAGGGCGGCGTCCGCGTAGAGTCCGGCACCGCCGAACAGCAGGATGAAGAAGAGGTTGTTGGCGATGCCGACGGGCCAGTTGGCGATGTGCCGGCGGGCCACGAGCCACACGCACAGCGCGCCGCTGCCGGAGCCCAGCACCTCCACCCAGCTGACGGGGGTGTCCAGCAGGGTGAACAGCGGTTGCTGGAGAGGGGCGAACAAGTCCGCGAGAGCCACGCGGCGACCTCCTGTATATGTCACCTTGACGATAACTGGGAGGGTGCGGCGAGGCAAGGGAATTACCGCGGCGCGGGCGCACGGGACGGACCTCCGGCCCCGGACCTCGGACCTCGGACGCCGCACCTCAGGCCGCGGACCTCGGGCCGCCCACAGGATCACGTCGGACCCGTCACGCCCCGCGCAGCGAACTCTCGCGCCGGGAGCGGGCCGGCGCCGACCGGCGTCGTGCCGAGGTGGGCCCGGAAGGCCCGGGAGAATCGTGCTGGACCAGCTCCTGGGCGAGGGCAAGCGCTCCACGGGCGACCGCAGGGCCGTACCCCACACCCTGTTCATCACACCACCGCTCGCCACGGTGGGACTCACCGAGAGCCAGGCGCGCGCGCAGGGGCTGGACATCAAGGTCTCGCGGGAGAAGGTCGCGGACATCGTGGCCATGCCCCGCGCCTACACGGTCGAGGAGACCCGCGGGGTCATGAAGTTCATCGTGGACCCGGACACCGATCTGATCCTCGGGGCCGCCCTGCTCAGCATCGACGCGCAGGAGATCGTCAACACCGTCGCGCTGGCGATGCGGCACCACATCACGGCCACGCAGCTCCGCGACGCGATCTACACCCACCCGAGCTCGACCGAAGCCCTCAACGAGGTCTTCGACAAGGTCATCACCTGACCGGACCGACCCACCCGCGGCACGCTCGCAGGCCGTGACGCCCTTCCCGCGGCGTCGACGGAGACCCGCGTCGGGGCAGGATGCACCTGCCTTCGGGCCGTGAGACAAATAGGACAGGCCCGCAGCTCGACGGGGCTCCGCGCACACGTCAGGAAGGGTCCGGGTGGCTCGAGCCGTGCGGACGCCGAGCGAGAGCGACGAGCCGACCCGCCTTCCGGAAGAGAAAAGAACCATGCAGCAGAAGAACAGGCCCTTCGAACTCGGCGACGTCCGCATGCACACGCGCGAACTCGCCGACGGCGTGTACGCGGTCATGGCCGCGGACGTCGACGACACCGACCACACCGCCACCAACGCCGGGTTCGCCGTCGGCGACTCGGGAGTACTGGTGGTCGAATCGCTGAGCAACGGCCGTCTGGCGTCCCAGGTCAGCGGCGCGGTGCGCACGGTGACCCCGCTGCCCATTCGATTCCTGGTAAACACCAGTTTCCATGGTGATCACTGCTTCGGGAACTTCGCCTTCCCGTCACAGACGGTGATCATCCACCATGAGGCGACCAAGCGCGTGATTGACGAGCTCTTCGAGCAGGACCGCGCCTTCATGATCGAACTGCTCGGCCCGAACGCCGGCATCGAGGAGGTGGTGGCCCGCTCGGCGGACGTCGCGGTGTCCGGGCCGTGCTCCGTGGACCTGGGTGGCAAGCACGTGGACATCGACCACATCGGCTTCGCCCAGACCGACGGCGACCTGGTCGTCCGCATGCGCGAGGACAACATCGTCTTCGTCGGGAACATGCTGCAGGCGCCGCCCCCGGCTTTCCCGTGGCTGCTGGAGGGGCGGGCGGACGAGGCACTCGTCACCTACCGGCGCCTCTACGACATCCTCGACGACGACACCCTGATCGTGCCGGGCCACGGCCGCACCATGCGCCGTGCGGACATCATGCACTCGATCGCCTACCTCGAGGAACTGACCGGCCTGGGACGGGACGCCCACGAAAAAGGACTGTCCGACGAACAGGCCCGCGAAGCCCTCGAGATGAGGGAATACAGCGGCTACAGCATGTACGAATCCATCCACCGCCAGGTCAACGTCCCTGCCGTGCTGAACGCCCGATGAGCAGCGTGCGCGGGAACCTCGGCACCCGACGGGCACCCGCCCGGACGCGACCCACCGCGGCAACACCACGACCCGCTCGACCACCGACCGGCCGACAGACAACGGGAATCCCAGGGGAGCCTGCGCAGCGGTCACGCCCGCTGCGCACGGCGCACGTCCGGCACAATGCCCACGTGCTCCTCCTCTCCCGAACTCGTGAACGCGCCGCCGACCCAGTGCGGATCCGCCTGGCGGCGGCCGCGGCCTCGGTGGTCACCGTCGGCGCGGGGCTGGCGCTCAGGGTGGTGGCCGACGGGAACGTCGCCAAGTACGGCGGCGACGCGCTTTACACCGTGCTGGTCCTCGCGCTCGTCGTCCTGCTGGCCCCGCGGGTCACGCCCCTGACGGCCGCCGTGAGTGCGCTGGCGTTCAGTTGCGCCGTCGAGTTCCTGCAGCTCAGCGACATCCCGGCCGAGCTCTCCCGGCGCAGCGGCATCGCCCGCCTCGTGCTCGGTTCCACCTTCAACGCGCCGGATCTGCTCTGGTACGCCGTCGGCGCCGCCGTGGGCGGACTCGTTCTCGCCGCGGTGCGCTCCGTCCCCGCACGACGGCCTTCCGTGCGCGGCTGACGCCCGCCGCGCGCCGGGCCAGGGGCTGATCGCTCAGCGCCCCGCCGTCAGCAACACCGCCATCTCCCGCGCCGAGGACGGGACTCCGCGCACCGGTTCGCCGTACTGCGGATGCGCCTGGTCGAGCGTGGGCACCATCGGCCGCGACCGCTCCTCCGGTACGCGTTCCAGCACGGTCGTGCCGGTCTCCGCCTCCAGGGCCGGGGCGTAGCCGGCGGCGCGCAGGGCGGCGAGCGTCTCGTCCGGCGCCGCCGTGGAGATCAGCACCGTCGGCGCGATCTTCCGCAGACCCAGTCCGGCCAGACCCCGCGCCCGGGCGACCTCCTCGACCAGGGCCGTGTCCTCGGAGCGGATGCAGCACGCCGAACGCACCACGCGCAGCCGTCCGTGGCTCCGGGCGACGTCCTTGACCGTGTACGCCAGCGGCTGCGGCAGTCCGGTTCCCTGGTGTGCCACGGCGGTCAGGCGCTCGAGGATCCCGTCGGCGTCCCATCCCGCATCGAAGGCGCGGCGCAGAGAGGCGGGCGTGATGCGCCAGACCACGGCGTGCCCCTCGGACTCGATGTCGCCGACCGCGGACAGCAGTGCCGCCAGCTCGGGGGCGGGGGTGCCGGTGACCGTCGCCGTGGAGTCGGCCTGGAACCGGGCCGTGGTGCTGGGCGCGGGCAGCGTCGAGCGCAGGGCTTCGCGCAGCGCGGCCACCGCCTTGGCCAGGACCGGCCGTTCGGCCAGTCCCTCCCCCAGCCGGTCGGCGCCCTCGGCCGCCGGGTCGGCGTCCGCGCCGGGAACGGCCGGGTAGTGGCGGGCGGCCCCGGCGTCCAGGAGACCGGCGACCGCCCGGCCGACCTCGGTGAGCGCGCCGTGGGCCACCAGGCCGAGCAGCTCCGCCTCGGCCAGCGTGGCCTCGAGCCGCCCTTCCAGGTCCTCGTCGTCGTAGGGCGCCATCAGCGTCGGCCGGAACCAGACGGCTCCTTCGAGGAGTTCGCCGTGTCCGTCGTCCCCGGCGGTCAGCCCGTACCCGTCCGGCACCGTGGCCAGCGCCTGCAGCACGCCGTGCCGCAGCGGCACCGCGTACGGGTCCTGGGGGCTGACCAGGGCGACCGGGGTCTCGTCGTCGTCCGGCCAGTAGGTGAACACCAGGGGGACGACGGCCCAGGCCGCTGCCAGCGGCAGCAGCTTCCCGGCTGGGGTGGCCGCGGCCCACGCGTCGTAGCGCTCGCTGGGCAGCAGCCGCGCCGGCCGCGGCGGAGCGGCGGGTCGCCGGCGCCCCCGGCCGCGAGCGGCGGGTTTCTCCTCCTCGGCCAGGGGGGCGGCGAGGCCCGCGTTCACCGCCAGGTCGAGCCACAACCGGGTGTGTTCCTCGCTCGTCCCGGCCGCCTTGGCCAGCCTCTTGGTGTCGCGTACCGCGATGCCGCCCGCCTTGCGCACCGCGACCGGATTTGCGGCCAGTTCGCGCATCACCAGTTCCGCGCGCCATGCGGCGGCCCCTGCCGCCACCGCGCCCCGGCCAGCCCAGTCGCGGGGCAGCGGCGCGACGGACGTCAGTGGTTCCGGGTCCAGGCTCGGCGCGGGTTCGGGCTGCTCCCCGCGCAGTGCGTGGCCCACCTCGTAGGGCAGTTCCACCAGATCGGTGCCCACCGGCACGACCATGCCGTGTTCCGCGAGCCAGTCGGTGCCCTCGTCGCCGCTGCCGCCGTCCCGGAAGGTGTACTTGCGGTCCGGCCCGCCGTAGCCGCCGGACCGGGAGACGAAGCAGTGGGTGCGCAGCAGCGGCGGTCCCTGCAGCATGTGCTCGAGCAGCTCGTGGGACGCCGCCGGGGCAGTCGCCACCAGTTCCCTTACCCGGCCGGGGTCCTGGAGCACGGCGCCGATCGCCGTCTGCGCGTCCGCGCGGGTGCGGTGCTCGATACCGAGGGCGGCGGCGATCCGTTTGATCTCCGGCGCGTTGTAGGCCTGTGTGAACAGCAGGTCGGCCGGCCTGCCGTAGCCGTCCATGCGGGCCGCCGACGCGTGCAGGATCGACGGCAGCGCCAACTGGCCGCGCGGAGCGGGGAGCAGCAGAGCCCGGTCCCGCAGCCGTTCCAGCGCCCGAACGATCGACTCGCGCGGCGTGCCGCCCTGTTCGAGCCAGTCCAGCACCTCCGCCTCGGGCACCAGCCGGGTGTAGGGGTCCACCGGCGGAGGCGCGGGGCGCCAGGCGTACGCCTGCTGCTCGGCCGCGGGCACCGGCCCGTACGTCTCCAGCGCCCGGGCCGCCACGCACGCCAGCAGCTGCGCGTCGCCTCCCGTCCCCGCGGCGACGGCCCGGTCCACGGAGTCGTCGGTGAGGAGGTGCTCCGAGAGTTGCCGGAACGTGGCGAGCGGCGTGTAGCCGGCGGCACGCGGCAGTTCGCGCTCTTCCAGCAGGACGGTCAGGCGCTCGGCGGTGAGTCCGGCGAGCCATTTCTCCAGGGCGGTGCGCGCATTCACCCTGCGAGCCTAGAACAAGGCGAGTCGACCCCGGTGAGGCCCGGGACAATCTCAGGCCCGGCGGGTGAACGAACGAGCGCGGCCCCACAGCACGGCGCCAGGCCGTGCCGTGGGGCCGCACCCCCGCGGGGACGGGCTCAGAAGCCCAGGCGCCAGGTGTCGAGGTAGCCGGGGAGCACGTGGAAGTTGCCGGGGGTGTTGTCCCTGACCCGCAGCTTCCAGGTGCCGTCGGCCGGGATCGCGGAGGCGTCGACGGTGAACGTCTCGTGCAGTTCCGGGATCGCGGCGGGGCCCTGCGACCAGCCCTTGACCGGGATCACCCGGCCGTCCTCGCTGACCAGGTCGATCACGTAGAAGCCGACGTGGACGGCGTAGAGGTCGACCGTCACCTTGAGGTCGGCGGGGGCGTTGCCCTTGCGGCCGCTGACCGTGAGCGGGCTCTCGATCACCGCCCAGTTGGGGATGTCGTACCGGCTCGGGTTGACGAAGACGTCGCCGCCGGAGGCCAGTACGGTCCACTGGTAGCGGACCGTACGGCAGTTGCCCGCGGCGTCCTTGACGGTGATCGCGGGCCGGAACTCGCCGCCCTTGACCGGGGTCCCGGAGACCAGGCCGGTCCTGGCGTTGATCGACATTCCGCGCGGGAGGCCCTTGGCGGAGTAGGTGAGGGCGCCCGGGCGGGAACTCTGCGCCTGGATCTGCCAGGTGACCTGCTGGCCGGTCGCCGTCCGCCGCGGGTTGGTGCTGTCGACCGCGATGTGGTCGACGAAGCGGTAGCCGACCTTGACCGCGGCCCAGGCGTCGCCGACCGCCTCGTACTTCCTGCTGCCCATGCCGTAGAGGTCGGCGGCGGCCTTCAGCGTGGCGGTGCGCGCGCCGGCGAAGTCCGTGGTGCTGGTCATGTAGACGGTCAGCGCGCGGTACCAGATGTCCGTGGCCGACTCGCGGCCGATGCCGGAGACGGCCTTGCCGTCGGCGGTCGGGCTGTCGTAGCGGACGCCGTTGATCGTCTTCTTGCCGCTGCCCTCGGAGAGCAGGTAGAAGAAGTGGTTCGCCGGGCCCGAGCTCTGGTGCGGGTCGAGGTACTTGGTGTCGGTGGTCCAGTAGTCCTGGGACGCGCCGTAGCCCACGTCGTCCTTGGACGGCTGGTCCATATAACGGAGCGGCACGCCGGTGCCGTAGACGTCGACCTTCTCGGCGATCAGGTAGTCCGGCACGTCCTTGGGGCTGTTGGTGAAGAACTCCACCGCGGTGCCCATGATGTCGCTGGTCGCCTCGTTCAGGCCGCCGGACTCGCCGCTGTAGATCAGGCCCGCGGTGGCCGAGGTGATGCCGTGCGTCATCTCGTGGCCGGCGACGTCAAGGGCGGTCAGCGGGCGGGCGTTGTCCTCGCCGTCGCCGTAGTTCATGCAGAAGCACTCGTCGTCCCAGTACGCGTTGACGTACCCGTCGCCGACGTGGACGTAGGAGCGCGCTCCGACGCCGTCGCCCGCGATGCCGGCGCGGCCGTAGCGGGACTGGAAGAAGTCCCAGGTCTGCTGGGCGCCGTAGGCCGCGTCCACGGCGGCCGTCTGGCGGTCGGCCGGTGTGCCGTCGCCCCAGACGTCGTCGGCGTCCGTCATGACCTCGCGGGTGTCGTAGTCGTACGCCGCGTTGCCGCCGCGCTCGCCGTCCACCAGCTCGAAGGCGTCGCCGCTGCGGGTCGTGCCGATCCGCACGCTGCCGTTGTGCTGGCCGGTGCCCGTACCCGCGTGGATCTGCTCCACGCTCGAGAGCTGCTTGCCGGTCTTCGCGTCGGTGACCACCTGCAGGCGGCTGGGGGTGCCGTCCTTCTGCACGCCGGTGACGACGGACTCCCAGGCCAGGGTCGGCTTGCCGGTCACCGCCCAGACCACCAGGCGCGGAGCGCCGTCGACCGCGGCCTCGCGGGTCTCCTCCCGGCCGGCGATGTCCAGGGCCGACTTCCGTGCCTTCGCCGCAGCGAGCGCGGGTTCGGTCGTCGGCACCGTGAGCGGCGCGGCGGACGCCTTGGTGACCGTCCGGGCACCGGCCCGCTCGTGCACCACCAGGTCGCCGCCGAGGACGGGCAGACCGGCGAAGGTGCGCTCGTAGCGCGTGTGCACGGTGCCGTCGGCGTCCTTGACGACGTCCCTCGGTATCAGTTTCTCCTCGTCACCCAGCTTCAGCGACTCGGCCGTGCCGGCGCTCGTGCCGGCCGCGGCCCTGAGCAACTGCCCGCGCTGCACGGGGCTGAGCACGACGCTTCGCGCGCCGGACGCGGTGGCCGTCGCGGTCCCCCGCGTGCTCTCCTGCGCGCCCGCCGAGGGGAGCGCCAGAACGGACGCGACGAGCGTGGCCATCGTGACGGTGGCGGTCGCCACGGCGCGTCTGCGCCCTGACGGACGGGCCGCGGACGACGCGGCTCGGGTGGAGCGGAAAGCGCTGGACACTCCTGCGACTCCTCATGAGTGGGGGCGATGCGGGGATGGGGGATGGCCGCGTCGGAGCCGCCCTCGCCCCCTGAAGTGGCCCGAACACAGCCCAGATCGTCGCAGTGGCCGGAATCCGCTGTCACGGAGTGCGGAGATCATTGTCCGGAATCCGGTGAGCGGTGCTCAGCGGTGTCACAAATCAACGGCCTGCCTGGTCAAGGGCCATTCAGTACAGTGTTGACGTAGCGTCAGATACGCCTGGGGCGCGGCCCTTCGCAGAGGTCGGCGCTCTCCGGTCGGACGCTCCGGGGGCCTCTCGGCGCACACCAAGGGGCCCGTACGACGGAGTGCACTCGTCGCACTCCTTCGCTGGTCAGCGGCATGCCGGCCGAGGAGGCGACGCCTCCGCCCCGGCAGCCGCCCCGCACCGGCGGCGGACCGCGCGGGCGGCGAACGTCGGGAGGGGGAAGGCCCCGTGGCGGGACTCCCCCCGCCGCGCCTCAACGAGCGCCCACATGCGCGGTGAGTGCCGTCGCACCACGAGTCAGCCCGACGAGTTCCGGCCAATCTGGCCGTCGGGCAACCTGGTTCCGGCCGACTTGGGCGAGGACGGCACCCGACCCGGACCCTGCCGCCTCCGATGTGACGACTGTATGCTGTCCGCCTGTATACAACCGCCGACGGCCGGAGGAGACATGGAAGACCTGGACCCCGAGGTAGTGCTGGCCATGACGGCGCAGGCACCCGACGGCGTGGTCGTCATCGACCGCGAGGGACTCATCCGCTACTGGAACCACGGTTCGGAGCGGATCTTCGGTTTCCCGGCCGCCGAGGTCATGGGCCGCAGCCTGGACGTGATCATCCCCGAGCGGCACCAGCGCCGGCACTGGGACGGCTTCGACAAGTCCATGGCCAGCGGCACCACCAAGTACGGGGACGACGACCTGCTGGCCGTCCCCGCCGTGGGCGCCGGCGGCCGCAAGCTGTCGATCGAGTTCAGCGTGGTGCTGCTGAACGACGCCGAGGGGCGCCCCGGTTACGTCGGCGCGGTCATCCGCGACGTCACCGAACGGCGCGCCCACGAGAAGGAGCTGTACCAGCAACTGGCGGCCGCCAAGGCCGAGGCCAGAACGGACTGACCGGCCTGACCTCCCCGGCCGGCCCTTCCTGCCCGCCCGGCCGTCACGAAGAACGCGAACGCGAAGAAGCCCCCGTGCCGGGACGACACGGGGGCTTCGCCGTACGCGGGCGCGGGGCCCGCTGGTACGGCGGCACGGGCGCCCCGCGCGCACGGATCGCGCGGAGCACCCGTGGGACTGTCCGGGCCGGCGGCCGGGTCAGACGATGATCTGCTTCTCGCGCAGAGCCGCGATCTCGTTGCCGTCGTACCCGAGGTCCGCCAGGACCTCGCTGCCGTGCTCGCCCAGCAGCGGGGCGCCCTTGATCTCGGGCGTGAAGTTGGAGAACTTGATGGGGCTGCCGACCGTCAGGTAGGTGCCGCGGTTCTTCTGCTCGACCTCGACGATGGTGCCGCTGCGGCGCATGTCGGGGTCCTCGGCGAGCTCCTTCATGCTGAGGACGGGCGCGCAGGGCACCTCCCACTTGCGCAGGATGTCGACGGCCTCGTACTTGGTCTTGTCGGCCAGCCACTTCTCGATCTCGCCGAAGATCTCGAAGATGTGCGACTGACGCGCCTTGGCGGAGGTGTACTCCGGGTCCTCGACCCACTCGGGGTGGCCGATGGCCTCGGCGGTGCGCTTCCAGTTCTGCTCCTGGATCGTGAAGTAGATGTAGGCGTTGGGGTCGGTCTCCCAGCCCTTGCACTTCAGGATCCAGCCCGGCTGGCCGCCGCCGCCGGCGTTGCCGCCGCGGGGCACCGCGTCGCCGAACTCGCCGTTCGGGTACTGCGGGTACTCCTCCAGGTAGCCGACCTTCTCCAGGCGCTGCTGGTCGCGGAGCTTGACGCGGGTCAGGTTGAGCACGGCGTCCTGCATGGACACCGAGACCTTCTGGCCCACACCGGTCGCGTTGCGGTGGATGATCGCCGTCAGGAGGCCGATCATCAGGTGCATGCCGGTGTTGCTGTCGCCGAGGGCGGAGCCGCTGATGGTCGGCGGGCCGTCCCAGAAGCCGGTGGTGGACGCGGCGCCGCCGGCGGCCTGGGCGACGTTCTCGTACACCTTGAGGTCGTTCCAGGACGACTCGGCGTTGAAGCCCTTGACCGAGCCGAAGATCAGGCGCGGGTTGAGCTCGTGGATGTGGTCCCAGCCCAGGCCCATGCGGTCCATGGCGCCGGGGGCGAAGTTCTCGACCAGGATGTCGGCCTCGCGGATCAGCTTCTCCATGACCTCCTTGCCCTCGGGGGTCTTGGTGTTGATCGCCAGCGAACGCTTGTTGCTGTTGAGCATCGTGAAGTACAGCGCGTCGAGGTCGGGGTCGTCACGGAGCTGGTTGCGGGTGACGTCGCCGCCCTGGGGACGCTCGACCTTGATGACGTCGGCGCCGAACCAGGCGAGCATCTGGGTGCACGCGGGACCGGCCTGGACCCCGGTGAAGTCGATCACCTTGATCCCGGCGAGCGGCTTTTCACTCATGGTGGCTTCCTTCTTGTCTGTTCGCGGTGCGCGGGTGTGCGGTGCTGGGGAACGCTGCTTCGGGGTACGGGGCTCCGCCGGGCGAAGCGGTCACTTCTTGGCCGGCACGATGTTGCCGACGGTGATCCCCTTGGGGTTGAGGTGCGCGATGTGGCCGCTCTCGGTGCCCGCCGAGGGGTCGATCACGCAGTCGATGAGGGCGGGGCCGCCGGAGGCGAGCGCCTCGGTGAGGGCGGCGGTGACCTCGGCGGGGGTCGTCGCGCGGTAGCCCTTGCCGCCGAACGCCTCGAACATCACGTCGTGGCGCGCCGCGGACATGAGGGTGGTCGGCGACGGGGCGTCGTCGTAGGGGTTGACGTCGTCACCGCGGTAGACGCCGCCGTTGTTCATGATGACCGTGACGACCGGCAGCTTGTAGCGGCAGATCGTCTCGATCTCCATCCCGCTGAAGCCGAAGGCGCTGTCGCCCTCGACGGCCACGACCGGTGCCCCGCTCTCGACGGCGGCGGCGATCGCGTAGCCCATGCCGATGCCCATGACGCCCCACGTGCCGCTGTCGATGCGGTGCCGCGGTACGTGCATGTCGATCACGTTGCGCGCGATGTCCAGCGCGTTGGCGCCCTCGTTGACGAGGTAGATCTCGGGGTTCTGGTGGATGACGTCGCGTACGGCCTTCAGGGCGCCCATGAACTGCATCGGGTGCGGGTCGGCCTTGAGGCGCTCGGCCATCTTGGCGACGTTCTGGGCCGAGCGGGCGCCCAGTTCCTCGCGCCAGGCGGTGGGCGCGGCGATCCGGCCCGGCTTCGACCGCTCGACGAGGGCCTCGACGACCGACTCGATGTCCCCGACGAGCGGGGCGGCGATGGGCTGGTTGCTGTCCATCTCCTTCGCCTCGATGTCGATCTGGACGAACTTGGCGTCCGGGTTCCACTGCGGCGCCTCGCCGTGGCCCAGCAGCCAGTTGAGGCGGGCGCCGATCAGCATGACGACGTCGGCCTTCTTCAGCGCCAGCGAGCGGGCGGTGGCCGCAGACTGCGGGTGGTCGTCGGGCAGCAGGCCCTTCGCCATGGACATCGGCACGTAGGGGATGCCGGTGGACTCGACGAACTCGCGGATCTGCGCGTCGGCCTGGGCGTAGGCCGCGCCCTTGCCGAGGACGATCAGCGGCCGCTGCGCGCCGGCCAGCAGCTCGATCGCGCGGTCCACCGCCTCCGGGGCGGGCAGTTGGCGCGGCGCCGGGTCGACGAGACGGCTCAGCGTCTTCGCGCCCTCCTCCGCGTCCATGATGGAACCGAGCACCGCGGCGGGGATGTCGAGGTAGACACCGCCGGGGCGCCCGGAGACTGCGGTGCGCAGGGCGCGGGCGATGCCGCGGCCGATGTCCTCGACGCGGCTGATGCGGTAGGCGGCCTTGCAGAACGGCTGCGCGGCGGCGAGCTGGTCCATCTCCTCGTAGTCGCCCTGCTTGAGGTCGACGAGGTGGCGCTCGCTGGAGCCGGAGATCTGCACCATCGGGAAGCAGTTGGTCGTCGCGTTCGCGAGCGCCACGAGTCCGTTGAGGAAGCCCGGGGCCGACACCGTCAGGCAGATGCCGGCCTTCTTGGTGAGGTAGCCGGCCGCGGCCGCCGCGTGTCCGGCGTTGCTCTCGTGGCGGAAGCCCACGTAGCGGATGCCCTGCGCCTGGGCGAGCCGTGCGAGGTCCGTGATCGGGATGCCGACCACCCCGTAGATGGTGTCGACGTCGTTCATCTTGAGCGCGTCGACGACCAGGTGGTACCCGTCGGTGAGCTCGGCCGGTGCGTCGGCGTTCGCCGCGGTCTCCAGTGGTGAGGGGGCGGTCATGGTCCGAGGTCCTCCTTGGGCAAGTCATGCGTGCGGCTGCTTCCCCCACCATCCGCAGCCCGCTCCGCCGCGTCCAAGACCTATCGGCGACCAGCCGATAAACGGCGTTTATCGACGCACGCCACAGGGGCGTTGAGGTGGGTTGATAGACCTCCGCTATCGACCGTTCGGCAGCGCGTATTGGACGGCTGCTCGGCGCCCCGCGCAGTCTCGCTGGGGACGGTTCATCAGACATTCCCGGCGCGAGGAGGTGCGGCCATGGCCGTTCCGGCCGCAGCATCCGTGCGCGACCCCGACCGCTACCGGCCGCCGGCGGTGACGGGCCTGACCGATCTGCTGGACTGGCCTGCTCGCGGGCGCCCGCAGGCACCCGCGCTGATCGCGGGCGCCGACCGCGCGGAGGTCTCCTACCGGGCCCTGGACGAGCTGGCCGACGCGGTGGCGGCGCGCCTGACCGCCGCGGGGCTGCGCCCCGGGGACCCGGTGGGCCTCGTCAGCGCCAACACCGTGGAGTTCGTCGCGGCGTTGCTGGGCGGGGCGCGGGCCGGGCTGGTGGTCGCCCCCGTGGACCCCGCGCTGCCCGGGCCGCGGATGACGGCCCGGCTCGAGGCGCTGGGGGTGCGGGCCGTCCTGCTGGGCCCGGTCGCGGGCGGCGCCCCTGCGGCGGCCGTGGGGCCCTCCGTCCCCGCCTGGACGCTGCGGGTGGACCTCTCCCCCGCCGGGACGGCGACCGCGGTGCTGGACAGACGTCCGGGTGCGGGTACGGGCGCACCGGCCGCCGCGCGGGGCGCGGCCGGTGAACTCGTCGCGCAGGACGCCCTGGTGCTGTTCACGGCGGGCACCACCGAGGCGAAGATGGTCCCGCTGACGCACGGCGCGGTGGCCGCCTCGGTGCGCGGCGTGTGCGCCACGTACGAGCTGGGTCCGGGCGACGCGACCGTCGCGGCGATGCCGTTCTTCCACGGGCACGGGCTGTTCGCCGCCCTGCTGTCCACCCTGGCGAGCGGGGGCTGCGTGCTGCTGCCGGCGCGCGGACGGTTCTCGGCGCACACCTTCTGGGACGACATGCGGGCGGCCGGCGCCACGTGGTTCACCGCGGTGCCCACCATCCACGAGATCCTGCTGGAGCGGGCCGCGACGGACCTCCCGGGCCCCCAGACCCCGCCGCTGAGGTTCCTGCGCAGTTCCAGCGCGCCCCTCAACACGGCCACCCAGCGGGCGCTGGAACGCACCCTGGGCGCGCCCCTGCTGTCGGCGTACGGGATGACCGAGTCCGCGCACCAGGCGACGAGCGAGCCGCTGCCGCAGCACGGGTCGCTGAAGCACGGTTCGGTCGGCCGGCCGGTGGGCGTCGAGCTGCGGGTCCTGGACCCGGACGGGAAGCCGTGCCCGCCCGGCGGCGAGGGCGAGGTGTGGGTGCACGGGCCGACGGTGGCCCGCGGCTACCTCGGCAATCCGGCGGAGACCGCGCACGGCTTCGCGGACGGCTGGTTCCGCACCGGCGACCTCGGCTCGCTCGACGAGGACGGCCACCTGTTCCTGACCGGGCGCCTGAAGAACCTCATCATCCGCGGCGGCGAGAAGGTCTCGCCCGAGCACGTCGAGGACGTCCTCGCCGGGTGCCCGGGGGTGGCCGAGGCCGCGGTGTTCGCCGTGCCCGACGCGACGTACGGGCAGCGGGTCGGCGCGGCCGTGGTCCTGTCCGGTGCGGAGGCGCCGGGGTCCGAGGTGCCCGGGCCCGAGGAGGTGCGGCGGTACTGCCGCGGCCGCCTGGCCCCCTTCGAGGTCCCCGACCGGATCCGGGTCGTCGCCTCGCTCCCGCACACGGCGAAAGGAGGGCTGGACCGGGCGGCGGTGGACCTGCTCTACGCACAGGACCCCGGATGGCCGGGGCTCATCTGACGCGGCTCATCTGACGCGGTGCTCGGCCGGCAGCGGCTGGTCGAAGAACTCGTCCAGCGACAGGCCGGCCGCGGCGTTCATGAACGCCCGCGCCGCGACCGAGCCCGGGGTGGCCGCGTGGATGGCGACGGAGACCTTGGCCCTGGCGTCCGGCTCGACCAGGCGCACGGCCCGCATCCTGCCGAGCGGCGGCATCGCCCGCAGCCAGGTGTGCGGGACGATGCTCGCGCACGCGCCGGCGCCCACGCTGGCGTAGAGGGCGGCCACCGAGTCCGTCTCGACCTGCGGGGTCACCACGACCCCGCTCTCGGCGAAGGCGTCGTCGATGACCTGGCGGATCCTCATGTCGGGGGTCAGCAGCGCGAGCGGCATCGTGGCCGCGTCCGCCCACTTCATGGTGTCGGTGTGCGGCAGCAGCTGGTCGCTGGAGGCGAGGAGCATGTACCGCTCCTCGTACAGCGGCATCATCTGCAGGTTCTCGCGGTCGTGCGGGGCGAAGTGGGCGATCGCGGCGTCCAGTTCGAACGCGAGCAGCTGGCGGTGGAGTTCGGTCGTCGACAGCCGGGAGCGGACCTGGACCTTGGCCAGCGGGTGGGCCGCGCAGAAGGCGGCGACGGGGAGGACCAGGGTGGTGGACGCGGTGGGTTCGGTGCCCAGCCGCAGGGTGCCGGTGATGCCCGACTGGACGGCGGCCACCTCGGCCTTGAAGGCCTCCTGCTCGGCGAGGATCCGCTTGGCCCACACCACCAGCCGCTCGCCCTCGGGGGTCAGGCCCTGGTAGTTGTGGCCGCGGTTGATCAGCGTGACGTTCAGCTCCCGTTCGAGCTTGGCTATCGCCGCCGACAGCGCGGGCTGCGACACGTAGCAGGACTCCGCCGCCCGGGCGAAGTGCCGCTCCCTGGCGACCGCCACGAAGTACTCCAGCTGACGGAACAGCATGAACGACTCCTCTCTGCCTGGGGCCGCGGCCCTGCCGGCACTTCCCGCTGGAGTCGCAACGCCGTCGGTGCCGGCGGCCCGACGCTCCCGGGGCGGCGGACGTCCCCGGGGGGCCGGCGGCGGACGAGCTGTTTGCGGTGTGACCTGGCAAAGCCTACCGAGCCGGATCGCGGCCCTCGTTCGTGCCCGCGAACCGGTGCGGGCCCCCGACCGGGGCCCGGTTCCGTCGCCGCCGCGACGGAACCGGGCTCCGGGGGTACGGCCGCGGTCGTCCGGCGGTGGGCCGGGGTTCCGCGGGTCGGGTGTGTACGGGATCGGATGTGCGGGACGGGAGGGACACGGGATCGGGATCGGGTGCGGGGGGGGACGGTCGGGCGGCACGGACGGCGGGACGGCCGGGCGGCGCGGAAGGCCGGGGTCAGGCGGCGGGGGCCGGATCCGGCGCGGTGGCGCCGTTCTCCTGTCCCGCGATGACGCCGCGCGCCAGCAGTTCGGTGGCGGCGTGGACGGCCCGCAGGTTGGGGGCGTCCGCGCCGGAGATGTCGGCCATCTCCACGACGGCCGTGACGATGGCGTCGAGTTCGAGCTGCTTGCCGGCCTCGAGGTCCTGGAGCATCGAGGTCTTGTGGTGTCCCACCCCCTCGGCGCCCCGAAGCCGCTTCTCGATCGAGATGTCGGGGGTGCTGCCGACCCTGGCCGCGATGTCGAGGGTCTCCTCCATGAGCTGGGTGACCAGCCGCCTGGTGTGCGGGTGCTTGCAGATGTCGACCATGGTGGCCCTGGTGAGGGCGCTGATCGGGTTGAACGCGACGTTGCCCATCAGCTTGATCCAGATGTCGTCGCGCAGGTTCGGCTCCACCGGGCACTTGAGGCCGCCGGCGATCATGGCCTCGCTCAGTTGCGTGCACCGGTCCGAGACGCCGCCGCCCGGCTCGCCGATGGAGAACCGGGTGCCCTCCAGGTGCCGGATGACACCGGGGGACTCGATGACCGTCGCGGGGTAGACGACGCAGCCGATGGCGCGCTCCGGCGCCAGGACCTCGCTGGTGGCGCCGCCGGGGTCGACCGCCTCGATCCGCCGCCCCTCGTAGGGGCCGGCCAGCTTGTGGAAGTACCACCAGGGGATGCCGTTCTGACCGGCCACCACCGCGGTGTCGTCGCCGAGCAGCGGGGAGATCAGCGGTCCCGAGCTCGCGTAGGAGTGTGCCTTGAGGCCCAGGAAGACGTAGTCGACGGGGCCTATCTCCTCCGGGTCGTCCGTGGCGTGGGGCTTGGCCACGAAGTCACCGCGCGGGCTGTTCACCCGGACTCCGTGGGCGCGTATCGCCTGAAGATGCTCACCCCGGGCGATCAGGTGGACGTCGGCGCCACCACGGTGCAGTGCCGCGCCCACATAAGCGCCGATCGCACCGGCTCCGAGGACTGCGATTTTCACGGCGACTCCTCTCCATTCGAAGGGGGAGTGAATACTGTATGCAGTACCCTCTGGGGATGTACAGTCCCCTCACGGGAAGTCGCGCTCTCGGAACCGGACAGCACCCCGGCCGGCACCGCGGCGGAGGTCTCCGGCGTCTCCCCCGGCCATGAACCGGGTCACACAGGCCCCGGACAGGTTGATCGAGCACGCAGCAGGGGAACGCTTCGCCGCACACGCGGTCCCGGGCCCGCACGGCCGTACCAGGAGGCCGGGGAACACGCACTGCGCACGACGGCCCGGCCGGGCAGCCGAAGGCGTCGGCCGGTAGCGACGGAAAAGGAGAGCGATGTCGGATTCACCCCCTCAGCAGATCGGTGTCGTCACGGAGTCCACCGCCGGGGAGACGCGGGTGGCGGCCACACCGGACAGCGTCCGCCGGCTCCTCGGCCTCGGCTACGAGGTCGTCGTGGAGTCGGAGGCCGGAGCCGCCTCCGGCTTCCCCGACGAGGCCTACGTGGACGCGGGCGCGCGGATCGGCGACGCCTGGCAGGCGGACGTGGTCCTCAAGGTCAACGCCCCCTCGCACGAGGAGATCGAGAAGCTGCGCGAAGGAGCGACCCTCATCGGGCTGATCGCTCCGGCCCACAGCCCCGACCTCGTCGAGGAACTGGCGGCACGGCCGATCACCGTCCTGGCGCTGGACGCCGTCCCGCGCATCTCCCGGGCCCAGTCGATGGACGTGCTCAGCTCGATGGCGAACATCGCCGGGTACCGGGCGGTGATCGAGGCGGCCCATGTCTTCGGGCGCTTCTTCACCGGACAGGTCACGGCGGCGGGCAAGGTGCCCCCGGCCAAGGTCCTGGTGGCCGGCGCGGGCGTGGCGGGCCTCGCCGCGATCGGCGCGGCCGGCAGCCTCGGCGCGGTGGTCCGGGCCACCGACCCGCGGGCCGAGGTCGCCGACCAGGTCCGTTCCCTGGGCGGGGAGTTCCTCGCCGTCGAGGTGGACCAGGAGGCGAGCAGCGACGGTTACGCCCGGGCGACCTCCGAGGAGTACGACCGGCGTGCCGCCGAGATCTACAGCGAGCAGGCGGCGGACGTCGACATCGTCATCACCACCGCGCTCATCCCCGGCCGCCCGGCCCCCCGGCTGATCACGGCGGCCGACGTGGCGTCGATGAAGCCCGGCAGCGTCATCGTCGACATGGCCGCCGCGCAGGGCGGCAATGTCGAGGGCACGGTCAGCGGGAAGGCGATCGTCACCGACAACGACGTGACGATCATCGGCTACACCGACCTGGCGGGCCGGCTGCCCGCCCAGGCCTCCCAGTTGTACGGGACCAACCTCTTCAACCTGCTCAAACTGCTGACACCGGGCAAGGACGGGCGGCTGACGCTCGACTTCGACGACGTCGTGCAGCGGACCGTCACGGTGGTGCGGGAGGGCGAGAAGACCTGGCCGCCACCGCCCGTCCAGGTGTCGGCGGCACCCGCCGGGCAGACCCCGGCGCCGGCGGCGCCCGCGCCCGCCCCGAAGGAGTCACGCCCGAAGCCGGCCGTCCGCTACGGACTCGTCGGCGTCTGCATGATCGCGATGTTCGTCCTCGTCGCCTTCTCCCCGGCTCAGCTCATCGGCAACTTCACGGTGTTCGCGCTGGCCGTCGTCATCGGTTACTACGTGATCGGAAAGGTCCACCACGCCCTGCACACCCCGCTGATGTCGGTCACCAACGCCATCTCGGGGATCGTGGTGATCGGAGCACTGCTGCAGATAGGCCACGCCGGACCGGCCGTCACCGTGATGTCGGTCGTGGCGATCATGTTGACCACCGTGAACATCTTCGGCGGATTCGCCGTCACCCGCCGCATGCTCGCCATGTTCTCGAAGGGCTGAGGATCGATGAACGCAACCACGGCCGCACAGGCCGCCGACATCGTCGCCGCGCTGCTGTTCATCTTCAGCCTGGCCGGACTCTCGCAACACCGCACCTCCCGCGCCGGAGTGGCGTACGGCATCGGCGGCATGGCGCTGGCGCTGGTCGCCACCGTCGTCGCCGCGGCGCAGAGCATCCCGGGATACGCCGTCGTGCTGATCGTGGCGGCCACGGCCGTCGGCGGCGCCGTCGGCCTGTGGCGGGCGCGCCGGGTCGAGATGACCCAGATGCCCGAACTCATCGCCGTCCTGCACAGCCTGGTGGGCCTCGCCGCCGTGCTGGTCGGCTGGAACAGCTACTACGAGGTGGAGGCGCACGGCGCGGCGCAGACCCGGGTCGCCGGCGACCTGCTCGCCATCCACCACGCCGAGGTGTTCATCGGCATCTTCATCGGCGCGGTCACCTTCACCGGTTCCGTCGTCGCCTTCCTGAAGCTGTCGGCGCGCATCAAGTCCCGTCCGCTGACGCTGCCCGGGAAGAACGCCCTCAACCTGGGGGCGCTGGCCGGCTTCGTGGCCCTGACCGTGTGGTTCACGGTGACCCCGAACCTGGGTCTGATGATCGCCGTCACCGTCCTGGCGCTCGCGCTCGGCTGGCACCTGGTCGTCTCGATCGGCGGCGGTGACATGCCGGTCGTCGTGTCGATGCTCAACAGCTACTCGGGCTGGGCCGCGGCCGCGGCGGGCTTCCTGCTCAACAACAACCTGCTGATCGTCACCGGCGCGCTGGTCGGCTCCTCCGGCGCCTACCTGTCGTACATCATGTGCAAGGCGATGAACCGCTCCTTCCTCTCGGTGATCGCCGGCGGCTTCGGCGTCGAGGCGGCGACGGGCGGCGACGAGGAGCAGGGCGAGCACCGCGAGACCTCCGCGGAGGAGACGGCCGAACTCCTTGAGAACGCCACCTCGGTGATCATCACCCCCGGCTACGGCATGGCGGTGGCCCAGGCCCAGCACCCGGTGGCGGAGCTGACCCAGGCCCTGCGGCGGCGCGGGGTGCAGGTGCGCTTCGGCGTCCACCCGGTGGCCGGCCGGCTGCCGGGGCACATGAACGTGCTGCTCGCCGAGGCCAGGGTGCCGTACGACGTCGTGCTCGAGATGGACGAGATCAACGACGACTTCGGCGACACCACGGTGGTGCTGGTCATCGGGGCCAACGACACCGTCAACCCGGCCGCGGAGGAGGACCCGTCGAGCCCGATCGCCGGCATGCCGGTGCTGCGGGTGTGGGAGGCGGAGAACGTCGTCGTCTTCAAGCGGTCCATGTCCTCGGGGTACGCGGGGGTCCAGAACCCGCTGTTCTTCCGCGAGAACAGCCGCATGCTCTTCGGCGACGCCAAGGAGAGCGTGGACGCCATCCTGCGGTCGCTCGGCACACCGGAGTCCGGTTCGGCGGCGGCACGGGGGCTGCGCACCGACCAGCAGCCCGCGCCCGCCTGACGGGCACTCCACCCGCGGCGGTGGGGCGGGGGAAGCACGGCTTCCCCCGCCCCTTCCGCTCTGCGGCGGTGCCCGCGCGGTCGGTCTCCGCACACCGACTGCCAATTTCCGACAAAGCCTTGTTCAACCCTGCTCCTGAATTGCATACCAAAATCTGTATTCTTGGCACTGTGCAAAGAACTCAGCCGACAGGGGGGCTCATGCGCGAGACACGTACCGCGGCCGCCGTCGTCCGGGTCACCCGGCCGGCACCACTGCGCCAGGCCGTCTACGAGGCCCTGATCGACCTGATCGTCAACGGCACCCTCAGACCGGGGCAGCACCTGGTCGAGGCCGAACTCGCCGACCACCTCGGCGTCAGCCGCCAGCCGGTGCGCGAGGCCCTGCAGCGCCTGCAGACCGACGGCTGGGTCGACCTGCGCCCCGCCCAGGGCGCCTTCGTCCACTCCCCCACGCAGGAGGAGGCCACCCAACTGCTCAGCGTCCGCGCCGTGCTGGAGACCCACTCCGCGTACGGCGCCGCGCTGCACGCCACGGACGGGGACGTCACCCGGCTCTGGGACCTGCAGGACGCCGGCATCGCCGCCCTGGCGGCGGACGACGCCCGCGGCATCGTCGAGGCCAACGCCGCGCTGCACGGGTTCATCACCGAGCTGTCCCGCAACCGGGTCCTCGCCGAACTGATCCTGCAGGTCGACCGGCGGGTGCGCTGGTACTACATGCCCATCGCCCGGCCCCGCGGCCGGGACGCATGGAACGAGCACGCCACCATCATCGAGGCCATCGCCCTGGGTGACGCGGACCGCGCCGAGGAACTGATGCGCCGCCACACCCGGAACACCACCGACTTCTACTGCCGGCAGATCGCCGCCGCCGTCGACGCCGGGCGCGCCTGAGGGCCCCCGGCCACCGGGCCCCGGGAACGCCGGACGGCCCGGGGGCAGGGGGGGCACCCGGGCCGTCGTCGAGGGGGAGGAACAGTCGGCGGAAGGAACGTCGTGCGGGGAAGAAGCGGCTGGTGGAGGGGCGGGCGGGGCCGGGCGGAGCAGGGGGCGCACCCCACCGCTCGGCCCCGCCTCCGTGTCGCGGGCACCCGGTCCGGAACTGCCGCCGCCCCGGTCCGGGCCCTTGCGCCCGCGCACGTTGGAGGGGGCTCCTGACGGAGCCCCGGTACCGCAGCCGTCAGGTGGTGGCCTCGGCGGGAGAGGGGGTACGGCTGTCCACCTCGGCCACCGGGCTCCCTTCGCCGCTCCGGCGCGGGGCGCCGGGCTGCCGCAGGAACACCGTGATCAGCGCGGAGAGGAAGGCGATGCCCCCGGCCAGGTAGTAGGCGCCGGAGTAGCCCCAGGCGGCGACCACGCCGGCGGCCACACCGCCGCCGCCGACACCGCCGACCAGCTTGGCGCTGTAGACCAGCCCGTAGTTCTGCGCGTTGTTGTTCTCACCGAAGTAGTCCGGCGTGAGCGCGGCGAACAGCGGGTAGAACGCCCCGCCGCCGAAACCGTTGAGGAACGCGAAGAACAGGAACAGGGGTTCGTTGTGCGCCTGGCCCGACCACAGCACACCGAACTGCGCCAGTCCCGCCACCACCAGGACCAGGCCCAGCGTCTGACGCCGGCCCAGGTAGTCCGAGAGCCAGCCGACGATGGCCCGGCCGACGCCGTTGACCACGGCGA
This sequence comes from Streptomyces sp. NPDC008238, assembly GCF_042956445.1. Taxonomy (NCBI): domain Bacteria; kingdom Bacillati; phylum Actinomycetota; class Actinomycetes; order Kitasatosporales; family Streptomycetaceae; genus Streptomyces; species Streptomyces sp. NPDC008238. The sequence continues at coordinate 14,543 of NZ_JBIBGK010000042.1, read as the reverse complement.
GCACACCCGCCGAGGAGGCCGCGACCAGCGGGCCGAAGCCCAGGCTCTTGGCGAACGGCACCTGGAAGTTGATGCCGAACAGCGACACGCCGCCGATGCAGACCAGCGCGAACCACATCAGCGGCAGCTGCCCGGTCCTGATCGCCTCCATCGGGGTGAACTGCCCCTTGGCGGGCGGGTTCTTGGCCAGTCGCTTGGCCACCCGCTTCGCGTCCTCGCTGACGCCCCGGTTCAGCGGGTCGACGTCGTGCGGCCACCAGCTCTTCGGCGGGTCGCGGAAGAACATGCCGCAGAAGGCGACGACCAGCACCATGCCCAGCGCGATCAGGTCGAGGACCATCTTGTAGTTGGACGGGTGGAACCAGTAGTTGAAGACGAAGATGAGCGGCAGGGTTCCGTAGGCGAAACCGCCGTTCACGAACCCGGTGCGGGCGCCCTTGTTGTCGGGGTACCACTTGCCGACCATGTTGATGCAGGTCGCGTACACCAGGCCGGCGCCCGTGCCGCCCAGCACCGAGTAACCGGCGATCACCACATAGGGGTTGCTCAGGTGCGAGAGCGCCAGGAAGCCGAGTCCGGAGAAGACCGCTCCGGCGAGCATGGCCGTCCTGGCCGGCAGGACCCCGGTCTCCCGCAGCCGTCCCGCGGGGAACGCGACGCCCGCCTGGAAGACCGCCCAGATGCTGGCGATCCAGAACGTCTCGGTCAGGGTCCATCCGTGGGCGTGCTCCAGCACCGCCTCCGCGGAGCTGTAGCCGTACTCGTAGACGCTGACGCCCATCATCGCGATCCAGGGGAGCCAGACCATCCAGGCCCGGGGCCTCCCCAGCAGGGAGCGGTCGGTCTCCCCGACCCGGTAGACGCGGCCGTTCGCGTCGCTGACCTCCCGGTACTGCCCGGGAACCACGTGCGGTGTTACTGACATCGGTGCCTTCCCTTGCGTGAAAAGAACCTGGCGTGCGCCCCCTGGGCCCTTCTCTTCATGCGGAGGGGTGGAGCGGACCATCCCTGCGGCTCGGCCCGGCATCGCCGGGCCCGGTGGTACGTCGTCCGGGCAACTGAGGTCCAGGGCGGCAACCCGGACGTGACAGCGCGCAGGCGGGTGACACGGTGGAACGACGTGGTACGACCCCGGGGCACGGCGAAGCAGCCGTGCTCAGGGGGTGTGGAGAGGAACATTCAGCTGGTCAGCGCGATTCTCCATACTGGAGATTGCATACGGTATGGACCGTCGAATCGGGGTGTCCAGGGGATGACGGGAAGATTGACCAGTGCATTACCAACCGGTGGGGCCCGCTCCGCGCCCGTCCGGACGGCCGACTCCAGCCACTGCTGGGCGCGTTGCCCCTGGTCGGAGAGGTAACTCCGACTGACCGCCGAATGGTTGCCTGCGGCACCTGATGCGTCCGCACCGCCGGACGCGCGAGGCGCGGGTAAAGGGCGGGCAAGGAAGACCACGAGAGCGCAAAATCCGGCGCCGGATGTCCCGGGGCGGGCCTGCCGCCCCGGGACCGGAACCGCTACGCGCTCAGGCGCCCGAACTTCCGTACCGCCAGCGGCAGGAAGACCGCCAGCAGGGCCAAAGGCCAGGCCACGGCCGCCCAGACGTGACCGGGTTCGCCACCGGGGCCGCCGAACAGCTCGCGTACCGCCGTCGCGGTGTGGGACATCGGGTTCCACTGGACCGCGGTGCCCAGCCAGCCGGGCATGGAGCCGGGGGCCGCGAAGGCGTTGGAGAGGAAGCCGACCGGCCAGACCAGGATCTGCACGGCGACCACCAACTCCGGCTTCCCCGCCACCAGCGCCAGGTGGATGCCGATCCACAGCATCGCGAAGCGGAACAGCAGCAGGAGGCCGACGGCGCCGAGGAAGCCGGCGGCACCGCCGTGCGTGCGCCAGCCGAGCGCGTGCGCGACGCCGGTCAGGACGGCCAGCCCGGCGGCCGACTGGAGCATGTCCGCAGCCGAACGGCCCACCAGGACGGCGCCGTTGGTCATCGGCATCGCGCGGAAGCGGTCGATCACGCCCTTGTTGAGGTCCTGGGTGACGGCGAGCATCGTGCCCTCCAGACCGAAGGCCATGGTGAGCGCGAGCATGCCAGGGACGAGGTAGCCGAGGTAGTCGCCCGTCACCCCGCGGCCGCCGCCCACGAGGTAGCCGAACATCAGCAGCAGCATCACCGGGAAGACGAGGCCGACCACCACCTGGACCGGCTGCCGTGCCCAGTGGGCGAGTTCGCGCCGGGTCATCGTCCAGCAGTCGGCGAGGACGTACGCGCCCCACGCGCTCCGGACCGGGCCCCGGGTGGTGTACGCGGCGCTCACACGGCCTCCTTCGCCCGCGCGTTCTCCCCCGTGAGGTGCAGGAACACCTCGTCGAGCGTCGGACGGCGCAGGGCGATGTCCTCCGCCTGTATGCCGGCCGACTCCAGGGCGCGGACGACCCCGGTGAGCGCCGCCATGCGGTCCGTCACCGGGGCGCTGAGCAGCCGCCGGTCGGCGTCCACGGACACCTCGCCCCCCGTCGCGGGCAGCAGGGCCCTGGCCGCGGCGAGTTGCCCGGCGTCGCGCAGGACCACGTCGATGCGGTCCCCGCCCGTCCGGGCCTTGAGTTCGTCCGCCGTGCCGTCGGCGATCACCCTGCCGTGGTCGACGACCGAGATGCGGTCGGCGAGCTGGTCGGCCTCCTCCAGGTACTGGGTGGTGAGCAGGACCGTCGTGCCGCCGTCGGCCAGGGAGCGGACCGAGGCCCACACCTCGGCGCGGCCGCGGGGGTCGAGCCCGGTCGTCGGCTCGTCGAGGAAGAGCACCTCGGGCTCGGTGACGAGGGACGCGGCGAGGTCGAGGCGGCGGCGCATGCCGCCGCTGTACCGGCCGACCGCCTTGCGTCCGGTGTCCGCGAGGCCGAAGCGCGCGAGGAGTTCGTCGGCGCGTTCGCGCGCCCGTCGGGCGCCGAGGTGGTGGAGCCGGGCGAACATCTCCAGGTTCTGGCGGCCACCGAGCTGCTCGTCGAGGGCCGCGTGCTGCCCGAGCAGGCCGATGCGGAACCGCACCTGCGGGGCCTCGGTCACCACGTCGTACCCGGCCACCTCGACGCGGCCGCGGTCCGGCCGCAGCAGGGTGGACAGGATCCTGACCAGCGTCGTCTTGCCCGCGCCGTTCGGGCCGAGCACCCCGTGCACGGTGCCGCGCGCGACCGTCAGGTCGAGCCCGTCCAGCGCCGGTCTGCCGCGGTACCCCTTGTACGCCCCTTCGACGGCGATCGCTGTGCCTGTCACGGCGGCTCCTCTGCTGTGGTCGGCTAGTCAAACTTGACTACTGGCGCAAAGTAGCGCTCGCGGAGTCCACCGGTCAAATGACTTCAGCGGGCGTCGCCGGGATGCGGCTCGCCCGTCGCGTACGGGTTCTCCTCGCCCTCCGAGAGCACGCCCACGAACGGCTCGCCCTCCCCGGCGAAGGTGTACGCGCCGCCCTCGATCCGCTCGACGAGCCCCGAGGTCCACGCGGCGTCGGAGTCGGCCGTGTGCACCCAGAGGTTCATGATCTCGCCGATGTGGCCGAGCTGGGCGGGGCCGTCCTCGGGGACGTAGTGCTCGGTGACGGCGGACCGCCACTCCCCGATCCTGCGGATCCGCTCGCGCAGCAGCTCCAGCGCCTCGTCCCGGCGCAGGTCGACGATGAAGCCGATGGCCGCGGACTGGATGTCCATCTTCTGGTCGTACGCCACCAGCGACTCGTGCAGCAGACGCAGGAACTCCTTCGTCCCCTCGTCCGTGATCTCGTACTCGGTGCGGGGCGGGCCGCCGGCCGTCGACGGGGCGACCTCGTGGGCGTGCAGCAATCCCTGCTTCGCCATCTGCTTCAGGGCGTGGTAGATCGAGCCGGGCTTGGCGTTGGACCACTCGTGCGCGCCCCAGTACTCCAGGTCGTTGCGCACCTGGTAGCCGTGGGCCCGCCCGTGCTGGCGGACGGCGCCCAGGACCAGGAGACGGATCGCTGACATGCGGTCCAGGTTAGGCGGACCGGCGCGGGGGCTCGCACGCGCCCCGCGCCCGTCCGTGTCCGTCCCTCGTCCGGTCAGCCCGCGGGGTTGCGGCGGGCACCCCGGCGGCCCTCGCCGCCGGACGCCGTACGCCGTCCCGAGCCGCGGCCCCCCGTACCGGAACCGGTGCCGCCGGCCGCGCCGGCCGCACCCCGGCGCTCGGATCCCCGGCCGCCGGAAGCCCCCGCACCGCCGGACGCGCCGCGCGGGGAAGCCGCCCGGCGGACGCCACCGGCCGCCGCCGTCCCGGCCGCGGACCGGCGCTCCCCGGACCGGCCGGTCGTCCCGGTCGCGGCACCCGTCGACGCCGCCCCGGTCCCGCCGCCACTGCGGCGCCGGCGGGCGGGCCGCCCGCCGTTCCCGGTGCCGCTCCTGCCGTCCTCGCGGGACGCCTTCGGTGCGGCCGCCGGCTGGGGCAACTCGATGGTGACGGCGATGCCGGACGGCTCACGCGCGCCCGTGAGGGTGCTCAGCTCCTCGGCCCCCGAGGTGATGCGGGCCGTCCGGGGCCGGATGCCGGCGTCCGACATCAGCCGCGTGACGTCCCGCTTCTGCTCGGGCAGGACCAGCGTGACCACCCGGCCGGAACCGCCGGCGCGTGCCGTGCGGCCGCCGCGGTGGAGGTAGTCCTTGTGGTCGGTGGGCGGATCGACGTTGACGACCAGGTCGAGGTCGTCGACGTGTATGCCGCGGGCCGCGACGTTCGTGGCGACCAGTGCCGTCACGTGGCCGCTCTTGAACTGCTCCAGGGTGCGGTTGCGCTGCGGCTGGGAGCGGCCGCCGTGCAGGGCCGCCGCGCGGACGCCGACGGCCAGCAGCCGCTTGGCGAGCCGGTCGGCGGACCGCTTGGTGTCGAGGAAGAGGATCACCCGGCCGTCGCGGGCCGCGATGCGCGTGGTGACGGCCTTCTTGTCGGTCTCGTCCAGCACGTGGAGCACGTGGTGCTCCATGGTGGTCACCGCACCCGCGGACGGGTCCACGGAGTGCACCACGGGGTCGGTCAGGAACCGCTGCACCAGGCGGTCGATGTTGCCGTCCAGGGTGGCCGAGAACAGCATCCGCTGCCCGTCGGGCCGCACGCGCTCGATCAGCCGGGTGATCTGCGGCATGAAGCCCATGTCGGTCATCTGGTCGGCCTCGTCCAGCACCGTGATGCCGACGCTGCCGAGCACGCAGTCGCCGTGTTCCACCAGGTCGTTGAGCCGGCCGGGGGTGGCCACGAGCACCTCGACGCCGCGCCGGAGCGTGGCGGCCTGCTTGGTCATGGACAGCCCGCCGACCACGGTGGCCATGCGGAGGTTCACCGCCGTCGCGTACGGGGTCAGCGCGTCCGTCACCTGCTGGGCGAGTTCACGCGTGGGCACCAGCACGAGGGCCAGCGGTGCCTTCGGCTCGGCGCGCAGTCCTGCCGTACGGGCCAGCAGCGCCAGCCCGAAGGCGAGGGTCTTGCCGGAGCCGGTGCGGCCGCGCCCCAGCAGGTCCCGGCCGGCGAGCGAGTTGGGCAGCGTCGCGGCCTGGATGGGGAACGGGGTCGTCACACCCTGCGCGGCGAGGGTCTTCAGCAGCCCCGCGGGCATGTCGAGAGCCGCGAAGTCCTCGACGGCGGGAAGTGCGGGCGTCGTGCTTTCCGGCAGCCGGAATTCCCTCGGCGCCGATGCGGCCGGTCCGGGCGACGACACGCGCCGATTCGATTTCTGGGGCCTGCGGGACATGCGGTTGTTGCCTTCCTGGAACAGCGCAAACCGGGGTCCGCACCATGACGGTGCGGACCCCGGTGAGCGGGTACGCGTCCGGCGGTCAGGCGGGGACGATGTTCTCCGCCTGCGGGCCCTTCTGGCCCTGCGTGACGTCGAAGCTGACCCGCTGGCCCTCGAGGAGCTCACGGAAGCCCTGGGACTGGATGTTCGAGTAGTGGGCGAAGACGTCGGGGCCGCCGCCGTCCTGCTCGATGAAGCCGAAACCCTTTTCGGCGTTGAACCACTTCACGGTTCCCTGTGCCATGACATTCTCCTTCTGTAGGCAGAGGGCCCATCCGGAGAAGCCGGTAGAACAAATAATGCGCCTGCGGGAGAAGAATTCCGTCAGGCGCACATAGGTCATATGGGTACCACAACTGCAATGCCCAAACCCTAGCACAGGCCGCCCCGGAACGACGGCCGGGGCCGCGGCGGCCACCGTCGGTCACGGCCTCCGCACAGGGCAGCGCGAAGCGCCCACCCGTCCGTGTGCCGCGCCCGGCACGGTACGCGCAGGCGTGCCGCGGCGGCCGCGCGCCGGGCCGCGCGGGGCGTCCGGCCGCGTCGGCTGCACCGGGGACGCCTTCCGTGCGGCGCCCCCGGTGAGGCGGGGCCCCGGCCGGCTGCCTGGGCCGGCCGGGACCCCGTGTCGTCAGCGCAGCAGTTTCACCGCCGCGACCACCAGGGGGTCAAGGCCGTCCGCTCCGGAGTCGACGAAGTCGAACAGCCGGGTGCGCATGCGCGGGTCCCAGAACCTGCCGATGTGCCCGGCGACGGCCTCGGCCGCCCGGTCGCCCGGCAGGTGGACGAGGTTGGCCGCGATGTCGTTGGCCATCCGGCGCTCCGCCGGCACTGCGTCCGCCATCTCAGTCCACCACCGTCAGCAACCGGTCGCGGTCCTGGCCACGGTCCTCTTCCCCGCCCTCGGCCCGCCGCGGGCGGGCGAGCCCCACCTGGACGGCGGTCACCTTGTACTCCGGGCAGTTCGTCGCCCAGTCCGAGTTCTCCGTGGTCACCACGTTGGCCCCGGTGACCGGGTGGTGGAACGTGGTGTAGACGACCCCGGGCGGCATGCGGTCGGAGATCTCGGCCTTCAGCGTCGTCTCCCCCACCCGGCTCGCCAGGGTCACGGTGTCGCCGTCCACGATGCCGCGGACCTCCGCGTCGTGGGGATGCAGCTCCAGCACGTCCTCCGGGTGCCAGGCGACGTTGCCGGTGCGGCGGGTCTGCGCACCGACGTTGTACTGGCTGAGGATGCGTCCCGTTGTCAGGATCAGCGGGAAGCGCCGGGTGCTGCGCTCGGCGGTCGGCACGAACGTGGTGACGACGAACCGGCCCTTGCCCCGCACGAACTCGTCCACGTGCATGATGGGCGTGCCCTCGGGGGCCTCCTCGTTGCACGGCCACTGGACGCTGCCCAGCTTGTCCAGCAGCTGGAAGGAGACACCGGTGAAGGTCGGCGTGACCTGGGCGATCTCGTCCATGATCTGACCGGGGTGGTCGTACGCCATGGGGTGGCCCATGGCGGTGGCGATCTCGGAGACGATCTGCCATTCGTGCTTGCCGGTCTTCGGCTTCATCACCGCGCGCACCCGGTTGATGCGGCGCTCGGCGTTGGTGAAGGTGCCGTCCTTCTCCAGGAAGGACGCGCCGGGCAGGAAGACGTGCGCGAACTTCGCCGTCTCGTTGAGGAACAGGTCCTGCACGACGACCAGTTCCATGGCCGCCAGCGCGGCGGTGACGTGCTTGAGGTTGGGGTCGGACTGGGCGATGTCCTCGCCGTGCACGAACAGGCCGCGGAACGTCCCGTCGATGGCGGCGTCGAACATGTTCGGGATGCGCAGCCCGGGCTCGGCGAGGATCGTGCCGCCCCAGAGGTTCTCGAAGACGGTGCGCACGGCGTCGTCGGAGACGTGCCGGTAGCCGGGCAGCTCGTGCGGGAACGAGCCCATGTCGCAGGAGCCCTGCACGTTGTTCTGGCCGCGCAGCGGGTTGACCCCGACGCCGTCGCGGCCGATGTTGCCGCAGGCCATCGCGAGGTTGGCCATGCCCATCACCATGGTGGAGCCCTGGCTGTGCTCGGTGACGCCGAGGCCGTAGTAGATCGCGCCGTTCCGGGCCTGCGCGTACAGCCGGGCCGCCGCGCGCAGTTCCGCGGCCGGCACGCCGGTGAGCTCCTCGGTGGCCTCCGGGCTGTTCTCCGGGCGGGCGATGAACTCGGCCCACTCGTCGAAGTCCTCGCACCGCTCGTCCACGAAGGCCCGGTCGGCCAGCCCCTCGGTGACCACCACGTGCGCCATTGCGTTCACGACGGCCACGTTGGTGCTGGGCCGCAATTGGAGGTGGTGCTCGGCCTGGATGTGCGGGGAGCGCACCAGGTCGATGCGGCGCGGGTCGACGACGATGAGCTTGGCGCCCTCGCGCAGCCGGCGCTTCATCCGCGAGGCGAACACCGGGTGCCCGTCGGTGGGGTTGGCCCCAATCACCATGATGACGTCGGCCTCGGCCACGGACCGGAAGTCCTGGGTGCCGGCCGACTCGCCGAAGGTCTGCTTGAGCCCGTATCCCGTCGGGGAGTGGCAGACCCGGGCGCAGGTGTCGACGTTGTTGTTGCCGAAGGCGGCGCGCACCATCTTCTGGACGACGTACACCTCTTCGTTGGTGCACCGCGAGGAGGTGATGGCGCCGATCGCGCCCGAGCCGTAGGTCTGCTGGAGTTCCCGCATCCGGCGCGCGACGGTGCCGATGGCCTCGTCCCACTCGACCTCGCGCCACGGGTCGGTGATCTTCTCGCGCACCATGGGCCTCAGCACCCGGTCGGGGTGCGAGGCGTAGCCGAAGGCGAAGCGGCCCTTCACGCAGGAGTGGCCCTCGTTGGCGCCGCCGTCCTTGTAGGGCACCATCCGCACCAGCTCGTCGCCGCGCAGCTCGGCCTTGAAGGAGCAGCCGACGCCGCAGTACGCGCAGGTGGTGACCACCGAGCGGGTCGGCATGCCGAGTTCGACCACCGACTTCTCCTGGAGCGTGGAGGTCGGGCAGGCCTGCACGCAGGCCCCGCAGGAGACGCACTCGGAGTCCATGAAGCTCTCGCCCGCGCCGGCCGAGACCTTGGAGTCGAAGCCGCGTCCCTCGATGGTCAGCGCGAAGGTGCCCTGGACCTCGCCGCAGGCGCGGACGCAGCGGGAGCAGGCGATGCACTTGGACGCGTCGAAGTCGAAGTACGGGTTGGAGGTGTCCTTGGGGGCGTCGAGATGGTTCTCGCCCTCGTAGCCGTACCGGACCTGCCGCAGCCCGACCACGCCGGCCATGTCCTGCAGTTCGCAGTCGCCGTTGGCCGGGCAGGTGAGGCAGTCCAGCGGGTGGTCGGAGATGTAGAGCTCCATGACGCCCTGGCGGAGCTTCTCCACCTTCGGTGTCTGGGTGCGCACCTGCATGCCCTCGGCCACCGGAGTGGTGCAGGAGGCGGGGGTGCCGCGGCGGCCGTCGATCTCCACCACGCACAGCCGGCAGGAGCCGAAGGGCTCCAGGCTGTCGGTGGCGCAGAGTTTGGGGATGTCGATGCCGGCCTGCGCGGCGGCGCGCATCACCGACGTGCCCTCGGGCACGGTCACCGGCATCCCGTCCACTTCCACCGAGACCGTCGCCGCGCCGGGCCTCTCCGGAGTACCGAAGTCGGGTTCCTTGAGCAGTGTCATGCCGTGCCCTCCGTCCTGCTTCCATGGGCGTGCGTACGTGGGATCGCCCGGCCGGGGTCGCGGGCGAGGAAGTCGTCGGGGAAGTGCGCGATGGCGCTGCGCACGGGCATCGGGGTGAGCCCGCCCATCGCGCACAGGGAGCCGTCGGTCATCAGCTCGCACAGGTCCTCGAGCAGGGCCAGGTTCTCGTCCCGCTGCTGGCCGGCCACGATCTTGTCGATCACCTCGACGCCGCGGACCGAGCCCACCCGGCAGGGCGTGCACTTGCCGCAGGACTCCTCGGCGCAGAACTCCATCGCGAACCGGGCCTGGGCGGCCATGTCGACGCTCTCGTCGAAGACGACGACGCCGCCGTGGCCCAGCATGGCGCCCGCCTCGGCGAACGCCTCGTACTCCATCGGCAGGTCGAACATCGACGTCGGCAGGTAGGCGCCGAGCGGCCCGCCGACCTGCACGGTGCGGACCGGGCGTCCGGAGAAGGTGCCGCCGCCGTACTCCTCGACCAGTTCGCGCAGCGTGATGCCGAAGGCGGTCTCCACGATGCCGCCGCGCGCGACGTTGCCGCCGAGCTGGAACACCTGGGTGCCGCGGGAGCGTTCGACGCCGAGTTCCTGGTACGCCTTGGCGCCCTCGGCGAGGATGACCGGCACGGTGGCGAGGGTGAGGACGTTGTTGACGACCGTCGGCTTGCCGAACAGGCCCTCGATCGCGGGGATCGGCGGCTTGGCGCGGACGGTGCCGCGCTTGCCCTCCAGGCTCTCCAGCATGGAGGTCTCCTCGCCGCAGATGTACGCTCCGGCGCCGACCCGGACGTGCAGGTCGAAGTCGAGCGGGGAGCCGAGGACGCCCTTGCCGAGCCAGCCCTGCTCGCGCGCGATGTCGATGGCCGCGCGCATCGTGGCCACCGCGTCCGGGTACTCGGAGCGGATGTAGAGGTAGCCCTCGCTCGCGCCGACGGCGTGCGCGGCGATCGTCATGCCCTCGATGAGCATGAAGGGGTCGCCCTCCATGACCATGCGGTCGGCGAAGGTGCCGCTGTCGCCCTCGTCGGCGTTGCAGCAGACGAACTTGAGTTCGTCCACGCAGTCCATCACGGTCTTCCACTTGACGCCGGCCGGGAAGCCGGCGCCGCCGCGGCCGCGCAGTCCGGAGTCGGTGACCTCGGTGACGACGTCGGCGGGGGCCATGCCGAGGGCGGTGCGCAGGCCGGCCAGGCCGCCGTGGCGCAGGTAGTCCTCGGGCGAGAGGGGGTCGGTCACCCCGATGCGGGAGAAGGTGACCCGGGTCTGCCGGGCCAGCCAGGGGAGTTCGTCGACGACGCCGAGGCGCAGCGGGTGCTCGGCGCCCTCGAGGAGGCCCGCGTCCAGCAGTCCCTCGACGTCCTCGGGGGCGACCGGCCCGTAGCCGACGCGGCCGGCCGGGGTGACCACCTCGACCAGCGGCTCCAGCCACAGCATGCCGCGCGAGCCGTTGCGCACCACCTCGACGGGCGCCCCCCGTTCCGCCGCGGCGCGCCGCAGGGCGTCCGCCACCTCGTCCGCGCCGACCGATCTGGCCGCCGAGTCGCGCGGTACGTAGACCGTCACCGCGGAGTCGGAAGAGTCCTTCGTCATGCCACCGTCCCCTTGAGGATGGAGCCCAACCGGGCCGTGTCCACTCGTCCGTACAACCGGCCGTCGACCTCGACCGCGGGCCCCAGGGCGCAGTTGCCGAGGCAGAAGACCTGCTCGACGGTGACCGCGCCGTCCGGGGTCGTCTCCCCCAGCGCCATTCCGGCCTCCCGCGCGTAGCCCACCAGCGTGTCGGACCCGAGGGACTGGCACGCCTCGGCCCGGCAGATGCGCACCGTGGTGCGTCCCGCCGGCTCGCGGCGGAAGTCGTGGTAGAAGGTCACCACTCCGTGGACGTCCGCCCTGGAGAGGTTGAACTCGTCGGCGAGCACGGGAATCGCCTCTTTCGGTACGCACCCCAACTCGGCCTGCAGGGCGTGCAGTACCGGCAGCAGCGCACCGCGCTGATCCCGGTGGTCAGCAACAACCGTCCGGACCACCTCTTCGACCGTCATGTCACTCCCGCCGATCGTCATTGACCACTCCGCCTTCGTCAGGTCAGGGAGTTCCAGCGCGGGATCGTCACAGAGCCGCTTCGCCTTCCCGACGGTGCCGGCCGTACACGGCGACGATACCGCATACAAACTTCTGCATACAGAATCCTGCGGCCTGGACTTCCCGACTCCCGGCAGCCGACCGGCAGCCGGGCGCACCATGCCGCGGTACAAGGCATGTTGCATACCAAAACCTGTATACTGAATCGTCCCGCCGCCCGCGACCCTCCCGGCGGCCCCGAGTCCAGAGCCGTCGGCCCGCGGGCTCGGTGGCAGAACGGGGGAACCATGCGCGAGGCCCTGACAGCCGCGGCGACCCGCCGGGTCGCCCGCCCCGCCCCACTGCGCGAGGCCGTGTACGACGCCATCGTCGAACTCATCATCAGCGGGTCCCTCACGCCCGGTCAGCACCTGGTGGAGGCCGAACTCGCGGAGCACCTCGGGGTGTCCCGCCAGCCGGTGCGCGAGGCCCTCCAGCGCCTGCAGACCGACGGCTGGGTCGACCTGCGTCCCGCCCAGGGCGCCTTCGTCCACTCCCCCACCGAGGAGGAGGCCGCCCAACTGCTCGGCGTCCGCTCGGTGCTGGAGACCTACTCGGCACGCCTCGCCGCCGAGAACGCCAAGCCCGAGGACGTCGAACGCCTCTGGGAGCTGCAGCAGGACGGGGTGGGGGCGCTCGCCGCGGGCGATGTGGAACGCCTGGTCACGGCCAACACCGCACTGCACTCCTTCATCACCTCCATCGCCGCCAACGCCGTGCTGGCCGAGCTGATCTCGCAGGTGAGCCGGAAGGTGCGGTGGTACTACACCCCCATCGCCAAGCCCCGCGGCAAGGACGCCTGGAACGAGCACGCCCAGCTGATCAGGGCCATCGCCAAGGGCGACGCCGAACGCGCCGGCGAGATCATGCGCAAGCACACCGAACGCACCGGCGACTATCGCAAGGCGGTCGCGGCGGGGGCGACGGCACTGAGCTGAGCCGCCCCGGCCGGTGCCGAGGGGGCCGATTCCGCGGCCGCCACCGACGGGTGGACGGCCGCGGCGCCCACGGCGTCCCGCAGTTCGCGCAGCCACGGCAGCACCGCGCTCAGAAGGACCTCGCGCCCCGCGCCGTCCTCCCCGAGCATCGCGTCGGCGGGGACGAGGACGGGGTCGGCGAGCACCGTCGAGGTGGCGCTGCCGTGCGGCCCCGTACCGTCCGGCCGGGCGGGGACGAAGAGGTCGGGCGCGTGCGCGGGCACCAGCCACAGGGTCAGCCCGTCCGGGGCGGAAAGCGGCAGTGACGACCAGACGTAGCTGTCGGCCTCCCCCGCCGCGACCACCTCGTGCTTGCGGGCGCGCAGGGCGACCACCTCGCCCGAGCGGGTCGCGGTCGCGGTCCCGGCACCGGTCCCGGCACCGGCCGCGCCGGACGCCCCGTCCGCCAGGGCGAGGCTGCTCAGATGACGTCCGGCGGCTATCTCACCGCGCACCCAGGGGCTTCCGCACGCCTCGATCACGGCGACCGCCGCGTAGTGCGACTGGAGCACGGCCGCGGTCACCGGGCAGCTCGCGGCGATCCGCGCGACGACGTCGGCGGCCTCGGCCGGGCCACGGCCACCGCCGCCCAGGCCGGCGGAGACGGTCAGCCCGAGCAGCCCCGCCTCGCCCAGGGCGGTCACCGCGCCGCGCGGGAACCTGCCCTCCCTGCCGGTCCGTTCGGCGCGGGGTGCGATGACGTCGCTCAGGACACGGGAGAAGGCGTTGCGGTACGACACGAGGTGACCCCCTCGGGAACGGTTGCTGATCTGCCGTCAGGCAGCGGACGTGGGCACGACGACGGACGGGGCGGCCGGGAACGCGGGTACGCGTTCGCCGGCCACCCCGCCGGCGTGCGCGCGGACCAGCCGCCGGGAGCAGCCGTCCCGCGTCTCCCGGCAGGTTGCCGTCCGCCGGTCCGCGCGCAGGTCCTGGACGGGGCGTCGGTGCCCCGGGGGGCTCAGGGCCGCGGGTCGATCTCCCGCAGCAGCCCCGTCGTGACGTCGAAGACAAAGCCCCGGACGTCGTCGGTGTGGAGCAGGAACGGGGAGGTGCGCACCCGTTGCATCGACTGCCGGACGTCCTGGTCGACGTCCTGGAAGGCCTCCACCGCCCACGCGGGGCGCTGGCCGACCTCCATCTCCAGTTCGTGCCGGAAGTCCTCGGTGAGGGTCTGCAGACCGCAGCCGGTGTGGTGGATCAGTATCACGCTGCGGGTCTTCAGGGCGCGCTGGCTGATGGTCAGCGACCGGATGGTGTCGTCGGTGACCACGCCGCCGGCGTTGCGGATGGTGTGACAGTCGCCCAGTTCCAGGCCGAGGGCGGCGTGCAGGTCGATCCGGGCGTCCATGCAGGCCACCACGGCCACCTGGAGCACGGGCCGGGCGCCCATGCCCGGGTCGGTGAACCCCGCGGCGTACTTGCGGTTGGACTCCACCAGGCGGTCGATGACCGTCTCCTCGCCCGGGGCGCCGCCGCCGGGCTGTGCGGAACCGTACGTTGACGTCGACATGACTCCGGTGCGCTCCTTTTCTGGTGCGGCCCCCCACGTGTTCCGATCATCCACGTGAACGGCCGGTTCGGGGTGGACCACGGCGGTCGCCGCCGCCCCCGTTTCCTCCCGTCGGTCGATAGACGGGGTGAATCAACGCAGGCCGGACCCGAGGGCACAGCGGCCCCGGTACGGCGGCGGGGTCCGTCGCGCCGACGGGCCGTGCTCGGGGCGCCGCCCGTACGGCGGCGGCTCGCAGCGCCGGGTGTTGTCGGTGGCGGCCGGGCGGCGCGTGTGGTCCGCGGTCATGGTCAGATCACTCCTTGTGCCTTGAGCGTCGGCAACTCGTCCTCTCGGAGACCGAGTTCGCCGGTGTAGATGTCGTGGTTGTGTTCGCCGAGGAGGGGTGAGCGGTGGATGGTGGTGGGTGAGTCGGAGAGTTTGAGGGGGTTTCCGAC